>NZ_JAHHIU010000021.1 GCF_024539815.1 Streptomyces hayashii
GGTGCGGTGGTGCCGGTCGGTCGTCCGGTGGCGAACATGCGGCTGTATGTGCTGGATGAGGGGTTGCGTCCGGTCGCCCCGGGTGTGGCGGGCGAGTTGTATCTGTCCGGTGTGCAGTTGGCGCGGGGGTATGTGCGGCGTCCTGGTCTGACGGCGGAGCGGTTCGTGGCGGATCCGTTCGTGCCGGGTGTGCGGATGTATCGCTCGGGTGACGTCGCTCGCTGGCGGTCGGACGGTCAGCTGGAGTTCCTGGGGCGTGCGGACGAGCAGGTGAAGGTCCGTGGCTTCCGGATCGAGCCGGGCGAGGTCGAGAGCGTCCTCGCCGGTCATCCGCAGGTCGGGCAGGCCGTGGTGGTGGCCCGTGAGGACGTGCCCGGGGATGTGCGTCTGGTGGCGTATGTCGTCGCCGACGATCCCGACGAGGAACTGGACGCCCTGCCCGGCCTGGTGCGGGAGTTCGCGGCGACCCGGTTGCCCGAGTACATGGTGCCGTCGGCGGTCGTGGTGCTCGGTGAGCTGCCGCTGACCGGCAACGGGAAGCTGGATCGCAAGGCTTTGCCCGCGCCCGGGCTGTCGGGGGGTGCCGGGTCCGGCCGGGCGCCGGCGGACGAGCGCGAGCGGGTGCTGTGCGAGGCGTTCGCCGAGGTGCTGCGCGTGCCCGAGGTCGGCGTCGAGGACGACTTCTTCGCCCTCGGCGGCCACTCCCTCCTCGCCGTCCGCCTGGCCAACCGGATCCGGACCCTGCTGAACGTCGAGCTGGAGATCGCGGTGCTGTTCGACGCCCCCACTCCGGCCGAGCTCGCCGCCCGACTGGCGGAGGAGACGGCGCCGACACCGACCAGGCCGGCCCTGCGGCCGAGGCGCAACCAGGAGGAGTCCCGATGATTCCGTTGTCATTCGCGCAGCGGAGGCTGTGGTTCATCAGCCAGCTGGAAGGGCCGAGCGCCACCTACAACGTGCCGCTGATCCTCCCGCTCGGCGGGGGAACGGACCGGACGGCGCTGAACGCCGCCCTGCGGGACGTCGTCGGCCGGCACGAGATCCTGCGGACCGTCTTCACGACCGTGGACGGCGAGCCGTACCAGAGCGTGCTGAAGCTCGACGACCTGGTCTGGGAGCTGTCGGTCGAGGAGGTGCCCCGGGCGGAGCTCGCCGCCGCGGTCGCGGCAGCCGAGGGGCACACCTTCGACCTGGCGGCCGAAGTGCCCGTCCGCGCCCGGCTCCTGGTCGTATCGCCGGAGGAGCAGATGCTGGTCGTGGTGTTCCACCACATCGCCAGCGACGGCTGGTCGACGGGCCCGTTCACCCGTGACCTGATGACGGCGTACCAGGCCCGCAGCGAGGGCCGGGCGCCCGACTGGGAGCCACTGCCGGTCCAGTACGCGGACTACGCGCTCTGGCAGCGCGAGCTGCTCGGGGAGGTGGACGACCCCAACAGCCTGCTGCACCGGCAGATGAGCTACTGGCGCGACGCGCTGGCCGGCCTTCCGGAGGAGCTCGCACTGCCGGTCGACCACCCGCGCCCCGCGGCGGCCTCCTACCGGGGCCACCGGGTGCGGCTGGAGATCTCCGCGCACACGCACGCCCGGCTGCTGGAGCTGGCGCAGACCGAGGGCGTCACCCTCTTCATGGTGCTGCAGGCGGCCGTGGCCGTCCTGCTGAGCCGCCTCGGCGCGGGGACGGACATCCCGGTCGGGACGGACGTCGCGGGCCGCACCGACGAGGCGCTGGACGATCTGGTCGGCTTCTTCGTGAACACGCTCGTGCTGCGCACCGACCTCACCGGCGATCCGACGTTCCGCGAGGCGCTGCGCCGGGTGCGGGCGACGAGCCTCGCCGCGTTCGGTCGCCAGGACCTGCCGTTCGAGCGGCTGGTCGAGGAACTCGCCCCGGCCCGGTCGCTGTCCCGGCACCCGCTGTTCCAGGTGATGCTGACCCTGCAGAACGCCGCGCGGACGATGCTGGACGGGGAGCGCGTCGAGGTGTCCTCCTCGGCCCCCGTCGGCGCGGCGGCGGCCAAGTTCGACCTGGAGCTGTCGTTCACCGAGGTGCTGGGTCCGGACGGCGCGCCGTCCGGGGTCCGGGGCTCGGTGACGGCCTCCTCCGACCTGTTCGAGGCCGAGACGGCCCTGCTGTTCGCCGACTCTCTGGCGGGCGTGCTGGACACGCTGACGACGAACCCGGAGCTGCCGCTGAGCGGTGTGCGGATCGTGGACGGCGCGGGTGACCCTGCGGTCTTCCCGAGCCTGCCCTCCACCGGCTCCGTTCCCCGGCCGTCCGGGGCGGCCGCCGACCGCAGGCTGGTGGCGTACGTGGTGCCCGCGCCCGGCGCGGAGGTGGACCCGGCGGACCTGCGCGCGTTCGTGCGGGAGCAGTTGCCGGCGTCGATGGTGCCCGCCGTCGTGGTGCTGCTCGACGAGTTGCCGCTGACGGCGAACGGCAAGGTCGACGCCGACCGGCTGCCGGCGCCGCCGCGGCTCCCGGCGGGCGCCGGGCGGGTCCCGGCGAACGCCCGCGAGGAACTGCTCTGCGCCGTCTTCGGCGAGGTCCTGGAGCTGGAGCGGGTCGGCGCGGACGACGACTTCTTCGCCCTCGGCGGACACTCCCTGCTGACGATCCGGCTGGTAGAGCGGCTGCGCGCGCACGGTGTGACGGTGCCGGTGCGGGCGCTCTTCGAGACGCCGACCCCGGCCGGGCTGGCGCTGGCGGTGGGCGCCGCGCGGGCCGCGGTGCCGGAGAACGCGATTCCCGCCGGCGCGACCACGATCACCCCGGAGATGCTGCCGCTGGTCGACCTCACGCCCGAGCAGATCGAACGGGTCGTCGCGAGCGTGGAGGGCGGCGCGGCGAACGTGGCGGACGTCTACCCGCTCGGTCCGTTGCAGGAGGGCCTGCTCTTCCACCACCTGCTGGCCGACGGCGGCGACGACGCCTACGTCCTGCCGGCGGTGCTGGAGTTCGACTCGCCGGCCAGGTTCGACGCGTTCGTGCAAGCGCTCCGGAGCGTCCTCGACCGGCATGACATCTTCCGGACCTCGCTCGTGTGGGAGGGCCTGCCCGAGCCCGTCCAGGTCGTGTGGCGCCATGCACCGACGCAGGTCGTCGACGTCACCCTCGACCCGCACGGAGAGGACCTGGCCACCGACCTGATCGCCGCCGTGGGCCTGTCCATGGACCTGGGCCGGGCCCCTCTGATCACGGTGCACCGGGCCGCCGTGCCGGATACGGACCGCCTGCTGGCGCTGATCCGCATCCACCACCTGGTGCAGGACCACACGGCATTGGAGCTGCTGCTCTCCGAGGTGGGCGCCTTCCTCACCGGCAGGGCCGCCGACCTGCCTGAGCCGCTGCCCTTCCGGGACTTCGTGGCGCACTCCCGCGACGAGGTCGAACGGGCCGCACACGAGCGGTACTTCGCCGATCTGCTGGCCGACCTGGAGGAGACCACCGCGCCGTTCGGCGTCACCGAGGTGCACGGCGACGGAACGTCGGTGACCCGCCGGGTGGTGCCCTTCCCACCCGCGTCCGAGCGCCGGCTGCGCGAGGTCGCCCGCAGGCTGCGCGTGAGCGCGGCGACCGTTCTGCACGTGGCCTGGGCGCGGGCGGTCGCTGTGATGTCCGGCAGGGACGACGTGGTCTTCGGGACCGTGCTGTTCGGCCGGATGACGGGCGCGGCCGGGCCCGGCCAGGTGCCCGGCCCGTTCATCAACACGCTTCCGGTACGCGTGCGTACGTCCGACACCGGCGTTCTGACGGCGGTGTCGCAGATGCGCTCCCAGCTGGCCCGGCTGATGGAGCACGAGCACGCCGCCCTCTCGACCGCCCAGCGGGCCGGCGGGCTCGCGGGTGAGACGCCGCTGTTCACCGCCTTCCTCAATTACCGCCACAACCCCGGCCGGGGCGAGGAGCAGCCGGCCGACGAGCGGTCGGCCGAGGAACAGCGGGACGGCCAGGGCATCCGCCTGCTGTACGCACGGGAGCGCACCAACTATCCGCTCGGGGTCGCCGTGGACGACGACGGCGACGGCCTCGCGCTGACCGTGGACGCGGTCCCGGCGATCGACGCGGAGGCCGTCGGCGTGCTGGTGCGCACCGCCGCCGAGCAGCTGGTGTCGGCGCTGGAGACGGCGCTGGACGGCGGTCCGGAGGTCGCGCTGGGCGCGGTCGAGGTACTCGATGCGGCGGAGCGTCGCCGAGTGCTGGTGGAGTGGAACGACACGACGGCGGAGACTTCGGCGGCCACGTTGCCGGCGTTGTTCGAGTCGCAGGCGGCACGGACGCCTGACGCGGTGGCGGTGGTGGCCGAAGGCGCGCAGGTGTCGTACGCGGAGCTGGACGCGCGGGCGAACCGGCTGGGGCGACTGCTGGCCGCGCGTGGTGTCGGTCCGGAGTCCGTCGTAGGCGTGGTCATGGACCGCGGGGTCGACCTGGTGGTGGCGCTGCTCGCGGTGGCCAAGGCCGGTGCGGCGTACCTGCCGGTGGACCCGGAGTACCCGGCCGAGCGGATCGCCTTCGTCCTCTCGGACGCGGCAGTGCCACTGGTGGTTTCCCAGTCGGCGGTCGCCGGCGCGGTCCCCACGGAGGTGCCGGTGCTCGTCGTCGACGAGCCGTCCGTGGTGCGGGAACTGGCCGAGGCCCCGGAGGCCCGCCCGGACGTCACGGTGATTCCCGCGAACACGGCGTACGTCATCCACACCTCGGGTTCCACGGGTCGCCCCAAGGGCGTCATGGTCTCGCACGGCGCACTGGCCAATCACCTGTTCGGTGTGGGGCAGCGGGTGCGGCTGGGAGCGGAGGACCGGCTGCTGGCCGTGACCACGGTGTCCTTCGACATCGCGGCCCTGGAGCTGTTCCTGCCTCTGGTCCGCGGGGCGTCGGTGGTTCTCGCGGCGCAGGCCGTGGTGCGTGATCCGGCCGCGCTGGCAGGGCTGGCGGTCTCTTCGGGTGCGACGGCGTTGCAGGCCGTTCCGTCCCTGTGGCGGGCCCTGCTCGACGTGGGTGACTGGCCGGCCGGTGTCCGGGCACTGGTCGGCGGCGAGGCCCTGCCTCAGGAACTGGCACAGCGGTTCGTGGGCCTGGGAATCGAGGCGGTGAACCTGTACGGGCCGACCGAGGCGACGGTCTGGGCCACGTCGGCCGAGGTGACGGGCGGTGCGGTCGTGGTGGGCCGGCCTTTCGCCAACACCCGGGCCTACGTGCTGGACAGGTCGCTGTGCCCGGCGCCGGTCGGCGTGGCGGGCGAACTGTACCTGGCGGGCGCACAGTTGGCGCGCGGCTATGCGCGCCGCCCTGGCCTGACCGCGGAGCGCTTCGTCGCCTCGCCGTTCACGGCCGGACAGCGGATGTACCGGACCGGGGACCTGGCGCGCTGGAACGCGCAGGGAGAGCTGGAGTGCCTGGGCCGGGTCGACGACCAGGTGAAGGTGCGCGGATTCCGGATCGAGCTGGGCGAGGTGGAAGCCGTTCTGGAACGCCAGGAGGGCGTCGCCCGAGCGGTGGCGGCGGTACGCCGCGACACGTCCGGTGACGCCCTGCTGGTCGCCTACCTGGTCGCGCAGGCCGACCCGGCGGAGCTGGACGCCACGCAGATCAGGGCGCGGCTCGGCCGGGAACTGCCCGGCTACATGGTGCCCTCCGCGTTCGTCGTCCTCGAAGAGCTGCCGCTGACCGCGAACGGCAAGGTCGACCGCAAGGCGCTGCCCGATCTCGACCGCGCCCCCGGCTCCGGCCGTGGTCCCGCCACTGTCCGCGAGGAGATCCTCTGCGCCGCCTTCGCGCAGGTGCTCGGCCTGGACGGCGTCGGCGTCGACGACGACTTCTTCGCTCTCGGCGGCCACTCCCTGCTCGCCGTCAGGCTGATCGGTCTGGTGCAGGCGCAGGGCGTGGCGGTGTCGGTGCGGGCGCTGTTCGACAGCCCGACCCCTGCCGGTCTCGCCCGCTCGGGCGGCGTACCGCAGGTGGAGGTGCCCGAGAACCTGATCCCGGCGGACGCGACCGCGATCACGCCGGAGATGCTTCCGCTGGTCGAGCTGACCGCTGAGGAGATCGAGCGGATCGTCGCCACGGTGGAGGGCGGCGCGGCCAACGTCGCGGACGTCTACCCGCTCGCCCCGATCCAGGACGGCCTGCTTTACCACCATCTGCTCGCCGACGGCGGCGAAGACGTCTACGTCCAGCCGACCGTCCTGGAGTTCGGCTCGTCCGAGCTGCTGGACCGCTTCGCCGATGCGCTCCAGCAGGTCCTGGACCGGCACGACATCCTGCGCACCGGCATCGTCTGGGACGGCCTGCGAGAGCCCGTACAGGTGGTGTGGCGCAAGGCCGTACTCCCGGTGCACGAGGTTCCGCTGGATCCGCGGGGCGGCGACCCGGTGGCCGAGCTGACCGAGACCGTCGGACGGGTCATGGACCTGTCCCGGGCGCCTCTGATCGAGCTGCACACGGCCGCCGGACCGGACGGCCGCCGGCTCGGCCTGGTACGGGTGCACCACATGGTGCAGGACCACACCGCGCTGTCCGTGCTGCTGGACGAGATCCACGCCTTCCTCACCGGCCGCGCCGACGAACTGCCGCAGCCGCTGCCGTTCCGCGACTTCGTGGCACAGGTCCGCAGCGTCCCGCGCGCGGAGCACGAACACTTCTTCGCCGAGCTGCTGGGAGACGTCACCGAACCGACGGCCCCGTACGGCCTGACGGACGTGCGCGGCGTCGGCGCCGAGGCCGAACGCGCCTCCCGAGCGCTGGCTCCCGAGCTGGAGGCGCGGCTGCGCACGGTGTCACGTCGCCTGGGCGCCAGCGTGGCGACCCTGATGCACGTCGCCTGGGCCCGGGTGATCGGCGCGGTCAGCGGCCGGGACGACGTCGTGTTCGGCACGGTGCTGTTCGGGCGGATGAACGCCGGAGCCGGCGCCGAACGCGTTCCCGGTCCCTTCATCAACACGCTCCCGGTACGGGCGCGCACGGACGAAGTCGGAGTCCTGGACGCGGTGTCCGCGATGCGCGGCCAGCTGGCGCAGCTCCTCGAACACGAGAACGCGCCGCTCGCCGTGGCCCAACAGGCCAGTGGACTCACCGGCGGCGCTCCGCTCTTCACCTCCTTCCTCAACTACCGCCACACCGCGAACCAGTCGGACGACCGGGCGGTGCCGCAGCAACCGGACGAGGGCGAGAAGGGCGGGATCCGCACCCTGCTCTCCCGGGACGCCACCAACTATCCGCTCGCTCTGACCGTCGACGACGACGGGCGGGCTGTCAGCACTGCGGTGGACGCCGTCGCGCCCGTCGACCCGATGGCGGTCGTCGCGCTGGTGGGCAGAGCCGTCGAGGGCCTGGTCTCGGCGTTGGAGACGGCGCTGGCGGGTGGTCCGGAGGTCGGGCTGGGTGCGGTTGAGGTGCTGGATGCGGTGGAGCGTCGTCGGGTGTTGGTGGAGTGGAACGACACGGTGGTGGAGGTGGGGCCGTCGACGTTGCCGGGGTTGTTCGAGGCGCAGGTGGCGCGGACGCCTGATGCGGTGGCGGTGGTGTTCGAGGGTGTGGGGGTGTCGTTCGGGGAGTTGGATGCGCGGGCGAATCGTCTGGCGCGGTTGTTGGTTGCGCGGGGTGTGGGTGTGGAGTCGGTGGTGGGGGTGTGTTTGGAGCGTGGGGTGGAGTTGGTGGTGGCGTTGTTGGCGGTGGTGAAGGCGGGGGGTGTGTATCTGCCGTTGGATCCGGAGTATCCGGCGGAGCGGGTGGGTTACGTGGTGGGGGCGGCCGGTGTGTCGGTGGTGGTGTCCACGGGCGGGCTTGCGGGGGTGCTTCCAGCGGGTGTTTCGCGGGTGTTGGTGGAGGATCCGGGTCTGGCGGATCTCGATGGCGGCGGGCTGGGTGTGGTGGTACGTCCGCAGCATCCCGCGTATGTGATTTTCACGTCGGGTTCGACGGGGCGTCCCAAGGGCGTCGTGGTGACGCATGAGGGGATTGTGAACCGGCTGGCGTGGATGCAGTCGCGTTACCGGATCGGTGTGGATGACCGGGTGGTGCAGAAGACGCCGTTCGGGTTCGACGTGTCGGTGTGGGAGTTCTTCTGGCCGTTGTCGGTGGGTGCGGGTCTGGTGGTGGCGCGTGCGGGCGGGCATCGGGATCCGGGGTATTTGGCGTCGTTGATCGTTGGGGAGGGGGTGACGACGGCGCATTTCGTGCCGTCGATGTTGGAGGCGTTCCTTGCCGAGCCGGCTGCGGCGGGTTGTGGTGGGGTGTTGCGGCGGGTGGTGTGCTCGGGTGAGGCACTGTCGTTGTCCACGCAGCGGCGGTTCTTCGAGGTGTTCGGCGGGGTGGAACTGCACAACCTGTATGGGCCGACGGAGGCTTCGGTCGATGTCACGGCGTGGGAGTGCGAGCCGGAGCAGACCAGTGGTGTGGTGCCGATCGGCGGCCCGGTGGCCAACACCCGCGTGTATGTGCTGGATGAGTACTTGCAGCCGGTCGTTCCCGGTGCCGCGGGCGAGCTGTACATAGCCGGCGTGCAGCTCGCGCGCGGGTACGTCAACCGGGCCGCGCTCACCGCGGAGCGGTTCGTCGCTTCGCCGTACGGTGCGGGGGAGCGGTTGTATCGCACGGGTGATGTGGTGCGCTGGAACGCCCGGGGCGAGGTGGAGTATCTGGGCCGTGCTGATGAGCAGGTGAAGATCCGCGGTTTCCGGATCGAGCCGGGTGAGGTGCAGGCGGTGATCGCCGGGCATGCGCGGGTGGCGCAGGCGGCGGTGATCGC
>NZ_JAHHIU010000022.1 GCF_024539815.1 Streptomyces hayashii
CCGGCGCCGACCGGATCCCCGGCCCGTTCATCAACACCCTGCCGGTCCGGCTGCGCACCGGTGAGCTGGGCGCGCTCCAGGCGGTGACCGCGATGCGCGCCCAGCTGGCCGAACTGCTGGAACACGAGCATGCCTCCCTGGCCCTGGCGCAGCGGACCAGCGGACTGGCGGGGGACACACCGCTGTTCACGGCCGTGTTCAACTACCGGCACAACGGCGGTGGATCCGCGGACGGCGCGGACGACGATCCGGACCGCCGCTTCGAGGGCTTCACCCTGCGGTTCGCGCGGGAGCGGACCAACTATCCGCTCGTGGTGGCCGTGGACGACGACGGAGAGTCGATCGAGCTGACCGTGGACGCGGTGGCCGCCATCGATGTGCAGGCCGTCGGACGGCTGCTGTTCACCGCGGTGGAGCACCTGGTCACCGCGCTGGAGACCGCGCTCGAACAAGGGACGGAAGAGCCGCTGGCGTCGGTGCGCGTGCTCGACGACGGGGAACTGCATCGGCTGCTGGACGAGTGGAACAGCACAGACCGGGACACCACCGTGCCGGTGTCCGTGCCGGAGTTGTTCGCGGCGCAGGCGGCGCGCACACCCGACGCGATCGCCGTCGTGTCCGAGGGCGCACAGCTGTCGTACGCCGAGCTGGACGCGCGGGTGAACCGGCTGGCCCGGTACCTGAGAGGCCGGGGAGTGGGGCCGGAGTCGGTGGTGGCGGTCGCCCTGGACCGCGGAGTCGACCTGGTGGTCGCGCTGCTCGCCGTGCTGAGGGCCGGAGGAGCCTACCTGCCGGTGGACCCGGAGTACCCGGCGGAGCGGGTGGCGTACACCATCGACGACGCCGGGGCCGCCCTGGTGCTGACGGCGTCTGAACCGGGCGCCCGGCTGGCGGGGTTGGGAGTCGCCCTGGTGGCCCTGGACGCCCCCGCGACGATCCGGGAGCTGGCGCGGCTGGACGCGGAGGCGCCGTCCGCGGGCCCGCGAGGCGGGTCGCTCCCGCAGCACTCGGCGTACCTGATCCACACCTCCGGCTCCACGGGCCGGCCCAAGGGGGTGGCGGTGTCGCACGGAGCGCTGGCGGCCCACCTGACCGGTGTGGCGGAGCGGGTGCCGCTGGCGGCCGGCGACCGCCTGGTCGCCGTGACCACGGTGTCCTTCGACATCGCGGCGCTGGAGCTGTTCCTCCCGCTGGTGTCGGGCGCGTCGGTGGTGGTGGCCTCCCGCGAGGTGGCGCGTGACCCGGCCGCCTTGACGGAACTGGTGATCTCGTCCGGGGCGACGGTGGTGCAGGGTGTGCCGTCGCTGTGGCGGGCGCTGCTGGACGTGCACGGATGGCCCGCAGGGGTGCGGGCACTGGTGGGCGGCGAGGCCCTGCCGCCCGAGCTGGCACAGCGGTTCACCGATCTCGGTGTCGAGGCGGTGAACCTGTACGGACCTACCGAGGTGACGGTGTGGGCGACCTCCGCCGAGGTGACCGACGGCCCCGTGTCGGTGGGGCGCCCGTTCGCGGAGGTGCGCGCGTACGTCCTGGACGCCCGGATGCAGCCGGTGCCGGTCGGCGTGCCGGGCGAACTGTACCTGGCAGGAGCGCAGCTGGCGCGCGGCTACGCGAACCGTCCGGGGCTCACGGCAGCACGGTTCGTGGCCTCGCCGTACGTGCGGGGCGCGCGGATGTACCGCACGGGCGACCTGGCGAGGTGGACGCCGAAGGGCCTGCTGGAGTGCCTGGGCCGGGCCGACGACCAGGTCAAGGTCCGCGGGTTCCGGATCGAGCCGGGTGAGATCGAGGCCGTGCTGGCCGACCAGGACTCGGTGGCGCAGGCCGTCGTGGCGGTCCGCGAGGACCGGCCCGGCGATCAGCGGCTGGTGGCCTACGTGGTGCCCGCCGGGCATGCGGCGGACAAGGCCGAGGAACTCGTGCGGGCACTTCGGCAGGCGGCCCAGGACCGGCTGCCCGCGTACATGGTCCCGTCGGCGGTCGTGGTGCTCGACGCCCTTCCGCTGACCGCCAACGGGAAGTTGAAGCGCAAGGCACTGCCGGCGCCGGAGTACGCCGCGGGTGCGGGCCGGGCGCCGGCGAACCGTCAGGAGGAGCTTCTGTGCCGGGCGTTCGCCGAGGTGCTGGGGCTCGACGGCGTGGGAGTGGACGACGACTTCTTCGCGCTCGGCGGCCACTCCCTGCTCGCCACCCGGCTGATCAGCCAGATCAGGGCATTGCTGCACCTCGACGTCTCACTGCGAGCGCTCTACAGGACGCCGACGGTCGCCGGACTCGCGCAGCGGCTTGGAACCCAGAAGACAGCCAGGCCAGCTCTGCGGCCGATGCGTACCAATGAGGAGCACTGATGATCCCTCTGTCCCATGCCCAGCGTCGGCTCTGGTTCATCGGCCAGCTGGACGGCCCCAGCCCCGCCTACAACATCCCGATCGTGCGGCGGCTGTCGGGCGAGCTGGACCCGTCGGCGATGAACGCGGCGCTGCGCGAGGTGATCGGCCGGCACGAGGTGCTCCGCACGGTGTTCCCTGCCGAGGACGGCGAGCCCTACCAGCGCATCCGCTCGATCGACGAGCTGGACTGGGAGCTGACGGTGGCCCAGGTGGCGCCCGAGGAACTGGACGAAGCCGTGTCCGGGGCCGCCCGTCACCTGTTCGACCTGGCGTCGGAGGCGCCGATCCGGGCCTGGCTCTTCTCCCTCGCACCCGACGAGCACGTCCTGGCGGTGGTGGTGCACCACATCGCGGGTGACGGATGGTCGATGGGTCCGCTGGCCCGGGACGTCTCGGTGGCCTACACGGCCCGGCGCGCGGGTCTGGCTCCGCAGTGGGAGCCGCTGCCGGTGCAGTACGCGGACTACACGCTGTGGCAGCGTGAGCTCCTGGGCGACGAGAGCGACCCGCAGAGTCTGATCTCCCGCCAGCTCGGTTACTGGCGGGAGGCTCTGGCAGACGCGCCGGAGGAGCTGGCGCTGCCGGTGGACCGTCCGCGCCCGGCGGTGGCCTCCCACCGCGGTCTCACCGCTGCGGTGGCCGTCCCCGCCGAGGTGCATGCGCGGCTCGCCGAGCTGGCCGCAGCGCAGGGCGTCAGCCTGTTCATGGTGCTGCAGTCGGCGCTGGCGGTGCTGCTGTCGCGGCTGGGTGCGGGCACGGACGTGCCGATCGGCACGGTCGTCGCCGGCCGTACCGACGTGGCGCTGGACGACCTGGTCGGGTTCTTCGTGAACACGCTGGTGATCCGGGCCGATCTGTCGGGGGACCCGACGTTCCGTGAGCTGCTCGACCGGATGCGGGAGACGAGCCTGGCCGCGTTCGATCACCAGGACGTTCCGTTCGAGAAGCTGGTGGAGGAACTGGCGCCGACGCGGTCGAGGGGGCGTCATCCGCTGTTCCAGACGGTGCTGACGCTGCAGAACAACGCGGAGGCGACGCTCGACCTGCCGGGACTTCAGGCGAGCGGGCTGTCGGCGGGGGCGCCGCCGGTCCGGTTCGATCTGGACGTGGTGCTGGGCGAGACGTTCGATGCGCAGGGCGCGCCGACGGGTGTGCAGGGGACGGTGGCCGGCGCGGCGGATCTCTTCGAGCCGGAGACGGTCGAGCGGATCGCGGAGCACTTCGTGCGCGTGCTGACCGCGGTGGCCGCGGACCCGCAGGCACGGCTGAGCGGCGTGGAGCTGCTCGACGCCGCTGAACGACGCCGGGTGCTGGTCGAGTTCAACGACACCGCTGTGGCGGTCGAGCCGTTCACGCTGCCGGGAATGTTCGAGGCGCAGGCGGCACGGACGCCGCATGCGGTGGCGGTGGTCGCCGACGGCGTGGAGACGTCGTTCGCCGAGCTGGACGCGCGGGCGAACCGGCTGGCCCGGTTGCTGGCCGGGCGGGGCGTGGGTCCGGAGTCGGTGGTTGCGGTGGCGTTGGAACGCGGGACCGACATGCTGGTCTCGCTGCTGGCGGTGATGAAGGCGGGCGGCGCGTATCTGCCGGTCGATCCGGCGTACCCCGCCGACCGGATCGCGGTCGCGCTGACGGATGCCGCACCGGTGGCGGTGGTGACCTCACGGACCGTGGCCGCCAAGCAGACGACCGGTCTGCCGGCGGTCCTGCTGGACGATCCCGCGGTGGTCTCCGAGTTGGCGGGCCTCGCGGACACGTCACCGGGTGTGGAGGTCTCGCCCGGGCACCCCGCCTATGTCATCTTCACGTCGGGTTCCACGGGTCGTCCCAAGGGTGTGGCGATCACGCACGAGGGCCTGGCGAACTACGTGTCGTCGGTGCCGGGCCGGGTGGGCTTCGATGTACCCGGCGGCCGCTATGCGCTGCTGCAGGCGCAGGTCACGGACTTGGGCAACACGGTCGTGTTCGCGAGTCTGACGACGGGCGGCGTGCTGCATGTGATCGACGAGAGTCTGGTCACGGACCCGTCGGCGGTGTCTGCCTATCTGGCGGAACACGAGATCGACTGTTTGAAGATCGTCCCCTCGCATCTGGC
Source organism: Streptomyces hayashii (assembly GCF_024539815.1). Lineage (GTDB taxonomy): Bacteria > Actinomycetota > Actinomycetes > Streptomycetales > Streptomycetaceae > Streptomyces > Streptomyces hayashii. The sequence continues at coordinate 4,486 of NZ_JAHHIU010000022.1, forward strand.
GGCGCTGTCCTCGGTGGTGGGCGTCGACGGCGTTCTCCCGGCCCGCTCGCTGGTCCTCGGCGGTGAGGCGGCCCCGCCCGCGCTGGTGCGCCGCCTCGTCGAACACGCGGGTGAGTGCGCGGTGTTCAACCACTACGGTCCGACCGAGACCACGATCGGCGTGGCGACGACCCCCCTCGATGCGGACGGCGACCTGGTACCGGTGGGCGCCCCGGTGGCGAACACCCGCTTCTACGTCCTCGACGATGCGCTCCAGCCCGTGCCGACGGGTGTCGCGGGTGAGTTGTACGCGGCCGGCCCGCAGTTGGCGCGTGGCTATGTCCGGCGCCCCGGGTTGACGGCGGAGCGGTTCGTGGCGAATCCGTTCGAGCCGGGAGCGCGGATGTATCGCACGGGCGACCGTGTCCGGTGGACCGCGGACGGCAAGGTGGTGTTTCTGGGCCGTGCGGACGAGCAGGTGAAGGTCCGCGGCTTCCGTGTCGAGCCCGGCGAGGTGCGGGCCGTGATCGCCGGGCACCCGCGGGTCGCGCAGGCCGCGGTGATCGCCCGAGCCGACGTCCCCGGGGACACCCGGCTGGTGGCGTACGTCGTCGCCGACGGCGAAGAAGTCGGCGAACTGCCGGACAGCGTGCTGGCGTTCACCGCGGAACGGCTTCCGGAGCACATGGTGCCGTCGGCGGTGGTGGTGCTGTACGCGTTGCCGCTGACCGGCAACGGCAAGCTGGATCGCAGGGCTTTGCCGGCCCCCGACTACGCGGCGGGCGCCGGTACCGGCCGTGCCCCGGCGAACGCGCGCGAGGAGATCCTCTGTGCGGCGTTCGCCGAGGTCCTGGGGCTGGAGAACGTCGGGGTCGACGACGACTTCTTCACCCTGGGCGGCCACTCGCTGCTGGCGGTGCATCTGGTCGAGGTGCTGCGCAGACAGGGCGTGTCGGTGTCGGTGCGGGCGCTGTTCGACGACCCCACGCCGGCCGGGCTGGCGGCGTCGGTGGGGGCGGCGGAGGTCGTCGTGCCGGCGAATCTGATCCCCGCGGACGCGGTGGAGATCACGCCGGGGATGTTGCCGCTGGTCGAGTTGAGTGTTGAGGAGATCGAGCGGGTCGTGGCCGCGGTGGAGGGCGGTGCGGCGAATGTCGCGGACGTCTATCCGCTGGCTCCGTTGCAGGAGGGGTTGCTGTTTCATCATCTGATGGCGGAGGGCGGTGAGGACGCCTATCTGATGCCGGTGGTCGTGGAGATGGACTCGCGGGATCGGGTGGAGGAGTTTGCGCGCGCTTTCCAGCAGGTGGTGGACCGGCACGACATCCTGCGGACGTCGTTCGTGTGGGAGGGGCTGCGCGAGCCGGTGCAGGTGGTGTGGCGCAGGGCCGTGCTGCCGGTGACGGAGGTGGTTCTCGACCCCGGGGCCGTCGATCCGGCGGCCGAACTCCAGGCCGTGGTGGGCCTGTCGATGGATCTGGGCCGGGCGCCGCTGATCAGTGTGCATGTGGCCGCGCTGCCCGAGGGCGGGCGTCTGCTGGTGCTGCTGCGGCTGCACCACCTGGCGCAGGACCACACCGCGCTGGAGCTGCTGCTCCACGAGGTGCGGGCGTTCCTGGCCGGGCGCGGCGGCGAGCTGCCGCGGCCGCTGCCGTTCCGCGACTTCGTCGCACAGGTGCGAGGCAGTGCGGACCGGGAAGCGCACGAACGGTACTTCGCCGAGCTGCTGGGCGACGTGACCGAGCCCACCGCGCCGTACGAGCTGGTCGACGTCCACGGTGACGGCGCCGCCGTGGAGCGCGCGGTGGTCCCGCTCGCGCAGGAGGTGATCGACCAGCTCCGGGCCGTGGCGCGCCGAGCCGGCACGAGTCCGGCGACGCTGATGCACATCGCGTGGGCCCGGGTCCTCTCGGCGGTGTCGGACCATGCCGACGTGGTGTTCGGCACGGTCCTGTTCGGCCGGATGAACGCGGGCGCGGGCGCGGATCGGGTGGCGGGCATGTACCTGAACACCCTGCCGGTGCGGGTGCGGACCGGTGAGCTGGGAGCGCTGGAGGCGGTGACGTCGATGCGCGCC
>NZ_JAHHIU010000023.1:0-16741 GCF_024539815.1 Streptomyces hayashii
AACCCGGAAGCTAAGCCTTACAGCGCCGATGGTACTGCAGGGGGGACCCTGTGGGAGAGTAGGACACCGCCGAACAAATTTTATGGGAGACCCCCGCACCTATGGTGCGGGGGTTTTCTGCGTTCCGGAGTATTGGGCCTTTTTGGCCTGACGCTTATCAGTCCTCGGCTTATCAGTCCTCGTCGGGCCGCCACAGCCAGCGCAGAGCGTCGGGCAGCAGGACGCCGCCGTGGTTGGGGCTGTGCCCGCCGTCTCCCAGGACGAGGCGGAAGTCGTAGCCCCGCTCGGCGAGAGCGGCTGCCACGCGCAGGTTTTCGGCTAGCCAGTTCCTCTGCGGCTCGTTCCAGTGCAGGTCGCGGTGGCCGCCTTGCATGAAGATGCGCAGCGGCTTGCGGGGGACGCGGGAGATGAGGTCGGGGTAGGGATTGCCGTCCGGCATCTGCGCGAAGCTGGACAGGTATCCGATGACGCGGCGGAACTTGTCCGGACGTAGCCACGCCGCGGTGAAAGCGCAGTTGCCGCCGCTGCTCCCACCGCAGATGCCCCACCTTTCGGGCGACTGGGCGATGGCATAGCGCTCCGCGACCCGCGGGATGATCTCGGTGAGGAGGAAGGTGACGTACTGGTCGTCGAAGGCGTCGTACTCGTTGTTGCGGTTCTTCGGGTCTTCCGCATCGGGGAACACGCCAGGATCGACGAACACGCCGATGGTGACGGGGATGTCGCCGCGGTGAACGAGGTTGTCCAGGACGATCGCGCCGCGCACCTCCCCGGCGGGGTCCAGGTACCACCAGCCGTCCTGGAACACCATCAAGGACGCCGGTTCCGCTGGGTCGTACTGTGCCGGCACGTGGATCCAGAACTTCCGGAACGTTCCCGGATAGACCTTGCTGTCTTTCCACTCGACCTCGACCGTCTCGCCGGCGGGCACGCCCGGCTGTAGCGCGGAGTCGGGTCCGTGGAGGTAGCGCACGTCGGACTGGTCGATCGGAAGTGGCTGGTAGGCCATCTCGGTGGTCACGGGGAGCAATCGTAGGGCGATCGCTGCCCTCGGTCGCAACTTTGTTCTACAGGCGTCCTGCTGCTTTCAGCGCGAGGTAGGCGTCCGCCAGTGCGGGGGCTAGGTCGTCCGGTGTCGCGTCGACCACGGTGACGCCGTGGCGGCGGAGCTGTTCGGCGGTGCGGTGGCGTTCGGCCTGGGCCCGGGCGGCTGCCGCGGCCTCGTAGACCGCGTCGGCGTCGCCGCGGGAGCGGGCCATGCGGGCGATGTGCGGATCGGCGACCGATGCCACGAGCACTGAGTGGCGTCCGGTGAGTTGAGGGAGGACGGGAAGGAGGCCTTCTTCGACGGGGGTGGCGTCGAGTGTCGTCATCACGACGATGAGGGAGCGGCGGGGGGCCGTGCGGAGGGCTGCGGCAGTGAGTCCGCGCGCGTCCGTTTCGACGAGCTCGGGTTCGAGGGTTGCCATGGCGTCGACCAGGGACGGGAGGACGTCGCGTGCCGTGCGGCCCTGGACCAGGGCGCGTACGCGGCGGTCGTAGGCGAGGAGGTCGACGCGGTCGCCGGCACGGGACGCCAGGGCGGCGAGGAGGAGAGCGGCGTCCATGGAGGCGTCGAGGCGGGGGGCGTCGTCGACGCGTCCTGCGGAGGTGCGGCCGGTGTCGAGGACCAGGAGGATGTGCCGGTCCCGTTCGGGGCGCCAGGTGCGGACGGCGACCGCTGAACTGCGCGCTGTGGCTCGCCAGTCGATGGAGCGGGTGTCGTCGCCGGGTACGTACTCGCGCAGGCTGTCGAACTCGGTGCCCTCGCCGCGGGTCAGGACGCTGGTGCGGCCGTCGAGTTCACGTAGCCGGGCCAGTTTCGACGGGAGGTGTTTGCGGCTGGTGAAGGGCGGCAGGACGCGCACCGTCCAGGGGACTTTGTGGGCGCCTTGGCGGGAGAAGAGGCCGAGGGGGCCGTAGGAGCGGATCGTGATGCGGTCGGCGCGGTGGTCGCCTCGGCGGGTGGGGCGGAGACGGGTGGTGATGCGACGTCGTTCGCCGGGCGGGATGGTCAGGCGGTGGCGGGACTCCGATTCCGTTCCGGGGCGCCGGCTGCTGGGCGGCCAGGCGTCGCGGAGCTGGGCGCGCAGGGGGCGGCGGGAGGGGTTGCCGACGGTGAGCGTGATGTCCGCCGGGTCGCCGAGACGGGCGGTGGTGTCGCCCGAGCGGGTCAGGACCAGTCGGCGGACCGGGGCCGCCAGGGCGAAGTCGCAGGCGCAGGCCACGGCCAGGGGTGCGTTGACGGCGAGGATGCCTGTCCAGCCGGCGTCCCAGATGCCGACGGGGAGCGAGCCGAGGGCCGCGAGGAGCGCGGTGCGTCCGGTGAGCGCCATCAGCGGGGGACGGGGACGTGGGCGAGGACGGCGTTGATGACCGAGTCAGCGGTCACCCCTTCCATCTCTGCCTCGGGGCGGAGCTGGACGCGGTGGCGGAGGGTGGGCAGGGCGAGAGCTTTGACGTCGTCCGGAATCACGTAGTCGCGGCCGGTGAGCCAGGCCCACGCGCGTGCCGTGGCCAGGAGGGCGGTCGCGCCGCGAGGTGAGACGCCCAGGGTGAGCGACGGGGATTCGCGGGTGGCGCGGCAGATGTCGACGACGTAGGCCGTGATCTCGGGGGAGATGGTGGTTTTGGCGACTGCCCGTCGGGCGGCTTCCAGGTCGGCAGGGCCTGCTACGGGGCGTACGCCGGCGGCGTGCAGGTCGCGCGGGTTGAAGCCCTCGGCGTGGCGGGTGAGGACGTCGATCTCCTCCCGGCGGGAGGGGAGCGGGATGGTGAGTTTGAGCAGGAAGCGGTCCAGCTGGGCTTCGGGGAGAGGGTAGGTGCCCTCGTATTCGACGGGGTTCTGGGTGGCGGCGACCAGGAACGGGTCCGGGAGGGGGCGGGGGGTGCCGTCCACGGTGACCTGGCGTTCCTCCATGGCTTCGAGGAGGGACGACTGGGTCTTGGGAGGCGTGCGGTTGATCTCGTCGGCGAGCAGGAGGTTGGTGAAGACCGGGCCGGGCTGGAAGGAGAACTCGGCGGTGCGGGCGTCGTAGACGAGGGAGCCGGTGATGTCGCTCGGCATGAGGTCGGGGGTGAACTGGATGCGTTTGGTGTCCAGTTCGAGTGCGGAGGCTAGGGCGCGGACGAGCAACGTTTTGGCCACTCCGGGGACTCCTTCAAGGAGAACGTGTCCGCGGCAGAGGAGGGCGACGACGAGGCCGGTCACTGCGGGGTCCTGGCCGACCACGGCCTTGGAGATCTCGGCGCGCAGGGCTTCCAGGGAGGCGCGGGCGCGGCCCGGGTCCCCGTGGCTCCCGGCGTTGTCAGTGGTCGGGTCCATCATGGACGGCGTACCTCTCTTTCGAGGGCGTCGAGTTGGTCGGCGAGTGCGGTCAGGGCCGTGTCGTCGCCGGGTGGCGGGCCGAAGAGGAGGGAGTGCAGGGACTGTCCGTCGCCGTGGAGGTGGGCGGACAGGGCGGGCAGGAGTGCCTCGGGTGCGTGCGCCTGAGTGACGGGGACGCCCAGGAGAGGGGCGAGGCGGGTGCGAGTGGTGGAGCGAAGAGCGGCGGCCGCGCGGTCGCGGGCGGCCGCTTTGCGGTAGAGGCGGGCGCGGCCTTCGACGGTTTCGGAGGCGCGGATCGCCACGGGAAGGTTTTCGGGCACGAGCGGGCCGAATCGGCGTGCCCGCCAGAGGGCGGCGAGGACTGCCGCGACGAAGAGCTGCAGTGCGCCCCAGAGCCAACCAGACGGGAGCAGGTCGAGGAAGTCTTTTTCTTCGTCCGGGCCGGTGGCGGAGGCGTCGGCGAGCGAGGGGAGGTACCAGACCAGATGGGCGCGGGAACCGAGGAGTTGGAGGGCGAGCGAGGCGTTGCCCTGCTTGTCGAGACGTTCGTTGTAGAGGATGTCGGGCGCGCCGAGGACGACGGTGTCGCCGTCGCCGGAGGTGTCCGGGATGCGGAGCAGGGTGGCGAGGCGTGCGCTGGGGTAGCACTCGTCGGCGTCGGGGCGGTGGGTGGTGTAGCGGATGCCGCCGGTTTCGGCGGTGCCGGCGCTGCGGGCGGCGGGCAGGGTGCAGTCGGGGGAGAGCGCGGAGCTGCGGCTGTTGGCCGGGTCTGCGCTCACACCGGGGGCGAGGGTGTCCACGGAGGGGCTGCCGGGGGCGACGAGGAGGGTGCGGCCGCCGGAGTCGGCGATCGACGAGTGCAGTTCTCTTTGTTGAGGTTGCGTCAGGAGGTCGGGGGCGGCGACCAGGAGGGTGGTGTCGGGGCGTGCTGCGGTGCGGGCCTCGGCCAGGGAGGTGACCACGCGGGTGGACACGCCGTGGTCGCCGAGGAGTTCGGCGACGGCTCGGCTGCCGGAGGGGTCTGCGGAGCGTGGGTCGAGGGCGCCGTGGCGGGCGTCGGACCGGAGCACGGCGAGGGTGACGGCCCCCGCGAGGAGGAGGACGAAGGCGAGGGTGAGTCCGCGGGCGCGGGTCCACAGTTGGTGCGCGGTGGGGGACGCCGAGGTGGTCGGGTGCGTGGCCTCGGTCGTCATCCGGCGGTTCCCTGGCGGGCGGGACGGGCCGTGGCGTGGGGGCTGCTCGCCGCCGGTCGGGGAGTGGTGCGTTCCACGTCGAGGTCGAGTTCCGCGATGCGCCGGTACGTCTGCTCGGTCGCCCGGCGTCCGCCGTATGTGACGTCGTCGAAGTCGCGGGCGGCGGCGCGCAGTCGGTCGGTGTGTGCGGGCAGCGTGCGGCCGGCTTCGTCCGCGGCCTCGTCGGCCGTGCGGCCGGGGCGGGTGTCGAGGAGGGCCCGCTCCTCCAGGGCGCGTACGACGGCGCGCATGCGTTCCTGCAGGGCTTGGTTCCAGTGGCCCTGGGCGGCGTGGGCCTCTGCGGCCGCGCGGTGTTGGGCGGCGCTGCGGGGGCGGTCGGCGAACAGGGCGGCGGCGGACGAGGGTCGGCGTCGGGGCGACCCGAGGCGCCACCACAGGGCGGCCACGACGGCGGCGACGGCGAGGACGACGACGAGGAGGCCGAGTGTGCCGCCGGGGGTGGCGGCCGACGCGCTGTCGAACAGGTCGCCGATCCAGTTCCAGACGGTGTCCAGTGCGCGCTGGAGGAGGCTGGGGTCGTTCTGGTGGTACAGGTCCCTCGACAGCTCGCGGTGGGCCGCTTCGCGGGCGGGGTCGCGGGGCACGGTGACCGGAGGGCGGTCGCCCGAGCGGGCCGGCGCCGCACTGCCGCCCGCCCGCACCAGGGCGGTCAGAGCCCTGTCGGTGGCGCGGGCGAGGGCCGCTGAGACGCCGTCGGAGAGGCCGGGCAGCGTCTGCGGGGGCAGGCTGCCCGGGTGCGGCGCGGTGAGTGCTCCCCCCGTGAGACTCACCCCGTCAACTCCCTGTCGTGGCGCCGGGGGCGGGGGAGCTGTAGCCCTGGAGGCCCGCGGCGCGGGCCAGGTCGAGGTCGAGGGCCTCGCGGCGGATGCGCTGGTCGATGTAGAGGAGCACGATGACGCCGGCCGCGATCGGGAAGGTGATCATGGAGCCGAGGACCGAGCCGACGCCGCTGACGACCAAGTAGGTCCAGCCGTATTCGGCACCTGCCTTCACCATGCCGCTGACACCCCCGTCGCTCAGGGCGGCGCCGAGTACGGCGAACGGCACGACGACGATCATCGAGACGATGTTGGCGATGAGCAGGGCCAGCAACTGGATGCCGAAGACACGCCACCAGGAGCCGCGGGTGAGTTTCGCGGAGCGGCCGAGCGCCTTCTTGATGCCCTGCTTCTCCAGCATCAGGGCGGGCGAGGCGAGGGAGAAGCGGATCAGCAGCCACAGAACGAGGACGAACGAGGCGAGGATGCCGAAGGCCTGCAGCGGGGCTCCGGCGTCGTCGTTGCCGAGGGCGCTCACCAGGATGCCCGGCAGCAGACACACGGTCGCGGTCCCGGCGGCGATGAGCACCAGCAGGAACATCAGCCCGAACAGCTTGGGAACCTGGGGGCGGGCGTCGCGCCAGGCCTCCTTGAGAGTGACCGGTTTGCCGAGTACGGCCCGGCTGGTGACAGCCGTCAGCAGGGCGGTCGCGGTGATCGTGCCCAGGAGGGTGATGAGGAGGATGGGCCCGGTGGCGCGCATGGCGTCGCCCATGGCGTTGAGCTGCTCGTCGACGGTGGCGCTGGGGTCGCCGAGGGCGGTGGTGTCGGTGGAGCCGTTCAGGATCAGGCCCTGCAGCAGGACGACGACGACCTCGGTGATGACCGCGACGGTCAGCGAGATGCCCAGGACGGTGCGCCAGTAGGTGCGCATGGTGGCTACGGCGCCGTCGAGGATCTCACCCACGCCGAGGGGGCGCAGCGGGATCACGCCGGGCTTCGCCGCCGGCGGGGGGCCGCCCCAGCCTCCTCCCCAGCCGGCGGGAGGACCGTACCCGTGGGGCCCGCCGTAGCCGCCCTGAGGGCCCGGGCCCACGGGCCCGGTGGGGCCGCCGGGGCCTGCGGGCGCGGACCACTGGCCGGGTGCCGGCTGTTCCTTGGACCACTTCGTGCCGGGGTTTCGCGGGGCGGCGTCCTGCTGATCCGCGGGCTGGGCGCCGTCGGGGCGGTCTGCGGGCTCGGCGGGGCGCGACGAGCCGGCCTCCTGTCCGTCGGAGGGGGCGGATCCGGGCGAAGCCCAACCCGGAGTGTCGTTCATCGTCGCTCCTTCACGGTGCCCGTCCGCGGTCGCGGCGGCAGGTTGGGAGCCATCGTGCCATGGTGGGCCGATCGGTGGACCGGCCGCGGTATGGGCTGCGCACCTTCAATTGTCCGCCGGATCGGGGGCAGACTGATCGCATGGCTGATCAGTACGCGCAATCCGGCGAGGACAAGCGGCCGAGCGAGATTCCCGCGATCCGATGGGAGGAGCCGCCCGAGGGGCCCGTGGTGGTTCTTCTCGACCAGACGAGACTGCCCGCCGAGGAAGTCGAGCTGGTGTGCACCGACGCGTCCGCGCTGGTGGAGGCTATCCGGTCGTTGGCGGTGCGCGGTGCGCCGTTGCTCGGCATCGCGGGGGCGTACGGCGTCGCGCTCGCCGCCGTACGCGGCTTCGACGTGGACGACGCCGCCGACGCCTTGGCCGGGGCCCGGCCGACCGCGGTGAACCTGTCCGTCGGCGTGCACCGGGCCCGGGCCGCCTACCAGGCCGAGGTCGCGGGAGGCGGCGATCCGGCGCAGGGCGCGCGGGCCGCGCTGGCGGCCGCACAACAGCTCCACCGCGAGGACGCCGAGGCGAGCGCCCGGATGGCCGAGCACGGGCTGGCGCTGCTCGACGAGCTGCTGCCGGGCGGCGGGCATCGTGTCCTCACGCACTGCAACACCGGAGCACTGGTGTCGGGCGGGGAAGGCACCGCGTTCGCGGTCGCGCTCGCGGCGCACCGCGTCGGGCGGCTTCGCCGGCTGTGGGTGGACGAGACCCGCCCGCTGCTGCAAGGAGCGCGTCTGACGGCGTACGAGGCGGCGCGCAACGGCATGGGGTACACGCTGCTCACGGACAACGCGGCGGGGTCGCTGTTCGCGGCGGGAGAGGTGGACGCCGTGCTGGTGGGCGCGGATCGCATCGCGGCCGACGGGTCGGTGGCGAACAAGGTGGGCACCTATCCGCTCGCGGTGCTCGCGCGCTACCACCACGTGCCGTTCATCGTGGTCGCGCCCCTGACGACGGTGGATCCGCGGACGCCGGACGGATCGTCGATCGAGGTCGAGCAGCGGCCCGGCTACGAGGTGACGGAGGTCAGCGCGCCCCAGGCGCCGGTGACGGGAGCGGGCGGGGGAGTTCCCGTGGCGCCGCTGGGCACCCAGGCGTACAACCCGGCGTTCGACGTGACGCCGCCCGAGCTGGTGACGGCGATCGTCACGGAAGAGGGAGCGATCTCCCCCGTGACGGCGGAAGCGCTCGCCGAGATGTGTGCCAGGGCCGGCCGGGCCGGGGAGCGGCCATGAGGCCCGCCGACCGGGCGACGGCGGCCGGAGACGGCGCGTAGCCGGCTACGAGCGGGCGGGCTGGCCGGCGATCAGAAGGGTCGTGCCGGCGGGCTGGAAGCCCAGTCCGGCGTAGAGGCGGGCGACGGTCTCCTTCGCGTAGGCGAGGAAGACCGTCTGCACGCCGTGCGCGCGGGCGTGGGTGGCCAGGGCCGTCGTCACGGCGGCTGCCAGCCCCTGGCGGCGTGCCGAGGCCAGGGTGCCGACGCCGCCGATCTCCGTGGCGCCGGCCGCCGGATGGCAGTGGCCGGTCGCCAGCGGGGAACCGTCCGGAGCGAGAGCGGCGACGAGCGTCTTGTGCCCGGCGCGCAGAGCGCGGCGCACGGCGGCCACGGTGCCGTCCGCGGTCAGCTCATCGGCCAGCTCCGACAGCCGCACCCGCTCCACCGGGCCCGAGACGGGGAGGGCGTCCCTCGCGAAGGCCAGGTGGGGCAGCGCCACCGCGGCCGGCAGCGCCGGATCGTCCGCGGTGAGCACCCGCAGCGTCACGCCGCCCGGCAGGGGGCAGCCGGGCAGCCGGTGGGCCGGCGGCAGAGCCATCAGCGGGCGCCGCAGCACCTCCAGGCCGGCGGCCTCGACACGGGCGCGCAGCGTCGGCGCCGACTCGTCCAGCCACTCGAAGGCCTCCGGCACGGCGAGCTCACGCTGCCGGGCGCGCACACGGGCGATGTCGTCGGCGCCGACGCGGGCCGCGCCCTGCGCGGTGGGCTGGGCATGCCCCGGACCGCCGTAGTACGGCGCACCCGGCTCCTTGCGCACGAACAGACGCAGCGGACCGAAGTCCTCGGCCTCGGCGAACAGCAGCGGCACGGTGGCGTAATACTCGTGGATGCGGTCGCGCAACGGGTCGCTCATGCGGTGCATCCCACCATCGGCCGACTGCCCCCCGCACCGGGATTTCCCGCCGGGAGCGCCGCCGACCTCCGCCGCAGACGTCGACGTCGGAGGGTCGGGTCAGACGGTGACGGCCGCGTACGACTATCGTCACGGGCCAGTGACCCTGCTCACCAGCGCCTCTGTCACTGTTACGGGAATCGGATGGTCCCAGCCTGATCAACGGAAACGACCCCTCCACCTGCGACGATGTGCGAGGCGAGGGGCCGTGACATCCAACGGCTACATCAAGCGGCGGTTTCCAGACCCGATGCGGCCTCCAGCTCCCGGAGACGGGAGGGCTGCCGAAGCAGTCGGTCGAGCTGGCCGACGGCGTCGACGACATCCGGGTCCAGGGACTCAGCGCATGTCCATGGTGGTCGCGATCCGGCTGTGCCGAAGGATCGTCCTGACGATGCGCGGATGCACGCGGAGACGGACCAGCAAGGTGCCGCACGACGTCCGGAGCCCCTTCGGGTTCGTCCTGCTGAGCCCCTCCGCCCTGACGGTTCGCTGGAGCACCAGGTGGAGCTGATCCGGGGTGAGCGGACGACCGGTGCTGGTCACGAACACATGGCCGTCAGGATCCTCGAACCAGGGGCGCCCCTTTTCGGTCGCGTGCTCCCGCGGCATGGCCGTCCGCATGCGCGTCCAGCGCAGGGGTGCGATGCACTGCGCCGGCCGAGGCAGCGGTGCCTTGGAGGTTACGGTCACACCTCAGCCCGGCGCAGAGGGAGTAGGCAGAGCAGGAGGAACGTCGGTAGTACGGCGTGAGGCGGCAGCCGGGAAGCGGAGCCGTCACGGCGTCCCAGCTCCAGTCGACGTCAGTGTTGCAACGGGCTGACGCAGCGGGCGCAGCCCTTTGATCCCAGTCGGCTCTTCAGGCGGCGGCAGCCCGGACATCACTGAGTGGCCGGGCTGCCGCTCCTCCTTGCCTGACGTTCACTTGCAGGTCTGCGTGACGTGGCGACGGGCAAGGTCGTCAGGCGAGGCCTACGCGTTGCTCCAGTAGGGGGCCCGCCCGCCAGTGCAGACGAGGACCGCTTCATTGAAGTTCTGCTGCGTGTTGCTGCTGAACTTCCCGGAGCCGATGGTCCCCACATTGACCCATTCGTCCGGGCGGGGCGTCGACGCCCAGAGGTCGGCCTTCACTGGCGAGTTGTTCACATACGAATAGATGTGGTGATTGCCGACCAGTTGGTAAAAGGCGAGCTGGAAGCATTCTCTGGTCTTCCCGGTCGTGAGCCTGGGCGCGTTGAACTGTGTGCCGGCGTAGAGGCAGAGGTTGCCCTCCGCGCATCCACCAGTGGCCGCCGATGCCGGACTTGCCGTTGCGAGCGCGCCCCCAGCCATGAGTGCCATTGACGCGAGCACCATGGCACCTCTCCTCCGGGATCCGACGGCCGGAGCTTCCCTCTGGACGTTCATGATCATGTGGTCCCACTCTCTGTTCAGCGCCTAAGCGAAGCGCTCAAGCCTCTGACTTAGTTGACGCGCCAGAGTGATCTACAGACAGACGGATCTTGGTCAAGTTGATCGAGACGCCTGGCTGAAAGACATGTGAGTTCGTGTCACAGCCCACCGGCAGATGATCACCGGGTCAGATGCCGAGGAAAGTCGGACAATGCCGCAGAAAAGATCGCCTGTTACGCAAGCAACGGCCCATGAGTAGAGACCTGGACACGGAGTTCCTCGGTCAGAAGGTGCCTCCGGCGGGGGCGCTCAGGCTCCGAGACGGCGGGGGCGCCGTTCGCGAGTGCCGGCCGAGTGTGGCGTGCGCGGGATGTCCCCCCGTCCCGTCCGCCGTGGACCCAGGCAGAGCAATGCGGCTTCGCTTCCGTCAGGGGCCGCAGCTCGTGAGGGTGCAGAGACCAGGCTGAATGATGCGCACACAGCCCTGGGCAAGGCCGCCAGCCTGGTCGGATTGGACGCGCCCGAGGCGGTCATCCCGCTGGTGGAACGACTCAAGCATGTCGCTGACGTAAGTCTTCTCTCTTCCCAGAGCGAAGAAGACGTCGAGTGGCCGACCGACGACGGGATGGTGCTCGGGAGCTATGTCCCCGTGCTGTACAGGCGTGCCCGGCAAGTGTTCGCAGATCATGTGCGGCAGTCCCTCAACGCTGGCGTGAAGCAAGCGAGCGACTCCATTCCGCGGTAGGCCATGGCCTCACTGCGATGGTCGGCGGTAGCGCCTTGCACTTCGCGATTCGGGGCGACGTCGGCAGTGCTTGACTCGCCGTTGAGACTCCGCGGGCCAGGTGTGCCGCATGCTCACCGTGCAGCAGCATCGCCGGCCGGCGGCCGGTCCCTCCTCCTCCCTGCGAAGAAGGAGGCTGCCCCGACTCCCGCAGTGATCAGCCCAGCGAGTGCGGTGAGGATGCCGGGGACGTCGATTTTCGACCCTCCTGCCGTCGTACCGCCGCCACTCCCGGACAGCAACGTCTGTGTTTCTGTGACCGCGGCGGTCGCGGCCGACCGGGCAGACGGTGGTGACGATGAGTCTGAGCCCTCGTCGCCAGGGGCGCTGGGAGGAGAAGCGGCGGGAGGCGAGCCCTCCGTCGCACCCTTGGGTGACGAAGGAGTCGGCGACTCCTGGTCCTCGCTCGTGGTCGGTACGGGAGACGGCCGCGTTGAATCGTTCGACGATCTCAAACCGCCGATCAGGACCAAGGCGAGCAGACTTATACCCACGACCATCAGGGAAGCACCACCCCACACACCAGGCGTGATCGTCTTGGCGGGACTCGCCTTGCGTCGCGATCGGTCACGCCTTCGGACTGCGACACCGGCACAGAACGTGCGAGGCCGGCCACGGCCATCCGGGGGCTGGGGCGCACCCTCCTGACAGCAGCGCACGGCTGACATCAGCGCTGACATCAGCGCCAGTGGACCCGGGCAGACAGTGACGGTCTCCTACGACTATCGTCACAGGCCAGTGACCCTGCTCACCAGCGCCTCCGTCACTGTTACGAGAATGGGATGATGTCGTTTATGAAGGGACGAGTCCTTGTCGTCGACGACGACACCGCACTGGCCGAGATGCTCGGCATCGTGTTGCGTGGTGAAGGTTTTGAGCCGTCTTTCGTAGCTGACGGCGACAAGGCGCTGGCTGCTTTCCGTGAGGCGAAGCCCGACCTGGTGCTGCTGGACCTGATGCTGCCCGGACGGGACGGCATCGAGGTGTGCCGCCTGATCAGGGCGGAGTCCGGAGTGCCGATCGTCATGCTCACGGCCAAGAGCGACACCGTCGACGTGGTCGTCGGGCTGGAATCCGGCGCCGACGACTACATCGTGAAGCCGTTCAAGCCGAAGGAGCTGGTCGCCCGCATCCGGGCCCGGCTGCGGAGGTCGGAGGAGCCCGCGCCCGAACAGCTCGCCATAGGCGACCTCGTCATCGACGTGGCGGGGCACTCCGTGAAGCGGGACGGACAGTCGATCGCACTGACCCCGCTGGAGTTCGACCTGCTGGTCGCGCTCGCACGCAAACCCTGGCAGGTGTTCACCCGCGAGGTGCTCCTGGAGCAGGTGTGGGGCTACCGCCACGCCGCCGACACCCGCCTGGTCAACGTGCACGTGCAGCGACTGCGCTCCAAGGTCGAGAAGGACCCGGAGCGACCGGAGATCGTGGTGACCGTCCGTGGCGTCGGATACAAGGCAGGGCCCAGCTGACATGACCGGGGACAGCGCCGCTTCGGCTCCCGGACGGTCCGGGGCCCGTCCGGAGCGGCCTGTCGGCCGTGCCACGCCGGGATCACGCTCCGCCCGCCTCCTCGGACGAGGACTGCTGCGGGACGGGGTGCGCAACAGCCCCGTCCTGAGGCTGCTGCTGCGCTGGGTGCGCCGGCCGCTGCTGCCCGTCATGCGGCTGTGGCGGCGCAACATCCAGCTCAAGGTCGTCGCCACGACCCTGCTGATGTCACTCGGCGTCGTGCTGCTGCTGGGCTTCGTCGTCATCGGGCAGGTCCGCAACGGACTGCTGGACGCCAAGGTCAGGGCATCCCAGAGCCAGGCCACCGGCGGCTTCGCCGTGGCCAAGCAGAAGGCCGACGAAGCCATCGGCTCCCGCCCCGGCGCCGACGGCACCGCCCCGGCGGGCAGCCGCGGCTCGCAGAACATCACCGAATGGATGAGCGAACTCGTACTGTCGCTCTCCAGTGGCGGACAGGGCGCCTTCGACGTGGTCACCCTGCCCCCCGTCGACGACAGCGGCGGCGGCCGCGGACCACGGGCCTCCGGCTTCGTCGACCCCAACAAGAGCGTCCCGGGCAACCTGCGCGAGCGCGTCAACAGCGGCACCGGCGCCGTGCAGAGCTACTCCCGCATCATGTACCTCAACGACAAGGAATCGCAGCCCGCACTCGTCATCGGCAAGCAGATCAACGACCCCAACGGCGAGGCCTACGAGCTGTACTACCTCTTCCCCCTCACACAGGAAGAAAAGTCGCTCAGCCTGGTCAAGGGCACCCTCGCGACCGCCGGACTCTTCGTCGTCGTCCTCCTCGGAGCCATCGCCTGGCTCGTCGTGCGGCAGGTCGTCACCCCCGTGCGGATGGCCGCCGGGATCGCCGAGCGGCTCTCCGCCGGACGTCTGCAGGAGCGGATGAAGGTCACCGGCGAGGACGACATCGCCCGCCTGGGCGAGGCCTTCAACAAGATGGCGCAGAACCTCCAGCTGAAGATCCAGCAACTGGAGGAGCTGTCACGGATGCAGCGCAGGTTCGTGTCCGACGTCTCGCACGAACTGCGCACCCCCCTGACCACCGTCCGCATGGCCGCCGACGTCATCCACGACGCCCGCGTCGACTTCGACCCCGTCACCGCCCGGTCCGCGGAACTGCTCGCCGACCAGCTCGACCGCTTCGAGACGCTCCTCGCCGACCTGCTGGAGATCAGCCGCTTCGACGCCGGCGCAGCAGCCCTGGAGGCCGAGCCCATCGACCTCAGGGAGGTCGTACGACGCGTCGTCAGCGGGGCCGCGCCGCTCGCCGAACGCAAGGGGACCACCGTCCGCGTCCTCGGCGACCAGCAGCCCGTCGTCGCCGAGGCCGACGCCCGACGCGTGGAGCGCGTGCTGCGCAACCTGGTCGTCAACGCCGTCGAACACGGCGAGGGCAAGGACGTCATCGTCAAACTCGCCGCCGCGGGCGGAGCCGTCGCGATCGCCGTGCGCGACTACGGCGTCGGGCTCAAGCCCGGCGAGGCCACCCGCGTCTTCAGCCGCTTCTGGCGCGCCGACCCGGCACGCGCGCGTACCACCGGCGGCACCGGCCTCGGCCTGTCCATCGCCCTGGAGGACGCGCGACTGCACGGCGGATGGCTGCAGGCCTGGGGCGAGCCCGGCGGCGGCTCGCAGTTCCGGCTGACCCTGCCCCGGACCGCCGACGAACCGCTGCGCGGCTCACCGATACCGCTGGAACCCAAGGACTCCCGCCGCAACAGGGGAGAGCTCGACGACGCCGGTGTGCCGCGCGGCGGCGGCCAGAAGAGCGCGACGGTCCCCGTACAGCCCGCCACGGAACAGTCGTCGGCCGCCCGGACCCCGCTCACGCCCCGCGCGGGCACGACGTCCCCCACGGCCGACCCGACGGCGCTGCCCGGCAACGGCGCGCGCGTGGTGTCCCGGCCCGCGCCGGGCGCGGGCGGCGCACGCCAACAGGACGAACCCGCCCCCCGGACGACGGCAGAGAGCCGGAGCCCGGACCGGACGGACACCGCGGGCACCGGCGCTCCAGGCGACCCGGGCCCAGCGGACGACGTCGCACACACGGCGTCCAGGGGGAACCGGGGCCGGTCACCTGCCGGCGCGGAGGGCGTGGACGAGCAAGGGGAGGCATTTCGTGGGCGCTGATCAGCGCGAGGGGGGAACCCGGACCGGCCGCACGCCGGGGCGCGCGATGGCGTACGCCGCCTGCGGCGTCGTCCTGCTGGCGGGATGCGCCTCCATGCCCGACAGCGGAGACCTGCGCAACGTCGAGTCCACTCCGCGCCAGGACACCCAGGTACGGGTGTTCGCGATCCCGCCCCGGGACGACGCACCGCCCGCCGAGATCGTCCAGGGCTTCCTGGAGGCGCTCACCAGCGACGACCCCGGCTACTCCACGGCCCGGCAGTACCTGACCGACCGGGCGGCCCGCACATGGGAGCCCGAACGGTCCACCACGGTCCTCGCGGACGGACCCGCCACCGAGGCCGGCCCCGCCGGAAGCAGGGAGGGCGGCGACGACTTCTCGTTCGTCCTGACCGGCACCCGGGTCGCCACCGTGGACGCCCAGCAGTCCTACGCGCCCGCCTCGGGCGGCTACGGCCAGCCGGTCCACCTCACCCGCGACAAGAAGACCGGCCAGTGGCGCATCGACGCGCTTCCCGCCGGCGTCGTCATGGGCAAGTCCGACTTCCAGCGCAACTACGTAGCCGTCAACAAATACTTCTTCGCCTCCAACACCAAGTCGGACGCCTCCGGACAGCCCATGGCCGTCGCCGACCCCGTCTACGTACGCGAGCGGGTCGACCCCATGACGCAGATGGTGCGCTCCGTGCTCACCGGACCCACCAGCTGGCTCCGCCCCGTCGTCAGATCCAGCTTCCCGACCGGCGCCGCCCTCGCCAAGAACGTCACCTCGCTGACACCCGACGACCAGAACAAGATCACCGTGCCGCTGAACGACAAGGCGGCCCACATCGGACAGAGCAAGTGCGAGGAGATGGCAGCCCAGCTGCTGTTCTCCCTCCAGAGCCTGGCCCCCACCGTCGACGAGGTCGCGCTGCGCGCGGGCGGAACCCAGCTGTGCTACCTCAACGAGGAACGCGCCGCCACCGTCGCCGCCCGCGGCTCGCAGAACAGCCCCGGCTACCTCTACTTCATCGACGGCCAGCACCGGCTCGTGAGGATGGCCAGCGGCAGCGGCGACACCAAGGCCGACCCCGTGCCCGGAGCGTTCGGCAACGGCGCCAAGGCACTGCGCTCCGTGGCCGTGGCCCACGACGAGCACAGCGCGGCCGGCGTCGCCCTCGACGGCAAGACCCTCTACGTCGCCTCCACCCTGTCCGGCGACTCCATCGGCGAACCCGTCCTGGAGAGCAAGGGCAAGACGGAGGCCGACCGGCTCACCACCCCCAGCTGGGACGCCCACGGCGACCTGTGGGTCGCCGACCGTGACCCCGCCGACCCGCGACTGCTCCTGCTGGAGAAGGGCGGCGGCGAGCCCCTGAAGGTGCTCACCCCAGGTCTCGACGGCCGGATCAACGCCGTGCGCGTGGCGGCGGACGGGGTACGCGTCGCGCTCGTCGTCGACAAGGGCGGCAAGCAGTCCCTGCTCATCGGGCGGATCGAACGAGGCGTCGGCGACGGGACGCGACCGGCCATGTCGGTCCAGGAACTGCGTTCCGCGACACCGGAGTTGGAGAAGGTCACGGCCATGTCATGGGCCGGGGACAGCCGGCTCGTGGTGGTCGGGCGTGAGGCCGGCGGCGTGGAGCAGGTCCAATACGTCCAGTGCGACGGCTCGTTCCCCGAGGCAGGCACGCTCCCGGGCCTCACGGAGGTCAGGAGCATCGCCGCGTCCGAGGACAGCGGCCTCCCGCTCTTCGCGACCTCCAAGGACGGGCTGCTGTGGCTGCCCGGCGGGAGCGGATGGCGCACGCTGAAGGAGACCGCGTCGGTCGCGTTCTACCCAGGATGAACTCCTTCCCGAGGCTTCGGGCGGACCTCGTCTCCCGATGCTTCGGGTGGACCTCGTCTCCCGATGCTTCGGGTGGACCTCGTCTCCCGAGGCTTCGGGTGGACCTCGTCTCCCGAGGCTTCGGGTGGACCTCGTCTCCCGAGGCTTCGGGTGGACCTCGTCTCCCGA
>NZ_JAHHIU010000023.1:16841-17399 GCF_024539815.1 Streptomyces hayashii
GGCTTCGGGCGGACCTCGTCTCCCCAGGCTTCGGGTGGACCTCGTCTCCTCGGAGGTCAGGTTCTGTGAGCGGTGAGCCTTCGCGCCCTCGCATTGCGTTCTTCCCCGTGACTCAATTGTCCGCCTGATCGGCCGCGGCCGCCTTCCCGACGCCTTCCGCCGCCTGAGTTCAAGTTTGTCCACAGGCCGCCCCGCAAGGTTTTCCACAGGGCTGGTGAGCCGCCTCCGGCGCTGACACAGTGATCCACGTGGAAGGCGTTCGCAGGTGGTGGCAGGAGCTCGCCGGCCTGGTGCTGCCCGCCGAGTGCGGGGGCTGCGGAAGGGCACGGACGGTGCTCTGCCCGCAGTGCCGTACGGCGCTGTGCGGGACCGTGCCGTTCCGGGTGCGGCCTGTGCTCGAACCGCCCGGGCTGCCCGCCGTGCACGCGGCAGCACCGTACGCGGACGAGGTGCGGGCAGTGCTGCTGGGCCACAAGGAACGCGGCGCGCTGGCACTCGCGCGCCCGCTGGGAACGGCGCTGGCGGGAGCCGTGCGGGCGGGGCTGCGGGAGGCGGGGG
>NZ_JAHHIU010000024.1 GCF_024539815.1 Streptomyces hayashii
GTGCTATACATATGTATTACAAAAGTACCATCTAGACCAGTAAAATCAAGCTTTTTATGTATTACATTTGCTATACGTTCTTTTGGCAGTTATCGTTAGCCTGAATATGTCCCATTTTTGGCTCTGAGAGGACCACCGTGGCGAAGACACTACCCATACGTTTAAACGACGACCAAGAGGCTCGCCTAGAGCAAGCGGCGGCGTTAGCAGGCTACAAACACCTGTCCACCTATGTGCGTGACAGGGCTCTGGCCAGCGAGAAATCAGGTGGCCGACAGACCGATTTGGACAGCTGGGCAGATCAGCAACGCGTGCTTGGTTTGCTCGAAAACGTCAGTCAGGCTCAGGCGCAAAACCGAACCCTGTTGACCATTGCCGTTCACCTGCTGCGCCAAGGTTTGCAGCAAGGAAAGGTCAACGAATTGCGTGCCGAACTTAGCCATCTGGCCGACACCGATCAGCTCATCAGAACGCTGTTGCCAGAGTTGGCAAGCGACATCGAGCGTCTATCAGGAGAGGACAATGCATAAAAGAGAAGTCGATTCTGCGGTGATGACAGCGGGTTTCGGTTTGCCGATCGCTGGATGGGCAGCGGGCGTGTATTTGGCGCAGATGCCTTTGACGCCATTCCCTGCAGCGTTCAAGGAAACGCTTCACAACGGCTGGCACAACCCGATTGTATTGGGGGCCACAATTGCCACGTCAGCGGTCGCCGCTTCACTGGTTTATTACCTGTACGAATATTGTGACGATGGGTTCCGTGGCGAGCAGTACCAGGAATTTCTACGGGGTTCGGAGATAAAAAACTGGCATACCGTCAAGGCAAAGGTGCGCCGCCGCAACGAGAAGACCAATCGTGAGCGAAAAAAACGGGGGTTGGCCAAGTCTGAGCCGATCATGATTGGCAAGCTGCCTATGCCTCTGCACCTTGAAGATCGAAACACGATGATCTGCGCGTCTATCGGTGCCGGTAAGTCGGTAACTATGGAAGGCATGATCGCCTCGGCATTGAAGCGTGGTGATCGCATGGCCGTTGTCGACCCAAACGGCACGTTCTATTCGAAATTCAGTTTCAAAGGCGATTACATTCTCAACCCATTCGACGCTCGGTCCGCTGGCTGGACGATCTTCAACGAGATCCGTGGCATCCATGACTTCAACCGGATGGCCAAGTCGATAATTCCGCCCCAGGTCGATCCGAGTGACGAGCAATGGTGCGCTTACGCACGCGACGTATTGTCCGACACCATGCGCAAGCTGAAAGAAACCAACAACCCAAACCAAGACACGCTGGTAAATTTGCTGGTGCGGGAGGATGGCGACACCATCCGCGCTTTCCTGGCCAACACGGACTCCGAGGGCTACTTCCGCGACAACGCAGAGAAGGCAATCGCCAGCATCCAGTTCATGATGAACAAATACATTCGTCCCCTGCGCTACATGAGCAAGGGCGATTTTTCCATCTATCAGTGGGTGAACGATCCGAATGCCGGCAATCTGTTCATCACTTGGCGGGAGGACATGCGGGACACCATGAAACCACTGGTGGCCACGTGGATTGACACCATCTGCGCAACGATCCTCAGCTCTGAGCCAATGACAGGCAAACGGCTATGGCTGTTCCTCGACGAGCTGCAGTCCCTCGGCAAGCTGGAAAGCTTTGTTCCAGCGGCGACCAAAGGGCGGAAACATGGTCTGCGTATGGTCGGCAGTCTGCAGGATTGGTCCCAACTCAATGCCAGTTATGGCCGTGACGATGCGGAAACGCTGCTTTCGTGCTTCCGAAACTACGTCATTCTTGCTGCAGCGAACGCCAAGAACGCAGGCATGGCCAGCGAAATCCTCGGCTCTCACGATGTGAAGCGCTGGCGGAAATCCTACACCGCGGGCAAGTTGACCAGGACCGAGGAAGTCACACGGGATGAGCCGGTGGTTCAGGCGTCTGAAATCTCCAACCTTCCAGATCTGGTCGCCTACGTGAAATTCGGTGAAGACTTCCCGATCACCAAGGTGAAGACGCCATACATCGATTACAAAGAGCGCGCCCAGGCAATCATGATCACCGGTCAAGCCGCGTAACGAGGTAGCCATGTTCAATGTTACCTCTATCAAGGGGAGCAACCAGTACGCTGCAGCTGGCTACTACACAGCTGCAGACGACTACTACGCAAAAGAGTCCCCCGGTGAGTGGCAGGGGATCGGCGCCGAGCTTCTAGGACTGGATGGGCCAATCGACCAGAAGGAGCTGGCCAAGCTTTTTGACGGCAAGCTCCCGAACGGCGAGGTGATGCCCAAGACCGTCAACAAAGAAACAGGTGAAATAGTTAATCGCCGGATGGGTTTGGACCTGACCTTCTCAGCTCCAAAATCTGTGTCTATGCAGGCACTGATCGCCGGTGACAAGGACGTGGTAGCGGCGCACGACCGCGCAGTGACTAAAGCGATGGAGCATGTCGAGAAACTGGCGCAGACCCGCCGAAAGGAACATGGCAAGTCCATGCTCGAACGAACTGGCAACCTGATCATTGGTAAGTTTCGCCATGAACTCAGCCGCGCCAAAGATCCTCAGCTGCACACCCACGCAGTAGTCATGAACGCGACACGGCGTGCAGACGGTAAATGGCGAGCAATACACAACGACGATATTTTCAAGATCCAACCGCAGATCGACGCCATGTACAAGGGCGAGCTGGCCAAGGAGCTGCGCGAGCTGGGCTATGAAATTCGGGTGTTGGACAAAGACGGGAATTTCGAGCTGGCCCATATTTCGAGGGACCAGATCGAGGCGTTTTCGAGTCGGTCCAAGGTGATCGAGGAAGCGTTGGCCAAGGACGGCAAAACACGCAGCAACGCCACAGCGCTGGAAAAGCAGATCATTGCGATGGCCACCAGGCCACGCAAAGACGAGCGCGACCGTCATCTGGTCAAGGAATACTGGGTCACCAAGGCGAGAGATCTAGGCATCGAGTTCGGTGGCCGCAGTCAGCTTGATAACCGCGAGTACGGCAGGCGCTCAGAGAGCATCCATGCAGAACACAATCTGCCGGAAGGCATCACCGCAGGCCAAGCAGTGGTGCAATACGCCATAAACCATCTGACCGAACGTGAGCAGGTTGTCGGCGAGTCAGATCTGCGCACAGCTGCACTACGGCGCGCTGTGGGCTTGGCTTCGCCATCCGAAGTCGACGATGAAATCAAACGTCTGGTGAAACAGGGAACGTTGATCGAATCGCCACCAACCTACAGGATGGCCACCGGAACCGAGGGGGCAGCGCTGTCACCTGCAGGGTGGCGCGCATTACTGAAAGAACAAAAGGGCTGGACCGACAAGGAAGCCCAGCAGTACGTCAAGATGGCTATCAATCGTGGCTCTTTGGTGGAAGCTGAAAAACGGTACACCACTCAACGGGCACTAAAGCGGGAAAAGGCGATTCTGGCCATCGAGCGCACCGGACGTGGCCAAGTCGCACCGCTGTTGAGCAAAGAACAGGTAGCGAAAGCGCTAGAAGGCTCAACACTTTCTGCAGGCCAGTACCAGGCCGTGGAAGTGATCGTCAGTACGAGCAACCGATTCGTTGGCATCCAGGGCGACGCAGGCACCGGCAAAACTTACTCAGTTGATCGCGCTGTGAAGTTGATCGAGTCAGTCAACAATGCCATGACCGAGCGTTCCACAACGACCGATGCAGGTTTTCGTGTCGTTGCTTTGGCACCCTACGGCAACCAAGTAACCGCACTGAAAAACGAGGGGCTGGACGCTCACACACTCGCTAGTTTTTTCCACACCAAAGACAAGAAGCTGGACGAGCGGACAATCGTCGTACTCGATGAGGCTGGTGTGGTCGGTGCCCGCCAGATGGAACAGTTATTGCGAACCATCGAGCAATCAGGCGCACGACTGGTGATGCTGGGCGACACCAAACAAACTGAAGCTATCGAGGCTGGCAAACCATTCGCCCAGTTACAGCAACACGGTATGCAAACTGCGCGGATCAAGGAAATTCAGCGACAGAAGAACCAGGAACTAAAAATTGCTGTTCAGCATGCGGCTGATGGCAATCCGGGAAAATCACTTGAGCATGTTAATCATGTTGAAGAATTCAGGGAGCCCAGCCAACGGCACCAAGCCATCGTTCGTGACTACATGTCGTTGACGCCGCAAGAACGTAAAGAGGTATTGATCGTCGCCGGTACGAACAAGGACCGCAAACAGATCAACGCAATGACAAGGGAGTCGCTTGGGCTCGTGGGCAACGGAAAAGAGCTGCCAACGCTCAACCGCGTCGACACCACACAGGCCGAACGCCGGTACGCTCCAAGCTACAAAAAGGGAATGATCGTACAGCCCGAGAAGGACTACATAAGGGCTGGTCTGTCCCGAGGGGAGCTGTATACCGTTGACCAGGCCTTGCCCGGAAACGTGCTGGTGGTAAAGGACAAGAATGGGAATCGCGTCGAGTTCAATCCTCGGAAGCTGACAAAACTCAGCGTGTACAACCTTGAGAAGCCAGAGTTTTCCGTTGGCGATCTGGTGCGGATTACCCGCAATGACCAGAAACTGGATCTCACCAACGGCGACCGAATGCGGGTGGTTGGGAACGCCAATGGCGTCATCGAGCTGGCATCCCTCAAAGAGAAAGACGGCACGCCAGAACGTGTAGTGGCCCTCCCAACTAACCGGCCTTTGCATCTAGAACACGCCTATTCCGCTACCGTCCACAGCGCTCAAGGTCTTACAAATGATCGAGTGATGATATCCATCAACACGAAAAGCCGGACGACCTCACAAAACCTTTGGTACGTGGCCATCAGTCGGGCAAGACACGAAGCGCGCATCTATACGGACTCAATAGCCGGATTGCCTGCCGCCATCGCAAACCGTTACGACAAAACCACCGCCCTTTCATTGCAGCAAGCGCGAGAGCGTCAGCGTAACGAGTCCATCAAGCCGCGCACGGTGTTGGACGGTAAGGCGCTGGAACGCAAACAGCGTTCCGCCCTGGACGGAGCGAGCGCAGGTAAATCAGGCGTGTAGATGATTTTTTGAATTGTGATGAGAATATGGGTTCCGGTATTGCCGGAACCTTTCGCATTTAGATGACAGGATTATATGGCTGATTGGAAGAATATAGGCCAAGCCAGGTGGTATGACTGCAAACTGGGAACCATGAGAGACGAGGACTTGGCTCAGCTTGTCGGTACGAAAAAGAATGTAATTCGTTACCGGCGTCAGCTATTCGGTATCGAAGCTTGGAATGTAAGAATGGCCATCGAGCCCTACCGGCATTTGCTGGGCATAGAATCAACTCGCACTGTAGCGCGTCTTTGCGGGGTTTCAGCCTACAGCGTCGATCAATACCGGAAGTCTTTAGGGGTCAAGGCCAAGCCGGGACCGGCCTCACTCCCTAAACCAAAGCGTTTCCCCATCAACCACCCGTTGCGTCCCTACAAGCCGCTCTTAGGCCTTGTGCATGACCAGGACGTGGCAGATCTGGCAGGAGTATCAAGATCAACGGTTCGAAACTGGCGTGAAACGTTAGGCCATACCCCTGCTAAACCATTACCGAAGCCACGAGCAGCGGCCCCGCTAAAAAACTATGTCGGTCCGTGGCTGGGTTACGAATCACTGTTCGGATCAATGTCAGCCGCGAAGATAAGCCGCGCCGTGGGCGTGCCCTTCGCCGTTGTAGAACAGCGGCAGAAGTTTCTAGGGGCGACCCCATATCAGCGGGTTTCAAAATTGGCCCGGTACCAACATTTGGTCGGGCTCATTCCTATTGGTCTGTTGGCTAAACTTGCCGGTGTTTCCATCACTCGCGCTAGCGAATTTTGCAACACGGTGGTCGTCAAGCAGAGCTAGGATAGCCCCTGGCAGCCAGGGGGCCCCCTGGACGGCAGAACAAAGCAACACCAAGGGCGCGGCCCTTGTCAACGCGCTGGGGTCGCCCAGGCCTCGGGTGCGCGGGGTGGTGAAGCTACCCCACACACCCCGGCGCAGACTGGGGGTCACTGCGCACCGTCAAGCAGAATACGCCTGCGGCGGTCCTGCGGACGCGGAACCCACCTTCGGCGGGGCCCCCGCCATTCCACTTGACGATGCCTTCAACGCGCTGGGTAAGTTTGAGCCCGGCAGGGACAATATGTTCAACCGTCTGGTGGAGGCCTGGGCCAGCGCCTTGGGCTTATCTGTAGAGGCTGTTAGCGGTTTGGTCGAGATCCCGCCGAATCCGGGGTTCGGGGAGCAATGGAACAGTAAACGCACTTAAGCCCAGTACCTGCCCGCAAACCAGCGCTCTGTCTGGGGAGTACGATAAAACCACCGTTTTATGAAACCGTTTCAGCGAGCACTAGGAAAGGCCGTGACCACCCGAAAAGTGGTGCGATAAACTCGTTTCGCCAATCAAAGTTCGCTAATCCACAACAGATGACGAGTAAAGCGAACTTTAATTCGTGCTTATGTTGGTTTTCGGTTCCATTGCTCCCCAAACCCCATGATTGGCGATCACATCAACAAATACCTCTTGAACGACACCGTAGCCTGGCTGTACGACGCTGGCCGCCTGACAATGCCGTTGTTCGTGTTTGTTCTGGCGTACAACCTGGCTCGTCCTGGAGCGCTTGAGAGCGGCGCCTATCGTCGCACCATGATTCGCCTGGCTGTTTTCGGCGCCTTGGCTTCACCGGCATTCCTGGCACTCGGGGGCCTGGTCAACGGTTGGTGGCCGCTGAATATCCTCTTTACCCTGTTCGTCCTGACCGCCACGCTTCGCCTGCTCGAAATGGGTCGGTCTCAAGGCTACATGGCTGCTGGGTTGGCCTTTGCCCTGGGCGGTAGCCTGGTTGAATTCTGGTGGCCAGCTCTGGCCTTTGGCGTAGCGATCTGGATCTACACAAAACAGCCATCAGTGCCGGCACTGATCCTGGCATTTGTGTCTTGCGCTGCACTTGGGTACATCAACGGCAACCCATGGGCGCTGGCCTCGATCTTGATCCTTTTGGTTGCGCCATTCGTGGCCCTGCCGTGCCCTCGGCTACGTTGGTTTTTCTACGCTTTTTATCCCGCTCACTTGACCCTGATCTGGCTCGCGCGAATCCCAATGCGCCAGGCTGGGTATTTGTTCTTTACATAATTTTTAGCCGCTAAATGGAGTTATAGAAATGGCACTAACAATGCAAACCTGCGTCGCTGCGCTCCGACTGCCCGGCCGGATGAGCGTGGAACAGGTGGCCGCATGTTGGTGGAATGAGTGGCCGGATGGCGTGGAATCCGCACATTAGGTTATAGTTGCCGATTCGCTAAGCTCATCGGGCGTGACGTGGATTTAGTGCAAGACAACCACATCGTTCGGCCAAAAACGTGCTGCGCGGTCTGCATTACCAAATCCAGCAACCTCAAGGCAAACTAATGCGCGTAGTGCAGGGTTTCTCTACAAAACCACCGACTATTGGGCACCCGAATTCGAGCGAAGCATCCTGAATTCAACATCCAATGGCCCGTCCAAGGCGAACCCACCTTGTCCACAAAAAATCAGCAAGCCAAACCATTGGCAGAAGTGGAGCACTTCGCATGACAAACTCCCAAAAAACGATTAACCCCCACGCAGCCCAACCCACATCCCTCGTGGCACTTACCCGAAGTCTCTGGCGCAACCGCCAGCTTATCGTGCAGATGACCAAGCGCGAGGTCGTAGGCCGCTACAAAGGCTCTGCCATAGGTCTGGCTTGGTCCTTCTTCAATCCAGTGTTCATGCTAACCGTGTACACCTTTGTATTCTCCGAGATTTTCAAATCTCGCTGGGGTGGGATTGGTGCTGACGATAGCAAAACGCAATTCGCCGTAGTGCTTTTTGTCGGCATGATTGTGCTGAGCCTGTTTAGCGAGGTACTCAACCGCGCCCCCGGGTTGATTCTTTCCAACGTCAATTACGTCAAGAAAGTGGTATTCCCGATTGAAATACTGCCAGTCATTGCCATGGGTGCAGCGCTATTCCACAGCCTCATCAGCCTTGGCGTGCTGCTAGCCGCCTTTGCACTCTTTAACGGCTACTTGCACTGGACGGCGGTTTTCACCCCTTTGGTACTGCTTCCACTGGTTATTCTCACCACTGGTCTTGCCTGGATGCTGGCATCCCTAGGCGTATTTTTGCGCGACGTTGGGCAAACCATCGGCATCCTTACCACCGTGCTGATGTTCCTTTCCCCCGTCTTTTACCCGGTGACTGCAGTGCCAGAAAGGTTCCGTCCGTTCATCATGGCTAACCCGCTTACTTTCATCATCGAGCAGGCGCGTGAAGTACTGATCTGGGGGCATTTGCCGGACTGGATGGGTTTGGGCGGTTACACCCTGGCTGCTACCGCCATTGCTTGGGCAGGCTACGCCTGTTTCCAAAAAACCAAAAAGGGTTTTGCTGATGTCCTCTAATGATTTTGTTATCCGCGTTCGAGGTTTAAGCAAACGCTACGAAATTTATGCACATCCCCGCGACCGCCTTAAGCAATTCACGTTGCCGAATATTCAAAAATTTATTGGAAAAACACCATCTCAATATTTTCAAGAATTCAAATCTCTGGATGGGGTTTCGTTTGACATTAAAAGAGGGGAAACCGTTGGCATCATTGGACGTAACGGTTCTGGGAAGTCCACGCTGTTACAACTTATTTGCGGAACCTTGACACCGACAAGTGGTGGCGTGCAAACGAATGGCCGTATTGCAGCTTTACTTGAGCTCGGATCTGGTTTCAACCCTGAATTTACCGGACGTGAAAATGTTTACTTAAATGCCGCTGTACTTGGACTGAGTAACTCAGAAGTGGATAAGCGCTTTGAAGCGATAGCTGCATTTGCAGATATTGGTTCATTTATGGAACATCCTATTAAAACATATTCTAGCGGTATGGCGGTGCGATTAGCGGCTCTTCGCATTTAAGGGTGTAGAAAAAATCTGACCGGCTGGAAAAGGAGTCGAGGATCTTAGAAAATGTAAGCTCTCACACCAACAAAAACTAAGCCCCCGACGTGAACAATCTTACCTTTTCTAGCCCTGATCTTTCCAGCTTTTGCCAACTGAATAACCTCGGCCTGACTGCCACTGGACAACATCTTTGTGCAGAGCGCGCCGTCATCGAATGTCGTTTAACCAAAGCACCCGAGCCATGCCCCAAGTGCGGGGCTGCTGGTGTTTCACGCGGTACTGTCGATAGGCATCTTGCTCACACACCTTACGGACAACGACCAACCAGATTGCTGCTGCGTATCCGTCGCTGGCGTTGTGCTTGCGGCTGTTTCTGGCATGAAGATACAAACAGTGCAGCACCTCCACGTTCAAAGCTTTCATATGGGGCGATACGCTGGGCATTAGCTGCCATCGTGCTGGATCATCTGTCGGTATCTCGTGTTGCGAGCCAGCTTGATGTTGCATGGCACACCGCTAATAATGCCATTATCAACGAAGGACGGCGCCTGCTTTTTAATGACTCGACACGTTTTGACGGTGTGACCGTGCTGGGCGTGGATGAGCATGTTTGGCGACATACACGCTGTGGTGACAAGTACGTCACCATCGTGGTTGACCTTACGCCCGTGCGTAACAAAAACGGGCCGGCCCGCTTGCTCGATGTGCTGGAAGGCCGCTCCAAACAAGCCTTTAAGCAATGGCTACAGAGTCGCCCCAAATCGTGGCGTGACCAGATCGAAAGCATTGCCATGGACGGTTTTACGGGGTTTAAATCTGCAGCGCAAGAAGCCCTGCCTCAAGCCCAAACCGTGCTGGATCCTTTCCATGTCGTGCGCTGGGCAAGCAACATGCTGGATGAATGCCGCCGGCGTGTGCAACACGACATCCTGGGCCGCAGAGGGCGTAAAAATGACCCGCTCTACAAAAGCCGTCGAACGCTACTGACTCGGATCAGCTACCTGTCTGACGCCAACAAAAAGCAACTGTTCCAGCTGTTTGCAGATGAGCACCACCTCGAAGTGGATTGCACCTGGAGCATGTACCAACGGGTGGTCAGCGCCTACAACGAGCCGGATCGAAAACGTGGTAAAAAACTCATGGAAGAGGTCATAAATATCATTACAGCCAGCGACTTGCCCAAAGCGCTCATCGAGGTGAAAGGCTTGGGGGAAACGCTGAAAAAATACGCTGAGAGCATCCTTGCCTACTTCGACCGGCCAGGAACCAGCAACGGTCCAACAGAAGCTATCAACGGGCGACTTGAGCACTTACGAGGTACCGCCTTGGGCTTTAGAAATTTAACCAATTACATAGCCAGGTGCTTGCTGAAGTCAGGAGGGTTTAGAAATCAGCTACACCCTTAAATGCGAAGAGCCTGATTTCAAACGTGAGATCTGTTCGAATTTTCGCAAGGTGGAAGACCTGGCGCCAGTCAAACCATGCGTCAGTGAGGTGGCCGAAATAACCAATTACCCGTTCATCACTTCGTTGAGTCCCCGCGACCCCCTTGTGCTCGACGCCAATCACATCAGGCGTGTAGCCATTACCAATGACGCTGATATCTAAACGAAGGGCTGTGAACTTGTCTCGCAATGATGGAGATACAGCGCAGACATAATCCGATTGCAGTACCAGCGAGTCTTCTATTGGTTTTTTAAACCAAGGTGCTTGGCCGACATGGAAGAAAGCCTCCCATTCATCCATGATGTCATAAACAATCGCCAAGCCACGCTGCCGTAAAGAAGGAATAAGATCGACCAACGTGGGTGCAGGCATAGTGACCAAGAAGAGCGATAACTCTCGGGGTTGACACAGCATCTCAGCCTTGGAGACAAAATCAAAAAGTGGGACTTGGTACACGTTTGGCCAGACTTCACCGCAGCCTTTTGACAACGTATCATTCGGCGACCATTGCCAGGCAACGAACAGCACTAAGTATCCCTGAGCAGCAAAATACTTTGCTGCGTTGATCGGTCTTTGGTTAACAAGTTCGTCAAATTCAAAGCCACACGGGATGATTGCAATGCGCTCTGCCTGATTGGCTCTTACAAGCCATTCGCTCTGTTCTATGGCATGGAAAACCGAGGAATGATCGCCACCTTGATTCATAGTGAAGTTGTGATGTAGTCGCCTTGCAACATAGGCATGACGTTGCCGGTTCAGTTTATGCCGAAATTGCTCAGGCAGGCGCCAATAAATAGCCTTCAGCAATGCATAACGTCTTTCTTGAGAAGCCATAGACTGCGCCAACCTGTTAATTAGGCGAAGTGGCCGGGTCACCCTCCAAGAACGAGTAGAAAGAAGCGATTTGATTTGTCCGTCGCGCTCGACCACAGTTTGGTTGAGGCTGGCGATCTGCCCGTCGCGTCTGACAATCATCTCCGTAAGGCTCGCGATCTGTTCGTCGCGTCCGCCCAATGCTTGGTTGAGACTGGCGATCTGCCCTTCACATCGGACAATCACCTCAGTAAGGCTAGTGATCTGCCCTTCACGTTCGGCAATCGTATGAGCGAGAATTCCGATTTCTTTATCGTGCTTGACCACAACCTGACTGAGATTGGCGATTTGTCCATCACGCCATGCTGAAATCCAGTCAAAATCGGAGGCTTCCCATTGTTTTCGTGGCCTCGTATCACGCAGAGTTTCTGTAATTGCATGTTGCAACAACTGATGATGTTCTTCGGCTTTTGCTGCAAGAGTTCTTGCACCATGCGTCGTTGAGCCCGTTGGTTCCTGAATAAGCGCTTTCAATGCAATCCTTAATTGTTCTACAGTTCCTGAAACAGGAACGCGAAGGTCGTCAGGAACCTCCGCCCATGCTGAGGCTGCCGTCATTTTTGGGTCGTATTCGTAGCACAGGGTGGGCTTCCCCATAGCCAGTGCCAGTATCTGCGCATGAAGACGCATGGCAAAAATGGCATCGCAATCTCCCAGGACTTCAACCGTTTCTGGAATAGTCAGGTTACCGTACAGCGCGCACTGATGCGTATCGGTCAAACGAGCCATAAGAGATTCAACGAAAGCAATATCAGATGTAGAGCGACCGTCAATCTGATGTGATTGAAACGGCACCCAGACTAACGTAAAGGTGCTAGGTACAACAGCCTTAATCGCGGTTACTAAATAATCCTCCCATCCATCAACGAAGGACCACGGGCGTATTACTATGGCTAGTTTTTTTTGAGTGTGATGGGTTGCTGCTGATATAGCGCTCTTATTTTTTTTGTCATTAAGTGGCCATGCCCACACTGGATCCGGCGCAACTTTGACGGGCCTGGTTACGCCAATCTCTCGCAATAATTCAGCCGACCCTTCATCGCGCACGGAAACCCAGTCGGCTAAAGTGAACACTTCGCGAACAATTTGTCGACTTTGCATGCTATCTAAAGGCCCGACACCTTGCGCCCATGCCAAGGTCTTTACCCCTAATTGGCGAGCCATGAAAAACGGACGTGCATATGCCGCGATATCTCCCGGCAGGTAGTTGTAAAGAGCATTTATCGAAAATTGATGGTGACCCTGGAAT
>NZ_JAHHIU010000025.1 GCF_024539815.1 Streptomyces hayashii
ACACCGCCCGCACCCCCCTCACACCGCAACCCCGACCCCGACACCTCCCACTCTCCTACGGGCAGCGCCGGCTGTGGTTCATCAACCAGTTGGAGGAGACGAGCTCCTCCTACAACATCCCGGTGGTGCTCAAGCTGTCCGGTGACACCGACCGGGGGGCGCTCGACGCGGCCTTCCGGGACGTGATCGGGCGGCACGAGGTGCTGCGCACCGTGTTCCCCGCCGTCGACGGCGAGCCGTACCAGCGGATCCTGGAACCCGCCGAGCTCGACTGGGAGATCGAGCTCGTCCCGCTCACCTCGGCGGACCTGGAAGGCGAGGCCGATCGGGTGGCAGCGTACGCCTTCGATCTGACCCGCGAAGTCCCGATCCGCACCTGGGTGTTCGAGCCGGAGGTCGGCGTCGATCCGGTGCTCGTCGTCGTCCTGCACCACATCGCCAGCGACGGCTGGTCGACGGCGCCGCTGGCGCGGGACCTGTCGGCCGCCTACGCGGCGCGAAGCGCCGGCCGGGCACCCGTCTGGGAGCCGCTACCGGTCCAGTACGCGGACTACACGCTCTGGCAACGCGACCTGCTCGGCGGCGAACGGGACGCGGACAGCCTGATGGCGAGGCAGGTCGCGTACTGGAAGGAGGCGCTGTCGGGCATTCCCGAGGAGCTGGGCCTCCCCGCTGATCACCTTCGTCCCGCAGTCTCCTCTGACCGCGGGCACGCAGCGTCGCTCAGGATCCCGGCGGACGTCCACGCCCGGCTGGCAGAGCTGGCACGTGCCGAGGGCGCGACGATGTTCATGGTGCTCCAGGCGGCCCTCGCCGTCCTGCTCAATCGACTCGGGGCCGGCGTCGACATCCCGATCGGTGCGGTCAACGCCGGCCGTACGGACGAGGCGCTCGACGACCTGGTCGGCTTCTTCGTCAACACGCTGGTGGTGCGCACGGACCTGTCCGGGGACCCGACTCTCGCCGACGTCATCGCCCGCGTCCGGGGAGCCGGGCTGTCCGCCTTCGCTCATCAGGAGGTGCCGTTCGAGAAACTGGTGGAGGAGCTCGCGCCCGCGCGCTCCCTGGCCCGGCACCCGCTGTTCCAGGTGTCGTTGACGCTGCAGAACAACCAGCAGGCGACCCTGGACCTCGGCGCAGCGGGTTCGGCCGGGGCGGCGCCGTCGGTCGGCGTGCGCTCGAAGTTCGACCTTGAGGTCGGCATCGGCGAGGCCTTCGACGCCGACGGGGCTCCGGCCGGGCTGCACGGCGGTGTCGTCGCCTCGGCCGACCTCTTCGAGGCGGAGTCGGTGGAGCGGCTGGCGCAACGCCTCGTGCATGTCCTGGAGGTGATGGCCGCAGACCCGCACATGTCGCTGGGCGCGGTCGATGTGCTCGACACGGCCGAACGCCGCCGGGTGCTGGTGGAGTGGAACGACACGGCCGCGGAGGTCGAGGCGACCACGCTGCCGGCGCTGTTCGAGGCGCAGGCGGCGCGTACGCCGGATGCGGTCGCCGTGCTCTTCGAGGGTGAGGAGCTCTCGTACGCGGAGTTGGACGTGCGGGCGAACCGCCTGGCGCATTTGCTGGCCGGCCGCGGCGTCGGCCCCGAGTCAGTGGTCGCGGTGGCCCTGGAGCGCGGCGTCGACCTGGTGGTGGCACTGCTGGCGGTCGTGAAGGCCGGCGGCGCCTACCTGCCGGTGGATCCGGGCCACCCGGCCGAACGGATCGCCGTCGTGCTGGAGGACGCCGTGCCGGCAGTGGTGCTGACGGCGCGGGCCTTCACGGACGTCATCCCGGCCGCTGCCCCGGTCGTGGTGCTGGACGAGCCTGCCGTCACCGAACTGCTGGCGGGTCTGCCGGGCACGGCGCCGGGCGGGGCCGTGCGGCCTGCGCATCCGGCGTACGTCATCTTCACGTCGGGTTCGACGGGGCGTCCCAAGGGCGTCGTGGTGACGCACGAGGGAATCGTGAACCGGCTGGCGTGGATGCAGCAGCGGTTCGAGTTGTCCGCCGCCGACCGGGTGGTGCAGAAGACGCCGTTCGGATTCGACGTGTCGGTGTGGGAGTTCTTCTGGCCGCTGTCGGTGGGTGCGGGCCTGGTGGTCGCGCGCCCGGAGGGCCACAGGGAACCGGAGTACCTGGCCTCCCTGATCGTCGGCCAAGGAGTGACGACGGTGCACTTCGTGCCGTCGATGCTGGAGGCGTTCCTGTCGGAGCCGTCCGCGGCGGGCTGCGGTGAGGTGCTACGCCGGGTGGTCTGCTCGGGTGAGGCGCTTTCGCTGCACACACAGGAGCGGTTCTTCGAGGTCCTGGGCGGTGTGGAGCTGCACAACCTGTACGGTCCTACGGAGGCCTCGGTCGATGTCACCGCCTGGCGGTGTGACCGTGAGCAGAGCATCGGCGCGGTGCCGATCGGCGCGCCGGTCGCCAACACTCGTGGCTATGTGCTGGACGCCGCCCTCGACCCGGTTCCGGTCGGCGCGGCCGGTGAGCTCTACCTCGCGGGCGTGCAGCTGGCGCGTGGCTATGCGGGCCGTCCTGCCCTGACCGGGGAGCGGTTCGTGGCCGATCCCTTCGAACCGGGTGCGCGGATGTATCGCACCGGTGATATCGCGCGCTGGCGTGGGGACGGTCAGCTGGAGTACCTCCGCCGGGCGGACGAGCAGGTGAAGATCCGCGGCTTCCGGATCGAGCCGGGTGAGGTACAGGCAGTCGTCGCCGCGCATCCCCAGGTCGCCCAGGCCGCGGTGATCGCCCGTGAGGACGTTCCCGGGGACACCCGCCTGGTCGCCTACGTCGTCCCGGACGACGGCAGTACGACCCGACTGCCGGAATCGGTCCGCGAGTTCGCGGCACGGCAGTTGCCCGAGTACATGGTTCCCTCGGCTGTCGTCGTTCTGGACGCGCTGCCGTTGAGCGTCAACGGCAAGCTGGACCGCAAGGCTCTGCCCGCCCCCGCCCACACCGCAGGCGAAGGCCGCGGTCCGGCTACCGTGCAGGAAGAGCTGCTCTGCGCCGCGTTCGCGCAGGTGCTCGGTCTGGAGCGGGTCGGCGTCGACGACGACTTCTTCGCCCTCGGCGGCCACTCCCTGCTCGCCGTCCGGCTGATCAGCCGGGTGCGCGTGGTGCTGGGTGTCGAGGTGCCGTTGCGGACCCTGTTCGAGGCGCCGACGGTCGCCGGGCTCGCCACCCGACTCGCCGGCTCGGCCGGGGCTCGTCCCGCCCTCCGGGCCGGTGAGCGGTCGCAGCGCCTCCCGTTGTCCTATGCGCAGCAACGGCTTTGGTTCATCGACCAGTTGGAGGGCCCCGGCTCGACCTACAACATCCCGTTCAGGATTCCGCTCCCGGCCGACATCGACACCGGAGCGCTCGACGCGGCCCTGCGTGACGTCATCGGGCGACACGAAGTCCTGCGGACGGTGTACGACGCGGGGGAGAGCGAACCGTTCCAACGGATCATCTCCATGGCCGACCTGGCCTGGGAGCTGCAGGTCGTGGAGGTCGCGCAGGACGAGCTGGAGGCGGCACTAGTCGAGGCCTCCGGCCACGCCTTCGACCTGTCGGCGGACGTGCCGATCCGCGCCACGCTGTTCGAGGCCGGGCCGCAGGAGAGGGTCCTGCTGATCCTGCTCCACCACATCGCCGGCGACGGCTGGTCGGAGGACCCGCTCAGCCGGGACATCGTGACCGCGTACGAGGCGCGGTCCGCGGGCCGGGCCCCGGAGTGGGCGCCGCTGCCCGCGCAGTACGCCGACTACACGCTCTGGCAGCGCGAACTGCTCGGCGATGAACGGGATCCGCAGAGCCTGATCGCACAGCAGATCGCCTACTGGCGTGAGGCGCTGGCCGGGGCGCCGGAAGAGCTGTCGCTCCCGGTGGACCGGCCGCGTCCGGCGATCGCCTCCCACCAGGGGCATCGCCTGCCGTTGAAGGTTCCGGCGGCTGTGCATGAGCGGCTGGTGCAGGTGGCCCGGGCAGAGGGCGTGACACCGTTCATGGTGCTCCAGGCCTCTCTCGCGGTCCTGCTCGCCAAGCTCGGCGCGGGAACGGACATTCCGATCGGCTCGGCGAACGCCGGCCGCACCGACGAGGCGCTGGACGATCTGGTCGGCTTCTTCGTCAACACCCTGGTCGTGCGGACGGACCTCTCCGGCCGGCCGACCTTCCGCGAGGTGCTCGGCCGGGTGCGGGAACGGACCCTGTCCGCGCTGGCGCACCAGGACGTGCCCTTCGAGAAACTGGTCGAGGAACTCGCTCCTGCCCGCTCCCGTGCGCGGCACCCGCTGTTCCAGGTCCAACTGGACCTCCAGAACAACACCGCCGGTCGCGTGACGGAGAGCACCGACACGGACGGCGAATCGACTGGCGGCGTATCGGCCGGCACCGCGGCGGCGAAGTTCGACCTGGAGGTGCGGCTCACCGAGGCGTTCGACGCCGAGGGCGCGCCCGGTGGGCTGCGTGGCTCGGTGGTGGGCGCGGCCGACCTGTTCGACGTGGACTCGGTCGAACGGATCGGATCCGCTCTGCGCAGGGTGCTGGACACGGTGACACGCGACCCGGGCATGGCGGTGGATTCCGTGGACGTCCTCGACGACGCCGAGCGTCGTCGGGTGCTGGTGGAGTGGAACGACTCGGCGGTGGAGCTCGGTTCGGGTCTGGTGCCGGAGCTGTTCGCGGCGCAGGCTGCGCGGACGCCGGACGCGGTGGCGGTCGTGGTGGACGGCGAGTCGGTGTCGTTCGCGGAGCTGGACGCCCGGGCGAACCGCCTGGCGCACTACCTGGTGGGCCAGGGGGTGGGTGCCGAGTCGCTGGTGGCGGTGTGTCTGCCGCGCGGTCTGGACGCGGTCGTCGCGATCCTGGCGGTGTGGAAGGCGGGGGCGGCGTTCGTGCCGGTCGACCCGGCTTACCCCGTGGAGCGGATCGCGTTCATGCTCGCGGACAGCGGTGCGGTGCTGACGCTGACCGACGAGCAGGTGACGGAGGCCCTGCCGGCCGGCCGGGCGCTGACGGTCCCGGTTGACGGTCCGCTCATGATGATGCAGCTGGCGATGCTCCCGTCGACGGCGCCTGGGGTGTCGGTGTCGGGGGCGGGGTTGGCGTATGTGATCTATACGTCGGGTTCGACGGG
>NZ_JAHHIU010000026.1 GCF_024539815.1 Streptomyces hayashii
GAAGCGCATCAGCGAACCTAGCTTCAGGTAACCCGCGAGGATTTGAAGTACCCCACAGAGCAACGTGGCTGCCAGCAGATACTGAAGTCCGTGCTCTTTAACCAAAGTAACCATGAGCAGTGCCATGGCGCCGGTAGCCGCCGAGATCATGCCGGGACGACCGCCGACGAAGGCAATAACAGCACAGATACAGAAGGAGGCGTAGAGACCAACCTTGGGGTCGACGCCGGCAATGATCGAGAAGGCAATGGCCTCCGGGATCAATGCCAGGGCGACTACGAGACCTGCTAGCACGTCTCCACGGACGTTGGAAAACCACGTTTGTTTGAGCGATTGCAGCATCAGAATATCCAAGGCAAAGCATCGCGCACGCCAAAGGAATGGCGAACGAATCGATACAAGTTCAAATTTTGAGGATTTTTTGCTGTGTGCTTGAGGTGCAAAAACCAGGCGTACAGCAGTGTGCGCCCGCGAGCGAGACTAGCGGAAGCAGGTGTTGCGAGGGGGGCGTAGCGCTAAGGCGGCGTAGGCTGCCAGTAGATCGTTTGGAGTACAGTCATGCTGATGTTCCTGTGCTCAAGGGGTATGCGGAACCGAAGTATACAATGAAGCCGTCGCCGATTGCGACCCGTTGCCAAGCTCTGCATGAGCTACGTCAGATATAGGCTTAGTCAATCGGTATACCTGCGGGCAAGACTTTGCTTTCCATTCATTCCTGTTCGAGCTGGTCTGTGTGCTGAGCGGTGAGTTGGCCAGACGGTTACTGTTAGCTGCCTTCGTGGCCGACCGGAGGCAGTTCTGCTCGCGTTTGATCGTCCAGGCTTATCGTCATGCTGGCGTGAACCTAGTGTCGGATGCGGACTTCTGCCATCCGGGGTGTTCCGGAAGGCGGCCGAGAGAACCCGGAAAAAACGTACGCTAACCTTTTGGTTTCTTCTAACCACAAGATACCGGCGCACTGAGCGCAGCGTAGGATGTCCAGCTGTTCCGCACGTAATAGTGTAGCAATGCACACTCTGCTATCATCCAATTTGCTCCCTGTGCGCGAGGCCATAGAAAAGTTCCAATTTTTTTGGGGCATTCCATCGAACCCGAGAGCACAGCTACTGGCCTTATTCCTGTGAGTGCACACTATGAACACCGTGACTCATCCCGTCAGTTCTAGTAAGTCCGCTCAAGAGGAAGCGCTCA
The DNA here is from genome assembly GCF_024539815.1 of Streptomyces hayashii. Classification (GTDB taxonomy): domain Bacteria; phylum Actinomycetota; class Actinomycetes; order Streptomycetales; family Streptomycetaceae; genus Streptomyces; species Streptomyces hayashii. The sequence continues at coordinate 1,192 of NZ_JAHHIU010000026.1, forward strand.
GGATGAACGCTGTTCGCAGGTACGCCATCCTAGACACGCCTCCGGATGGCGCATTTGATCGTGTGACCGCGATAGCAGCTCGTCTTCTTGGAACTCCGATAGCAATCGTGAGCATCGTCGATACAGACCGAATCTGGTTCAAATCTCATCACGGACTCGACGTAAAACAAATTCCCCGCAATTCAGGCCTTTGTTCTTCCGCGATCCTCCAGGCAGAACCTTGGTTAGTAACGGACGCTAGACACGACCCTCGTACGCTCGTTAATCCCCTCGTCGCAGGCGAATTCGGGTTACAGTTTTATTTGGGAGTACCGCTTCATACCCACGACGGTTTCAATCTTGGCACGCTATGTGTTTTGGACACGCAGCCGCGTACGGTCACCCAAGACCAGCTAGACACATTGACGGATCTTGCAAGCGTTGTGATGGATCAACTGGAGCTGCGCCTGTCTGCTATGCGATCCATCGCGGAAAAGGAAGCGGCGCTGAATCATTCCCACTTAATGGCCGAAGAAATCGACCATCGTGTGATGAATAGCCTTCATCTGATTGTGTCGATGTTGAGCATTCAAAGTGCTCAGCTGGGCAGCTCTGAAGCGGCTAAGGAGATTTCCAGAGCGGCAACCAAGATATTTGCTGTAGCCAATGTGCATAAACATATTAATGTCGGCAAGGCAGCCTCTACGCTGGATAGTGCTGACTATCTCGTCCAATTGTGCGCTGGCTTATCTACGATGCTGGGATCTGAAAGCCAGATGGTAATCTCAGTCGACGCCGTCCCACTGGCGTTGGATAGTGAACAACTCAGCCGAATCGGTCTGATTGTTAACGAATTGGTGACCAATGCATTGAAATATGGAGCCTCTAAAATCAACGTTCATTTAACACCATATCAGCACCAATGCTGCTTGACTGTGAGCGACAATGGCAGAGGCCTCCCGACTGACTTTGATGTACATAAAATGTCGGGGCTGGGAATGAAGGTGATCACTGAACTGGTAAAGAACCTAGATGGTTCGCTAAGTCATGAGCCCAACGCAGACCTTGGAGGCACCGCGTTTCAGATAATTTTTTCTCCTGTGTTCAAGACTCGCCTCCCCGCAAGGCTGGTTCCTGATGGTCTTCTGAGATGAGCAGGGAGACCGTAACGTACAAGGACTTTAATGGAAACGGTCTGCAACTTCATCTCGGCGAGCGCTCTGTGTAAGGTTAATCTGAAACCCGTGTCGGGCAATGGATTGTCAGATATCGTATCCCTCGGATGCTCAAAAAGCCCGCCCAGCGTAGGCTTGAATGATTGGCGCTATCCAAGAGCAGCAATTATCCGCCACTGCTCATTACTGTTTTGTAGAGGTAACGACAGAGCTGCTCTTGCTGGGTTCTGTATTGGATTTCAAGACACACCACTGCTTCCATCTGACCCAGCCAAACGTCATCTGAAACGTGTTGCAGGTGATTAACCGTATCCCGCCAAGCAATGCGAGCCAGCTCAACGGCTTCCACCAATTCCACCAGGTACGAATCTGAAGCCAGCGTAGAGACTGTGTGCATTTAAAAAATCGCCACCCATGAGCCCTTCAAGGGCGCTGGCAGCGATCCCGCTTCGTGGTGCTCAACGTAAAATTCCAGCCAGCCAACGTACGTTCGGAGATTTTGTTCATTAAGTTGAGTGCCAAAATTTAAGGAAAATATTCGCTACGAATATGGCTTTCTCACGATAAGCAGCTACCGTAAAGTTGCCAATAAAATCTAACTGTGCTTTGTCCCTGCCTCGCAAGAGTCACGGCTGCTCCATGGAGGGGTAAATGGGCTGCTTGATATGCGCTCAAAAGACTGGTTTGCAACGGTCAATTGGCGATTGGGAGGAGCGTCACTGTGCTACCTGCGGGCATTACCGAATCTCAAGAAACTTTCTCGTTCTTATGGAAATACAGGGTCTGAAATTCAATATCGAGGAAACGAGACTCTGGCTGTCAACTCTGAGGAGAACTGATCCTCTCCCTGGAATCGTCGCGGAGAATGCGATTTGTGTTAAAAATTTATCTATCGGTTCTCGCGTTTATGCCACACGCGCAACAGGTAGACGATAGATCCCGTAATTTCGTAACGCATCTCGTAGTGGCCAATCAGGATTCGGCGCACATCGCTAGGTTCGAACTCATCTAGCCGCTCACCGATGCGTGGATTTGCCAGCAACGTTGTCGGGGCAACTGTTAGTTGCTGTACAGTACGAGCAGCGGCAGGCTGATCCACCACCGTCGCCAGAAATTCATATAGGCGAGCAAGGTCAGAAAGCGCTTTGCTGGTGCAATTCAACTCCATCAATTCGGGATTGCTAATGGCGATTCGGTGTTGGGGCTGTCGGCCCAGGCTTGGACAGCTTAGTGGTCAATCACATGACCAGCGTCTACATCGGCCAACGCTTCGCGTGTCAGGCGACTGCGCCCCCCTTCTTGGTCTATCCAAGCAGCCAGAGTCTGCTTGACGATCCAATTCTTGGAGCGCTCCAGCCGCTCAGCCATTAAATCTACCTTTTCGGCTAACTGCATAGGTACATGAGCGGTGACGGATCGAGTTTTTGCGGTAGTTGCCATGAAGACTGCTACTTCTAACCAATTGGCTGCACAAGGTGCATGCCTTGCCGGCGTTCAATCACAGCAGCTTCCGATGCCGCTTGGCGTAACGTAATGGCACGTTCGCTGGCTTGGCGTGCTTCGGCATAATCGCCATTTTTTCTGAGTTCATTGGCGCGCCATTCCGCCGCTTCGGCAGAAGCAAGCAACGCCAAAGAGTGCGGCACGTTTTGCTCTGATTTTTGATTCAGTTCTTGCGTGCTTCGATGGCGCTCGATCACGTGCGAGGCCTCGCGGGCCGCATTACGCAATTGGGTACGGGCAATATCGTAACTGTCATTGGGTACAGCTTCGAGGGTTTGGAGGCAATTATGCAACGACTCCACTGCCGTCAGCAGCTTATCAATTTTCTGTAACAGCTCAACTGTGTCAGGATGATTTTTCATGAAGCGTCACTTCTCTCGAATTGGTACGGTGGGGTTCGAGTGAGGAATGTCATCAGCAGCCGGTGGAATGACATGTGATTGAGCCTCTCATTCTACGCCAGCGTCCAAAAAAAATGATTCAAAGTAATCATAACTAATAATATTATGTTGACAAGCTGCGGTGTCAGGCTGGGCTATACCCTAACCTGATGTCAGCTCCTGCTGCTCGCAGTCAACAGCGGCTTTCGGTATGGACAGATTAGGCTCTGAAAGCGCTTCGTAGGTGGATATCCATGGTCATGGTGTATTCAGCGGGAAACTAGAGTTGGCGTGGGCTTCACTCATGTCCATGGGTTGACATCTTTCCTTTACATTGACGAATCCTTTGTACGCTTAGAGGACCAGCGCGAACCATTGGTGGACGTGGGCCGAGCTATTCAGGCGCGCGTGCTGCAGTGGGTCGCGTTGCCGGTAGGTGTGGGTATCGGCCACACCAAAACGCTCGCCAAGGCAGCACAACATGCCTCGAAGATCTGGCGAGAGAAAACCGGTGGTGTAGTAGACCTGCGCAAGCCGGAGGCCGTTGAGTGGTTGTTGCGCCGGATGCCTGTCGAAGAAGTGTGGGGCATTGGCAGGCGTATGCGCGATAACCTGGCCGGTGAAGGCATTAAAACAGCGTGGGAGCTATCGCACGCTGAGCCGCGAACAATGGGCCGCAAATACTCAGTGGTCTTGGAACGCACGATCAGGGAGCTTCGCGGCGAGTCCTGCATCGACATGGAACAAAGCCCACCGGACAAACAGACCATTTGCTCAAGCAAGATGTTTGGTCAGCGCGTCCACACAATCGAGGGGCTTGGCCAGGCGTTGGCCACCTATATCCACAAGGCCGCTGAGAAGCTGCGCAAGCAGCGATCTTTGTGCGGTGGCCTGCGGATCGGCATACAGACCTCGATCCATGGCGACGGTCCGAAGTACGCCAATGCAGCCACGGTCATTCCCGACTACCCAACAGATGACGTGCGCGTGCTGACAAAGCACGCGCTGCGTGCGTTGGAAGGCATCTACAGGCCGGGCTTTGCGTACAGCAAAGCTGAGGTCATGTTGATGGATCTGCGAAAGCGTGGTGAGTACACGCAAGATCTGTTCACGCCGAGTCAACCGGCGCGCACTGACGCGCTCATGAGCGTTATGGACAAGATCAATAGACGGTGGGGACATGACTGCTTACGCACTGCAGCTGTGCCCCTGTCGCCGGACTGGGGCATGCGTAGGGCTCTGCTGAGCCCTAGCTACATGACCAGTTGGGATCAGATGTGGACAGTAAAATGCTGAATCGCAGGCAAAAAAAAACCGCCTGAGAGGGGCGGTCTTTTTTGCTGGTCTGGTTGAGAGACCTGGCCAGCGGTTCCACTAGATACAGTCACTGAGGACGATAGTAGAAAGAGTTGACACGTATGTCAATCACTACGTCTCATCCTACGTCACTGCCGATCACGCTGGCATGATGCCATTCCAAAGCTGAGAAGATGCGGTATGATGCCCACGCTTATGAGCGATTTGTATCAAGTGGAAGGGGCTGGACGTAAAGATTTCGCTGTACCACCCCTCCCGATACGACCCTGAGAAAGTCGTGCTGGTGGATGTTTTGGGAGGGCCAACCCCCGGTCGTACTTCCACTAGATACAGTCACTCGTACCTAAAGCGCTGAGTGCCAGCACAGGCGTTGGAAGGATGGCCAGCCAACACGGAGGCCATGGAATATGAAGCGTATGCTAAATATTTTGAGCCACGTATGGAGCACCTTGCGAACCTTGAGCATGCTCAAGTCAGCCTGGGAATTCATTCGTGATCATCATGATTTCTTGTCCTAACGGGCAGTGATCCGCTGATGTTGTAACACCAGTTGTAGGGCCGCCCTAGCTTGCTAGGGCGGTTTTTTTTCGTTTAGGCGCATACGAATTCTCGCGTGCGAGAAAGTCTTACGTCCGAACAGATGGGAATTCCGGTATTGCATTGCCTTGCGGATCGGAGCTTGCGTCCCATGCCCACCACCCAGTTCCGTAATGAGTCCGGTAGTAAGTGGCCTTCACCTCTTTACGTGCCAGATATTTAGGATCGGAGCGGCCATAGACCTCCATCGGATATTCAGTGCCGGCACTGGCGTCCATCAGCCAGAAGTCGGGGAATACCTGGTCTTCGCTTGAGTCGAATCGCAAGGGTTTGACGAACCTGCGTGATTCCTCACGCAACCTCGCCTCGATCACCGCTTCATAAGAGGATTCCACCGGGATCCACTCGTCACTGACCACCATCAACGCGACATTGAGCGCCTGTGCTTTACCCGGCTCCGTGGGTTGATCGGTCTGAACAATCGCTATAACCCGCCGTCCTTGCCTCCAGGCCGACAGCTCACGCTTGAATCGACGAGCAACGGTCGACCAGATCTCGTCATCGAGGAACATGCGAGGCACGCCATTGAAACCCGTGATGGTCAGGTAGCGAGCTGCGGTCTTTTCTCGGTCTTCGGTATGGCCTGCAAGTGGAGCGATCACCAATAAGCGACGGTTGTTCTTGATCGCGCTCTTGACCTTCCGCTCGTTGGCCTCGGATTGAAACCCCTTCGATCCTGCCGCAATGACAAGCGCATCACCGATCCGCATTCTCGACGCAAGCATTCGATCTGCTGCGTCCTGTAGCCTGCTATGAACGAGGCCCAACCCGCGTTTACCTGCCATGCCCGGCGACCATGTATTGAGCCCTGCTTCATTCCAAAGCAGGTGCAACAAGCCCAACAGGGTCATGGCCGGTTTTGTGGCTTTGCCGCTGCCCGAGCTGCTGCCGGTGGCTTCGGGTGCCTGTCCAGTGTCTGCGGGCTCTTTCTTGCGTAACGAGAGGGTGAGCTTGATCTTGAGATCACCCTCGGACGTTTCTTCAACCACGCCTTTGCTGTACGAGCCAAGACCCGATTTATCGGGATCTGGCGAGTAGTAAACGCAATCCAAGGCGTGTTCGGCGCCGGTGCGTGGATAACGCGAAAGGTGGAATGAATCGTTATCCGACATATGCCGTACAGCAAGGAGGCGGCAACCAGTGCCAGGGCATTGGCAACTGACGGTCGCCTGCTTGTGAGCTTTCTGCAGTACCGCTTTCCAAGGTGCTGCATAGCTGGCCTGAGTTTGGAACTGCTCGCTGTACTGCTTGACTGAATCACCGTGAACGATGGTCACGGCGTATCGTTGATCAGACATAAGATGACTCCTACGGATCGTCGTGGAGCGCGTCGATAGCGGTGCTGGCCATGCGCGCTAAATGCGCCTTGGCCACGTCCGCGACAGCTTCCAGCCAGCGAGGGAAAAACTCGTCGAATGTGAAGTCAATGACAGCGCCATCGTGCGGGGATTTGGCGCTGCCCAAATCGATAAACTGCGCGGTGTCGCCGATCCGGCAAAGGTCGTAGGGATCTTCCTGCTGAAACCAATCCAGAAAAGCGGCCGCTGGGCCGTGTTCGACCAGAACCTCATAGACGTCATGGTCAGGGCCTGTGAAAAAGTCATCAGGCCCGTCGCTTTGAATAACTTCTTCCACATGCCGGATCTGAGCCCGTACATAGCTTGAAGACATTGGTTGGATCTCCGTGTGGTTGCTGACGCCAGTTCGGCGCGCTCTGTAAATACCCACGGCCACGGTGTATGATGGGCGCGTGGATTTTTGCTCCTTCGCAAAAAACCTAGAAACCCGCAAGCATTGCCGTGCTGCGGGTTTCGTCATTTTAGGGTTCCTTCTTTTCGCTGTGCGGAATCGAAGGCATATCAGGCAGGTCTACTCCCTCTAATGAGTCTTGCGCCGGTGGTGCCATACCTGGGCCGGATGGCAATTGGATTTCGCCGTCATCCATGGTCGGCAGTTGCTTGAGTTTGTCGCTGCCAAGATCGGCCTGGTCCTCTGACGATATAAGCACCCGAGCATTGAAGCGGGCGTATTGCAGATTTTCGCGTTTGTCTGCCCATGCGATCCGGCTATTCACCACGTAGGCGAGTGTTCCGCCACGTTGCCCACCTACACTGATCGTCTGAATCCAGTTGTGCTTGGCCAGGACGCTGATTGCTCGCTTCGTGGTCGCAATGGACGTGTCCATCATCTTTGCCAAGGTCGACTGGCTGACGATCAATGCGCCGGACTTATCCATATGCTGGACGATGATGTGCATCAATTGCCCGGCCCTCGGCGCTTGAGCGATGAGAGCTGCCCATGCTTCGTGTCCCGCTCGTTCGGTCTGAACCCATGTACCGCGTTGTGTCGGTTGGACCAGTGCGCGGACTTCCCCTTCGTCATCAATCATTGTGCCTCCGGCAAGCTGTGTTAGCGTGTTAGATATCGTGCAAATTTGGAAGATATCTAACAAGGTAGGTCTATCTTAGCTCATGCAGTGAGCGATAGGTAGTGCATCCATGCACGTTATCTCTCACAAAATGGGGGATATCGTTCAAGGATGAGCGAGGGGTAGCTCATGGGGGGGTAGCTCATATAGTGAGCTAACCTAGCTCACAGATAGTGAGCGGGGGTTAGCTCATGGATAGTGAGCGATGGTGGTGCAAAGTAGGTGAACTGAGGTTCGCTCAAGTCGTGAGCTAGGCAATGCCCTGGAAGCCCCGTAATTCAAGGGCTTCTATCTCCTGGTTCTTATGATCTCTAACCACTCCAACTCATGCAGTGGCTGTTAGGGACTCAAGGTCGCCTGCCGGCGGCGGCCAGTCGTGAACGAATGACAGACTACGGCTACGCCTTCGCTAGTCATTCATTCCCAACCGGCTCAACTGGATAAACCTTCGACCAGTTCGTCACGGATACGCATCACGGTCGTTGTTGAACAAGCTGCATGACGGGCGATTGCTCGGATCCCTAGGCCAGCGGCCAAAAGCTCACTAACACGCTTTCGTAGTTCCAGATCTGCCGGTCTGCCCTTGTAGACCCCTGCGGCTTTGGCTTTGGTGATGCCTTGCGACTGCCGGTGCCGACGCTGCAGATAATCCTTCCGGGCGATTGCCGCCATCATATCCGTCATCATTGAATTGATCGCGGCCAACATTCGATCTGTGAACTCGTCACCAGATGGCAAAGTGAGGCCCTGGTAACTAGTCGGCAGGTCGACAGCTACGATTCGCAGCCCTCTGCTGTCAATCGCCGTTCTCAGTGCCCGCCAGTCCTGGTCGTTCATACGAGACAGCCGGTCAATAGCTTCAACCAGAATTACGTCACCCCGGCGCGCATCGTTCAGAAGGCGTTGAAGCTCTGGCCGATCAGCGAGCGCGCCGCTGATGTTCTCCATGTAACTGGCAGCGATAACCTTTCCGTGGCTTGCAACAAATTCTTCCAGTTGATCACGGGCACGACTGGCGTCCTGATCCTCGGTAGAGGCTCGGAGGTAAGCACGCACGAACATGTAAACCTCTCTGTATCATTTTGGGTGTGTTCATGTGAGTGTATCAGAAAGGCTGTCACTTAAATTGAATCGTTCGTGAAGATCCAGAGCGCCGCCGCGTCTTACTTGAGATATACCCAAATATGACAGGGTGATCACACCTAGCAGGGGCAACCCGTCACATTGATTACTCGCTTTTTCGTGCAGGCGCTGCGGTGGGTGAGGATGTCGCTAAGCCCGGAGGTTATGCCCCTGTGTCGTACTATACAGGGGCACCATGTTGCTGTTTCAGCGCTTCCACGCTTCACGAAGCCTTGTCAGTACAGGCGCAGCATTTTCAATTGCCGTGCGGTGATCAGATGCCGCTGATATCTGCGCCATAGCATCAATCACGGGTTTGTACTGTTCGTCAGCTTTCTCCTTCCCGTGCAGCTTCACCAGCTCGGTGTGGCCAACATCAGGTAAAGGCAATGGTTTGTTGTTCTGGGCTTCGGTCAGAGCTTCGCGTGCGCTCTTGTAATTCAGTTCGGCGGTGGCTAATTTTTGATAGTGCTTCTGCCGTTCGATTTGCTCTGGCTCGAACTCAGCGGCAAGTTGAAGCTGAGCCATCAGCCACAATGATTGGTCGATTCTGCTCACAGCTTCGGATAGAGGCCGTAGGATTTCGGACAGCTCTTTCATGGTGACTGGTTTGTCATTGCTCATGGGCCTACTCCTTGTGATTCATTGAATTCTTCTGCCAGTAGCGCACGCGTACCGCGTCGGCTTCCTTGACGAAGCGATCGATCATGTCGGTGGGTGCGCAGATCTGCGCGCACTTCCAGCCTTCGGGGGTCTTCATCAGGTATGCCGAATAAATTTTGTTGCGAATGGCAAGTGCCCGTTGCTTGGTGAGCCCATGTGCATTTGCAACGGCTACAAGGCCCTTGCCTTCAACCAGCAGCTCATAGGCAACATCGAGGTTGCGGGCATGCATCTTTGATTTTGAACGGATCCGCTCGAATTCATCGGGCGGGATCCGTAGGTCCTGGTCAGCAACTCGGCTACTCATTCCGGTGCTTTCCAGTTCTCGGCCTGGGCGGCTCGCGCTTTGTCCAGCTCGGTTTTGAGATAGTCGATTTCGGATTGCAGGGTTTCAACCTGTGCGGACAGGACGGTATTCGCCTCGCGCAACTTGTCGAGTTCATCATCGAGAAGGGCAGGGCCTGCGGGTTTGGCCTTCGTCTTTGACCCGCCATGAACGCGCAGGGCTTTGGTGTTGCGCAGCGCTGTTCTGACCTCTGTCCGCACGTTCATATCTGGATTTGCGTCTGCACGCTGTAGCAGGTCAGCAGCTGCAGCGCTGTCCAAGCGACCAAGGCGACCTAGATCATTGACAGTCGATATATCCGCGGTGATGCCCTTGGTAACAGCCTCACGGCTGGCCCCGTCACTGGTTACGTTTTCCAGATAAGCGATGCGTTCCGCTACCCAATTGAGGCTTTTGTTCCATTCGTTAGCAACCGCCTGCAGGGTTCCCAGCTCGTCCTTGTCGGCTTTCAGAGCGAGTGCAATGTCCAGCTGACTGAGGTTTTCGCTGTGTACGTTCTCAGAACGCTGGATGCGCTTGGCCTGTGCGTCTGTAAGTTCACGCACAACCGCTTTCAGCAACATGCCTTTCAGTTCGCAAGCCAGGTAACGGCGTTCACCTGCAACCATCAGGTATTTGAAACCTGACTCGGGGTTGGGGTGGGGACGGAGAATTGCAGGCTCGATCTGTCCGTTCTGTTCTATGTCGTCGCCCAGCTCCTCAAGCGACTCCTTGGAAAACCCGGGGTTATTACGGTTTCGAATCTGCTTGATGCATTGTATTTCACCGGTGCTGACGCCGATGATGGTTTCACCATCATTGAGCGCCGGTTTCTTCTGAAAATCCGAAAGTTTTTTTGCAGTCGCAGAAACGGCCCTGCCAAAAGGATTTGGTTTCTTCGTCATGTGATCTACCTCAGATTGACCAGACCTTCTCAAGAACAGCGGCACAGGCAGATTTCATTTCCCGTCCTGCAGCACGCTGACTACCGGATTTCGCTTTCCACCAAACCGGATTGCCGCTAGCGAGTGCCGAGTTGATGCATGGCCGGTGAACGATATGGACCGGAAACATGGCATCGCCATAGCTCTCCTGAAGGCTTGGCAACAGGTCAATTTCATTGGTTGATCGGCTGTTGATCTGGTTTGGAAGAAAACCGAGGAACTGCAAGTTCGGGTTGTACTGCTCACGCACAGCTTCGATAGTGGACAGAAGCTTGGGCATGCGAGCGAGTGTGAATCCGCTGATATTGAAAGGCGACACCACCGCGTCAGATGCTGCGAGCGCGGCGATCATCCGGCGTTGCAGGTTGGGCGGTGTGTCAATCATGCAGAGGTCAAAATCAGCGGAGAAGTGATCGAGCGCTTCTTTCAACCTGGTCACGATGCTGAGATCCATGTCGTCAACATCCAGCAATGGAACATCGGCCTCGATTAGCCAGATGTTTGCCGCGACCTGGCGAGGGTACAAGCCCTTATATTCGTCGCTGAATAGCATGCTTGATTGGACATAGGTTGTGTCGTCCCCGTCTTCGAGAGGCGGGTAGAACTGCGATAGATCGCCTTCATCGAGGTCGACGACAAGAACGCGTTTACCTTGCTCGGCTGCGAGACTGACAAGATGGACTTCAATAGTCGTTTTGCCGACGCCGCCTTTCTGGTTCGCCACGGTTGTGACTTTCATCGCCATGGGTATTCTCCGGTGAGCGCTGATTTGTGTAGGCACATCCTTGCATGGGTAAACCCCTTGGTCAACACCTTAATAGGGTTTACTTTGCATTCTTTCTCGCATGCGAGAAATAGGCAGCCTGCTAAAATCGGCACCGGGTCGGGGGTCTATAGAGCGGGGCGTTTCCTTGCGCATCTATAGGGCACTGATCAAGGGTGGCGGATCAGGGCGGCTCCTGTCCGCCGCCCGACCTCTCTAGACCGGGCATTCTGACCGTTCGTCTCCTGTTTGTAACAAAATGTCATTTCCGTTGTCATTAGCGCGTGAAGCACTGTCGTGGTGCCACATCCGCTCTTAGGCAAGGCACAGCCTTGCACCACTCGATGACGTGAATATGGAAATTCGCAGCCCTTTCAAACACTTATAGAACCATAACCGTAGCCGGGCTAATGCCTGGGGCTAGGCCTTTCGTTTTTTATCTGCATGGATCCAAATTTTTCAGAATGAAACCTTGATTTCGTCAAATGAAATGAATATTTTGTGTCACGAAACAGAGATTTCATGGAATAAAACCCGATAGAGGGAAGAAATGAGAGGTGGGATCTAGATCAAAGACGTGTAGGACTCCAGTATCGCCCCTGTATCTAGTGAACGGTTGCCCAGGGGAAATGATGCAGAGCCTAGACAAAAGAGAGTTGGCGGTTTTCGCCGTCGCACAGCCGGACTACCGCGTCGTTCTTGAGGAACGAATCGAAAGCGACGGACGGAAGTGGGCATTAATTATTGAAAGTCCTTCGACGGGACAGGTTTACAACGTTGTAACCGCGTTAGGGAAAACCAGGTTATTCAAGAATGCCGATACTGCTATCGACTTCATAAAGGAAACCTGCCCTAACAATCCTTTTAGAGTAATAACAGTAACCTACGGGGTTCCCCCGTCATGATGAAAGAGGCAATGGTATGCAATCTCAAACTTCCAAAGTTGGACGCAACATAGAAGGACTGAACAAACAAACTTGGCGCACTTGGCTCAAGGCCAAAGCATCACAAACCCTGCAAAGCGTTCTTTCGCAAAAGACCCCGTCGCATAAAGCGATGATGCGTAATGATTGGGTGGCCAAGGCTACCAAGTTTGCAACGCTGGGGTCGATTCTCTCGCTCGCCCTGATCCCTGAATTCGCCAACGCTGCACTGGATTTCAGCGGATTGAAGGGCATGGCCAAGGACTTTGTGTCCTTCCTCATCTTTGACGTTGGTTACTACCTGGGTATCGCAGCCATTGCGTTCTGCGGTTTCCAGGCGAAGTCCGGTCGTATGTCGTGGGGCCAGTTTGGCTGGGCCGTATTCGGTATCTTCCTGGTGTTCTTTGCCCCGAACTTTGTCGACACGATCAAAGAAGGCGCTCAATCAAGCTTGAGGTAATCCATGGCCGAGCCAGATCCTGATGAAGGTGAAGTGCTCGTAGTGGCGATGGCCCGGCCATCAATGGTGGGGCCGTTTACCTTATCGAGTATTTTGATCAGCCTTATAACCCCAGTGTTAGCAGCACTGTTACTTCGATCACTTTATGTGCTCGCTACGATGCCAATACTTTTTGCCGCTGCGTACTGGATCTGTAGCAAAGACGTGTACTTGTTCGGTGTGCTTAGAGCAGCATTCAAGTTGAGAGCATCACGACTACGTAAACTGTGGGGATATAGAAGTTATGCGCCTCGTTGATAAAGCTTTTAATAAGCTAGTGCGAAATATGGATCTTTCGCTTGGTGTCCAACATCCAGAAGGGTCCGATCAGGATCTCGATGAGTTGGTGGTCAGCGAGATGGTGCCGTATGACGTGCATTATGACGATCAAACTGTCATCACCGGCGAGGATTCACTGGTGCAGGTCATCAAGATCGATGGCCTGATGTTTGACTCGCTCACCAGCACGCAAATCAAGCTGTTTGAAGAACGCCGTAATACTGTGCTGCGCACGGTGGCGAGCAGCGATTTTGCCATTTACGTTCATGTCATTCGTCGCAAGGTAACGGACTTTCCCGAAGGGCAGGGCGGTACTTGGTTCTCCAAGTATTTCAATGCCCGGTTGCGCAAGCGCTATGAGAACAGAGGTTTCTACGTCAACGAGATCTATATCTCGTTGGTCCGCAATCGCTTTCGCTCCGGCGTGCCTGGACTCATGGATCGTGCATTGGCGCTGGTTACTGGTAACTCCGCTGCGGATGAAGCTGGCGAGACACATGAAGCGATGGCCGACTCGCTCTACAAGGCAGCAAACCTTGTACTGCGAGGCTTGTCCGATTACGGCGCTACTCGTCTTCGCATTCAGCGTCATCCGACCGCAACCAATGGTGTAGTTGATCGCGAAGCTGCATATCAAGCAGTGTCCCGCTTCCAATGGAAATGGGAGGACTTCAAGGTCCAGCTTGGGGATCACGATGAGTACGACGCGGAAGCTGTTTATGATTACCTGGGCGAGGAATACTGCGAGCTGAGTAGCTTCTTCAACTACTTGATCAACCTTGAGTATCGGAAAATCCCCGTCACTGAGCTGAAAATCAAGGAGGCGTTGCCCTATGCCCGGTTGAATTTCCGCATCCTGGCGAACATGTGCGAGATTCGAGGCAGTACGTCAGCTCGCATCGGTTCCATGTTGAGCATGGCCGAATGGCCGCGTCGTACACCGTCGCGCATGATGAATAAATTTCTCCAACAGCCTGTTGAATTCATCATCACTCAGTCGTTTTTCTTTGAAAACCGCATTGAAGCTGAATCCGCAATGATGGATGAAACTCGGCGTCTCAAGGTTGCGGATCCACACAAAATCTCGGAGGACGATGCAAAGGAACTGGCAGAGGGTATCCGTGCTTTGCGCCGTGGCGATACAGTCAATGGCAAACATCACCTGACCATTTTCATTCACGTTCCCTCAGACGCCAACACCAACGCCGAGAGTCGCAAAGCCAATGTGAAGCGACTGGATGATGCGGTGGGTTTGATCGAGGGTTGTTTTGTCGACCTGAACGTCAAGTCGGTTCGTGAGTGGTTGGCCCTTGAGACGTTCTACTGGTCGCAGCTACCTGGTCAACAAGAAGCTCTTATCGGTCGCCGGGGAAAGATCAAGTCAACCAACTTTGCGGGCTTCGCGTCGTTGCACAACTTTGCTCGCGGACGTCGTGACGGCAACCTATGGGGCCCTGCAATCACTGCTTTCGAAACGGAAAGCGGCACTCAATATAACTTCAACTACCACCGTGAATTGGAAGGGATGGTCGCTGGCCACACTGGTGTGGCCGCAGGCACCGGGTCGGGTAAAACCGCATTGATCGCTGAAACGGTCAGTGAAGCGGACAAAGCCTTGCCGGTGGTGTACTGGTTTGACATGCGGTACGGGGCCACCGTTTTCATGATGGCTATGGGTGGCGTTCATTCGATCCTTTCACCACACAACAGCATGGGTTGGAACCCTTTCAAGTTGCCTGATACGGCTGAGAACCGTGCCTACCTCATCGATCTACAGATCCAGATGCGGGAGTGCTACGCAAGCACCCCCACTGAGGCCGACGACATTAAGCGGTTCAAGGATGCGGTAAACGAGAACTACGAGCTGCCATACGAAAATCGCCGGTTGCGCAATGTCGTATGGACTTACGGGCACGGAGCTTTAGCCGACATTATGGCTATTTGGCACGGTGCCAAAGGAATCGAAGGCGCAAACGCCGGGGTTTTTGATAACGAAACCGATACTTTCGATCTCAGTAAATCCCGGCACTACTGCTTTGAAATGTCGGAGCTGATGAAAGGTGGCGATGCGCGCCCGGAACTGCCTGTCGTGATGAGCTACCCACTGCACTGCATTGAGCAGGCTATGGATGGCAGGCCATTCATTCTGGTTTTGGATGAAGGCCAGAACCTGGTCAAAAACGATTTTTGGCGCAATCGGATTGATAATTTCATCATGCAGATCCGCCGTAAAAACGGGATTTTGATCTTCATCACCCCTGACGCGAAATACTTCCACAGTGAAACCGACTCCATCGACAAGCAGACCGTGACCAAGATCTACCTGGCCAGCGACTCGGTGAAAGACGAAGACCACACGAACCTGACGGAGGAAGAAAAGAAGTGGTTGCGCGAGCTGAATCCAAAGGACCGCAAGTTCTTGATTCGTCGCGGTCAGGAATCGATTCGTGCGTGCTTCGACCTGACTTCCGATAACCCTGAAGAAGACCTGTCCGATTTCATCCCGGTCCTGTCTTCAAACGATGTTGGTGTGGCCTTGATGTACTCAATCATTGAGCGCCTGGGCACCAATGACCCCGAGGTCTGGGTGCCAGTTTTCATGGCAGAGGCCAAGGCCAACAACACCCATAACTTAAAGGCGATCAAATGATGGCTCGTATGAAGAAACTAGGTCTTGCTACAGCGATAACTCTTACGCTCGGTGGTGCAGCGAACGCGGGTGTCCCTACATTCGACTACGCAAACGCTGCCGCGATGGCTCAAGAGCTGCTCCAGCTCCAAGAGCAATTCAAGGTACTCAAGCAGCAGTACGAAACTCAGACCAACATTATGAACAACATGCGCGGTTCCTATGGCCGTGGTTCTATCGGTCTGAATGATTCGATCAATTCCGCGTCCGTGGTGCCTGGTTCCTGGCAAGAGGTGGTATCTCGTCAGAACTCTGGTGCCTACGGCAGTAAGCAGTCGCATTACGAGGAACTGGTCAACACCTTGCCGCAAGAGCTGTTCGCTAATCCGGATAGCAATCGCGCACGCGGCTATCAACTCAGCTCTAACTCTGTCGTTGCCGCCATGTCCGCCGGTGAAGCGCTGTACAGCGAGGTACAGGTTCACTTGAACAACCTGACCACGATGTCAATGCAAGTGGATAACACCACCAACGCGAAGGACGCCGCCGATCTGCAAAACCGTATTGCCACTGAAAACGGGATGCTGACTTCGGCCCAGTCCAAATTGCAGGCGTTGAACATGAACCTGCAGGCGAATCTGGCGAATCAGGAAAACCAAGCAACGT
>NZ_JAHHIU010000027.1 GCF_024539815.1 Streptomyces hayashii
GAGGTGCTGCGCGTGCCCGAGGTCGGCGTCGAGGACGACTTCTTCGCCCTCGGCGGCCACTCCCTCCTCGCCGTCCGTCTGACCAGCCGGATCCGGACCCTGCTCGGTGTGGAGGTGGAGGTCCGCGACCTGTTCGAGGCCCCGACCGTCGGTGGCCTCGCCGCCCGGCTCGCGGGCGCCGGGACGGCCCGGAAGCCGCTCACGCGCCGGGATCGCCCGGATGTGGTGCCCCTCTCCTTCGCCCAGCGTCGCCTCTGGTTCATCAGCCAGCTGGAGGGGCCGAGCGCCTCCTACAACATCCCGGTGGCGCTGCGGCTGACCGGTGAGGTCGACCGCGACGCTCTCAACGCCGCCCTGAGGGACGTCATGGGCCGCCACGAGGTGCTGCGGACGGTGTTCACCGCCGTCGACGGCGAGCCCTCCCAGCAGATCCTCGGCCTCGACGACCTGGCCTGGGAACTGGAGTTCGCGGACGTCGACCCCGCCGATCTGGAGAGCGCCGTCGCCGCTGCGTTCGACCACCCCTTCGACCTGGCGGAGCAGGTGCCCTTCCGCAGCCGGCTGTTCCGCAGCGGAGCCGACCACGTCCTGGTCGTGGTCCTGCACCACATCGCCGGCGACGGTTGGTCGAGGGCCCCCCTGGCCCGCGACCTGTCGACCGCCTACGCGGCGCGCCGTGCCGGGCAGGCGCCCGACTGGGAGCCGCTGCCGGTGCAGTACGCGGACTACGCGCTCTGGCAGCGCGAACTCCTCGGCGACGAGGAGGACCACGACAGCCTGATGGCGCGCCACATCGCTTACTGGCGTGAGAAGCTCGCCGACATCCCGGAGGAGCTCGACCTCCCGGCCGACCACGCGCGTCCCGCCGTCGCCACGCACCGTGGCCACGGCGCGCCGCTGCAGATCCCTGCGGCCGTCCACGCGCAGCTCGCCGAGCTCGCGGCCACGGAGGGCACGACCGTGTTCATGGTGCTGCAGGCGGCCCTGGCCGTCCTGCTGAACCGCGTCGGGGCCGGCACCGACATCCCGATCGGTTCGGCGAACGCTGGTCGCACGGACGAGGCGCTGGACGACCTGGTCGGCTTCTTCGTCAACACGCTCGTGGTGCGCACAGACATGTCCGGCCGGCCGACGTTCCGCGAGGTGCTGTGCCAGGTGCGCGAGGCCACGCTGTCCGCGCTGGCGCACCAGGACGTCCCGTTCGAGAAGCTGGTCGAGGAACTCGCCCCGGCCCGGTCGCTGTCGCGCCACCCGCTGTATCAGGTCGCGCTGACGCTGGAGAACACGGTCGAGGCCGTACTCGACCTGCCGGGCGTCGAGGCCGGCGAAGTGGCGGCCGGGGACGCGGTGTCCCGGTTCGACCTGGAGGTCGGCCTCCGGGAGGTCTTCGACGCTTCCGGTGCTCCGGCAGGCCTGTACGGCTCGGTGGTCGCCTCGGCCGATCTCTTCGAGCGGGAGTCGGTGGAGCGCCTCGCGTGCTGGTTGGGCCGGGTGCTGGAGGCCGTGGCGAGCGACCCGTTCCAGCCGGTGACCCAGGTGGGCCTGATCGACCCCGTCGAACGCAAGCGGGTGTTGGTGGAGTGGAACGCGACATCGGCCGAGGTGGAGTCGGCGGCGGTGCCGGGGTTGTTCGCGGTGCAGGTGGCGCGGGATCCGGGTGCGGTGGCCGTGGTGGCGGACGGCGTCGAGGTGTCGTACGGCGAGCTGGACGCCCGGTCGAACCGGCTGGCGCGATATCTGATCGGTTGCGGTGTGGGCCCCGAGTCGGTGGTCGGGGTGTGTCTGGAGCGTGGTGTCGAGCTGTTGGTGGCGGTGCTCGGTGTGCTGAAGGCTGGTGGTGCGTACATGACCATCGATCCGGAGTATCCGGCGCAGCGTGTCGCGTACATGGTGGAGGATGCGGCGCCGGTCGTGGTGCTGGCGGCGGCCGGCACGCAGGCGCTGGTGCCTGGTGCGGTGCTGGTGGAGGAGCTGGACCTGGCGGAGTTGGACGGCGGTCCGGTGGCGGGGGTGGTGCGGCCGCAGGACGCCGCGTATGTGATCTACACGTCGGGTTCGACGGGGCGGCCGAAGGGCGTGCTGGTCTCGCACGCGGGTGTGGCGAGTCTGGTGGCGGGTCAGACACGCCACCTGGGCGTCGGTCCGGGTTCGCGGGTGGGCCAGTACGGGTCGGTGGGGTTCGACGCGTTCGCGTGGGAGTGGTTCATGGCGCTGCTGACGGGCGCGACCCTGGTGGTGGTTCCGCAGGAGCAGCGTCTGGGTGAGGCTCTGCCGCGGTTCCTGGCCGAGCGGGCCGTGACGCATGTGGCTTTGCCGCAGGCCGCGCTGGCAACGCTGGACGAGACGTCGATCGGTGAGGACGTCGTTCTGGTGACGGGCGGGGAGGCGCTCCCGCCGGACGTGATGGCCCGATGGTCGCGTGACCACCGGCTGTTCAACTCCTTCGGCCCGGCCGAGACGACCGTCGACGCGACGCTGTGGCGCTGTGACCCGTCGGCGGAGGAGGTGGCGATCGGGTCGCCGGTGGTCGACACGCGGGTGTTCGTGCTGGACGCGTTTCTGGCGCCGGTGCCGGTGGGTGTGGCGGGCGAGCTGTATGTGGCGGGCGCCGGTCTGGCGCGGGGTTATCTGGGGCGTCCGGGTCTGACGGCGGAGCGGTTCGTCGCGCATCCGTTCGGTGGGCCGGGCGAGCGTCTGTACCGTACAGGTGACCGGGCGCGGTGGACGGCGGACGGGTTGCTGGTGTTCGCGGGCCGCGCCGACGACCAGGTGAAGATCCGCGGCTTCCGCATCGAGCCGGGCGAAGTCGAGAACGTCCTCGCGTCCCATCCGCAGGTCGCGCAGGCGGCGGTCGTCGCCCGGGAGGACGTGCCCGGCGACAA
This sequence comes from Streptomyces hayashii, assembly GCF_024539815.1. Classification (GTDB taxonomy): domain Bacteria; phylum Actinomycetota; class Actinomycetes; order Streptomycetales; family Streptomycetaceae; genus Streptomyces; species Streptomyces hayashii. The sequence goes on from NZ_JAHHIU010000027.1 coordinate 2,883, forward strand.
ACGCCTGGTCGCCTACGTCGTCCCGGCTGAGGAAGCGCACGCCGATCTGCCCGCGCTGTTGACGCGGACGGCGACCGAGCTGCTGCCCGCCTATATGGTCCCCTCCGTCGTCGTCGTGCTCGACGCCCTGCCTCTGACGGTCAACGGCAAGCTGGACCGCGCGGCCCTGCCCGCCCCGGCATACGTGACCGACAGCGGCCGTACTCCGGCGAACGCGCGCGAGGAGATCCTCTGCGCGGCGTTCGCCGAGGTGCTCGGCCTGGAGGGCGTCGGCGTGGACGACGACTTCTTCCGGCTCGGCGGCCACTCCCTGCTCGCAGTGCGTCTGGTCGAAGTGCTGCGCTCGCACGGTGTGTCCGTCTCGGTGAGGGCTCTGTTCCGGACGCCGACCCCGGCCGGGCTAGCCCTCTCGGTGGGCTCCGGAAGTCAGGTGGAGGTCCCGGCGAACCGGATCCCCGCCGACGCACAGGAGATATCCCCGGCCATGCTGCCGCTCGTCGACCTGACCGCCGACGAGATCTCCGGTATCGCCGCCACCGTGCCCGGCGGTGCGGGGAACATCGCGGACGTCTACCCGCTGGCTCCGCTGCAGGAGGGTCTGCTCTTCCACCACCTGCTGGCGGACGGCGGCGACGACGCCTACGTCACCCCGGTGGTGTTCGAGCTGGAGTCGCGGGAGCTGCTGGACGCCTTCACCGGGGCTTTGCAGCAGGTGGTGGACCGGCACGACATCTTCCGCACCTCGATCGTCTGGGAGGGACTGCGCGAGCCGGTCCAGGTGGTCCGGCGCCGGGCCCCGCTCTCCGTCGAGGAGGTGACCCTGGACGCGAACGGCGCCGACCCGGTCGCGCAGCTGCTGGAGGTCGGCGGCACGTCGATGGATCTGGGGCGGGCGCCGCTGCTCACGCTGCACGTGACCGCGCTGCCCGGCGGGGACCGTTGGCTGATGCTGCTGAAGGTGCACCACGCCGTCCAGGACCACACCGCCATGGAGGTGGTGCTCGGCGAGGTCCGGGCCTTCCTGACCGGCCGGGGCGACGCGCTGCCGACGCCCGTGCCGTTCCGTGCCTTCGTCGCCCAGGCGAGGGGCGGCGTGGCGCGGTCGGAGCACGAGCGCTACTTCACCGAGCTGCTGGGCGACGTCGACGAGCCGACCGCGCCGTTCGGACTGGTCGACGTCCGTGGCGACGGCGCGGACGCCGTGCGGATCCACGTGGCCTTCGGGCCGGAGCTGCACGCGCGGCTGCGCGCGGTGGCGCGCCGGCTGAGCACGAGTGCGGCGACCGTGCTGCACGTCGCGTGGGCGCGGACCCTGGCGGCGGTGTCGGGCCGCACGGACGTGGTGTTCGGCACCGTCCTGTTCGGCCGGATGAA
>NZ_JAHHIU010000028.1 GCF_024539815.1 Streptomyces hayashii
CAACGGAACTGGGAAGACAGTATGTATTCCTCCATGGATGCACCTTTGGCTTTGGCAAAGGCGCGGATAGCCTGCTTGCTACCAATGTCGTTCAAGGTCACACGCTGGTCTTCGTCGATGAAGAAAATCGAGCATTTTGCTGATTCGATCAGCTCCTTGATCTGGTTTTCACCCAAGTTCCCATAAAGGCCGCTTTTCTCATTGAGCCTGTGGGCGTCGTCAACGATGATTGTGTCAAACGTGTTGGGCTCGGTATCAATGAAGGCCCCCGAGCCGGAAAACAACTTGGAGAGGTGGCTACGGTTGACGGTGCCAACTAATTTGCTCTCGTACAGCCTGCGTGGTGCCGCATTTTTCGAGACGTATTTGCTCGAAAAACCCAGCTCTATGAGCCTTACCAGCAAGTTGATTGCCAGGTCTGTTTTTCCGGTTCCAGGACCGCCCTCGATGATCAGCACCTTCGGCGCTTCGGCAGAGGCACCATTTGCCGCAGAGAGTGCGGACTCGAAGACTGCTTTTTGAGCATCAATCAAAACAGGTTTGCCTTTGATTAGCCCCTTTAGCGATTCGGCGAGTTCGTGCTCGATCTGCTCGATGCTGGGCAGGGTGGTTTTCAACTCAGCCGGCAGCGACTCCACCAATTGATATTCTGCAACACCCATGGGTTTGGCACTGTCGCGCAGGGCGTACTCCGCCACCACCTTGTTTTTACTTTTGCACAAAAGCAGGCCAATGGTAGGAGCGTCGTGTTCACTTTTCATCTGTACATCCACAGCCGTCAGGTAAAAGCCCAACTGGCCCAGATGCTCGGGCTTGAACTTGTCTGCCTTCAGTTCGATTACTACATAGCAGCGCAGCTTGAGGTGATAGAACAACAGATCAATGAAGAAATCATCGCCGCCCACTTCCAACGGAACTTGCCGGCCAACGAAGGCAAATCCAGCGCCTAGTTCCAGCAAAAAACGGGTGACATGCTGCACCAAGGCGTGTTCGATTTCGCGCTCATTTGCCTCTCGGGCAACATCGAGAAAGTCGAAGACATACGGGTCTTTCAGAGTCTGCTGGGCCATGTCCGAGCCGGGTGCGGGCAGCTGAATAGCAAAGTTGGTTTGCGCTTTGCCTTCACGTTCCAACAAGCGAGTTTCGATGTGCATGCCGAGTATGCTGCGTGACCATCCATATTCTACGGCTCTTTGCGCATAGGCCTGGCGTTGCTGGGGGTCTTTCAGTTTGGCAAGCAACACCAGATTATGTCCCCAAGGCAAATGTCCAACAGCCTGTTGGACAATTTCAGCGTCCGGCCAGGCTTCTGCAAACGCGCGCATGTACATCAGATTGGCGCGAGAGAAACCCTTCATGTCCGGGAAGGCCGTGCGTAGGTCGTGAGCCAGTCGATCGATCACCTTCGCACCCCAGCCTTCGCGCCTCTGTCGTACGAGTATGTCTCTGCCGATCTGCCAATAGAGCAGGACCAATTCTCGGTTTACTACCTGTACTGCACGCTGCTGGGCGTAATGAATGCGGGCTTTCAATTCAGCCAGCCAGTCGGTATATCCCCCAGGCGGGTCGGTCAGGGATATGGGGCTTGAGTTAGTCATAAGGGGGCTTCCGGTAGTAACGTGAGGCTTGGGGCGCTGCCTAGAGGAAGGTAGGTAGGGGGTAGGGCCTCTAGAGGTCACCCCGCGGATCCATCAGTCGTTGTTGTATTCGGCAAGCCGGCTTGCAAAGTATTGCGCGGTCTCCGGATCGGTACAGTACAGGAAGCAGCCTTTCATCCCACGGCTCATCAGTGTTCGATAGGTGTTTTTGATGATCCGGTCTGTCTCCTGCTGTGCCAGGAGAGGTTGCTCCTTCATCAATTTCTTCCAGCCACGAATCGATTTGTCGTGCTTGTCTCGCTCATGCGGCGACGTCACCACCTGCCCATCACGCACGACCAAATCCGGTCCGATAATCACTCCAATATAATCCACTTCCAGCCCTTGGCAGGTGTGGATGCAACCGACCTGTTCAATGGAGTTTTCAGCGATGATCCACAAGCTGCCATCCTGATCCAGATTCCATTGGCGTGCGTAGTCATCGCCGATAACGATGTCAGCGGCCTTGGAGTCTTTCTTGCTCAGCCAAGGCCAGCAGTAACCCGCGACAACGCGAGCCTTGTTTCCGTGGTTCTTCTGCTCAATAGCCGCGTGCATCGCCTGAGGGGAGTCGAACACCTTGAACTCATACTCGCTGGTATCGAGCAGCGGGTTGGCTGTCGCGTGAATCCCCAGTACGTCATCCAACCACGCCAGGTAACCATCAGAACCACTGCAACGGAACTGGGAAGACAGTATGTATTCCTCCACGGATGCACCTTTGGCTTTGGCAAAGGCGCGGATAGCCTGCTTGCTACCAATGTCGTTCAAGGTCACGCGCTGGTCTTCGTCGATGAAAAAAATCGAGCATTTTGCTGATTCGATCAGCTCCTTTATCTGGTTTTCACCCAGGTTTCCATAAAGCCCGCTTTTCTCATTGAGCCTGTGGGCTTCGTCAACGATGAGCGCGCCATACGTATTGGGCTCGGTATCGATGAAGGCTCCCGAACCGGAAAAAAGTTGGAGAAGTGGCTACGTTTGACGGTGCCAACCAACTTGCTCTCGTACACCTTGCGTGGCGCAGCATTTTTTGAGACGTACTTGCTCAACAGCTTCAAGGCGGTGAGCCTCACCAGCAAGTTGATCGCCAATACTGTTTTTCCGGTACCCGGACCACCTTCGATGATCAGCACCTTCGGCGCTTCAATAGAGGCCTCACTTGCCGCAGCAAGTGCCGACTCGAAGATTGCTTTTTGATCATCAATCAGTACGAACTCAGGCTTGCCTTTCATTAGCCCGCTCAGCGCCTCAGCCAGAGCTTTGGACGGGCGAATCTTCCCGTTGGCGAGTTCGTAAAGCACCTCCTTGTTGTCGCCATGAATGATGTGCTTCTTGAGGAAACTTCGCAGCTTTGCAAGCTCTTCGGGGCCTTTGAGGAACAGGGGGGCTTTGCTGGTATAGGCTTCGTAGTGAGCAGAGTCGATAACGCCATCACTGACATAGTTATGGAGGTAGGCACAGGGGCGTACTTCGATGCTTTTGTCGTAGACGGCTTCGTTGAAGCCCTGCAGCAGCGCGGCGTACGACCAGACCTGGTAGGACGGATGAATGGTTTCGACAAGACCTCCACCCAGCGCCGTTTTGACTATCGCATCCTTGGTGGTTGCGCTGGCCTTGCTCCATTGCTTAAGTTCGATCAATACCGCGTTTTTAGCCTGATTCTCATCGCGGCCTGTTAGCAAAAAGTCGATTCGTTTCGATGACTGAGGGATATGCAGTTCAATCGCCAGGCCGGCGCTGTTGGGCAGGCCGTCGTCTCGAAGCACCTTGGCCATATAAGTCAGTGAACCCTGCCAGGATCTAATCTCCGAAGCGCCTACCTTCTTGCCGGTGGCTTCTTTGAAGTGCCTGAGGATCACCTCTTCAATATCGTCGTTATCGCTGTCTTTGAGGAATTGCTGTTTGGTCGCAGCGTAAACGATCACGAATGGTCCTTAGAGCCCAATGGGTCAGAGTTGGTCGTACTTTTTGCTGGTGCTTTTAGCTTTGTCGACAGGGTATTTCTGCCCGTTCAGGGCGAGCTTGCTTGTCACCGCTTCGTTGAGATCGACGCCGAGCACACTGGCCAAGCGGACCAAGTACATGAGCACGTCAGCCAGTTCGTCCTTCACGGCTTGAGCGGTTTCGGGACGCTTTGCTGCACCCGTTGAGTCGGCCTCGCTCATCCATTGGAAAATTTCGCAGAGTTCACCTACCTCGCCTGTAAGAGCCAAGAGGAGGTTCTTGGGTGAGTGAAACTGCTGCCAATCGCGATCATCTGCAAAGCGGTGAAGCGATGCGGCAAGACTTTCCACGTCAATCAGCTGTTCGGGTGTGCCATCTGCCTTGCTCACAGACTCGCCTCTCGTTTGCCAACAGAAACGTGACCGAACAGCCACGCCAGAAATCTAGAGATGGATTGTAAGAGTTTTCCTTTTTCGCGGCAGTTTTTTCGTAAGAACACCACAAACCACAGCCCTGAAGATGGGGGGTACGTTCAGCTAAACGATACAAGCAAGCAGTTCCGCAGCAATAATGTTTCGTAA
>NZ_JAHHIU010000029.1 GCF_024539815.1 Streptomyces hayashii
GTGATCTCGCCCTCCAGGGCGGACTCCAACACCCGCTTCGTCAGCTGCTGCAACAGCCCGCCCTCGCCCGTCAGTTGTAGGCCCTCGTTCCGGGCCCGGTCGACCAGCATCGCGATCAACTGCCCGTTCGACGTAGCCGCATCGACCGACACTGCCGCGGGCTCTTGCTCGCTCGTCATCTCACTCACTTGGCGTCTCCATGATCAACAGATCCGCCGTTGATTAGACACTCCCTGAGCGCCGATTGAGGGAGGCTGGGAAGCAAGGTTTGTCGTGCATTCGTAGGCATGGGCGCGCGGTGGCGTCTGTGATTTGTAGGCTGAAGGCTCGGTCGGAGCTTGATGGGCGGCTTCGGAGTCATCCGTCGTTCGGGCCTTTGGCTATCGGTATGCCTTCCGGTGAGGAAGCTCTGGAGGCGCGGGGCACTGCCGTGTTTGGGACGGCAGGTCTGATGGGTCTGCAGTCGAATGGCCCCGCGAAGCTGCCGAAGCTGTCGGACGAGTGGTTCGCTGTGCTGAAGGGGGAGTTGGCGGCGGTGCTGACGTCCAGAACCGTCACGCCCAGCACGAGCATCGGCTCGACGCTGACCTCAAGCAGCACCCGCGTCGTGATGACCGAGGAGCTGGAACACGTGTGTTCCTCCCCGTGGACCCTCCAGCGAATCCGGCTGGGCATCCACAGCCTGTCGTCGACCTGATAGACCACAGGTCTGCCGAGCCGGCCGTGAAAGGCCAGGGGGACCGTGTCGGGCACGGGAACGTCCGGGGCGAAAGGTCGCACAGGCTCCGTGATCACAGCCCGCACCTGCTGCGCAACCGACTCTGACCGCACCAGATGGTCCAAGTCCTGGGCACTGATCGTCACTTTGTTACCCCATCGCCTCAGCAGCCCGAGAATGCCGTCCAGCATGAGACCGAGGAAGAGTGATCGGTCCGTGCCCAGACGTTGTTCTGCTTCTGCACGCAGATCGGGGTGAAACGCGGTGCGCGCGGCGAAAGCCTGGTTGTTAGAGAGAAACCAGAGCATCTGGTTCCGGTCTTCGAAAGCGGCGAGCAGGGTAAGCCAGACCACGGTGTCCCGGATACCGTGGGCTTCGGCGTTGCCGACTTCACCGTCGACCGAGGCGGCTCGGGCGGGGAGGCGGCGTTCGGCCACTCGTTCCAAGGCCTTCTGCGCGGCGTCTTCGGGCGTCGGCAGAATCATGAAGTACGGGTGGAGAGCCTCACGTCGGCGGCGCGCGGCGTCTTCCGACGAACTCCCTACCAGCTGCTGGGTTGCGAAGTGGTGGTGCGTGAGGTGCTCGATCGCCACCGTCTGGGGCACCGCGAGGGTGTGCCCGTGCAGGTTGGCCATCGTGTGCAGCATCCTGAACACGCCCCCGTCAGGAAAGCCGGCCCGTTCAAGCTGGTCGGTGTCGAGGACGATCAGTGCTCCTCGGCCCGTGTCGGGCAGATATGGGCTGGTCATGCGTGGCATTGATGAGATCCCCTTCCTTCCGCAGTCGCGGCCCGTCCTCCACCCGGCCCTGCCCGTGCAAGGAGTGTCCTCCACCTCGTGAGCGCCTTCGGCGGTTCCATCTTCTTCCATCCCGCACCCGGCACCGGCATCGACGCCCGCCTCCGCCTGCGGGGCCAGGAGATCTTTCGGATGAAGAGCGGGCTCGGCTGGAATTGCACTTGCTAGGGGATCGCGATCGGGGCGGACGCTGGCAATGCCACCGTCGTGTGATCACGGGATCCTGTTCCAACAGCGGACCGGCTTCCCTGGCGGGACCTACCTCCCTGCTTCGGTGGCTGGAAGACGGTTCACGACCGTCATCGGCGGTCGTCGATGGACGGCACGTGGGAGAATCCTGCGGGCCGTCCAGACCAGCGCCGATGACGAGGGCCGGATGGACTGGAGCATGGGCAGCGTCAGCTACAGCGACCGGTCAGTTGCGATCAGGGCACCGGGACCGGGGGGACGGATAGCTCCGCCCCGCTCTTTCCGGAGCCCTGCACGCGATACCGACCACCCCGATTGGCTCGGACCGGTACCGCATGAGCGCGGCGAATGCCTGCGGCCACCGCGTCCGCTCCGACCACAGCGCGCCCAATTCCGCGTCGGTCAGGTCCGCGTCGGCCAGTTCCGCGTTGGCCAGAGACGCGCCTGTCAGGTCCGCGCGGGTCAGGTTCGCGTCGGTCAGTTCCGCGTCGGCCAGTTCCACGCTGGTCAGGTTCGCGGCGGTGAGGTTCGTGCTGGTCAGGTTCGCGGCGGTGAGGTTGGCGTCGGTGAAGTTCGCGGAATCGAGGCTCGTCAGTTGGGCACCGCCCGCCAGGAGGACACGGGTCCACCAGTTCGAGGCGCGGATTCGTAGCCAGGGGCGGGTCGGACGAGCAGCCAGGGCGAGACGGCCGACGAGGGTGTCAGGGCGCGTTTTCACTGACATCGCCCTCAGGCACGGGTGGCGGCGACGGGGCCGAGACAGTACGGCGGGACCGAGTCGGCTTGGAGCCACGTTGAGGGTTGACCTCGATCCCGGCGAGGATGCCGCGGATGGTGGCCGGGGCGCCGATACCGAAGATGAAGGCGGGCCACGGCCCACTGACTTGGTCGTGCGCAGCGGTGGCCACCAGGGAGCCCAACATGAGCCCGGTGGTCAACACGAACAGCCGCGGCCACAGCTCCCCCTCCTTGCGCCACGGCCAGGTGTAGCCGGCAGAGACAATCGCCGCCGACAGGGACAGCACCGAGGCTGCCCCGGCCCCCGGCCAGGCCCCACAGCGCCGCCTCTCACCACCTCATGCTCAGACCATAGCCGCCTTAGACCGTGTCCTACGTGGTGAGGCGGATGAGTCGTTTGTAGCAGCACAGGGCAGCGGCGAGCCCGAGAAAGGCCAGGTAGTTGCGGGGATCGCGTTCGTAGCGAGGGCTCAGGCGTCGATAGCCGGACAGCCAGGACATCGTCCGCTCGATGACCCAGCGTCGGCGGCCCAATCGTTCGCTGGACTCGATGCCTTTGCGCGCGATCCGTACTCCGATGCGTTTGCCGCGTAACCATTTCCGCAGGTCAGCGCGGTCGGAGGCTTTGTCCGCGTGGAGGCGCTGGGGCTTGAAGTGGCGGCCGCGGTGGGGGTCGTGTATCGTTTGGTGACCCTCGACCATGGGCTTCAGCCCTTCGCTGTCGTGGGTGTTGCCGGCCGAGACGCCGACGAGGAGGGGCAGTCCGTTCGCGTCCGACAGGACGTGCATCTTGGAACCCGGCTTGCCCCGGTCCACGGGGCTCGGACCTGTGTGTTCGCCCCCTTTTTAGCCCGGACATGGGCGGTGTCCAGGACGACGCGGGTGACGTCGATGAGGCCGGCGTCGTCAAGCCGGTGCAGAACGGCTTCGTGCAGCCGCCCCCAGACGCCGGCTCTCGACCAGATCAGGAACCGGCGGTGAGCGGTCGACTTCGATATGCCGAAACAAGGCGGTAGTTGGCGCCAGGCACAGCCGCTGACCAGCACGTAGATGATGGCCGCGAACAACGTCTCATCAGGCGTGTCCTGCGTTCCGCCACCCTGCGGCCGCACCCTCGACGGTGGGATCAGCGGCTCCGCGATCTCCCACAATCCGTCCGGAACAATCCAACTCCACGTACCCCGCCCCATACATGACACAACGACGCCTCACCACGTAGGACACGGTCTTAGGACGGGGCGGGGCAGATCCTGCGAAAGATCCTTCGGAAGGCTTGAGCCTCGTTGGGTGTCGCACCGGGTCCATGCACAGGCGAGCCCCGGACATGTGACGTACCTGTCGTGCAGGCTAATTGATCTTGGTTGTGACCTGCTGTTGCTCAGCTGTACTGAGTGGTACGTCTGTATTCCAGGGGAGGCTTACGCCCGGGCCGAGGCGTTGGCGATGGGCGATACGTGGGTTGAGCTGGCCGTGTTGCTCTGCGCAGTGAGCTGAGCGGCATGCCGGTTTTTGCGCAGTTTGGCTGGCGCGCCTGTAGGCAGGGGGAGTTGGCGGCTGTTCCTGGCTGGTGGGAGCGGGTTGTTCAGCGGGCGTGCAGGCGTTGCCAGAGCAGGTCGTGGTCGGCGGGTGCGAGGCGGGGCAGCCGGAGGCGGTCGGC
>NZ_JAHHIU010000030.1 GCF_024539815.1 Streptomyces hayashii
GTGCACACGGCTGGTGTTCTCGACGACGGTCTGGTCACGGCGCTCACCCCGGAGCGGCTGGCCGCTGTCTGGGGGCCGAAGGCCGAAGCCGCCCGACACCTCCACGAACTCACGGCAGACCAAGACCTCTCCGCCTTCATCCTGTTCTCCTCCCTCGCGGCCGTGCTCGGATCGGCGGGCCAGGCGAACTACGCGGCTGCGAACGCCTACTTGGACGCACTGGCGCAGTGGCGTGCACGCCAGGGGCTGGCCGCGACGTCCCTCGCGTGGGGCCCATGGGCCCAGGCGACAGGCATGACCGGCGCCCTGGACGAGGCCGACGTCCAGCGCATGAGCCGTGCCGGTCTGGGGGCGCTCGACGCCGAACTGGGGATGGCGCTCCTGGACCAGGCGTGGGCCGGGGCCGACGCGGCCGTGGTGCCCGCACGCCTGGAGCTGACGAGGCTCCGTGCCGAGGACGCGGCGCCGGGGACCGTACCGCCGCTGCTGCGCGCCCTGGTCGCGGCCGGGCCCCGGCGCGCCCTCGCAGCACGGCGCAGGGGCGGTGCGGAGCCCACGAGTGAGTCGCTCGCCGAGCGCCTGCGCGGACTGGACGCCGCCGAACGGCGGGCGCACCTGGAGGAGTTGACGCTCTCGCACATCGTCGCCGTGCTCGGGCACGAGAGCGCGACCGCCGTGGACCGGCAGCAGCCGTTCAAGGATCTGGGCTTCGACTCGCTGACCGCCGTCGAACTGCGCAACCGCCTGAGCGCGGCGACCGGCCTGCGCCTGCCCGCCACAGTGGTCTTCGACCATCCGACGCCGTACGCCCTCGTCGACCACCTGCTGCTGTCGCTGGTCGGCGAGGAGCCCGCGCCGACCGCCGCCCGCCCCGGCCGTACGGCGTGGGACGGTGACGAAGACCCGGTGGTCATCGTCGGCATGGCCTGCCGCTACCCGGGAGGCGTCGACTCACCGGACGCGCTGTGGCGCCTCGTCGCGGACGGCGCGGACGCCATCTCCGCGATGCCCACGAACCGGGGCTGGGACCTGGACGGTCTCTTCCACCCCGACCCGGACCATCCCGGCACCAGCTACACCCGCGCCGGGGGCTTCCTGCACGACGCGGACCGGTTCGATCCGCGGTTCTTCGGGATCTCGCCGCGTGAGGCGCTCGCCATGGACCCGCAGCAGCGGCTCCTGCTGGAGACCTCGTGGGAGGTCTTCGAACACGCGGGCGTCGATCCCCGCACGGCACGCGGCAGTCGGACCGGCGTATTCGTCGGCGCCGCCTTCCAGGGCTACGGTCCGCCGCCCGGCGAGGCGCCGCAGGAGGTGGAGGCGCATCTGCTGACCGGCAACGCGGGCAGCGTCGTGTCCGGGCGGCTCGCCTACACCTTCGGCCTGGAGGGCCCGGCGGTCACGATCGACACCGCCTGCTCGTCCTCCCTGGTCGCCCTGCACATGGCCGCGCAGTCGCTGCGGTCCGGCGAATGCGACATGGCGCTCGCCGGTGGCGCGGCGATCATGTCGTCGCCCACGATGTTCGTCCAGTTCAGCCGGCAGCGCGGGCTGGCCGCCGACGGCCGCTGCAAGTCCTTCGCGGACACCGCCGACGGCACCGGCTGGTCCGAGGGCGTCGGCATGCTGCTCATGGTGCGCCTGAGCGACGCCCGCCGTCTCGGTCACCGCGTCCTCGCCGTGGTGCGTGGCTCGGCGGTGAACCAGGACGGCGCGTCCAACGGCCTGACCGCCCCCAACGGCCCCTCCCAGCAGCGAGTCATCCGCGACGCCCTGGCCGCCGCCGGCCTCACGCCGGCCGACGTGGACGCCGTGGAGGCCCACGGCACCGGCACCCGGCTCGGTGACCCCATCGAGGCACAGGCCGTACTCGCCACCTACGGACAGCGGCGTCCCGAGGGCCGGCCGCTGTGGCTGGGCTCCATCAAGTCGAACATCGGTCACACCCAGGCCGCGGCAGGCGTGGGCGGCGTCATCAAGATGGTCATGGCGATGCGCGCCCGTGAACTGCCCCGCACCCTCCACGTCGACCGGCCCACCGGCGAGGTCGACTGGACGGCCGGAGCGGTGCGCCTCCTCACCGAGGCCGTCGCGTGGCAGCCCGGCCAACGGCCGCGCCGCGCGGGCGTCTCGTCCTTCGGCATCAGCGGCACCAACGCCCACGTCATCATCGAGGAGTCCCCGACGCCGGAACCGGCCGCCGAGCGGGCCGGGGCCGCCCTGCCGTCCCCCGACGCCGTCCCGCTACTGCTCTCCGCACGCGACCCCGGCGCCCTGGCGGCCCAGGCCATGCGCCTGGCTGCCCACCTGCGCGCCCACCCGGGCGCCCGCCCGCAGGACATCGCGCTGACCCTCTCCACCGGCCGTGCCGTGTGGGACCACAGGGCCGCCGTCGTCGGCGCCGATCACGCCGGACTCACGGCTGCCCTGACCGCCGTGGCCGAGGGCCGTACGACACCCGTCGCCATGACGGGAGACAGCGGGACGGGAGGCGCGCTGGCGTTCCTGTTCTCCGGACAGGGCAGTCAACGCGTAGGGACGGGACGGGAGTTGTGTGACGCCTATCCGGTGTTCGCCGCCGCGTTGGACGAGGTGTGCGCGCAGTTCGACGGCGTGCTGGACCGTCCGCTGCGGGAGGTGCTGTTCGCGGAGACGGACGGGGACGAGAACGGGGACGCCGTCGCGGCCGAGGCCGATCCCGGTCTGATCGGCCGGACGGAGTTCACGCAGCCGGCGTTGTTCGCGGTCGAGGTGGCGTTGTTCCGGTTGCTGGAGTCGTGGGGCGTCGCGCCGGATTTCGTGGCCGGTCATTCGATCGGCGAGATTGCCGCGGCCTATGTGTCAGGGGTGTGGTCGCTGGAGGACGCGTGTGCGCTGGTGGCGGCGCGTGGGCGGTTGATGGGTGCGCTGCCTGTGGGTGGTGCGATGCTGGCGGTGGAGGCGTCCGAGGCGAACGTGCTGCCGTTGCTGGACGAGCGGGTGGCGGTCGCGGCCGTCAACGGTCCGTCGTCGGTGGTGGTGTCCGGGGACGCCGATGCGGTCGCCGAGTTGGAGGCTCGTTGGCGTGAAGAGGGTCTCCGAATCAAGCAGTTGACGGTCAGTCACGCGTTCCACTCGCCGTTGATGGACCCGATGCTGGACGACTTCCGTGCGGTCGCGGAGGGGTTGTCGTACGAGGCTCCGCGCATCCCGGTCGTCTCGAACCTCACCGGCGAGACGGCGACCGCCGAAGACCTGTGTTCTCCCGACTACTGGGTCCGCCATGTCCGCGAGGCCGTCCGTTTCGCCGACGGCCTCGGTGCGCTCCGCGACCAAGGCGTGCGCACCTACATGGAGTTGGGCCCGGACGGGGTGCTGTCCGCAATGGTCCAGCACTCGCTGGACGACGACTCGACCTGTCTGCCCGTCCTGCGCCGGGGACGTCCCGAGCAGCGGTCCGTGGTGGCCGCGGTGGCGGGCGCCTGGGTCCGTGGAGCGGCGCGGCCCGACTGGACGCGCTGTCTCGCCGGTGCGGACGCCCGACAGGTCGAGTTGCCGACGTACGCCTTCCAGCGGGACCGATACTGGCTGTCGGCCGGGGACAGGCGGAACGCGCCCACGGCCGTGCCGTCGACCACGGACCTTCGGTACCGGGTCGAATGGCGCGCGACGGCCGACCGGGCGCCCGGTGTGTCACTCGCCGGCCGTTGGGTCGTCCTGAACGACGAGGACGCCGCCGATGCCACGCTGCACGGGTGGCTGGCCGAGGCTCTGCGTGAAGCGGGTGCCGAGACCGAGACGCTGTCGCTGCCCGCCGACGTGGCGGACCGCGCCGGGATGCTCGGTCGTCCGGCCGACTGGACCGATGTGACCGGCGTGATCGTCGCCTCGGGCCCGGTCGCCGGCGAGGTGTCCGAGACGGATGCAGCTGAACGTCTCCTCACGACCCTCCAGGCTCTTCATGCCCTTCGGCAGACCGGCATGCAGGCCTCCGTGTGGTGTGTGACGCGTGGTGCGGTGTCTGTCGGTGATGGTGATGGTGTGGTGCGGCCGGGGTTGGCTGCGGTGTGGGGTCTGGGTCGGGTGGCGGGTCTTGAGTTGCCTGGTCTGTGGGGTGGTTCGGTGGATCTGCCGGGGGTTTTGGATGGTCGTGCGGCGGGTCGGTTGTGTGGGGTGTTGGGGCAGGGGGTTGAGGATCAGGTTGCGGTGCGGTCGTCGGGTGTGTTCGTGCGGCGGCTTGTCGTGGGGGTGCGGGATGTGGTTCGGGGTGGTGGTTGGTCGCCGTCGGGGACGGTGTTGGTGACGGGTGGTCTGGGTGGGTTGGGTGTGCGGGTGGCTCGGTGGGTGGTGGAGCGGGGTGCTGAGCGGGTGGTGCTGCTCGGTCGTCGTGGGGTGGAGTCGCCGGGTGCGGTGGATGTGGTGGCGGAGTTGGAGGGGCTCGGGGCGCAGGTACGCGTCGAGGCCTGCGATGTGACCGACTCCGACGCCCTGGCCGCCGTCGTCGAACGTGTCGACGCCGACGGCCCGCCCCTGACCGCCGTCGTCCACACGGCCGGCGCCTCCGACTCGGCGCCCCTGCTGGAGACCTCGGCTGGGGAGCTGGCGCGGGTGATGCGGGCCAAGGTCGTCGGTGCGGCGAACCTGGACGCGGTGCTCGGGGAACGGGCGCTGGACGCGTTCGTGGTGTTCTCGTCGATCTCCGGCGTGTGGGGCAGCGGGGGGCAGGCGGCGTACTCGGCGGCGAACGCCTATCTGGACGGTCTGGTGCTGGCCCGGCGGGCGCGAGGGCTGGCGGGGTCGGCGCTGGCCTGGGGTCCGTGGGCCGGTTCGGGGATGGCGGCCGCCGGTGTGGCGGGGCGGGAGCTGGCCCGGCGTGGGCTGCGGTCGCTGGATCCGAATGTCGCCGTGGGCCTGTTGTCCGGTGTGGGTGAGGCGTGTGCGGTGGTGGCGGACGTGGAGTGGGAGCGGTTCGCTCCGGCGTTCACCTCCGTGCGGGCGTCGGCGTTCTTCGACGAGATACCCGCGGCCCGCCAGGCCCTCGATACGACCGGCAACGGCGACACCCCCTTCACCATGCGGCTGGCCGCACTGCCCGAGACCGAACGCGGACGGCATCTGCTGGAGACCGTTCGCGTCGCCGTCGCCGCCGTCCTCGGCCACACCTCCGCCGACGACGTCGAAGCGAGCCGCGCCTTCAAGGACATGGGCTTCGACTCCCTCACCGCCGTCGAACTCCGTAACCGGCTCGCCGACGACACGGGAATACGGCTGCCCGCCACCGCGGTCTTCGACTTCCCCACCGCCACGGCACTCGCCCGCCACCTGCGCACCCTGCTGACCGAACTCCCCGCGCAGCCCACCGGCGACCAGCCGCCCGTCACCGTCCGCGCCGACGACGAACCGATCGCCGTCGTTGCCATGGCCTGCCGCTACCCCGGCGGCATCGGCTCCCCGGAAGAGCTGTGGGACTTCGTCAAGGACGCCCAGGACGCGGTGGGCCCTTTCCCGGACGACCGCGGCTGGGACATCGAGACGCTCTACGACCCCGAGCCCGGCCGCTCCGGCCACAGCTACACCCGGCTCGGCGCCTTCCTCGACCACCCCGCTGCCTTCGACGCGGGCTTGTTCGGGATCTCCCCGCGCGAGGCCCTCGCCATGGACCCCCAGCAGCGGCTGCTGCTGGAGACCGCCTGGGAGACCCTGGAACGCGCGGGCCTCGACCCGACCGGCCTGCGCGGCTCCCGCACCGGGGTCTTCGTCGGCACCAACGGCCAGGACTACGCCGCTCTCCTCACCCACGCCCAGGAGGAACTGGGCGGTCATCTGGGTACGGGCAACGCGGCGAGTGTGGTGTCGGGCCGGCTGGCGTACAGCTTCGGACTGGAGGGGCCGGCGGTGACGGTGGACACGGCGTGTTCGTCGTCGTTGGTCGCGCTGCATCTGGCGGCGCAGGCGTTGCGTGCGGGTGAGTGCGACATGGCGCTCGCGGGTGGTGTGACGGTGATGTCGACGCCGGGTGCGTTCATCGAGTTCTCGCGGCAGCGTGGGCTTGCGGCGGACGGCCGGTGCAAGGCGTTCGCGGCGGGTGCGGACGGTACGGGCTGGGGTGAGGGTGTCGGTCTGCTGCTGGTGGAGCGGCTGAGCGATGCCCGGAGGTCGGGGCACGAGGTTCTTGCTGTGGTGCGGGGTTCGGCGGTCAATCAGGACGGTGCGTCCAATGGATTGACGGCGCCGAACGGTCCGTCTCAGCAGCGGGTGATCCGGCAGGCGTTGGCGAGCGCGGGTCTGACTCCGGCCGAGGTGGACGTGGTGGAGGCGCACGGCACGGGCACGGCGCTGGGTGACCCGATCGAGGCGCAGGCGTTGCTGGCGACGTACGGTCGGGAGCGGTCCGGGGAGGGGCCGTTGTGGTTGGGTTCGGTGAAGTCGAACATCGGTCATACGCAGGCTGCTTCGGGTGTCGCGGGTGTGATCAAGATGGTGATGGCGATGCGGCACGGTCTGCTGCCGCAGAGCTTGCACGTGGACGAGCCGTCTCCGCATGTGGACTGGTCGGCGGGTGCGGTGGAGTTGCTGACCGAGGCGCGGGACTGGCCGCAGACGGGCCGACCGCGCCGTGCCGCCGTGTCCTCGTTCGGGATGAGCGGCACCAACGCCCACATGGTCATCGAACAGGCCCCCGCACCTGCCGACGCGGAGCGGCCGCAGCCGGCCGACCGGTCCGTGCCGTGGCTGCTGTCCGGCCATACCGAGGCCGCGCTGCGAGCCCAGGCGACACGGCTGGCGGAGTCCGTGCGCGACCGGGACGAGTGGGAGGCGCGTGACATCGCGCTGTCCCTGGCGACGGGCCGGGCCGCGCTGTCGTACCGGGCTGCCGTCGTGGCCGAGGACCGCCGGAGTCTCTCGGCTGGGCTGGCGGCACTGGCGGCGGGGGACGCCGGGCACGCGGGGGTCGTGTCCGACGTGGCGCGCGAGGGCGTCCCCGCCGCCTTTCTGTTCTCCGGTCAGGGCAGTCAACGAGCCGCTGCGGGACGGGAGTTGTATGACGCCTACCCCGTGTTCGCGGACGCGTTGGACGAGGTGTGCGCGCACTTCGACGCGGTGCTGGACCGTCCCCTGCGAGACGTGCTGTTCGCGCAGGCGGACGCGAGCGGGAGTGAGGACGGAGACGAGGGCGTCGTCGCGGACGGGGATGCGGGCGGTCTGATCGACCGGACCGAGTACACGCAGCCGGCGTTGTTCGCGGTCGAGGTGGCGTTGTTCCGGCTGCTGGAGTCGTGGGGTGTGCGACCCGACTTCGTGGCCGGTCACTCGATCGGTGAGGTCGCTGCCGCGTTTGTGGCGGGGGTGTGGTCGCTGGAGGACGCGTGTGCGCTGGTCGCGGCGCGTGGGCGGTTGATGGGCGCGCTGCCGGAGGGCGGCGCGATGCTGGCCGTCGAGGCGTCGGAAGCGGACGTGCTGTCCGTCCTCGACGGCCGTGCCGCGATCGCGGCCGTCAACGGCCCGACGTCCGTCGTGGTGTCCGGGGACGCCGAAGCGGTGGCCGAGTTGGAGCGTCGCTGGCGTGAAGAGGGTTTGCGAGTCCGTCGGTTGACGGTCAGCCATGCCTTCCACTCGTCGCTCATGGACCCGATGCTGGACGACTTCCGCGCCGTCGCCGAGAGGTTGTCGTACGAGGCTCCGCGCATCCCGGTCGTCTCGAACCTCACCGGCGAGACGGCGAGCGCCGAAGACCTGTGCTCGCCGGAGTACTGGGTCCGCCACGTCCGTGAGGCCGTCCGGTTCGCCGACGGCGTACGGGCGCTGCACGCTCAGGGCGTCCGTACGTTCGTCGAGCTCGGGCCGGACTCCGTCCTCACCTCGATGGCCCAGCACTGCCTGCCCGACGCCGACGACGAAGCCGTCTGCCTGCCCGTGCTGCGCCGAGGGCGCGCCGAGAGCGGTTCCGTGAACGCCATGCTCGCTCGGTGGCATGTGCGGGGCGGCACGGTGGACTGGGCCGCGTACTTCGCCGGGAGCGGAGCGCGCCGGGTCGAGCTGCCGACGTACGCCTTCCAGGGGCAGCGGTACTGGCCGCGCCCGGGTGTGGGCGCGGCCGGCGACGCGGGGGCGTACGGCATCGCGGGTGTACGGCATCCGCTGGTCGGCGGCCGCTTGTCGCTGGCCGATCAGGGGACGCTCCTGCTGACCGGCGCGCTGTCGCTGCGCACACACCCCTGGCTTGCGGACCACCAGGTGATGGGCGCGGTGCTGCTGCCGGGCACGGCCTTCATGGAACTCGCGTTGTGCGCCGGGCAGGAGACCGGCTGCGACCGCGTCGAGGAACTGACCCTGACCGACCCCCTGATCCTGCCGGACACGGACACGGGCACGGTACAGCTCCAGGTCCGGGTCGACCCGGCCGACGAACACGGCCGGCGTCCCGTGGGCGTCTACTCGCGCACGGGCGACGCACTCGACACCGACGGCGATGCCTGGTCCCGGCATGCCTTCGGCACCCTGACCCCGGCTGAACAGGTCTCCTCCGACGCCGACTTCACCTCCTGGCCGCCCGTCGGAGCCGAGCCTGTCGCGGTGTCGCCCGAGGAGCTGTACGCCGGACTGGAACAGGCGGGATACCGGTACGGCAGCACGTTCCGCGCCATGACGGCCGCCTGGCGGCGCGGCGACGAGATGTACGTCGAGGTCGCCCTGCGCGATGGGGACGAGTCCGACGCAGCCGCCTTCGCCGTGCACCCGGCACTGCTGGACGCCGTGCTGCACGGAATCGGCCTGGGTCTGCTGCCCGGGACCGACGGCGGGCGCGGACGGCTGCCGTTCGCCTGGTCGGGCGTGTCGGTACCGGCAGGCGGCGCGTCCGTGCTGCGTGGGCGGCTCCGGGCGACGGGCCCGGACACCGTGGACATGGTCCTGGCGGACACCGACGGCCGCACTGTCGCCGTCGTCGAGTCGCTCACCCTGCGGGAGGTGACCGGCCCCCTGGCACGGCGTCCCGAGCCGCTGTACCGCGTCCAGTGGACGAGGGCGACAGTCACACGGGAGCGGACGGCTGACCTCGTCCTGCTCGGCCCCGACCCGTCGGGGTGCGCGACCGCCCTCTCCGCACGCCGTGTCGCGGACCTCGCATCCCTCTCGTTCGCCGACGGCCTCCCCGGCGTCGCGGTGCTCACCTGGGACGGCGGACCCGCCCTCGACGGCCTCCTGGAGGTCATACGGGAATGGCTCGGCGACGACCGGTTCGCGCAAGCGCGACTCGCTGTCGTGACGCGGGGAGCGATCGACGGGGACGACCTGGACGCCGCCGCGGTGTGGGGTCTGGTGCGGTCCGCGCAGACGGAGAATCCGGGCCGTTTCGTACTGGCCGACGTGGACGGCACGGACGGGTCCTGGTCCGCCCTCGCCGATGTCCTGGGCGGGACCGAGGAGCAGGTGGCGCTCCGCGACGGCACGGTTTCGCTGCCCCGTCTGGCGCGGGTCGGGGTCGGGGAGGCGCTGCGGGTGCCGGCCGGTGCGGGGGCATGGCGTCTGGACAGTGTGGAGCGGGGGAGTCTGGAGGCGCTGGAGTTGGTGGCGTGTCCGGAGGTGGAGGGTGTGC
>NZ_JAHHIU010000031.1 GCF_024539815.1 Streptomyces hayashii
AGATGCATCAAGCCGTTAAACTTGTCTTCCGTGTTAAATATAAAGCGAGATCCATCTGGTACTATCAGTCGCCTCGCTTCTTCCTTGTTGTTCCACAAGTAATCCAAATATCTTTGGGTCTCAGCTAATATCGCTAATTCATAGTAGGCGCCAACGGAGAGACTATGCATGTTGGCGTGGTACATTATTGAGGCAATATCAAAGCTGGAGATCGTTACAGCTTTTCCTTCCGCCTCGAGATCTGCCTTTATGTTTTTACATAATCTTATTGATTTGCGGAGCCCACCAATCGTGGTTTCACATCGTTCTCGTATTTTTTTGATGTGCAGGAAAGGCCAGTTTTCAATCGTGGTGTTTTTATGCGAATCTAGGATGGTGACAGCACGGTCATGTTTCTGACCAGATGCTTGATAACTAATAGTGTCATGCCAGTGGGAAGGCACGACATCAACTGGACGCGCTAATGACCCTCCTTGCAATTTAATGGCCTTGGAGCCAGAGGTGTCAATTGTCGCAGCGGGAAACGCATCGCGAAGAGCTTTACTAATTTCCCCCCTGCGATCAGTTAACACCCCAACTGAGGTGCGTGAGGTCGGTGAACGGTACTGACCCGATGTACTCATGTACCCACGGGCATCATAGGTATGAAAGTCAGCTTCTATCGCTAAAAGGTCGACATCACTGAACCCTCGAATATGGACATTCAGCGGTACTGAGCCCTGTAGCTCGAATTCAAGACTGCCGCTTGTCCTCTTCGACAACTGGTTGCTAACCCGTTCTGCGGTTTCGATGCTGATGCGGGTGTAGGTAGGATCTACCTCTTGCATAGCGCCTAGGGATGCTCCGATCAACTTGCCGCGCAGCGATGGCAGGCCGTAATTCACCAGGCAATCAGCGCTATTCCCTGAAAACGGCCTAATACAGTGTGCAGCGGAGCGTTTTCCGCCCGGTTCTCCGTGTTAAGTGCGCAACTCACCCAAACCCATCAGTCGTTTTCGAGCCATCCACAGGTTCGACAGGGCGAACAGCGTGGTCAGTTGGGCCGTGTTTTTCATCAGCCCACGAAAGCGTACTTTCACGTAACCAAACTGGCGCTTGATAACCCGAAACGGATGCTCAACCTTGGCGCGTGTCTGCGCTTTGCAGTACTCGATCTTGCGCTTGGCTTTGTACAACAGGCTGCGTTTGTTCAGCTTGGAATACGTGCTGCGCCGAGCCGCGATTTGCCAGATCACGTCACGATTTTCGTGCTCTTCACGCTTCTCGACACCGGTGTAACCTGCGTCCGCATAGACCGCGTTTTCGTCCCCGTGGAGCAGTTCAGCGACTTGGGTGACATCGGCCACATTGGCAGCGGTGCCATGGACGTGATGAACCAGTCCAGACTCAACGTCAGCGCCGATGTGGGCCTTCATACCGAAGAAATACTGGTTACCCTTCTTGGTCTGATGCATCTCGGGATCGCGCTCGCCGTCTTTGTTCTTGGTCGAGCTTGGGGCATGAATAATGGTCGCGTCGACGATGGTGCCCTGGCGCAGTGACAAGCCTTTGTCCTGCAAATAACCGTTGATGACCGCGAGGATTGCAGGAGCCAGTTGATGTTTCTCCAGCAGGTGCCGGAAGTTCATGATCGTGGTGTCTTCCGGTATCGGCGCACTCAACGTCAGGCGTGCAAACTGGCGCATGGGGGTGATTTCGTAGAGCGCTTCTTCCATGGCTGGATCGCTGAGGGAGAACCAGTTCTGCAGCAGGTGAATGCGCAGCATGGTTTCCAGTGGGTAAGGTTTTCGACCGCCACCGGCCTTGGGGTAGAACGGCTCGATCAGGCCGAGCAGACCTGCCCAGGGCACGACCTGATCCATCTCGGCAAGGAAGCGTTCGCGGCGGGTTTGCTTGCGCTTGCCGGCGTACTCGAAGTCGGAAAAGCTCATCTGGCTCATGGGAGGCTCGGATCAGGTGGTCGGGCGATTTTCGCATATCCGGGACTTGTTCGGAGATTCCCTAAAGCAAAAGTTGTATTCGGCTTGTCTTTGACCCTATGTTCCCACGCCTCTTTTGTAAGGCTTCGGTTCACGATGAAATCCTTCGCATCCATCGCGATTACAGAGGATCTATCAAGGCCCGAGCGTCTGGAGCGCAGACGATTGATTCGCTCGTTAATTGGTGTGTTCATTTTTTCTCCTCAGCTCCATTCGCCCATAGGTGGGCCGACCGTAACCGTTAAAATAGTCACCCTGTGCGCAATCTAGTGATTTAGTAAACAAAAGGTTTGCGCTGCCAACATGTCCCCGAAGCTCAGGTTCGCCGGGATTAGGATCATTCCGGTAGTTATAAAGAAGGCGGTATCCGTCAGCTTCATCGTGAACCAACGCCGCAGTGATACTGTTGGAGCCTGATTGATGTGTCTTCAATCGCACTCTAATCTTGTCCCAAGTTTGACAAATATATACATCGGCTTGCCAAGAGCGAATCGGATTTCCTTCGGTGTCCAGTGTTGTTCCAGTGCACTGCCACTCTCCCGACAGATCAGGAACTTTTAGATATTTAACTGCCCAGCGCCATTTCCAAACTGTCTTATTGAATAGAGCGTACAGCAGAGCAAAAACTATACCTGCGCCAATTAGTGACAGGGCTGTCGGTGGAAGATTTACAGGCAGGTCATACTTTTTAGCCAAATCTTCAGCTGACAGCAGCAAAAAAACCGCAATGCCGGAAATCGCGCTTGCCAGTAGTGTCAAATACCTACCAATCAGAGCTCGATTTACCCCGCCCAATAGGCTGTATTCATGATCGTGAATCATCAGACGCAACCTTCAATAGACTTAATGTCCCGGAAGCCCATTTACCTGCAGAAGATGGGCAGCAGCAATGCCGCCCAGAGCTTCCGATGAAACTTCAAAACTACTGGGTATGGCATACCGAGGAACACGTCCGGCAACCGTTCGACTGCTGGTAGGTGTTGCGAGCCTGGCGAACAGCGGTCACACAGGAGGTGTGATAGCCAAGATCAAGGCGGTTATGGAGTGCCGGCAAATAGATGCACGTACTGGTATGCACCTCGTGGTCACCATTGGTCTGTGCATTACGGTTCACGAAATACTGAGCCATTTTTACTCACCCCGCTCTTTGTTCGATTGGGCGAGCACCGAGGCTGCTAAGGTCTTGGTGGTGGCGCTGTACTTGTTGCTGTCGAGGACATGACTGGCTTTAGTCTCCATATCGGCACCGGTTTGCTTGCCGGTCGACGCTTGAGCCATTGCCGACCCTGCCAATTCCTTCTGGATGGCCGAGGAGCTATCACTACGCAGAATTTTGGAGGCCAAGCTGGCCACGGGAGACGAAGTTTGTTTAGGATTTTTCGGCACGATTAGGTGCTCCTGTATCTATAAAAAATCGAATAGGCAGGAGCAACCCTTGAGCGGAAAACCGGGCTGAATGGTTGACATCCAAAGTCGGTTTTTCTCTAATGCGCGTCCCACCAGTGTCCGCATTGGTTCAGGGATTGGCGGGTATGTGTGCTCGGCGTCCAAACTTTGCACGCATACCCGCTGTGTTCACTGAAACCTCAGCCCCTCGCCAAAAACACAACATGTAGTGCTGTTTTCGAGATGACCTACAAGATAATGGGGCCGAAATGACATTGCAAGGCAACAGCCTGTGGATAACTTGTGCGCAAATGAGTGGTTGGATCCATTTTTTTTCCTGTATGTATGCCCAGCCCTTCTAAATCGCGGGGTACAACGTTTCGCCGTTGAAATATTTTGAAACACACTCCTTTCGCATGCCCCTTTTCCTTCTAGAACAGCAACCCTCTGCGTTTAAAAGTGACAATTCAGTGGCGTCATTACTTCGTTAAATCTGGTTTGGTTTTTTCCGTCAGGTGCTGTTCCTGAACTCTTTCCACGGTCAGTGGA
>NZ_JAHHIU010000032.1 GCF_024539815.1 Streptomyces hayashii
GTCGTCTCCCATGTCACGGGGGCTGTGGCGGCTGCGGCGGATCTGCGGTCGCCGGGGTACTGGGTGCGTCATGTCCGCGAGGCCGTCCGGTTCGCCGACGGTGTGCGCGCCTTGCACCGCGAGGGCGTGCGTCACTTCCTGGAACTGGGACCCGACGCCGTCCTGACCGCCATGGCCCAGGAAACGATCTCGGCCGAAGACGCAGGGGCCACGCGCCCTGTCCCCACCACGCTCGTCCCGGCTCTGCGCCGTGAGCGCGGGGAGGAGGCGACCCTCCTCTCCTCCTTGGCCACGCTCCACGTCCACGGCCCGGCCCTGGACTGGTCGCCCTGCCTGGCAGGCCGCACCGGCCGGACCACCGCACGGTCGCACCCCGTCGACCTGCCCACCTACCCCTTCCAGCACCAGCACTACTGGCTGGAGTCCCTCTCCCTCTCGGCCGCCACGGCCGAGGGCGCGACCGGCCCCGAGGCACAGGAAGAGGCGCGTTTCTGGTCCGCCGTGGAGAACGGCGATCTCCCCGCCCTCACCGGTGAGTTGCAGCTCGACGAGCCCGAAGAAGCCGGCGACGAAGCCGCGAAGACCTTGGCGTCCGCTCTGCCCCTGCTGACGTCATGGCGCCGTCGGCGCCGGCGGACGGCGCTGTTGGACAGCTGCGGCTACGAGGAGCACTGGCGGCCCTGGAAGGCGGACGAGGCTTCGGAATCGGCGTCCGGCACCTGGCTCGTCGCCGTCCCGGCGCCCGCCGACCCACCGGTCGTCCCGGGAGAGTCCGAGGACTGGGCCGATGCCTGGCTGGTCGTTCTGGCCGCTGCCGGCATCGCTCCGATCCGTTTCGAGATCGCCCCGGGCGAGGACCGACAGTCCCTCGCGGTCCGTCTCCGCCAGGAGGTCGCCGACCGTGAGCCGGCCGGCGTCCTGTCCCTTCTCCGGGCCGACGCGGCCGCGGAACGGCCCTTCCCCTTCTCAGAGTTGACGCTCATCCAGGCCCTCGGGGACGCGGACGTCGAGGCGCCGTTGTGGTGCGCCACGCGCGGTGCGGTGTCGGTCGGCCGCGCCGATCGTCTGACGGCCCCCGCCCAGAGCGCGGTATGGGGTCTGGGCCGGGCGGCGGCGCTGGAGTCCCCGCAGCGCTGGGGCGGTCTGATCGACCTGCCCGAGACGCCGGACGACCGCGCCGCCGCCCGCCTCGCCCAGGTGCTCGGCCGGCGTTCCGAGGACCAGGCCGCGATCCGGGCGTCGGGCGTCTTCGTACGACGGCTGCGGCCCGCCCCGCTGACCGGGTCGGGATCGGCGCCCTGGACGCCGTCCGGCACGGTGCTGGTCACCGGCGGCCTCGGGGCTCTCGGGGCCGGGGTGGCCCGCTGGCTGGCCGCGAACGGTGCCGAGGGGCTCGTACTGCTGGGCCGTCGGGGCGTGGACACGCCCGGCGCGGCGGAACTGGTGGCGGAGCTGGACGGCGTTCCCGTCACCGTCGCCGCCTGCGACGTCACCGACGGCGTGGCGCTCGCCGACGTCATCGCCTCGATCCCGGCCGAACGGCCGCTCACCGCGGTGATCCACACCGCCGGCGTCCTCGACGACGGCGTTCTCGACGCCCTCACCCCCGAGCGCCTCGCGGACGTCCTGGCGGCGAAGGCCGTCGGCGCCTGGCAGCTGCACGAGCTGACCCGCGACCTCGACCTGTCGGCGTTCGTCCTGTTCTCCTCCCTCTCCGGCAGCGTCGGCGGCGCCGGGCAGGCCAACTACGCCGCCGCCAACGCCTACCTGGACGCCCTCGCCCACCACCGCCACGGCCTCGGACTTCCCGCGACCTCGCTGGCGTGGGGACCGTGGGCAGGGGCCGGCATGGCGGCCGACGGCGACACCGCCGAGGCCCGGCTGCGCCGCTCCGGCCTCACACCGCTCACCCCGGAGACGGCCGTCGAGGCGCTGCGGCTCGCGGTGTCCGGCGGCAACCCGACGACGGTCGTCGCCGACGTGGACTGGGCCCGTTTCGCTCCCGGCCTGGCCCTCGCCCGCCCGGCGCCCCTGCTGACCGGCATCCCGGCGGCCGTCCGCGCCCTCGACGACGTACACGATCCCGAAGACCGGCGGCCGCGGGCCGAAGGCGGCGCGCTCGGCGAGCGGCTCGCCGGGCTCTCCGCCGCCGAAGGCGCCGCCCTGCTGCTGGACCTCGTCCGTGAGCAGGCGGCGCTCGCCCTGGGGCACAGCTCGGCGTCGGCCGTAGCCGAGACGCGGCCCTTCAACGAACTCGGCATGGACTCGCTGACCGCCGTCGAACTCCGCAACCGACTCGGTTCTCTCACCGGACTCGGCCTGCCGAGCACCCTGGTCTACGACTACCCGACACCGCTCGCCCTCGCCGACCGCCTGTACGAGCTGTACGGGAGCCTCGGGGGAGCCGACGCCGGGACCGAGGCGGCGCGCGCGGTGTCGTCGTCCGCCGCCGTGGCCGTGGACGAGCCGGTGGCGATCGTCGGGATCGGCTGCCGTTTCCCCGGCGGTGTCACGTCCCCCGAGGACCTGTGGCTGCTGCTGGCCGAAGGCCGTGAGGCGCTGGGCGACTTCCCGGACGACCGAGGATGGGACCTCGACGCCCTCTACCACCCCGACCCCGAGCACTCCGGGACCTCCTACGTCAGGGTCGGCGGTTTCCTCGACGGCGCGGACCGCTTCGACGCGGGCTTCTTCGGGATCTCCCCACGCGAGGCCCTCGCGATGGACCCGCAGCAGCGACTGCTCCTGGAGACGACCTGGGAGGCGTTCGAGCGCGCAGGCGTCGATCCGCGCGGAGCACGCGGCAGCCGGACCGGCGTGTTCGTCGGCACCAACGGCCAGGACTACCCGGCCCTGCTGCTCGGCGCCGCCAGCGGCGAAGGCCACGTCGGCACCGGCAACGCGGCCAGCGTGGTCTCCGGTCGGCTCGCGTACACCTTCGGCCTCGAAGGCCCGACCCTGACCGTCGACACCGCCTGCTCCTCCTCGCTGGTCGCCCTCCACCTGGCCGCGCAGGCGCTGAGGTCCGGAGAGTGCGACATGGCGCTCGCGGGCGGTGTGACGGTGATGTCGACGCCGGGCGCGTTCGTGGAGTTCTCCCGCCAGCGCGGGCTGGCCGCCGACGGACGCTGCAAGGCCTTCTCCGCCGATGCGGACGGCACCGGCTGGGGCGAGGGCGCCGGCATGCTGCTGGTGGAGCGGCTGAGCGACGCCCGCCGCAACGGCCACGAGATCCTCGCCGTGGTCCGCGGCTCGGCGGTGAACCAGGACGGCGCGTCCAACGGTCTCACCGCGCCCAACGGGCCCGCACAGCAGCGGGTGATCCGCCAGGCGCTGGAGAGCGCGGGTCTGGCGGCCGCCGAGGTCGACGCCGTCGAGGCGCACGGCACGGGCACCGCGCTCGGCGACCCGATCGAGGCACAGGCCCTGCTGGCCGCCTACGGCCAGGACCGGGACGACGAACGGCCGCTGCTGCTGGGCTCGGTGAAGTCCAACATCGGTCACACCCAGGCCGCCGCCGGTGTCGCCGGCGTCATCAAGATGGTCATGGCGATGCGTCACGGACTGCTCCCGCGGACCCTGCACGTCGACGAGGTGTCCCCGCACGTCGACTGGTCCACGGGCGCGGTCGAAGTGCTCGCCGAAGCACGCGAATGGCCGCGGACCGGTCGCCTGCGCCGGGCCGCCGTCTCCTCCTTCGGCGTCAGCGGCACCAACGCTCACACCATCCTCGAACAGGCCCCCGAAGCGCCGCTCGCCGAGCGGCCGGAGCCGGCCGACAGGCCGGTGCCGTGGCTGCTGTCCGCACGCACCGAAGCGGCACTGCGAGCACAGGCGCTCCGTCTCGCCGACCACCTCACGACCACTCCTCCCGCCGAGACGGCCGACCTCGCGTACTCGCTGGCCACGAACCGCAGCGCGTTCGAGTACCGCGCGGCCGTCATCGGCCGCGACCCGCAGGAACTGCTCGCCGGACTGCGCGACTTGGCCGAGGACCGGCTGTCCGGCCGTGTGATACGCGCCGCCGACAGCGCGAGTGGGCGACTGCTCGGCAGGCTCGGGTTCCTGTTCTCGGGGCAGGGCAGCCAACGACCTCGCGCGGGACGAGAGTTGTACGACATCCATCCGGTGTTCGCCGCTGCGCTGGACGAGGTGTGTGCGCAGTTCGACGGCGTGCTGGACCGTCCGCTGCGGGAGGTGCTGTTCGCGGAGACGGACGGGGACCGGCCCGGAAACGAGAGCGGGGACGGGGACGAGATCCGGGACGGGGACGGTCTGATCGGCCGGACGGAGTTCACGCAGCCGGCGCTGTTCGCTCTGGAAGTCGCTCTGTTCCGGCTGCTGGAGTCCTGGGGTGTGCGGCCGGACTTCGTGGCCGGTCACTCCATCGGCGAGATTGCTGCGGCCTATGTGGCGGGGGTGTGGTCGCTGGAGGACGCGTGTGCGCTGGTCGCGGCGCGTGGGCGGCTGATGGGTGCGCTGCCTGCGGGTGGCGCGATGCTGGCGGTGGAGGCGTCCGAGGCGGACGTCCTGCCGTTGCTGGACGAGCGGGTGGCGGTCGCGGCCGTCAACGGTCCGTCGTCGGTGGCTGTGTCCGGGGACGCGGACGCTGTCGCCGAGTTGGCAGAGCGCTGGCGGGAAGAGGGCCTGCGGGTCAAGCGGTTGACGGTCAGTCATGCGTTCCACTCGCCGTTGATGGATCCGATGCTGGACGGCTTCCGTGCGGTCGCGGAGGGGTTGTCGTACGAGGCTCCGCGCATCCCGGTCGTCTCGAACCTGACCGGTGAGGTCGCGACCGTCGAGGAGCTGTGCTCGCCGGACTACTGGGTCCGCCACGTCCGGGGGACGGTCCGCTTCGCCGACGGAGTAAAGGCCTTGCACGCCCAGGGCGTCCGTACGTTCGTCGAGCTGGGCCCCGACGGCGTGCTGTCGGCCATGGCCCAGCGGACGCTCACCGACGAAGGCTCCACCGTCCTGGCGACCATGCGCCGCGACCGCGCCGAGAAGCGGACGCTCGTGACAGCGCTGGCCGGCGTCCACGTGCGCGGCGGTGCGGTGGACTGGGCTGCGTTCACCACGGGCGGCAACGCCCGCCGGGTGGAACTGCCGACGTACGCCTTCCAGCAGCAGCGCTACTGGCTGGAGCCGCCGGCCTTCCTCGGCGACCTCGGCGGTCCCTGCCGGCAGGCGGTCGACCACCCCCTCCTGGACGCGGCCGTGCGGATCGCCGACACCGACGGCGTGCTCCTCACCGGCAGCCTTTCGCTGCGCAGCCACCCGTGGCTGGCCGACCACCGGATCATGGGCGTCGTCCTCCTGCCCGGCACGGCCTTCCTCGAACTGGCCGTCCGCGCCGGCGACCAGGTCGGCTGCGGACACGTCGAGGAACTCACCCTCGAAACCCCGCTGATCCTCCCCGACGACGAACCCGTCCACCTCCAGCTGTCCATCGGAGCCCCCGACGACAACGGCCGGCGCTCCTTCAGCGTGCACGCCCGCCCGCACGGTGACGACTGGTCGGACGACACGCCGTGGACCCGTCATGCTCAGGGCTCCCTCACACCTGCCGCCGCGGCCACAGCCGACGACCTGACCGCCTGGCCACCGCCCGGTGCCGAAGCCGTCCCGCTCGACGGCTTCTACGACACCTGGGCGGCCACCGGCGGCTTCGCCTACGGCTCCTTCTTCCGAGGCCTGCACAGGGCCTGGCGGCTCGGCGACCAGGTCTTCGCCGAGGTCGCCCTGCCGGAGACCGCCCACGAGGACGCCGCGCGTTACGGCCTCCACCCCGCGCTCCTCGACGCCGGCCTGCACGCCATCATGCTCGGCAGCTTCGTCGCCGGGGACGCGTCGGACGGCCACGAAGGCCTGCTGCCCTTCTGCTGGTCCTCGGTCTCGCTGCACGCCACCGGCGCCACCGCCCTCAGGGTCCGTCTGACGCCGGCGGCCACCGACGCGGTCGCGGTCCTGGTCGCCGACCAGACCGGCGCCGTCGTGGCCCAGGCCGGCTCACTGCTCGTACGGCGCGCCCACTCGGACCAGTTCCGGCGGCAGGACCCCGCGGCGGACGAGGCGCTGCTGCGGGTGGAATGGGCGCCCGTGCCGGTGCCGGACGCCGCCGCACGGGACGCCGGCCCCGGCCGCTGGGCGGTGCTCGGCGGGGACGTCGAGCTGGTCGAGGAGCTGTGCGCGTCCGGCTTCGTGGCCGAGGGCAGCGCGGGGGTGACGCAGGCGCCTGACGGCGCGCTGTGTGTGCTTCCGGTCGGCGGTGCGGACGCCGTGGCCGTCGCCTTGGGCGCGGTCCGGGAGTGGCTCGCCGACGAGCGGTGGGCGGATGCCCGGTTGGTGGTGCTGACGCGGGGGGCCGTCGCCTCGGGCCCCGGAGAAGTGGTGTCGGATCTGGACGCGAGTGCGGTGTGGGGGCTGGTGCGGTCCGCGCAGGCGGAGAATCCCGGGCGGTTCCTGTTGGCTGACGTGGACGGTACGCCCCGGTCGTGGTCCGCCCTGCCGGCGGCTCTCGCCACGGACGAGCCCCAACTGTCCCTAAGGAACGGTGAGATGTCCGCGCCGAGGCTGGTGCGGGTCGGCGCTGATGACGCGTTGGCGGTGCCGGTCGGCGTGGAGGCGTGGCGTCTGGACAGTGTGGAGCGGGGGAGTCTGGACGCGCTGGAGTTGATGGCGTTCCCGGAGGCCGAGGTCGAGTTGGCCGAGGGGCAGGTGCGGGTCGCTGTGCGGGCGGCGGGGGTGAACTTCCGTGATGTGCTGAGTGCGTTGGGGATGTATCCGGGTCCTGCGGGTCCGTTGGGTGCGGAGGCGGCGGGTGTGGTCACCGGGGTGGGTCCCGGGGTGACCGATCTGGTGGTGGGTGATCGGGTGTTCGGTATGGCGCCGGGTGGCATGGGCAGTGTGGTGGTGACGGATCGGCGGTTGGTGGCGCGGGTTCCGGTGGGGTGGTCGTTTGCGCGGGCTGCGTCGGTGCCGGTGGTGTTTTTGACGGCGTTGTATGCGTGGCGGGATCTGGCGGGGTTGCGGGCGGGTCAGTCGGTGCTGGTGCATGCGGGCGCTGGTGGTGTGGGGATGGCGGCGATTCAGCTGGCGCGGTATTTCGGGGCGGAGGTGTATGCGACGGCGAGTCCCCACAAGTGGGATGCGTTGCGTGCGTTGGGTCTGGACGATGAGCACATCGCGTCGTCGAGGGATGTCGGGTTCGCGGAGAGGTTCTCGGGGATCGATGTGGTGTTGAACTCGCTGGCGGGTGAGTTCGTGGACGCGTCGGTGCGGGTGCTGGCGGAGGGTGGCCGGTTCCTGGAGATGGGCAAGACCGATGTGCGTGAGATGGCTGGTGTGGATTACACGGCCTTCGATCTGTTCGAGGCGGGTCCGGACCGGATCGCTGAACTCCTCGCGGAGCTGTTGGAGTTGTTCGCCGCTGGGGTGCTGGATGTGCTGCCGGTGCGGGCGTGGGATGTGCGGTTGGCGCGGGATGCGTTTCGGTTCATGAGTTTGGCCCGGCATGTGGGCAAGGTGGTGTTGACGGTCGCGGCGCCGTTGGATCCGTCGGGGACGGTGTTGGTCACGGGTGGTACGGGTGGTCTGGGTGCGTTGGTGGCCCGGCATGTGGTGGCCGTGCATGGTGCGCGGAGTGTG
>NZ_JAHHIU010000033.1:0-1612 GCF_024539815.1 Streptomyces hayashii
CCGCGCGAAGCCCTTCGGCGACATGGCGCGGCGGTCGCGGACCATGGCCTCGGGGGTGACGCGGCCGCCCCAGGCCGGGTTCGTCGCCGCCCACAGCCGCCGGTCGTCGAGATCGACGTCGTCCAGGTGGTCGAGGTCGCCGGCTGCGCCCCAGTCGCGGTAGCCGAGCGAGTCGTCCCCTCCGGCTTCGGCTCGCGCGCGCAGGTTGAACAGCACTTCGCCGGACTCGCCGTCGAGCGGGGGGCTGCTCGTGTAGATGATCTGCGGGTTCGGGCGGGCCCGCATCGTCGGGCTCAGCGCGTCCTGCTGGATCAGCGTGTACGCGAAAGCCTCGTCGATGATGACCAGGTCACCGCTGAACCCGCGGCCGCTGCCCTTGGACCGGGCGACGAACTTGATGCGGGCCTCGGTGTCGAGGCGCTCGAAACCCTCTTCCCCGTTCGTGTTCGAGATCTTGATGCGGACGCCGTCGACCTCGTACAGGTTCTCGTTGTTCCCGACCTGCTTGCCGAGCCTCTTGATGAGCCTTCGGACCCGCCGGAAGGCCTCCATCGACGTCTTGTACTCGTGCGCCGACCAGAGGATGACCTCCTCACCCAGCACCAGGAACCCGAGCAGCACCCGGATCTCCAGGATCGAGCCCTTGCCGTTCTGCCGTGCGACGAGCTCGGCGTACTCGAAGCACGCCCACTTGCCGTCCTCCCGACACGCGAGCAGCAGGTCGATCGCGTCACGCTGCCACTGATCGGCGACCAGGCCGGCGGTCGCGGCGAGATCGCACGCCTCCGCGCCCAACGTGTACGCGTAGGGCGGGTGGACCTCAACCCTCGGCCTGGCGGCGGCGCTCAGCGATCCGCTTGGAGAGGTCGGAGACACCAGCACCTCCCGCCGGATCCTCCGCAGCGGGGCCAGACCCCATCTGACCTTGGCGAATCTCCGACAACAGCAGCTTCAGAGCGCCCGATTGCAACCTAGACTCGGCCAACAGTCCTGAAATATCAGCGAATTGCTGGCTATCGGACTTGACTTCCCCCGCGGCTGCCCTCAGCATGGTGTTCAGAAGGTCGAGCCGGTCAGCGATCCGACAAGCCTCCTCCAGCAGCAGCAGATGCGCCGGAGTCAGAGACCAGATCGCCACACAGTCGCCCCAGAGGCGCCGGCCCCGCTCCCCCAGTCCAGGGGGTGTCTCCACCAAGATCACCGCCCGGAGAAGAGCCCTGCCGTTTTTCACGGGGGGATATTTTTTTCAGTTGGGCGCGGGGTCAGCCATACCATGATCAAAAAAAGTCGATCTTGAAATACCTTGATCCACTTCGAATCATCCCAGGTCAGAGGCCTGATCATTTCCATTTACCCAGGTCAGGAGCTTGATCAGATCGATCATGGTGATCGTTGATCTTGTTGGGGTTGATCAAGGTCGGGCGGGACCATGATCAACCTGGCGCTGCCCCCAGGTCAGAGGGCCGAGGCCGGCACCGTATGGGTGGGGCGCGGCCGCTGCGCTGCGCGCAGTCGGTTGTTCCGGGCGGTGTTGCAGCGTCGATGGGCGAGCCGACAGTTCGATCGGTCGAGCGGGTCACCACCGAGCCAGAGCGGGTGGACGTGGTCGACG
>NZ_JAHHIU010000033.1:1712-3098 GCF_024539815.1 Streptomyces hayashii
TGGTCGACGTAGCGGTGGCAGATCCAGCAGTGGGTCTCGTCGGCGTACACCTGCGCCTGGAGGCGTAGCCACGGCCGGCCGCTGCGGGCCTGCCTGGTGCGGCGGGCGATCTCCTGCTCAGTGAGCTGCGGCATGGTCGGCGAGGGCGGCTGGGTCGGAGCCCGGGACAGGGCGGCCGACGGCGTCGTACCACTCCAGGGAGTGGAGCCCCTGCGTGACGTAGTCGCCGAGGTGCGAGGCACACCAGAGGGGCGTGACGCTGGCTGCTCGCTCGGGGGCGCCGGGCCAGTCCAGGGTGTAGGCCACGTCGTACCCCGTGGGGTCCTTGCGGACGATGCGGGCCGGAGCGAGGTGGTGGGCCTGGGCCTCGAAGTCGTCGACCAGGTCGCCGGACACGGTGATGGTGACGTGTCGGGACTCCGGCATTGCTGTTGCCCTCCCACACATGGGTGAGCCCGGCGCGCGGGCCGGGCTCGTGGTGGCGTGAGGATGGCAGTGCGGGAGGTGAGACCTCAACGACAGCGCTGCCAACGTCTCACAGAATGAACGCAGAGTGATCATCTGTCAAGGAATGCACGCACCGCCCTGGACACGCAGGGCACTTACTGGAATCCCTGGACGCCCCTGGAACCCGTGGACGCTGGAGCATCGCAGATCGTGACGATCACGGTTCACTTTGCGGAGGCGGGTTGTTTGAGCCGCACAGCCTCGGCGATGTCAGCGAGGTCCCACAGTGCGAGAGCCTGGCCGCGCACAGGGTTGGGCCGGGAGCCAGCCGAGACCAGGGCGCGGCGGCGCGCCCAGTCGCGGAACTGGCGGGGCTGCATGCCGAGGCTGTAGGCGGCCTGGGTGGTAGTGACGAGGGGTCGGCCGTCGCGCCCCACTGGTGTGCTCATGCCTCAATGGTGCCCGCACGCCTTGGATTCGAAAGCGTGTGCCCGTGGCGGCGTCTGCGTTTCCCAGGCGGCACGTGCATACTGTGCTGTGGGTTCACTGCTGACCGGGCAGACGGTTCGACCTATTCCGCGGCCCCGTTCCACGTGCGTTCATGCGCGAGGCCGCTGTGCCGGTTGAGCTCGGCCCGCCGCTTCTTGAGTTCCTGCAGGTCGTCTGCCCTCGATGCACGCAGGCCGGACTCGATGACGAATCGCCGTGCCCAGTCATACTCGTCGGGCGTCGTCTCCTCCAGCGCCTTGCCGACGACGAAGCCTCTTCTGGGAACAGCGAACGTACCGTAACGAGTTGATGACCATGGGCTCCACAGGGATAGGCGCCTGCCATGGTGCGAAGGTGAGAACCCTCAGAACTCTCGGTGTGACTGCACTGGTCGCCGTGGTGGTCACGGCCTGCGGCTCCAGCCCGGACAGTGACGACGAACCGCCTGCG
>NZ_JAHHIU010000034.1 GCF_024539815.1 Streptomyces hayashii
TCGTTGAAGTCGAACATCGGTCATGCGCAGGCTGCGGCGGGCGTGGCGGGTGTGATCAAGATGGTGCAGGCGATGCGGCACGGTGTGCTGCCGAAGACGCTGCATGTGGACGAGCCGTCGCCCAAGGTGGACTGGTCGGCGGGCGCGGTGGAACTGCTCACCGAGGCGCGGGAATGGCCGACTGAGCCGGGCCGTACACGCCGTGCGGCCGTCTCCTCCTTCGGTATCAGTGGGACGAACGCGCACGTGATTCTGGAGGCCGTACAGACGGAGTCCCCGGCGGAGCGTGCGGTTGCGCCGGACGGTGTGGCGTCGGGTGGTGTGGTGCCGTTGGTGGCGTCGGGCAGGTCGCCGGAGGGTGCGCGTGCGCAGGCGGCGCGGCTGGCCGCGTTCCTGGACGAGCGGCCCGAACTGAGTCTCACGGACGTGGCGTACTCACTTGCGACGACCCGTGCCCACTTCGATCACCGTGCGGTGGTGGTGGCAGGTTCGATGGACGAGGCGCGGGAGCAGCTTGCGTCGGTGGAGTCGCAGGCGGTGGTCCCGGGGCGTCTGGGTGTGCTGTTCACGGGTCAGGGGTCGCAGCGGGTCGGGATGGGGCGTGAGTTGTATGGCGCGTTCCCGGTGTTCGCGGAGGCTTTCAATGAGGTGTGCGCGGTCGTCGATGAGGGTCTGGGCTGTTCGCTGAAGGATCTGGTCTTCGGTGATGAGCCGGCATTGGTGGAGGAGACGCGGTATGCGCAGCCGGCGTTGTTCGCGGTCGAGGTGGCGTTGTTCCGACTGGTGGAGTCCTGGGGTGTGCGTCCCGACTGTCTGGCTGGTCATTCGATCGGTGAGGTGACGGCTGCGTATGTGGCGGGTGTGTGGTCGTTGCGGGACGCTGCGACCCTGGTGGTGGCGCGCGGCCGGCTTATGCAGGCTTTGCCGTCGGGTGGGGTGATGTTCGCGGTCGAGGCTGCGGAGGAGGAGGTCGCACCCTTGCTGCCGGAGGGTGTGAGCATCGCCGCGGTCAACGGTCCGTCCTCGCTGGTGCTGTCGGGTGTCGAAGAGGCGGTCGTGCAGGTGGTGGCCTGTCTTGAGGGGCGGCGGTCGAAGCGGTTGCGGGTCTCGCATGCGTTCCATTCGTCGTTGATGGATCCGATGCTGGAGGAGTTCCGTCAGGTCGTGGCGGGGCTGACGTTTCACGAGCCTGTTCTGCCGGTGGTGTCGAACCTGACCGGCGAGGTGGCTGACGCGGGCAGGTTGTGTTCGCCGGAGTACTGGGTGGAGCACGTGCGTGGCACGGTCCGTTTCCACGACGGGGTCCGGGCGCTGCGGGAGTTGAAGGTCTCCACGTTCGTGGAGCTGGGTCCCGATGGTGTGTTGTCGGGGATGGTGGCTCAGGACTGTGTGCCCTCCCTGCGACGTGAGGTGCCGGAGGTCCGGGCCGTGATGAACAGCCTCGGGCAGTTGCATGCCCGTGGTGTGGAGGTGGACTGGGAGGAGGTGTTCGCCGGGACCGGCGCTCGGCGGGTGGATCTGCCCACCTACGCTTTCCAGCGGCAGCGGTTCTGGCTGAACTCGAATGTGTCGGCTGTTGATCCGGCGTTCGCGGTGGAGCATCCGTTGCTCGACTCGGTGATCAGCGTGCCCGACACCGGTGGTGTGCTGGGCACCGGCCGGCTGTCGCTGGCCGCCCAGCAGTGGCTCGCGGACCACGCCGTGTCCGGCACGGTCCTGCTGCCCGGTACGGCCCTCGTGGAACTCGCCGTCCGCGCCGGTGACGAGGTGGGGACCAGCACATTGCGTGAGCTGGTCATCGAGGCACCGCTGGTGGTTCCCGACGAGGGCACGGTACGGGTGCAGGTCTCGGTCGGTGAGGAAACCGGCAGCGGAGACCGGCCGGTCGCGGTGTACTCCCGGCCCGACGATGCGGAGTCAGGCAGTCCCTGGGTGCGACACGCGAGTGGCCGGCTCAGTGTCGAGGTCCCCGCTCCTGTCGCCGAGTTGGGTGTGTGGCCACCGAAGGATGCGACAGCCGTGAACGTGACGGACCTGTACGCGGAGTTGGCCGTCCGTGGTTATGGGTATGGGCCGGTGTTCCAGGGTCTGCGTGCGGTGTGGCGCAGGGACGACGAGGTGTTCGCCGAGGTCGCGTTGCCGTCGGGTGAGGTGGACTCGGCTGCCGGGTTCGGTCTGCACCCGGCGCTGCTGGACGCTGCGCTGCACGCCGGCGCCTTTGTTCAGCCACAGGGTGCGGATGACGAAGGCGGAGGGGGAGGCATACGGCTGCCGTTCGCGTGGAGTGGTGTGTCGCTTCATGCTTCGGGTGCGTCGTCGTTGCGTGTGCGGCTGAGGCCGGCGGGTGCGGAGTCGCTGTCGCTGGACCTGGCCGACGGTGAGGGCGTGCCGGTGGCGTCGGTGGAGTCGCTTGTGACGCGGGCTGTCTCCGAGGAGCAGGTGAGGGTGGCCGGGGGCGGTCGTGGTGATGCGCTGTTCCGGGTGGAGTGGTCGCCTATGCCGGTGGTCGCCGATGCGGATGCCGCCGGAGAGGCCAAGCTGCTGGAGGTGGAGTCGGCTTCGCTCTGCGCAGAGGATGTCCGCCGGGTCACCGCCGATGCCCTGGATGCGGTGCAGTCGTTCCTGACGTCTTCGGAGTCGGGTTCGGGTTGTCTGGTGGTGGTGACGCGGGGTGCGGTGGACG
>NZ_JAHHIU010000035.1 GCF_024539815.1 Streptomyces hayashii
CCGCGCCGGCCGTGACGGTGGCACCGCGCTCGGCCTCGGCGGACAGCTCGGCGATCCGCTCGTCGAGCTGGGAGAGCTGCTCGTCGAACGCCTTGATCTGTCCGGTCAGCTCCCGGAATTCGGCGTCCTCTTCGGGGAGGAGGTCCTCGCGGGCCTCCTCCTCGGCGAGGTCGGTGATCGCCTTGCGCTTGGCGAGGGTGTCCTCGCGCTCGCGGGCGACCTGCTCGCGGCGGGCAACCAGCCGCCGGAATCGCTCATCCATGAGCGTGCCTTTCTGGCGTAACGGATCATGACGGCGGCCAGTGCCAGGCCGTGATGAGCCGTCGTGCGCCAGTGCCAGGCGGGCGACAGCAGCCGCGATCCGTGCCGGATCGCGGGTGGTTCAGTGGGGGTGCGCCGGGTCAGGACTCGGCGTCTTCGAGGTGCCGGCGCAGGTGCCGCTCGACGGCGGCCTTCTGCTCGGCGCTCATGTCTGCCTGCGGGAGCAGGGACAGGGCGTGCCGGACCGCGGGCAGCGAGGCCGGCGATCCGAGACGGGGCTCGTGGTGGGGGAACCGGTAGGACTCGACCGAGGTCGGGTCGCCGCCTGGGTCGACGTAGGCGTGGACGTAGCGCAGCAGCACGGGGCTGCCGTCTGCGCCGGCCGCGGACGCCCGGCGGTCGATGCCGATCGTGTCGGTGCCGGTTGTGTGCGCGGGGATCACGGCCGCGAGCTGGACGTCGACCTCGCCGTCCTCGATGGCGCGAGCCTCAGCGAGGGTGAGGCGACCGGACTTCTTCGGCTGCGGCTTCATCTGCCGGTGCAGCGCGACGACGTTGTCCCGGGCGAGGGTGAGGCGTCCGAGGTCGACTCCGTCGGAGCGGAGCTCGGCCATCGCGGCCTCCGGATCCAGGGCGGCGAGCAGTTCCAGCGCTTCAGAGGCGCTGTTGAGCTGGGCGCTGGTCGCCGGGTTGGCGCCGAAGTTGACGACGCTGACGTCGCCCTTGTGGAGGGAGACCTCAAGAAGGCGGCGCTGCGTGTAGTCCTCGTTCCACTCGTCGTTCTTGACGCGGAACCCGAAAGACATCTCGTCCATGTCCTTGCGGCTCATCTTCGGGATGAGCCGCTGGACGTCCGGATCCGTGGGCTCCAGGCCGGCTTCGACATGCAGGCCGGTGGAGTCGGCCGCCAGCTTCAGCGTCCCGGACTTCGTCCTCGCGAGCGGCATCCCGCCGTGGTTGATCAGCAGGTGGGCGTCGGCACGGGCCCCGAGGGTGACGTCGAAGGCGTGCGGGTCGACGTCCTCGGTCCAGCCCATCGGGGGGCCGCCGTACACGTCGTACGGGCTGTTGAACACGGACGCGTAGCCGGTGAGCAGCATCTGCCCGCCCTGCGCCCGCAGCTCGAACTGCCCGCTCGCGATGCCGCGGCGCTCGGGAGAGTCCCGCAGCTGTCGACGATCAACCATGCTTCCCCCTCGGGGTCTTGACGAGGCGAAGCCCCGGGTCCTGGGGCGGCGGTATCTCGCCGCGGATTTGCGGGACGGTGATGTTCGAGCCGGCCTGGATGGGCAGCGGTGTGTAGTCCTGGCCCTTGCCGTCGGGCAGCGGCGCTTCGTCCTCGCGGGCGCGCAGCTCGTCGAGGTTGTTCAGGCCGATGAGGCGGGCCTTCTCGTACACGGAGTGCCGGGTGAGGATGTCGACCCTGATCAGCGCGTCGACGTTGAACTTGATGAACTGGCCGCGCGGCAGCTGTGCGCTGAGGTGGTTCTCCAGCTTCACCAGGTAAGGCAGCAGGGCGTCCTGGATGAACTCGATCTGCCGCTGCTCCGGGGAGCTGTAGGTGTAGGAGCCGCCGGTCTCGCCGCCGATCTTCTCCGGCGGGATGCCGTAGATCGCCGCGATCTGGGTCGCGGACAGCCGCTGCGTCTCGCAGAACTGCGCCTCTTGCACGGAGACCGTGATGGGCTGGTACTCCCAGTCCTTGCCGTACACGATCGGCTCGTGCGTGCGGATCGACGCCACCAGGCGCCGCTTGATCGTCGTAGCGTCCTTCTGGTCGACGATCTGCTGGGTGTTGCGGAAGTGCCCGGGCGGCTGCCCGCCCGAGCGGAAGTAGTCGTCGACGAACTGCTGCGCGGCCAGGCCTGTGGACACGGTCACGGCGTACGCGGCGATCGGCGATAGGCCCCACACCCGGCCGGGCATCGTCATCCAGGGGATGTGCACGATGTCCTCGGCGGGGATCTCGATGCCGAGGTACGACCACACGGGATCCGTGAAGCTGCCGCGCTGGCCCAGCGGCATCGAGTCCTGCACCAGCACATGGGCCGGGTTCAGCCACTCGATGCGGGTCGGGAACTCCAGCCAGTCCCGCTCCATGACCAGGCCGACCGCGTTGCCGCGGTAGACCAGCGACGTCATCGCCCGCCACAGCCAGTCGTCGATCGTGCCCTGCGCCGACGGTTTCTGGAACAGCGAGCCCAGCGGCAGCTTCGTCGTGGCGTCGGCCATCCGCCGGTACTGCTGGATCGGCAGCGACGACACCGACGATGCGAGGAGCCGCCCGGCCGCGAACACGGGCGTGAGGCGCAGCGCGCCGTGCTCGGACACCGCGGCCGGGGCCGCCAGGTTGTCGACCGGCCACGGGACGTCTCCGGGACCGAGCTCGCGCTGCTCTGCCCCCCGCGCGGCCGAGCTGGCGGACCGTGTCCAGCCCCAGCGCTTCAGGGGGTTGCGCATGCGGCCCCCTTCCAGGCGTCGATGTGGATGGGGCGTGCCGGAGGCCGGGCGGGTCAGTAGATCGAGGAGAGGACGTCGTACTGCTGGCCGGCGAGGAGGAACGCGCGGTTGATGTAGACCCAGCGGGCGAGGGACATGGCGACGAGGGGGCTGATCTCGACGTCGGAGCTGGCGGGCGCCCAGGCGATCGTGTCGCCGGACTGCTTGGTCTTCGCCCCGGCCACCGCGGTGTCCAGGTGCTGGTTCGGCACGACCCGGAAAGACTGCTCGCGCACGCCGTCGAGAACCTGCCCGGCGGCGGCCGCCATCTCCACGGCCCCGGTGACGGCGAGGTCGCCGGCCTCGGGTGCGTCCTTGTCCTCCGGCAGCTGGAACCCGGCGGCCTTGAGGTCGGTGTCGAGGAAGGCGTGAGTGCCGCGGCCCATCGCCACCGCGATCGGGCTGAGTGCGTCGCGCAGTTCGACCAGTCGGGGCAGCACCCACTTGGTGCCGGGCCGGAAGTCGGCGAGCTGCACGTGGCCGAGGCCGTCGTCGCGGACGCCGTACACGCAGATCGCGGCGTAGTCGCGCAGCGGGCTGATGTCGAGGCCGAGGGCCACGCCGCCGGCGGCGATGCGCGCGGAGTGCTCGTCGGCCATCGTGACCCACAGCCGCGGGTCGATGACGATGTTGCCCTGCGACCGCCGCGCCATGTCGCCGAAGGGCTTCGCGCGGGAGATCCTCGGGATCTGGCCGCGCCGCTCGCAGGGCAACATCGTCATCGACCCGCGGCTGTGGGTCACGATGGCCGACGAGCACTCCGCGCGCATCGCCGCCGGCGGCGTGGCCCTCGGCCTCGACATCAGCCCGCTGCGCGACTACGCCGCGATCTGCGTGTACGGCGTCCGCGACGACGGCCTCGGCCACGTGCAGCTCGCCGACTTCCGGCCCGGCACCAAGTGGGTGCTGCCCCGACTGGTCGAACTGCGCGACGCACTCAGCCCGATCGCGGTGGCGATGGGCCGCGGCACTCACGCCTTCCTCGACACCGACCTCAAGGCCGCCGGGTTCCAGCTGCCGGAGGACAAGGACGCACCCGAGGCCGGCGACCTCGCCGTCACCGGGGCCGTGGAGATGGCGGCCGCCGCCGGGCAGGTTCTCGACGGCGTGCGCGAGCAGTCTTTCCGGGTCGTGCCGAACCAGCACCTGGACACCGCGGTGGCCGGGGCGAAGACCAAGCAGTCCGGCGACACGATCGCCTGGGCGCCCGCCAGCTCCGACGTCGAGATCAGCCCCCTCGTCGCCATGTCCCTCGCCCGCTGGGTCTACATCAACCGCGCGTTCCTCCTCGCCGGCCAGCAGTACGACGTCCTCTCCTCGATCTACTGACCCGCCCGGCCTCCGGCACGCCCCATCCACATCGACGCCTGGAAGGGGGCCGCATGCGCAACCCCCTGAAGCGCTGGGGCTGGACACGGTCCGCCAGCTCGGCCGCGCGGGGGGCAGAGCAGCGCGAGCTCGGTCCCGGAGACGTCCCGTGGCCGGTCGACAACCTGGCGGCCCCGGCCGCGGTGTCCGAGCACGGCGCGCTGCGCCTCACGCCCGTGTTCGCGGCCGGGCGGCTCCTCGCATCGTCGGTGTCGTCGCTGCCGATCCAGCAGTACCGGCGGATGGCCGACGCCACGACGAAGCTGCCGCTGGGCTCGCTGTTCCAGAAACCGTCGGCGCAGGGCACGATCGACGACTGGCTGTGGCGGGCGATGACGTCGCTGGTCTACCGCGGCAACGCGGTCGGCCTGGTCATGGAGCGGGACTGGCTGGAGTTCCCGACCCGCATCGAGTGGCTGAACCCGGCCCATGTGCTGGTGCAGGACTCGATGCCGCTGGGCCAGCGCGGCAGCTTCACGGATCCCGTGTGGTCGTACCTCGGCATCGAGATCCCCGCCGAGGACATCGTGCACATCCCCTGG
>NZ_JAHHIU010000036.1 GCF_024539815.1 Streptomyces hayashii
GCCTCGCCGCCGACGCCCCCGGCCAGGCCCTCGACGGAGCCCTCCGCACCGGCCCCGTCAGCGGTCGTGTCCCCGTCGTCGATCCCACTGCTGTGCGTCGACGCACGGACGCTGCTGGAGCTCCACCTGTGCCTGGGTGCCTGACGCTCCGGGCGTGGCTCTGCACTGCAAGGCGCAGGGCCACGCCCGAATCGTCAGGTCGCCTCATCGCCATCGTTCTGCGCGTCCTCGGGCTTCCTGCGGATCAGCGTCACCGTGGACGGGTCGAAGCCCGGCCCTCGCCGGTCCGTCCTGTAGACGATGACGCGGTACAGCATCTTCAGAGCCTGCGATCGCACGGAGACGTCCAGGTTCAGCCAGTCCTCGCGGGAGATGCCCGCCAGGGGTGTCAGGAGGTCCCTGCGGACCAGTGCGCCTTCCTTCTGCTCCAGCTCTTTGATCTTGACGTCGAAGCTGGCGAGGGACTGGACCAGCACCACCGGATCGAGACCCGGGTGATCGGCCAACGCCTTGAGCGCCAGCTCTGCCTCCTTCTTCCTCGTCCTCAGCACAGTGATCTCCGCGGCGTAGTTGGGCCGCTTCCCCTCCGCCTCCCGACTCCGCCGTGCGACCGCGGCGAGGAAGGCCGGCGAGTTGAGCAGGCGCAAGACCCGCCCTTCCACGTACGCGTCGAGGTTGGCCTGCGTGCGGCCTTTGAAGCATCCCGTGCAGTAGTAGTAGGGGGCCCCGTTGATCGGCTTCCTGGAGAACGTCCGGTGCGGTCGGCGGCAGGTGAGCGGGCTGGTCTCGCAAGTGCCGCCGTTCGGCTCGCTGGGACTCGGGGCGTGGCACTCCGAGCACTCGGCAACCCCTGTCTGAAAGTGCTTACGCGCGCGGCCGTGATACCCGTACTCCTCCAGGTTGGCCGCGAAGGTCGCCCGGAGAGCTTCGACCATCTCCAGGGCCGTCTCCCGGTCCTCGGCGTAGACCGGCGCCCAGACAGCTTCGTAGAGGTCGCCGTCCTTCTCGACGAGACCGGCCATCCGGTAGGCGGCCAGCGCCGTCTTGAGGCCGCGCGACGTCCAGGGACGGCCGCCGGACGTGAGCGAGCGGTTATTGATCCACTGGAGCACAGCTCGCGTGCTCATACCGGCGAGGACCAGTTCCCCGGCCTCCTTCAGATACTTGATCTCGCCCGGGACGATCGCGTTGTAGTCCAGCACCTCGACCGTGCGGACTTCGTCCGTCTCCGGGTCGAGCACCTTACGGGTCTCCCCCGTAGGCATGCCCCAGCCGAAAGTGCGCCGGCCTCCGGGCTTCATCCGGCCCTTCTGGGCGTTCGCCAGCCGGCCGCGCGTCACACGTCTGCTCGTCTCGTCCGACGACCGGCAGGCGGAGGCGGCCTCGATGCGCAGGATGTAGCGGTCATCCGCGTTGGACAGGTCTCGGACGCCGGAGACGGACGCGAGGGGCACCTGCCGGGTGTCGGCGATGTTCAGCAGCAGCTCAAGGTCGTACGGCTGCCGGATCAAACGGTCGCCGTGGTAGACCATGATGCCGTCGTGGGTGTGATCCGCTTTCGAGTCGCCGGGGATGAGCAAAGCGCCCGAGGCGTCCATGGTGACGAGCATCCGGTCCCAGTCCGGCCGCTTGCGGTTGCGCTGCCACGCCGAGCGGGAGTTGTCGACGTACACGCAGCAGAACTCAGGCCAGGCGAGCCGCACACCCATCGCGCGCCCGTCCGCCTCCTGGCGCTCGACCTTCTCGACGGAGCCGTCAGGGGAGTAGGACAGGCGGGTGTAGAGGCAGGGCCTGGTCGGGATACCGCCGCCCCGCCGGGCCAGCGCGGGCATTGCGGGCGCGGACGTACTGGTGAGCCACCTGGGCTTCTTGGGTTCGTTGACACTCTGCATGGGCCACCCCCCGAATCGAGAATACTAGTGAATACTAGGGATCCATCGGGATGGAGTACGCCAGCATGTTCGCCGCGCTGGGCAGCAAGGTGACGGTGGTGGAGAAACGGGCCGGGATGCTCGACATGTGCGACGTCGAGGTCGTCGAGTCGCTCAAGTACCATCTGCGCGATCTGGCGGTGGCGTTCCGCTTCGGGGAGACCGTGGCCGCCGTGGAACGGCATCCGCGGGGCACGCTGACCGTGCTGCAGAGCGGCAAGAAGATCCCGGCGGACGCGGTGATGTACTCGGCGGGCCGCCAGGGCCTGACCGACGAACTCGACCTCGACAAGGCCGGGTTGACGGCCGACCGGCGCGGGCGCATCGAGGTCGACGAGCACTACCGCACACCGGTCGGACACATCTACGCCGTCGGTGACGTCATCGGCTTCCCCGCGCTCGCGGCGACGGCCATGGAGCAGGGCCGCGCGGCCGCTTACCACGCCTGCGGAGAGCCCGTCGGGCAGATGCACCAGCTCCAGCCGATCGGGATCTACACCATCCCGGAGATCAGCTTCGTGGGGCGCACGGAGGACCAGCTCACCGAGGAGAGCGTGCCGTTCGAGGTGGGCGTGGCCCGCTACCGGGAACTGGCCCGCGGACAGATCATCGGCGACGCGCACGGCGTGCTCAAGCTGCTGGTCTCCCCCGAGGACCGCACCCTGCTGGGCGTGCACTGCTTCGGCACCGGCGCGACCGAGCTGATCCACATCGGTCAGTCCGTGATGGGCTGCGGCGGCACCGTGGACTATCTCGTGGACGCGGTGTTCAACTACCCGACGCTCGCGGAGTCGTACAAGGTGGCCGCCCTCGACGCCACCAACCGGCTACGGCAGTTGGACCGGATCGGGGACTGACCGACGTGAGCGGCCCGGCGCGGCACGCTCACTCCTCGACGATGTGGACGGCGGCCTCCTCGGCGCCCGCGGCCCCGCCGTCCACGCCCACGTCCCGGGCGACCTCCTCCTTGACGGCGTCCGGGTGGGCGCCCTCGTCGGGGGCGACGAGCCGGCCCGCACGCCGGTCGCCCGCCTCGGGGTCGAGGGGCTCGCCCTCGCCGCCGGGAAGGTCCCCGACGCCGTCGCCGGCCGGCTCGGCCGGGTCCGGGACCTCCTGGGCGAGCCGCTGGTCCAGACTCTCGCCCTCGTGCTGCTCGGCCGCGGTGGTGCCGTACTTGGTCACGCCGAGCGGCTTCTCCGGCGGGGAGTAGCCCTCGTCCAGAGCGTCGTCGTAGGTGCGTTCGTCGAGGGCGTCCTGGAGGTCGAGCGGTGCGCCGTCCTCCTGCTCCTCGTTGGATCCGGTGGGCTGGTAGACGTCGTCGCCCATCGCCTCGGACTCCGTGCCCATGGTGCCTCCTCGCCGGTCGCGGTGCTCTCTTCCCCGTCCGCGTTTCCCGTGCGGCCCGCTCCAATCGCGACACATGTCACCTGCGCAGGAGCGGCCGCACATTACCCACCCGTTCAATCTTGAAAGCTCAATCTTTGGGGCTATAGTCACTCGCACACTCGGTGTGACCGTCCGTCGACACAGTGCTCGGACGGTGCCCTCCGCGCTTTCTCCGCCGACGTCCTTCGAGGCCATCCCTCCCGGGCCGCGGCGGCGCTCGACCCCTCACCCCCCATACGCC
Organism: Streptomyces hayashii; assembly: GCF_024539815.1. Taxonomy (GTDB): domain Bacteria; phylum Actinomycetota; class Actinomycetes; order Streptomycetales; family Streptomycetaceae; genus Streptomyces; species Streptomyces hayashii. Next base: position 3,559 of record NZ_JAHHIU010000036.1, read on the forward strand.
GTCGGGCCTCCCCGACCCGGGCGGCGTGCACGAAGGAAAGCAGCGCAACGATGAGCAACAGCATCGGAAGAGGGCTCCAGGCGAATGTCCTGGGCACCTTCGACACGGTGGTGATGGCGGTCGCCGGCAGCGCCCCGGCGTACTCCATCGCGGCCACCACGGCCGTCCTGGCGGGCGCCGTGGGCCTGGCGGGACCGGCGGCGCTGCTGTACTGCGCGATACCGATGCTGGGCATCGCCCTGGCCTTCAGCAGGCTCAGCCGGATCGACGTGAACGCGGGGGCCAGTTACTCCTGGGTGGGGCGCACGCTCCATCCCTTCCTGGGCTTCATCAGCGGCTGGGCGCTGGTCGTCTCGGCGACCATCTTCATGGTGGCGGGGTCGTTGCCGGCCGGGTCGATGACGCTCGCCCTGTTCGACGACGGCCTCGCCGACGACACCGCGCTGTCCACCGTCGTCGGCGCCGCGTGGTTCCTGGTCATGCTGGCGGTGGTGCTCGGCGGGGCCCGGCTCACGGTGCGCGCCCAGCTGATCATGTCGGGCGTCGAGCTGGCGATCCTGGCGCTGTTCGCGGTCCTCGCCCTCCTCCACACGGACAACTCGCTGCCCTTCGACTGGTCCTGGCTCGGCTTCAGCCACTTCCACGGGGTGTCCGGCTTCGCGTCGGGCGCGCTGGTCGCGGCGTTCTACTACTGGGGCTGGGACGTGACCAGCAACCTCAGCGAGGAGACGCGCGACAGCCGCCGCACGACCGGTCTCGCCGGACTGATCGGCGTCGGCGTCGTCTTCCTGCTCTTCGAGGTCTTCACCATCGCGGTCAACGTCGTCCTCAGCTCGCAGCAGATCGAGGACAACGGCGCGAACGTGCTGGCGGCGCTGGGCCAGGAGGTGTGGCCGGGCTGGGGCGGCAAGCTGCTGATCGTCGCCGTGATGCTGTCGACCGTGGCCACCCTGGAGACGACGCTCATCCAGGTGACCCGCTCGCTGTTCGCGATGGGCCGCGACCGTACGATGCCCTCCGCGCTGGGCCGGGTGCACCGCACCTGGAACACGCCCTGGGTGGCGATCGCGGTGGTGGGCGGGGTGGCGCTGGCGCTGTTCGTCGCCTCGAACCTGCTGGGCTCGGTGGGCGACATCCTCGCGGACGCGATCTCGGCGATCGGCCTGCAGATCGCGGTCTACTACGGTCTGGCGGGTCTGGCGGCCGTCGTCGCCTACCGCAGAACGCTGCTGACCTCCCTGTCCGACTTCGTCCTCGGCGGGCTGTGGCCGCTGTTCGGCGCGCTGTTCATGTTCTGGGTCTTCGCCGAGTCGCTGGGCGAACTGGACCCGGCGGCCGTCGCCATCGGCATCGGCGGGCTCGCCGTGGGACTGGCGCCGATGCTCTGGTACTGGCGGCGCGGCAGCGACTACTACCGGCCCGCCCGGCTCGACGCCTCGCTGACCGTGCGGACCGACTACGTGCCCGACGGCCGTCCGGCCGCCCACTCCCACGACGGTCTCCCCACCGACTTCTGAGAGGGGGCGTGATGGCGCGGGACCGTTTCGCCCTCGACTTCGACCCCGACTGCGGGGACGCCGCTCTCTCCTCCGTCCGGCACGACATCGTCATCGGCCGCTGGCAGGGACTGCGCGACCTGCTGCGCTCGACCGGCCCCGACCGCCTGGCCCGCGGTCACCGGGTGCGCATGCTGGCGCAGGCCTGCGCGGGCAGTTCGACGGTGGAGACCTGGCTGGCGGCCGAGCCGCGCAGCGCCGACGCGATGGTGCTGCGGGCGGCCACCGAGACGGCCCGGGCGTTCAACCTGGCGATCGCCGCGGGCCGGGGCGTGCCGATCGAGCAGCACCGCGTCGACGGCGCGGTGCTGGCCTGTCTGGCCGCGGCCGAGGCCTGCCCCGACGACCCGACGCCGTGGACCTCGCTGATCTCGGTGGCCCGCCTCTACCCGTCCGGCGTGCGGCGGCAGGAACTGGCCCGCTGGTGGGACGAGCTGCACCGGCGGGACCCCTACAGCATGGAGGGTCACCTCCAGGTGCTGCACTACTACTCCGCACGCTGGCACGGCTCGCACGGCCTGATGTACGACTTCGCCCGGGACGCGGCGGGCGTGGCCCCGCCGGGCTGCGCGCTGCCGGTGCTGGTGCAGTACGCGCGGGTCGAGGAGTTCCGTCACTGCCAGGACGGCACGCTGGGCCGCGCCGCCTCGGTGGGCCTCGGCCAGCACTGGAACAACGACGGCGCGGTCAGCGACGTCCGCCGCACCTGGGACCGCTGGATCATGGGCCGCCAGGACGACGGCGTCGCCCCGGGCGAGTTGCGCGACGTCCACCATCTCGCGCACGCCGCGTGTTCGGCGGGCGTCGCGGACGTGGGAGCGCCGCTCCTGGGCATGCTCGGCCGCCGGGCGACGCGCACTCCCTGGTCGTACACCGGCGATCCCGTGCAGCAGATCGTCAGATGGCGCAAGGAGTGGAGCGTGCGCGTCTGAGCCGACCGGGGCGGTCCCTTCCCGCCGTGGGTCACATGCGGGTGTGCGGCCCCCGGTGCAGGGGCTGTCGCGGCGCCGGGCGGTCCGGCACGAGCGGCACGGCGCGCACCACGGGTCCGTCGCCGTTCACCCGTACCGGTTCGCCATGGTGATGAAGGGTCAGCGGCGGGCCGGACAGGAGGGTGTACGCGGCCTTGTCCGGGCCTATCTCCACGCGCAGCCGCCGGCCGAGGAACTGGACGCTGAAGGCGAGCCGGCTCAGCCGCTGCGGCAGCCGGGGGGCGAAGCGCAGGCCGTCGGCGTCCCGGCGCAGCCCGCCGAAACCCGCGACCAGCGCCGTCCAGGTGCCCGCGAGGGAAGCGATGTGCAGTCCGTCGCGGGTGTTGTGCTCCAGGTCGGCCAGGTCCATCAGCGCCGCCTCGGTCGTGTAGTCGAAGGCCAGGTCGAGATGACCGGCCTGCGCGGCGATCACGGCCTGGCAGCACGCCGAGAGGGAGGAGTCGCGCACCGTCAGCGGCTCGTAGTAGGCGAAGTTGCGGGCGACCTGCTCGTCGTCGAAGTGACTCGCGCAGGTGTACATCGCCAGGACCAGGTCGGCCTGCTTGACGACCTGTTTGCGGTACAGGTCGAAGTAGGGGAAGTGCAGGAGCAGCGGGTACTGGTCGGCGCGGGTGCCGGAGAAGTCCCACTGCTGGTAGCGGGTGAAGCCGGCGTGCTGTTCGTGGACGCCGAGGTCGTCGTTGTAGGGCAGGTGCACCGCCTGTGCGGCGTCCCGCCAGGCGGCGCTCTCCTCGTCGTCGACGCCGAGCCGGGCCGCCTGCTGCGGATGGCGTTCCACGACGTCCGCGGCGGCGAGGAGGTTCGCCCGGGCCATCAGGTTGGTGTACGTGTTGTCGTCGGCGACCGCGCTGTACTCGTCGGGCCCGGTGACGCCGTCGATGTGGAACGCGCCGTGCGCGTCGTGGTGGCCGAGCGAACGCCACAACCGGGCGGTCTCCACCAGCAGTTCGACGCCCGTCGAGCGCTCGAAGTCGGTGTCGCCCGTCGCCTCGACGTAGCCCACCACGGCGTGGGCTATGTCGGCGTTGACATGGAAGGCGGCGGTCCCGGCCGGCCAGTAGGCCGAGCCCTCCGATCCCTCGATCGTCCGCCAGGGGAACGCGGCGCCCCGCAGCCCGAGCTGGACGGCCCGCTCCCGGGCGGCGGGCAGGGTGTTCTGCCGCCAGCGCAGGGCCTCCGCGACGGACTCGGGAGCGGTGTAGGTGAGCAGGGGCAGCACGAAGGTCTCGGTGTCCCAGAAGGCGTGGCCGTCGTACCCGGAGCCGGTCAGCCCCTTGGCGGGGATGGCCCGTTGTTCGGCGCGGGCGCCGGCCTGAAGGACGTGGAAGAGGGCGAAGCGGACGGCCTGCTGGATCTCCTCGTCGCCGTCGACCTCGACGTCCGCGCGGGACCAGAAGTCGTCGAGGTAGGCGCGCTGTTCGTCGAGCAGGCCCTCCCAGCCGCTGTGTGCGGCCGCCGCGAGGGCCGCCTCCACCTGGTCGCTCATCGCGGGCCGCGAGCGGGCGCCGGACCAGCCGTGCGCGACGACCTTCTCCACGCGCAGCCGCTCGCCGGGTTCCAGCACGGAGGTGACGGTGAGACGGGCGACGTCGACGTTGCTCTCGCTGCTGAGCGTGGTCCGCTCGGGGCCGGTGACGGTGTGGTCGGCGGCAACGGCCACGCGCAGCCCGCTGCGCTTGGTGCGGTGCACGAGCCGCAGGCGGCGGCCGACGGCCACGTCCTCCTCCGGTTCCAGGGGGGACTTCAGGGCCTGCGCCGCGCGCGGGTCGCCGTTCGGGGCGGGCAGGCTCTCGTTGGTGACCAGTTCGGACTGGATCACCACCCGGGAGCGGCTGCCGACGGCCTCCACTTCATAGGCGACGGCGGCGACGGCCCGCTGGGCCAGCGAGACCAGCCGCGTCGAGCGCACCCGCACGGTGGATCCGGCCGGGGAGGTCCATTCGCAGGTCCGCTCCAGGACGCCCCGGCGCAGGTCGAGCACGCGCTCGTGGGTGACGAGCCGTCCGTAGCGCAGGTCGAACGGCTCGTCGTCGACCAGCAGCCGCAGGATCTTGCCGTTGGTGACGTTGATGACCGTCTGACCGGACTCCGGATAGCCGTAGCCCGCCTCGGCGTAGGGCAGCGGGTGCAGTTCGTGGACGCCGTTGAGGTAGGCGCCGGGAAGGCCGTGCGGTTCGCCCTCGTCGAGGTTGCCCCGCCAGCCCACATGTCCGTTGGACAGCGCGAAGACCGACTCGCTCTGTGCGAGGACGTCGAGGTTGAGCTCCGTTTCGCGTACGCACCACGGCTCGACGGCGTACGACCGCTGGGTGATCACGCGCGCCCTCCCTGCCCGAGGAGGTCCCCGAGGTCCTTCACCACGACGTCCGCGCCGTGCGCGTACAGCGCGTCGGTCTGTCCGACCCGGTCGACGCCGACCACGTACCCGAAGTTCCCGGAGCGGCCCGCGTCCATCCCGGCCAGCGCGTCCTCGAAGACGGCCGCCCCCGCCGGCTCGACGCCCAGGTCGCGGGCGGCGGCGAGGAAGGTGTCGGGGTGCGGCTTGCCGGGCAGGTCCCGCTCCGCCGCGACGACGCCGTCGACGCGTACGTCGAAGAGGTCCTCGGCGCCGATCGACCGCAGCACGTCCCGCGCGTTGGCGCTGGAGGAGACGATCGCCGTGCGCAGTCCCCGCGCGCGGGCCGCTTCGAGGTAGCGCAGGGTGCCGTCGTAGGCCTGGACGCCCTGGGTGCGGATCTTCTCCAGGAGGAGTTCGTTCTTGCGGTTGCCGAGACCGTGCACGGTCTGCGCGTCGGGCGGATCGTCGGGTCCTCCCTCGGGCAGTCGCACGTCCCGGGAGGCGAGGAAGGCGCGGACGCCGTCCGCGCGCGGGCGGCCGTCGACGTACTCGTCGTAGTCGCCCGCGTCGAACGGCCGGAACCCGTCCCCGTCGCGTTCGCGCAGGAAGGCGTCGAACATCTCCTTCCAGGCGGCCGCATGGACGACGGCCGTGCGGGTGACGACCCCGTCGAGGTCGAAGAGGCAGGCCTGGATGGCCTCGGGAAGGCCGAGCGTCGTCGTCATACAGGCCCGGTTCCCCGTGATCGGCCCCCTCAACAGTGTGGCGCGCGCCACACCTTGGCGTGCTACTCGTGCGGGAACGAGTGGTGCTCGTGCGCGATCAGCCAGCGGCCGCTCTCCTTGCGCAGGCCGAAGGTGAGGCGCAGCCGCAGCGTGGGGTTCTCGGCCAGCTCCTCGGGCGTGCCGCAGCGCAGCAACGCGTGGGCGTAGGCGACGTCCTGACCGGCGGTGACGTCGAGGGTGTCGATGTCGAAGCGCGCGCCCTGGGCCTGCCAGGCGAAGAAGGGCGGCCACAGGGCCCGGTAGGCGGCCAGGCCCCGCAGGCCCGCGTGGGGCGGCGGGACGTAGTACAGGACCAGGTCGTCGGCGTGGTCGGCGAGGACGGTGTCGAGGTCCCCGCGGCGGACGGCGTCGGCCCAGCGGGTGATCAGGGTGCGGATCTGCGTCTCGTCGTCGGGCAAGGGGTCGTCCTCCTCTCCCTGCGGGTCTCCTTCCAGGAGACTGCGACACTCTGCTGTGTGCTCACTTTCGATGATCTGCTGTGCCGGGCCCGTTCTCTCGCCGGGGGAGGCGGGCGGGCGCTGCTCGGCATCGCCGGCGGTCCCGGCGCGGGCAAGACGACCCTGGCGCGGCGTCTGGTGCGGGAGCTGAACGGCACGGGCGAGCCGTGGGCCGTTCAGGTCCCGATGGACGGTTTCCACCTGGCCGACGTCGAGCTCGACCGGCTCGGCCGCCGGGACCGCAAGGGGGCGCCGGACACCTTCGACGCGGCCGGTTACGCGGCGCTGCTGCGGCGGCTGCGGGAGGAGGCGGACGGCGAGGACATCGTGTACGCGCCCGGCTTCGAGCGGGTGCTGGAGCAGCCGATCGCGGGGGCCGTGCCCGTTCCGCCGGCGGCCCGGCTGGTGGTCACGGAGGGCAACTACCTTCTGCTCGGCACGGGCGCCTGGCGGCGGGTGCGGGCCGCGCTGGACGAGGTGTGGTTCTGCGAGAGCGACGAGGACGAGCGGGTGCGCCGACTGGTCGCCCGGCACGAGGAGTTCGGCAAGGCGCACGAGGAGGCGGTGGCCTGGGTGCTGAGGAGCGACCAGCGCAACGCCGAGCTGGTGGCCGCGACGCGCGAGCGGGCCGATCTGGTGGTGCCGCTGCCCCTGTGACGTCGCCGGCCGCGTCGTCGGTGCCGCGCGCCCGCTTCGGGACCACCAGCGAAGCACCGGGCGACGCCCCGGATGCCCGTCCGTCCCTCTCCCCCGCGTTCCTCCAGGGCGTCCGGCTGCCCGCGTACGCGGTGCGGGGCGCCCCGCGGACGGCGCTCAGCGGCTGAGTGCACGCAGTGTCAGCCGCGGTTCGCCGTGCGCGTCGTCCGGCCCGAGGACGGCGATGAAGGCGTCGGTGCGCACGGTCAGCCCGTCCTCGCCCCACTGCGCCGACGCGGCGAACGGCTCCTCGGCGCCGTAGCGCACGGCGAACACGTGCAGGTCGTCCGGCGCGTCCGCGATCGGGCCGGCTTCCAGCGCCGTCGAGCTGACCAGATGACGCCAGCCCTCGTCCGGGTCGCCGTAGCCGCGCGGGTCGGCGGCGAGGGCGAAGGCGGCCTGCTCCTGGGTGAGTTCGGTGCGGGCGTCGAAGTGTTCCGGGCCCTGCGTCCCGGGGTGTGTCAGGCGCAGGTCGCCCGGCGAGGAGACCGCCGCCCGCGCCGTGCGGCGGACCCGGTCGCCGTCGTCCTCGGCGTAGGGGAGGCCGGCCAGCAGATACGGCGTCCCGTCGAGGCGTTCCACGGCGACCGTGGTCCACAGGGCCGTGCCGTCGGTGACGTACAGGGAGCGCACGTACCGCAGGACGTGGTCGCGGCCGACGACCGGTTTGGTGACGAGCTTGGCGGTCAGGCCGTCGGCGCGGACGTCGCGGACGCGGACCTCGCCCATCGGGCGGCACAGCAGGAAGCCGTCGGTGACCGGCCCGAAGCCGTGCTGCCGGCCGACGGCGGCGGCCAGGCAGTACGTGCCGCCCGCCTCGATCACCGCGGGGGTCATCCGGTCGTCGAAGGCCACCGACACGGTTCCGGCGCGCAGTTGGTGGCGTGCCGCGTGCGGGGACGGTGTGCGGCGCCAGCGCGTGGTGTCCTGGATCTGCCAGACCAGCATCCACGCGAAGTGCCCGTCGACCCCGCCGTCCGCTCCGACCGCGTGCCGGGCCCAGCGGCTGTCGCCCCGGTAGCGGCCCAGGTCCGCGCCGATCCGTGCGCCGAAGTAGCGCAGGCCCAGCACCGACTCGAAGGCCGAGTGCTGCTCGCTGTAGCGGGGGCCGCCGTTGTCGAAGCCTCCGCCGGTGAGACGGGCGTCGATGTAGCGGGCGAGGGCCTCGCCGTCCTCGGCGAACATCTCCTCGCCGCTGATCCGGTGGGCCTGCGCGAGGAAGGAGAGGGAGATCGGGCCGTAGTTGTTGTCGTAGGCGCCGCCGTGCTCGGGCGGGAGCAGGGCGCCCCGGTCGCGCACCCGGTGGGCGCGGATCTCGTCGGTGTAGAGCGCCAGGGCCCGCGCCCGGACCCGCTCCCCCGCCTCCGGCGGGAGACGACGGGCCAGCGTCAGTCCGCCCACCACGCAGCCGATCGCCTGGTTGCCGGCTCCCTGCGGGTTGAAGAAGGTCGCCTCGGTCAGCCAGCTCCAGTAGCCGCGGGCCACGTCCAGCAGTTCTGCCCGCTGCGCGTCGTCGACCAGGCCGTCCGCCGCGTCGAGGACGTTCACGGCCTGCAGCAGCGCCCACACCGTGCTCGGCCAGTCGCCGATGGGGTGGGCGCCCGCTTCGAGGACGTACCGCGCGTACGGGAGCCCGGAGCCGCGCGCCGTCAGGTTGGGGTAGCCGGGGTTGTCCTCCCGGTAGACCCGCTCGCGCAGGTGGAAGGCGAGGCTGCGGCGGACCGCCTCCGGCAGGCGCGGGTCCTTCGTGCGCTGCCAGGCCAGGGCCAGCAGGGAGGTGATGCCGAGGGAGGTGTCGCCGATGTCGTCGTCGCCGTCGGGGTGTTCGAGGTTTCCGTCCGGCGTCAGCCGTCGCAGGGCCTGTTCGGTGACGTCGGCCAGGACGGCGTCGTACGCCTCGGGGGTGTCGGGCAGATCGTGCAGCGGGCCGCGTTGGTGGAGGAGGTGCACGGGGGAAGACGTGGGGTGCACGGGGATCAGCCCTTCATGCCTGGGACGGCCACGGCGTGGGTGGTCGGAGTCATACGACGGGTGCGGGCCGGTGGGCGCGCAGTGCGACGGTCAGCGTCTGGGGCCCGTGTCCGCCGATGTGGACGCGGTTGCCGGTCGTCGCGTCGGTGCCGCCGACCACGGTGTGGTCCTGCCCGGGGTCGTAGCGCAGCACGTCGCTCCGGTCCGGTCCGGCGAGCGGTCCGCCCCTCTCGACGGCGGCCTCGACCCGGATCTCGTCGTCGCCGACGCGGTAGGTCATCGGCTCGGTCGTCAGACACCAGCGTCCGTCGCCGAGCGGTACGGCGCCCTGCGGCTCGCCGCCCGGCCGGAAGGTCAGTTCGAGGGACCAGGGCACCGGTGGGCCGCCGATGTCGATCCGCAGGTCGGCCCCTTCGTCCCGCAGGTCGACCTCGACCCGGGTCGTGTGGGAGACCTCGTCCTGAGGGCGGTCGGGGAAGGCCATCGCCGCGGAGAAGCGGCCCTCGTCCACCAGACGGTAGGCGCCGTCGTCGCGCCTGCGGTGGATCGGGAGCGGCTGGTAGTAGGCGGCGGTGAGGGTTCCGGTGAGCCGGTACCTGTGGTCGGCGAGCCGTTCCATGCCGTCGGCGCGGAACGGGCCCAGGTCGAAGAACCCCCGCGAGAGGCGGACCGCGTCGAGGACGGCGGCGCCGGCGAACAGGCGCAGGAAGGTGGGGTTGCAGGCGAGGCCCGAGCGGATGCGCCGGTGCTCGGGCACGTCGGAGCCGCCGTACACCACGGTGTGCGCGGTGGCCGAGGCGTGTGCGGCGAGGCGTGCGGTGGGGAGGTACCGGTCGCGTGGGAGCCTCTCCGCGTCCGGGGCCGGCAGGGCGCGGCACAGCTCCGGGGTGAGGAGGGTCCGGGCGAGCAGGTCGGGGTCGTCGATGCCGTCGGCGGCCGCCAGGCGGGCCGCGCGGGCGAAGTCGCCCCGGCCGGTGCGGATCGCGAGCAGCCGGTAGTGCGGCAGGTAGGGCCACAGCGGGAACGGGAGCCTCTGGTCCTGACGGCGCGAGTGGACGGTCTCCACCGTGCCGTCCGGCCGGATGAGGTCCAGCGTCGCGGTGAGGTTGCGTTCGACGGCGTCCCGCAGGTCGGCGCGGTCGAGCACCTCGGCGAGCAGGAGCAGCGACGGGTTGGTCACGTGGGACGCGTAGAGGGCGCTGCGTTCCGAGTACAGGCCCTCCGCATCGATGTCGACGCCCTCGGCGAGCCACTCCTCGACGCGGTGGAGCAGCCGGTCGTCCGGGAACGAGCGGTGCAGCCGGGCCAGGGCCGCGCTCAGCTCCCAGCGGTGGTTGGGGGTGTGCACGCCTCCGGTCAGGAGACTGCCGGAGGCGGCGCGGGCGATCCGGGCGAGCCCGTCGGTGACCTCGCGCAGTTCCGGCCCCGCGCCGGCGGCGAGGACGTAGGCGTCGCACACGTCGTTGACGGTGAACGCCGAGTCCGGCGGCGACTGCACGTTGTCGCCGCCGGCGAAGAGGCCGGTGGGGGTCTGCACGGCCCGCAGGGCACGCAGCTGGGTCGTCGCGGCGGCGACGGCCCGGTTGCTGCCGTGCAGTGCCGAGTCCGGGGACAGGTACGCCGCGACCAGGGTCTTCACCCGCCGTGCCAGACCACGGTGCGGCACACCGGCGGGTTCCTCGTCGGGGCGGGCCGCCAGCGGGGTGGCCTCCCGGTCGGCGGCGCGGGCCGCCGACCGGACGAACTCGTGGTCGAGCGCGGTGGGCACGGTCAGTCCTTCAGTCCGGCGTTGATGTCGGCGCCCATGACGTAGCGCTGGAAGACCAGGAAGATGGCGATCAGGGGGATCATGGAGATGACCGAGGCGCCGAGCAGCACCGACCAGTTGATGTTCTGCGCGCCGACGATGCTCTGGATGCCGATCTGCACGGTGAACTTGTCGGGGTCGTTGAGCATCAGAAGCGGCCAGATGTAGTCGTTCCACCGCCACTGGAAGGACAGGATGGCGAGCGTGAGCATGATGGGCCTGGAGATCGGCACCATGATCCGCATGAAGATCGCCAGTTCGCGGGCGCCGTCGATGCGCGCGGCTTCCACGAGTTCGTCGGGAACCGTCAGGAAGAACTGGCGGAACATGAAGCATCCGGTCGCGGTGAGCACGGCCGGGAGGATGATGCCGGCGAACGAGTTGTAGAGGCCCAGGTTGCGGACCACCAGGAACTCCGGGGCGAGCATGACCTCGCCCGGCAGCATCGTGGTGGCCAGGATGCACAGGAAGAACGCCTTCAGCCATCGGTTGTCGTACTTGGCCAGGGCGTACCCGGTGCAGCAGCTGACGCCCACCGTGAGGATCGTCGTGATCACGCACACGAGGGCGGTGTTGAGGAAGTACTGGGAGAAGTTGGCGCTGTCCCACGCTGCCTTGAATCCGGACAGGGTGGGATCGTGCGGAACCAGCGTCAGCGGGTACGAGAACAGCTCGCCGGCCGGCTTGAGGGAGCTGAGGATGAACCACAGCACCGGCAGCCCGTACAGGCACGCGAGGATCCAGAGCAGTGTCGTCGCCGGCACCGCCCGCCTGAGTCCGCCGCTTCCCCCCTTGCCGGGCCGCTTCTTGGAGACGGCCCGTCCGGGGCCGGCGTCGACCGGGCGGGGCGTGTCTGTGGTTGTCATCGGTTCTCCACCCGCCGGTTGACGAAGAGCTGGACGAGCGCGACGGCCATCAGGATGAGCATGAGCACGAACGACGCGGCGCTCGCGTAGCCGATCTGGCCCCGTTTGAAGCCGGTCTCGTAGATGTACTGGACGAGCAGGTTGTTCGAGGTGCCGGGTCCGCCGTTGTTGAGGGCGACGAACACCGGGTATTCCTTCATCGCGTTGATCGTGTTGAGCAGGATGACGATGAACGAGGTCGGCGCGATGCTCGGCAGCGTGATGCTGATGAACTGGCGCCACGGGCCGGCGCCGTCGAGCGCGGCCGCCTCGTAGTACGACACCGGCACGTTCTTGATGGCCGCGATGAAGAGCAGCATCGAGAAGCCCGTCCAGGCCCAGGACGCCGCCATCACCACCACGATCAACGACAGGTCGGCGTTGGACTGCCACGGAACGGCGCTTCCGCCGAACTTCTCGATGACGTAGTTGACCAGTCCGAAGTTCTCGCCGAACAGCCACCGCCACAGGACGCCCACGACGATGGGCGACAGCAGCCACGGGATGAAGAAGACGACACGGGCCACCGACGCGCCCTTGGCGTGCTTGTTCACCACCAGGTTGGCTGCGAGCAGCGAGAGCGCGAAGTTCAGCGGGACGAACATCACGGCGTACAGCAGCGTGCGGGTCAGCGCGCTGTAGAAGGCGGAGTCCCCGATCAGGTGGTGGTAGTTGTCCAGTCCGACGAACTGGAACGCCCCGACGCCCGTGTAGTTCGTGAAGGAGTAGACGAGCCCGATCACCGCCGGCCAGACGAAGAACAACGAGAAGAGCACGACATTGCCCGCGATGAGGACGAGCGGCGCGAAGACGTAGGTGCTGCGTCGTGTTCTGGGCGGGCTCACGGACACGTCCGGGGCGCGTTTGGTCATCTTCCTGACTCCGTGCTGGTGGAAGGGATCTCTGTGGGCTCACGCCATGAGCCCGGCATCAGGTGGGCGCCCGGCCCTGCGGTCTACGATCCGCCGCCGACCTGCTGGTTGTAGCCGGCCACGATGTTCTCCAGGGCCTTGTCGGCCGACTGCTGGCCGTTGATCGCCTTGCCGAGCTCCGTCTTGGTCGGGTCCTCGGCGAGGCTCTTGCCCTTCAGCACCCAGTTGGTCTGCGCGCCGTTGAAGTAGCCGGAGATCGGTGCGTAGAGCGGGATCTCCTCGTTGTACAGCTTGAACGCCGCCTGCGCCGCCGGGGAGGTGAAGGGGTACTTCGGGTCGAGTCCGCTCTCGACCGGCAGGAAGCCGGACGTCTCGCACAGCACGCGGTAGTGGTCGGGCTCGTACAGCCAGGACATGAACTTGGTCGCGGCGGTGGCCGCGTCGCCGTTGTTGTTGAAGCCCACCATCATGCCGCCGCTGTTGACGTCGGAGGCCTGCACCGGCTGGGCGGGGGTCGGGACGCTCGCCCACTCGAACTTCTTGATGCTCTCGGCGAAGGAGGCGACCTGCCACACGCCGGACCAGTAGGCGACCACGTCACCGCTCTGGAACATGGCCGACGGGTCCGCGCCGCTGGTCCACACCGACTTCGGCATGGTCTTGTCGTCGTTCAGTCCGACGAAGTAGTTCACGGCCTTCTTGGTCGCGTCGTCCACCGAGAACTTGCCGGAGGAGTCCGCGTGGACGTACTTCCCGCCCATCTCGTACACCATGGCGCGGAGCCGGGACGGCGACTGGTCGAAGGTCAGGGAGTACTTGGCGTGGGTCTTCTCGCGGACCTCGTTCGCCGCCTTGATGAAGTCGGTCCAGGTCCAGGTCTTCTGGGGCGAGGCCGGGAAGGCGACGCCGGCCCTCTTGAACAGCGTGGTGTTGATGAACAGCCCGGACGCGGTGACGTCCGAGGGGATGGCCAGCACCTTGCCGGACGAGTCCTTGGCGACGAAGTTGGTGTTGATCTTGTTGGTCTTGTTGTCGGCGATGGACTTGAGGTCGATCAGCTTGCTCGACCAGATCGGGTCCAGCGACGGCACGGCCGCCACGTCGGGCAGCGAGTTCGCCTGCGCGGCGTTCTTCAGCTTCGTCGTGTAGCCGTCGTAGGGGATGTTGACCAGCTTGACGTCGACGCCGGCTTCCTTCTTGTACTGCGCCACCAGCTTCTTCCAGCCCGCGTCCTGGCCCGGAACCGTGGAGATCCAGAACGTCAGCGACTTGGAGGTCCCGCCCGAGCTGCCGTCCGACCCGCAGGCGGAGAGCAGCAGGGCGCCTGCCGTGGCCACGGCAGCGAGGGGAACCAGGCGGCGTATGCCGCCGCGGCCGAGTCGGCGGGAGCGCCGCACACCCACAGTGGTCATCTTCGATCCCTTTTTTTCGTCGTAGGGGACGGAGCACGGCGCCGACCGAAGCGGCACAGGTGCATTTTGCAGGAGGTTTCGCTTTCCGGGGGCGCGGCCTCGCCCGGCCGCGTCGCCTGTGCGGGTGCGTTCCCCGGCCTGCGGGCCGTCACCGTACGAGTACGCCCTCGTGCGGCTGCCGTACCTCATCGGGTACGGGCGGGACGCTCACCCCAAGCCGGTGTCCCGACCGACTTAGAAAGCGCTTGTCCGGACATTGGCAGACCGAGTCGGAAGCCGTCAATGCTCAGCCCGCGCGGCCTGGGTCACGGTTTGGACTCCCTGAGCCACCGCGAGCCGTGCCGCGCCCGCGACGGTGCCGAAATCCCCGACCGTGCTGCTGACCACCTCGGTGGGCCAGCTCAGCCGTGACAGTTCGGCCCGCACTCCGGGCAGGAGCTGCGGATCCGCGCCGGTGCTGCCTCCCAGCACGATCAGACCGGGGTCCAGCACGGCGGTCACGGCGGCGGCGAGGCGGCCGACGTCCACGGCATGCCGTGCGACCACGGCGCGGGCCGTCTCCCCGCCCTGCCCCGCGAGGGCGAAGAGCCGGTCGGTGGTGCGCGGGCACGGGCCGTCGGCGGGCTGCCAGGCCGCGCCGGCCCGGCGCAGCAGGGAGCGCGCGCCAATGTACTCCTCCAGGGCCTCCTGGCGCGGCTCACGGCCGTCGTCCCACGGGTAGGGCAGCCGCGCCAGCTCTCCGGCGGCGCCGTTCGAGCCGCGCAGCACCTGCCCCCCGACGACGATGCCCAGACCGACGCCGACGCCGATCCGCAGATAGCCGAAGGTGTGGCGGCCCCGGGCGGCGCCCTCGTGGAGTTCCGCGAGGGCGGCGCAGTTGACGTTGTTCTCCAGGTGCACGGGGACGCCCGGGGGCAGGGCGACCGCCATGGCGTCGAAGACCGGCCCCGCCTTGGCGGTGGCGGGGCGCATGCCGCTGCCCTGCCGATCCGGCGCGAGGACGTCGCCGACGGCGACGACGATGGAGCGCAGCGGCACGCCCGCGGGCAGCGCGGCGAGCGCCTCGCGCACGGCGTCGGCGGCGTCCTCGCGGGAGGCCGTGGCCTCGGCGAGCAGGGCGCCGTCCAGGGCGCAGCCCCTGACCCGGGTGAGGGCGGGGCCCAGGTCGACGGCGAGCACGGCGCCGGCGGCCGGGCCCAGGCAGTAGACGGCGGCGGAGCGACCGGTGCCGCTGGAGGCGGTGCCGGAGTGCGCGGCCAGCCGGGCGCCCTCCAGCTCCGCCACGGCGGAGGACACCGTCGGTTTGGAGAGCCCCGCCAGACTCGCGAGCTGTGGCCGGGTCGCACTTCCCGCCCGGGCCAGCACGGCGAATACGGCGCTCGCGCTCTCGGTCAGGCGGGGGGCTTCAACCACGTCGAGTTCCACAGATTCCCCCACACGGGTACAGGGCCGCGCACCCGGCCGACGGTCTCGGCGGGTGGCTGGCGATGGGATGCACCGACGTCGCGCGTTCCCGCTCCGCGGCGGCTGCAGAAGGCTGCCCGGTGGTCGAGTGCGCGATTCCTCTTGACGCACTGTACTTCGTTAGTTAACTTCCTAACGAACTTCACGGTATACGCATGCCGTGCTTCGTCAGAAGCCCGTCCCGGGGCTTCCCTAGTTCACCGAATCACTCTCGCGTGGTCACGGTTCGCCCGCCGTCGCAGCTTTCCAGCGCATCGACGAAAGAGGATCCGTGCAGGACTCTCCCCCTTCGAGCCCCCTCGTGGTCGGCGTCGACGTGGGCGGCACCAAGACGCATCTGCGCGCGGTCGCGGGCGACGACGTCGTGGCCGACCACGTGCGCGCCACCCGCGGCTGGCGGCCGCACGAACCGGCCGACGCGGCGCGCCGGCTGGCCGATCTCGTCCGTGAGGCCCTTCCCGCCGGCGCGCATCCCTCGGCGCTCGCCGTGGGGGCGCACGCCTGTGAGACACCCCTTCAGTGCGCGCGGATCCGGGTCGCGCTGCAGGAACTGCTCGGCGTGCCCACGCAGGTCGTGGGCGACGCCGAGCTGCTCGTTCCCGCCGCGGGCCTGGACAAGGGCGTCGGCCTGGTGGCCGGCACCGGTTCGGTGGCGGTGGGCAGGCTGCCCGACGGCGCCGTCGTCCAGGTGGGCGGCTGGGGCGCGCTCCTCGGCGACGAGGGCGGCGGCGCGGGCCTGGTCCGCGAGGCGGCCCGGGCGGTGTGGGCCGCGCACGACCGGGGCGAGGAACCCGACGCCCTCGCGCTCGGTCTGCTCGCCTCGTTCGGAGTGCCCGAGGTCCCGGCGCTCGGCGCGGCGCTGGAGAGCGCCACGGACGTCTCCGCCGAGTGGGGCCGGCACGCCCCCGTCGTCTTCACGGCCGCCGCCGAGGGCTCCGCGCTCGCCGGCGTCGTGATCGCGGACGCGGCCCGGGCCCTCGCCGCGCTCGTCGTCCGGCTCGCCGCGCGCGGGGTCCCGGTCGACGACGTGGTCGTGGCGGGCGGCACCGTCCTGGCCCGGCCCGCGCTGTACGAGGCGTTCACGGCCGCGCTCGCCGCCGTCCTGCCGGGAGCGCGGCCCCGGCCGCTGACCGCGGCGCCGGTCGAGGGCGCCGTGGCGCTGGCCCGTTCGCTCCTGTGA
Organism: Streptomyces hayashii; assembly: GCF_024539815.1. Taxonomy (GTDB): domain Bacteria; phylum Actinomycetota; class Actinomycetes; order Streptomycetales; family Streptomycetaceae; genus Streptomyces; species Streptomyces hayashii. The sequence continues at coordinate 19,974 of NZ_JAHHIU010000036.1, forward strand.
GCCGCCGGGTCTCACGTTCACCTCGGCGACACGCACCGGTCGCCGGGTCATCGCGGAAGCGACACGACCCGGCCGTAGATCTTCGCTCAGACGCGTCATCCGGCTCATCGGTCGTCACCGGTCCGACGAGCCGCACATGATCGCACCTCTTCCCTCTGGCCTCACGGCCGAAGAACTCAAGAGAGGCACATCCATGCCGTCCTCCGCCGGGCTCCCCACCCCCTCGGCCGTGAACCGCAGGCGCTTTCTGAAAGCCTCCGTCGCAGGCTCGGCCGCTCTGGTCGCCGCCCCGACGCTGGTGTCCTGGCTGGGCGCCGCCGACGCCAAGGCCGCCACGGCCCCGCTCGCGTTCGTCGACGACTACAAGACGAACCTCTCGACCAACCTGACGCCCGAGACCAACGCAGTGGTGCGCGCCCTCGGCGGGTTCGCACGGATATGGAAGACCGGCTCCGCCTGGAACACGGGCACGCCCCTGCGGCCCGACGTCCTGCGCGCCAACATGCGTTACTGTATCGCGATCACACGGGCCCGCACGGAGGCGCAGGGCAAGGAGGCGTTCCTCTACGACCGTCAGCACCAGAGCTACTCGACGATCGCCGGCCTGGGCCCGCTGGCGGATCTGTACAAGGCCGGCGCCAAGGCGGTCACGTCGATCACCAGTGCGCCGGACGGCATACCCGCCACCAAGATCGACGACGCGGTGCCGGCCGACGCGCCCGCCGGCTCCGCGCTCGGCGCCGGCTCGTACGCCTCCGATCTCGGCCTGGTCGCCAAGCTGGTGGACACCGTGCGCGGCAACTGGGCCTCGGGCAACCCGAGCAAGTACGCCTACCAGTACCCGCGGCCGTGGCGCATGAACGAGAACAGCCAGGTCGTCGACACCGGCAGAACGGACGCGCTCGGCTTTCCCGTCTACGACTCCAAGGTCGTCGTGGTGCCGCAGCTGCTGCGCCAGCGAAGCACCTCCCCCACCGACGACGGCGGTTTCCCGAGCGGGCACACCAACGCCTTCCACCTGGCATCGCTGGCGTACGCCTACGCCGTACCCGAGCGGTTCCAGGAGCTGGTGACGCGCGCCCTGGAGCTCAGCCACACCCGGATCGTCTCCGGCATGCACTCCACCGTCGACGTCCTCGGCGGCCGCATCATGGCCACCGCGCTGGCCGCCGCCGCGCTCGCCGACCCGGCCAACGCCGAGCTCAAGGCGGCCGCCCGCGCCCAGGCCCTGGCGTACTTCACCCAGAAGACCGGCACGACCCCGGACACCCTGTTCGCCTACGCGCACTCGGACGCCGACGACCAGTACGCCGACCGCGAGGCCAACGCCCGCGCCGTCGAGCCCCGCCTCACCTACGTCCTGACCCGGGAGGGGCGCAGGACGCCCCTGACCGTGCCCAAGGGCGCGGAGGTGCTGCTGGAGACGCGGCAGCCGTACCTCGGCGCGGCCCAGCGCCGCGACGTGCTGCGCACGACCGCGCTGCCCTCCGGCTACGTCCTGCTGGACGGCTTCGAGCAGTGGGGCCGGCTCAACCTCTTCGCGGCGGCGGACGGCTACGGCGCCTTCGACTGCGACGTCACGGTCACCCTGGACGCGGCCAAGGGCGGCTTCCACGCGGCCGACGCCTGGCGCAACGACATCGAGGGCGAGGGCGGTCTGACCAAGCGCGGCTCCGGCACGCTCACCCTGACCGGCCACAACCGCTATCACGGCGGCACCGTGCTGGAGGCGGGCGTGCTCGTCGCCGGGCACCCGAACGCCCTCGGCCAGGGCGACGTGCGGCTGACCGGCGGCCGGCTGTGCGCGGGCGCGCCGGTGCGGGTGCGCGGCGCGTGGGCCCAGGGGGCCGGCGCGGTGCTGGACCTGACGCTGCGCGGACACCACGGACCCGTCCTCACGGTGTCCGGGCGGGTCCGGCTCGACCGGGGCTCGGTGCTGTCGCTGCGCCTGGACGACGAGCGGCCGCCGGCGGCCGGGACGCTCGTCCCGGTGATCGGCGCATCGGCGTTGCGCGGCCAGTTCGACCGTGTTGAGCTGAACTCCGACCGTCTGCGAGCCGTACCCGTGTACACGGCAGACGGCCTGTCGGTACGACTTCTGAAGCGGTAACGCCCTGTGTGGCGGGAGCCGACGCGCGGGGGCCCGGGGGCCCGCGCGCCGCTCCCGCCACGGTCCGGCGGTGCGACCGCAGGGCGGACGATGGCGCGCGCACTGCATGCGGACCTGGAGAACATCCCCGGCGCGGGGGCGAGGCCGTCCGCGCCGGGGGGCCGCCGACGGCTGCTCGTCCCGCTGCTGGCGGTCGTCCTGCTCGCCCAGATGGCCTTCGCGATGATCACCGCCGCGGTCGAGCAGACGCCGACCATCGACGAACCGGTGTACGTCGCCACCGCGGCCGAGTACCTGCACGAGCACCGGGTGCGCCACAACCCGGAGCATCCGCCGCTCGGCAAGCTCGTCGTCGCCGTCGGCGTCGCTCTCGCCCACCCGCACGTCGGCGCCCCCTTCACGGGCGCCCAGGAGGAAGCGGGCCGGCATCTGCTGTACGAGTCCGGCAACGATCCCTGGCGGCTGATGCTGTGGGCCAGGCTGCCGGTGATCGCGACGACGCTGTTGTTCGGGCTGGTGGTGTTCGCCTTCGCCCGCGACCTGGCCGGCCCCGTCGCGGGGCTGACGGCGCTCGCCCTGTACGCCCTCTCTCCCGACGTCGTCGCCCATGGCTCGCTGGCCACGCTGGACGTGCCCGCCGCGGGTTTCCTGCTGACGTCGGTGTGGCTGCTGTGGCGCGCCCGGCACGGCAGGGCACGCCTGTACCTGCCGGCGGCCGGCGTCGCGCTGGGCGCTGCGCTCGCCACGAAGATGAGCACGCTGCCCGCCGTGCCCGTGCTGACGGCTCTGGCGGCTCTGTCGGTGTGGTCCCGCCGCCCGCGCGAGGTCCGCAGGGCCCTGCTGGGGGCGGGGGTCGTGGCGGCGGCCGCGGTGGCCGTCGTCTGGGCGGCGTATCTCGTCGTGGACCCCCGGCTGCGGTGGGACCCGCACGCGACCCATGTGCCCGTGGTGCACGGTCTGCGCGGGCTCCTCGTGCGGGCGCTGCCGTTCCCGGAGGCGTACCGGGACGGCATGCGGGTCCAGTTCGGCCTGGAGAACCAGGACTGGCAGGGGTTCCTGTTCGGGCACCGGTACTCCGGGGCGCGCTGGTACTACCTGCCGGTCGCGCTGGTCGTGAAGACCCCGCTGGGCATGCTCGCCCTGTGGACGGCCGGGGCGCTCGCGATGACCGCGGTGCGCCGGCTGCGGCCCGCGGCGCCGTACGTGCTGATCCCGTCCGCCGTGCTGCTGGCGGCGGCCATGTCCGGCGCCCGGGATCTGGGCACCCGGTACGCCGTCTTCCTGCCGATGTTCCTCGCGGTGGCCGCGGGCTGTCTCCTGACGGTGCGGCGGCGGTGGGCGCCGGTGACGGTGGCGGCGCTGGTCGCCTTCGTCGCCGTCAGCTCGCTGCGGACGTTCCCCTACTACCTGCCGTACTCCAACGAGGCGTTCGGAGGGCCGGCGAAGACGCATCTGCGGCTGCACGACTCCAATGTGGACTGGGGCCAGGATCTGGGCCGGCTGGCGGACCGGCTGCACGAGAGGTACCCGGGCGAGCGGGTGTGGCTCGTGTACAAGGGCAGCGGGCTGCCCGCCCGGTACGGCATCGAGGCCTCCGATCCGCGGCGGGCGCCCGAGCGCGAGGTGCACGGGCTGCTGGTCGTGTCGGACTCGGCGGCCGCGACGGCGGAGGGCCGGCTGGCGGCGCTGCTGCGCTCCAGCAGGCCGGTCGACGAGGTCGGGCACTCGATCACCCTGTACCGGCGGTAAGCCGCGATCAGCGGGGGTGCGAACGGCCGGGTTCGTCCTCCCTTCCGGGCCCGGCCGCTGAGCTATGTTGACCCTCGTGGAAGACAAAGGAGGCGCACCGGTGCCATCGCCGCAACAGGCACGCGCACAGGCGTCAGCGATCACCTCGGGCAGAACCGGTCCGGAGACGGAGGTGTCCCCGACCTCCCGGCTCAGGACCCTCTTCGACGGCCCCCGGCTGTCTCCGGGACAACGGCGGATCGCCCAGTATCTGATCGAGAACATCACCGAGGCGGCGTTCTTGTCGATCACCGACCTCGCGGAACGGGTCGGCGTCAGCCAGCCCTCGGTGACCCGGTTCGCCGCGGCGGTGGGCTTCAGCGGGTATCCCGCGCTGCGGGAGAGGCTCCAGTCGATCGCGCTGGGCGCGCTGGCCGGCGGCCCGGCGGCGGCCGACGAGAACCGGAGCAACGAGCTTCAGGCGGCCGTGGACGCCGAGATCGAGAACCTGGAGAACCTGCGGCGCGACTTCGCCGACCCGGACCGGGTCATCGACGTGGGCCGCCAGTTGTCCCGGTCGACGCCGCTGACCATCCTGGGGCTGCGCATCTCCGCCTCGCTCGCCGAGTACTTCGCCTACGCGGCCCGCCGGGTCCACCCGGACGTCCGGCTGGTGACCCGGGGCGGCAGCGTCGCCTACGACGCGCTGCTGCAGTCCCGGGAGGCGGGCGGGACCTGGGTGCTGGCGTTCTCCATGCCCCGGCACGCGCAGGAGACGCTGACAGCCGTGCGGGTCGCGCGCAGCGCCGGTCTCAAGGTCGCGCTGATCACCGACCTGGCGCTGGGGCCGATGGCCGACGAGGCCGACGCCACGTTCGCCTCCGGGACCGGGTCGCGGCTGGTGTTCGACTCCTATGCCGCGCCCGGCGTGATGGCCGCGGCCCTGCTCCAGGCCATGACGGACGCGGGCCCCGAGCGCACCCAGGCCCGGCTGGAGGAGTACGAACAGATCGCCGAGCAGCATCAGTTCTTCCTCAGGGAATGACCGGTCGTCCCGGACCGTCCTGCTCCACCCCCCTGCGAGGAAAAGCACCAAAGGGATCAGTGCGGGCATTTCGCGCATGAATGTTTTCATACGTCTTGCAAAGAAGACGGCATATATAAATACTGCTGACGGCCGCAGACGCCCGCCGAGGGCTCCTGTACGGACACCCGAAAGCCGCCGTCCCCTACCCGCGTCGGCGCCCAGGGTGTTCGGGGCATCGCTTGCGCGAGCGCCCGCGGCGGCCCCGGTCTTCCCCTGGACCGGGGCCGCCTCCAACCGTCGGACCACCGTCACGACGCCACACACCCGGAAGCGATGATCATGACCCTGACGACGACGCGCATCGGCTCGGACTGGCCGTGCCAGGTGAAGGCCCCCGGCAGCTACGACTGGGAGCGCTCGGCCGCCAAGTGGCTGCGCGAGCTGGTGCCCGCGCGCTACGCGAGCTACCCCGCGCTGCTGCGCCACCCGGTGCTGCTCGCCCGCCACGCGCAGATCCAGGTCCAGAACGAGGTCCGGGTCGCCCGCACCGCTCTGCAGACGGCGCGCGCCGACCTGCCCCGGCTGGGGATGCCCGAATCGGTGATCGAACACACCATCAAGATGTACGCCGCCGAGGTGATGCAGTTGCAGCACATCGCCCGCAGCGTCCGCGCCGTCACCCAGGCCCTGATGGAGCAGAACCACCGCTGAGCAGGGCGGTCCGTTTCGCCGCCGGGGGCACATCGCTCCTGGCGGGGGCGTTGGCGCAAGACCCCGATCGAATCCACGTCCGTGTGCCATGCTCAAGGCGTGACGAGCGAACCCGCCCTGCCCCCGGAGTCCGGTGGGGTGCCCGACATGGCCGCGCTGACCCGGGTGGTGGCACGCCAGCGCGCGGAGCTGGACCGCCTGCAGGAACTGGCGGCCACCTCGGCCGTGCTGGAGCGTGCCAAGGGCGCGCTGATGGCGCAGCGCGGCTGCTCGCCGGACGCCGCGCAGAAGGAACTCCAGCGGCGGGCGAAGGCAGGCCGGCGAACGCTCCTTGAGGAGTGCTGGATCACCCTGGGCGCCCTCGCCGTCGCCCCCGACGCCGAAGCGGCGCCCGCCCGCACCCCCGTCCCGGGCCCGACGCCGACGCCCTTCGCCGAGGACGTCGACGCCACGGCCCTGGGCCGCCTGAGCCGCGCCCTGGTCCGGGTCGGCACCCCGCAGGATCTCGCCCACCGTCTGCTGGACCACCTCGCCTCGGACGTGGACGCCGACGCCGTGATGATCTACGTCCGCACGCCCGGCGGCGGACTGGAGCTGCTCGCGCACGCCGGCGTCGACGCCACCCTGGCCGACCAGTGGAGCCGGGTGCCCCCCGTGAGCGGGATCGCCGCGCTGGACTGCCTGCGCGCCGACGAGCCCCGCTGGCTGGAGGACCTGCCCAAGGACGCCGAGCAGTACCTGCTGATCGGGGACCAGCCGCAGCGCTGGCAGTCGCGGGCCTGGCTGCCGGTGACCACCGGCGGGGCCGCCGACGTCGCCCTCGGCGTCCTGCGCCGGTCCGCGGGCCCCTTCGCCTCCCGGGTCCGGGAACACCTGCTGGCCGTCGCCCAGCTGTGCGCGGGCCCGCTGCGCAGCTTCGTGGCGCGCAGGGCGCCGGCCCTCGGCGCCGTCGCCGACGCCGTACAGACCGTGTTCGACCGGCTCCCGGTCGCCGCGGTGCTGCTCGCCCCGCTGGCCTCCGAGGGGGGACGCGTGGAGGACTTCCGCGTCGACGCCGCGACCGGCGGGGCCTTCGACGCCCTGGGCCGCAGCGGGCGCGACCTGGTCGGGCTGCGCTTCCTGGAGTGCTGGCCGGAGGCCGTCGACGAACCGTTGTGGGAAGGGTGTCTGCGGGCGCTGAGCGGCGAGGACCCCTACGAGAGCGAGCCGTTCGCCCGGCAGCAGCTGGTGGCCGGCTCCACTGAGCTGGCCACCTACACGGCCCGGGCGGCGCGGCTGGGCGACGGCCTGGTCGTCAGCTGGGTGCGGCACGACCCCTCGGACCGGCAGGAACAGCGACTGGCCGACGTCCAGCGGCTGGGCAACCTGGGCTGGGCGACCTGGAACCTGGTCACGGGCGAGAGCAACTGGTCCTCGCAGGTCTTCGCCATCTTCGAGCGCGACCCCGGCCAGGGCGTCGTCCCGCTGCACGCGCTCCCCCGCCTCGGTCTGTCCGAGGACGTGCCCGTGCTGGCCCGCGCCGTCGGCGAGCTGGTGCGCCGGGGCCGGCCCTGTGACGTCCCGTTCCGCATCGTCACCCGGGACGGCGTCCGTCATCTGCGGATGGTCGCCGAGGCGATGCCGGACGCCCAGGGCATGCCCGTCGAGGTGCACGGCTTCGTGCAGGACCTCACGGTGCAGCGCAACGCCGAACTGGCGCTGATCGCCAGCGAGCGGGCGATGCTCACCCAGCACGGGGTGCTCCAGGCCGAACGCACCGTGGCCGCCCGGCTTCAGGACGCGCTGCTGCCCCTGCCGCGGCAGCCCGTCGAACTGGCCGGACTGCGCGTGGACATCGCCTATCTGCCGGCGCAGGCGGGCCTCAACGTCGGCGGCGACTGGTTCAGCGCCATCGAACTGCCCGACGGCGACGCCCTGTTCGTGGTGGGCGACGTGGCCGGGCACGGGATGGGCGCCGTCGCCGCGATGGCCCTGCTGCGCTTCACCGCCAAGGGCATGATCATCACCGGGTCCTCGCTGACGGGGGCGCTCTTCCGGCTCAACGCCCTTCTGCTGCACTCCCGCGACCCGCACGGCTCCGCGACCATGGTCATGGCCCGCTACAGCCCGCGCGAGCACCGGTTGGTGTGGGCGCAGGCCGGACACCCGCCGCCGTTGCTGGTGCGCGACGGCGAGGCGCGCTACCTCGATCGGCCCTTCGGAATGCTGCTCGGCGCGACCGACGCGCCCCATTACGAGGAGGCGCAGTTCGACCTGGAGCCCGGCGACCGGCTGCTGCTCTACACCGACGGCCTGGTCGAACGTCCCGCCGAGAGCATCGACCGGGGTCTGGAACGGCTCGCCGACGCCGCCGGGCCGCACGGCGCTGCGGCCCCGGCCCCGCTGGAGCGGCTGCTCGGCGCGCTGCTGGACCCGGAGGGCCGTGACGACGTCTGCGTGTGCGACATCCAGGTCCCCGTCGACGGCGAGCGGTAGGCCGCTCGGCGGGGTCCGGCGCCCGCGGGACCCCCCGGGCCCTGCCTCTGCGCGCCCGCGCCCCTGCCGGCCCGGCGGATTCTCGGGGTCATCCCGTGTGCGAGGCGGTGCGCGACTCCAGATCGCGGCGGGTGTCGTCCCCGTACACGCCGCTCTCGTCGCCGCGGATGCCGTACCAGAGCTGGAAACGCGCCACGGCCTCGGTGAGAACGGTGTCGTAACGGCCGTCGGTGGGACCGTTCTCGTACACGTTCGGGATACGCAGCAGCCGCCGCTGGAGGTCGCTCACCTCCGGGCCGCTGTCCCCCTCCCGCAGGGTGCCGGCGCCGTCGGGATCGGCGGACGCCGTCGCGGCGGCGGACGGGGCCGCGGACGGAGGGGCCACGGCCGTCGGCGGGGCCGTCTCCGCGGCGGCCTCCCCGCCCCGGCCCGGGAGCAGGAGCGCGCAGGCGAAGCCGAGCAGGGCCGCCGCGCACACGCCCACCGTGATCGCGCCGCGCCGCAGACCCGCATCGGAGTCGGCCCGGGCGCGGGCCCGTGCGCCGCCCGCCGCCGGAGCGGCCGCCGACCCGCCCCGCTCCCGCGTCGTCCTCTTCGTGCCCCGGGCGCCGGGCCGGGCGTCGGGTGCCGTCCGGCCGCCGCCAACGGGCGCGGAGCCGGGGCGGCGACCGCCGCGCTCGCTCGCCCAGTCCGAGCCGCCGCGCGGCGCCGTCGCGGTCGCCGCGCGCGGGCGCACCGGCGGGAGTTCCTCCGTCTCCGCCTCGCCCCCGGTGCGCTCCCGCTCCCGCGGCAGCGGGATCGCCTCATAGGAGCCGGCGTCCCGGGCCGGCTCGGTCATCTCACGGATCAGCTCCGCGAGGGCGTCGGTGTTGCGCGGTCGCAGGACCCGGATGGGTTCCAGGACCTGTCGTTCGTGCGGCTGCCCGGGTTCCTCCGGTGTCGGCACGCTCGTCTCCCTCCCGTGGGTCCCCGGGGAGACATACGGGCGGACGGGCCGCGGGGTTCACCCGGCCACGGCCGCCGCCCCGGCCCTCCCCGCGATCCGCCTCCTCACCCGGCGAGGAAGCGGCGCAGCGAGCGGGCCGTCGCGGCGACGAAGGCATCCCTTCCGGCGTCGTCGAGGGCGTCCGGCGACAGGTGGGGGTCGAGGTCCTCCGGCTCCACCGGCAGCAGTTCCCCGTCCGGGGTGCGGCAGGCGTCGACGCGCTGGATGCCGTGCGCAGGTCGTTCCAGTCGACGAAGCGACGGGCGAACTCCAGGTCGCGCACGGTCGGCTCGTACGGTTCGAGCTGCCGACGGCGGTCCGGGTGCCGTACCGGTCGGCCGCGGGCAGCAGGTGCAGGTCCTCGGGGCGGTCGACGGTCGGGATCACCGGGTGGCCCTCGGGACGGGTGCGGTGGGCGGGACTCCTGGTCGGCAGTGGGCGAAGGGGTCGTACGATGAAAGGACCGTCGTCTTCTCCCGAAGGGCTCGTCGACTCCCGTGACCACCGCAACACTTCTCGACGGCAAGGCCGCCGCGGCCGACATCAAGCGCGAACTCGCCCTGCGCGTCCAGGCGTTGAAGGAGCGCGGTGTCGCCCCGGGGCTCGGCACGATCCTCGTCGGCGACGACGCGGGCAGCCGTTCCTACGTCGGCGGCAAACACCGTGACTGCGCCCAGGTCGGCATCGCCTCGATCCGGGTCGAGCTGCCCGCCGACGCCTCCCAGGCCGACGTGGAGGCCGCCGTTCTGCGGCTGAACGCCGACCCGGCATGCACCGGCTTCATCGTGCAGCTCCCGCTGCCCGCCCACATCGACACCCACGCCGTGCTGGAGCTGATCGACCCGGTCAAGGACGCCGACGGCCTGCACCCGACGAATCTGGGCCGACTGGTGCTGGGCATCCCCGGCCCGCTGCCCTGCACCCCGCGCGGCATCATCGACCTGCTGCGCCGCAACCATGTGCCGATCACAGGCCAGCAGTTCTGCGTCATCGGCTGCGGGGTCACCGTGGGCCGGCCGCTGGGGCTGATGCTGACCCGCAGCACCGAGCACGCCACGGTCACCCTGTGCCACGAGGCCACCCAGGACACGGCCGCGCACGCCCGGGAGGCGGACGTGGTGGTGGCCGCGGCCGGCGTCGCGCACATGGTCAGGCCCGACTGGATCAAGCCCGGTGCGACGGTGCTGTCCGTGGGTCTGACCCGCACGGTCGAGGGCATTCTCGGCGACGTGCACCCGGACGTGAGCGATGTCGCCGGCTCCTTCGCGCCGCCGATCGGCGGGGTCGGTCCGATGACCCGGGCGATGCTGCTGACCAACATCGTCGAGGCCGCGGAGCGGATCTGACCCCGGCGGACGTCCGTCAGGCACTCGGTCCCCACTTCGAGGGAACTGAGTGCCATGACGTCGACGCAGGTGTTACGTTCCGTGCATGAGCGCCACTGAGAAGGCGGTGGCCAAGCCGCCGATGCGGGACGCCCTGGTCGCGGCGGCCTTCCGGCTGTTCCTGGAACGGGGCTACGAGCAGACCACCGTCGACGACATCGTGACGCTCGCGGGGGTCGGCCGGCGGTCGTTCTTCCGCTACTTCCCCTCCAAGGACGACGTGGTCTTCCCCGACCACGAGCGGTGTCTGGCCGACATGACCGCCTTCCTCGCGGCGAGCGGGCCGGAGCACGAGCCGGTACGACGCGTCTGCGACGCCGCCCGGCTGGTTCTGCTGATGTACGCGGAGAACCCCTCCTTCTCCGTGCAGCGCTACCGGCTCACCAAGCAGGTGCCCGGGCTGCGCGCGTACGAGCTGTCGGTGGTGTGGCGGTACGAGCGCGCCCTCGCCGAGTATCTGCGGGGCCGCTTCGCCGGCCGCCGCGACGGGGACCTGCGGGCCGACGTGATCGCGGCCGCGGTGGTCGCCGCCCACAACAACGCGCTGCGCTCCTGGCTGCGTTCGGACGGGCGGGGCGAGGCGACCGCGACCGTGGACCATGCGCTGGCGTACGTGCAGTCCGCGTTCGGCTCGCCCCCGGCGCCGTCCGCCGACGAGCGGCCGCAGGACGCCGGGAACGCGCCGCGGAGCGCCGTCGAACGCCCTGAGGACGTCGTCGTCATCGTCTCCCGGCGCGGGGCCCCGCTGTGGCGGGTGGTGCAGGAGATCGAGACGACCCTCGGGCGCGACTGACCGCCCGGAGCACCCCCGCTTTTGGGGGTACGCAGTGCCTTTACGAGTGGCACTGAGTGCCATACTCTGTGGGCGTGCACGGTGGCACGGTCGACCGGGCACGTCCGTGCACGGGTGAGCCGCGCACGTGGATTCCGGCCGAGTGCAGGGAGTTGACCCGCGTGTACCACCACTCAGGAAACGTCGTCCAGCAGGCCGCCGGCTCCGCGGCGGGCCTCCTCGACCGCGCGAGCGCCGACGGCGACACGATCCTCTTCCAGCGCTGCACCTGGTGCGGCACCGCCATGTACCACCGCCTCCTGTGTCCGGTCTGCCAGGGCAGCGACCTGCGCACGGAGCGCAGCGAGGGCACCGGGACGGTGCGCCACGCCAGCGTGGTGCACCGCAACACGCCCGCCGCGCGCAACGTCTCGCTCGTCGAGATGGCCGAGGGGTTCGTCGTCCGCGGCCGGGTCATGGGCCCGCTCATCGGCATCCACAGCGGCGACCGCGTCCGCCTGTCCACCGTCAAGGACCCGGTGCGGGGCGAGCCGGTCTTCCAACTCCTCGACGAGCCCTACCGGGCCTGGCACTAGGTTCCTCAGGCCGGACGCCGGGCGGGCGCACCCGGTCTTCGGCGCGGGCCGGCCGCGTCCCGCGCGATGTCCGGATTCATGTCCTGGTGCGGACGGAGTCCGTCGTCACAGGCAACCCACAGATCCGCTTTCACTTCCTTCGGAATGCGAGGGGCTCCCGGTACGGACGGGGCCCCCGCGCTCCGAGTGTTGAGGAGTGGACCTTGATCCGTGCCCGGCGAATAGGTGTCACCGCTGTGGCCGCGCTCGCGGCCCTGGCGGGAACACCGGGACTGGCACAAGCCCGACCACCATCCGAGACAAGGCCGTTGACCACGCCCGCCGACAGCGCGCTGCCGTCGGGGTGGCGGGTCGCCGGCGACGGCGCCGCCCGTGAGCTGGTGTGGCGCTCGCCCCGGCGCGTGCCCGTCGGCGACGCCCGGGTGTCGTTCCATGCGGGCGACCGGCTGCTCGGCGTTCCGCGACCGGGCGGGGACGGCCGCACGTTCCGGCTCCCGCTCGACGCCGTCGGCGACACCCCCCTGAAGGACCTGCGCGTGCTCGCCGGCGGACGCCGACTGGACGTGCCCGCCGCCGGGTCCGCCCGGGGGCAGCAGCGCTCGCGCACCACGCCGCAGCTGCCCGCCCCGCTTCCGGCGAACTCCGTGGACCCCGGCAGGCCCGGCTCGTACCGCACGCTCTCCGGCGAGTACGACCTGCCCGCCGTGAGGCTGCCGGGCTACGCCCAGCCCGTCGAGATGCGGGCCGTGGTGGTCGCGCCGAAGGGCGCCACCGGCAAGCGGCCTCTCGCGCTGTTCCTGCACGGCCGCCACGTCACCTGCTACAAGCCGGGCGCCGAGGACGACGTGAACATCGACTGGCCCTGTGCCGCGGGGACGAAGGAGGTCCCCAGCTACAAGGGCTATCTCAAGGACCAACGGCTGCTCGCCTCCCAGGGGTACGTCACCGTCTCGATCTCGGCCAACGGCATCAACGGCCAGGACGGGGCGGCCGAGGACGCCGGCGCCCAGGGCCGCTCCTCCCTGGTCCGCCTGCACCTCGCCCGATGGGCCGACTGGGCCGCCCACCCGGGCAGCGCCCCCGCCGCGGTGCGCGCGGCCCCCCGGGCCGACCTCTCCAAGGTCCTGCTCGTCGGCCACTCACGCGGCGGGGAGGGAGTCAACCGGGCCGCGATGGACAGCCTGTACCGACCGCCGGCCGCCCAGGACGGCTACCGGGGCCCGGTCCGCTGGAAGATCCGCGGAACGGTGCTCATCGGACCGACGGTCTTCGGCCAGAATCCGGTCGCCGACGTGCCGTCCGCGAGCATCCTGCCCGGCTGCGACGGCGACGTCTCCGATCTGGAGGGCGAGACCTACCTCGACGGAACGCGCGGCGTCAGTCACGGAACCGCCCTGCACAGCGCCGTCTATGTGATCGGCGCCAACCACAACTTCTTCAACAGCGAGTGGACCCCCGGCCAGGCCGAGGCCCCGGCCTCGGACGACTTCTACGACTCCCCGCAGGAGCCGGACGCGGTCTGCTCGGCGAACGCGCCCACCCGGCTGAGCGCCGACCAGCAGCACCAGGCCGGCGCGACCTACATCGCGGCCGCCGCCCGGCTGTTCGTCGGCGGCGACGACCGGGTGCGCCCGCTGCTCGACGGCACCGGACGGCGCGCTCCCTCCGCCGACCCGGCCCGCGTCCTGACGCACGCGGTCGGCGCCCGGCGCTCGGGCGGCTTCCTGCCGGACGGCGGGGTGAAGGTGACCGGCGGCCGCGTCTGCCGGGCCGACTCCGACCCCGCCAGGGCCTGTCTGGGCGAGGACGCCCTGGGGACGTCCCCGCACTTCGGATGGTGGGACGTGCAGACGGACAGCGCCAAGAGCGCGGTCGCCATGCGCTGGTCCGCACCGGGCGGACCGACGAGGATCACGTCCGTCACTCCGGTCTCGCTCGCCGGCGCCAGGAGCCTTGCGTTGCGGGTGTTCGTGCCGCCGAACACCGCGGGCACCGCGCTGGACGTGGCCGTCACCGACTCCGCGGGCCGCCGCGCCGGCCTCGGCCGGATCACCGTCGACGGGCTGCCCGGCTCCTCCCGCACCGCCTCCTACTGGGCCCGCGAGCTGCGGGTGCCGCTGACCGCGGCCACCCGTGCCGGGCTCGACCTTCGGCATGTCAAGTCCCTGTCCCTGACTCCGCGTTCGGCGTCGGGACAGGCATGGTTCATGGACGCCTGGGGCTGGGCGCCCGGCACGCCCGCGGTGAAGGCGGCGGCGCTGCCGCGCATCGACGTCGGGCGGCTCACGGTGAAGGAGGGCGACTCCGGCGCCCGCACCTACCACGTGCCGGTCCGGGTGTCGGGGCACGGCGCCGGCACGGCCCGCTTCTACGTGGTCGACCCCAGGACCGGCGAGGCGACGGAGAAGGTGGTGACGGTCCGTCCCGGCGCCACGCCCATCGACGTGCCGGTCGAAGTGCAGGGCGACGCGCTCTTCGGCGACGACGAGGAGCAGAACCTCTTCGTGAAGGCCGTGCGCGGTGCGGTCGTCGGCTCCGACCGGGGCGGGGTCACGGCGCTGAACGACGACCCGGCGCCGACGGTGACCCTGACGCCCGCCGTCCGGGCGACCGAGGGCGAACCGCTGACCTGGCGGATCTCGCTCTCCGCGCCCGCCGAGACCCACCTGTGGTACCCGCTGCGGCTGCTGCCGGTCACCGGGGGCGCCGAGCTGTCCACCAAGGACGTGGACCCGCAGTGGCTGGAGAACGTCTCGGGTCGGCAGCCCGACCCGGAACTCCCCCTGTCGCAGGTGGAGATGTACGTCGGGCCCGACGTCCTGGCCGGCGCCACGAGCGCCGAGTTCAGCATCCCGACCGTGAAGGACCAGGTCGCCGAGCCCGAGGAGTCGGTGCGCCTGACGCTGACCGACGAGTCGGGCGAGCCGCTGCCGGGCGCCCCGACCGCGACCGGAACGGTCGTGGACACGCCGTAGCGCACCTCCCCGCCCGCGCCCCGGGCGCAGAGGCGGGAGGGAAGGAGCTCAAGGAGCCGGAGGGGGCACGGACCGCGCGGTCCGTGCCCCCTCCGGCCGCTCACAGCGTGATGCGGATCCCCACGGTCCCGTCCACGCCGCGGCGCAGTCTGCTGCCGAGCAGGGTGAGCCGCCCCACGACGCCGTACTTGCGGGCCAGCAGCGCGCGGTAGCCGGCGGTGGTCTGCGCGTCGCAGATCTCCGCGGTCGCCGGGATCTGTTCACCGGTGGGCTTCCCGCGGACGTCGCACGGGCCGACGAGGACGTCACCGCGGGCCCGTATCCGCTTGACCTTCCAGGCGTCGGCGGCCGACCAGGCCCCGAGCGCGTCGCCGTCGCGCACCACCCACACGGGGGTGGCGACCCCGGTCCCGTTCTTCCGATAGCTGGTGATCAGCAGATACCTGCCCGCGGCCAGCCGGTCGATCGCCTTCTCGTCCATGCCCGCAGTGTAGGCAGCGGCGCACCTCACCACCGGGGCAGCCTCGGTTCGTAGTCGGGCCGGATCCGGCGCATGTAGCCGGTGTCGTCGCGGCGTCGCATCCCCGAGTCGAGGTAGCGCCGGTGCAGCCGGTCGACGGCGTCCAGGTCGAGCTCCACTCCCAGTCCGGGTCCGGTCGGCACCGTGACCGCCCCGTCCGTCAGCTCCAGGACGCCGGGGACGATCACGTCGTCGGCGCTGTTCCACGGGTAGTGCGTGTCGCAGGAGTGGTCGAGGTTCGGGATGGCGGCGGCGACATGCGTCATGGCGGCGAGGCTGATGCCCAGATGCGAGTTGGAGTGCATGGACAGGGCGATCCCGAACGCCTCGCAGACGGCGGCCAGTTCGCGGGTCCGGCGCAGTCCGCCCCAGTAGTGGTGGTCGGTGAGGAGCACCTGGATCGCGTTCTGCTCGACGGCCGGCCTCAGGTGTTCCCAGGCGATGACGCACATGTTCGTGGCGAGCGGCAGCGGCGAGTCCTCGGCGACCGCGGCCATGCCCTCGATGGTCGCGGTCGGATCCTCCAGGTACTCCAGCACGCCGTCGAGCCGGCGGGCGACATCCTTCGAGGTCCGCACCGACCAGGCCGTGTTGGGATCCAGCCGCAGCGGCTGACCGGGGAAGGCCTCGGCGAGGGCGCGGATCGCGGCGATCTCCTCGTCGGGCGGGAAGACACCGCCCTTGAGCTTGAACGAGCGGAAGCCGTAGCGCTGTTGCATCAGCCGGGCCTGCTCGACGATCCCGGCCGGGTCGAGGGCCTCGGGCCAGTCGTCGCCGACGGCCGGGCGGCCGTCGAGGGCGGGGTGTTCGCCCCACTTGTAGAAGAGGTACGCGGCGAAGGGCACACGGTCACGCACCCGGCCCCCGAGCAGGTCGCTCACCGGACGGCCGAGCAGCCTGCCCTGGGCGTCCAGGCAGGCGACCTCCACGGCCGAGGTGGTCCAGCCGCGCTCGTGGGAGCCGGGCACCGTCGGCAGCAGCGCCCGGTCGATCGCGGCGGCGACGGCGGTCGTGTCGAAGACGTCCATGCCGACGACCGTCTCGGCGGCGACCCTCAGCCGCTCCAGACGCACCTCGCCGCCGGGCGACTCGCCGAGGCCCACCGTGCCGTCCTCCAGCACCAGTCGGAGGATCACCCGGAGAGCTAGCGGTTCGTGGACCCCGTTGGAGTTCAGCAGCGGCGGGTCGGAGAAGGCGATGGGCGTGACAATCAGTTCGCGGATGCGCGTGGCGGAGTCGCTCATGCGGTGGCCGCCTCCAGTCCTCGGTCGATGAGTTTCGCGAGCCGGGCGACGTGCTCCGGCGTGGGGTCCGTCAGGGGCGCCCGTACGCCGCCCACGTCGAGCCCGCGGATCCTGACCCCGGCCTTGACCAGGGACACGGCGTACCCGGGGACCTCGTCGCGCAGTGCGACGAGCGGGCCGTAGAACGCGTCGAGGAGGCGTGCGGCGAGGGCGTCGTCCCCCTCCGCCAGGGCCCGGTGGAAGGCGAGGGCGATCTCGGGGGCGAAGGCGAAGACGGCGGAGGAGTAGAGGCCGACTCCGATGCCCCGGTAGGCGGGGGCGCTCATCTCGGCGGTGGGCAGGCCGTTGAAGAACTGGAAGTCCTCCGTGCCCGGGACGGCCCGCACCGCGCGCACCACGCGGTGCATGTGCTCGACGTCGCCGATGCCGTCCTTGAGACCGACGACCCCGGGCAGGGCGGCGATCTCGGCAGCCGTCGACTCGGTGAGGCGGGCCGCCCCGCGCTGGTAGAAGATCACGGGCAGGTCGGAAGCGGCGGTGACCTCCTCGACGTAGCGGACCAGGCCCCGCTGGGGTGCGCTCACCAGGTAGGGCGGCAGCAGCAGGATGCCCTCGGCTCCCGCGCGGGCGACGCGGACGGCGTGGTCGCGGGCGACGGGGACGGGCCCGCCGGCCGCCGCGAGGACCGGGACGCGACCGGCGGTCGTCTCGACGGCGACCCGGGTGGCCCGTTCGAGCTCGTCCGCGGTGAGCGCGTGGAACTCGCCCGTCCCGCAGGCGACGAACACCCCGCCCGCGCCGGACGAGACGCCGGCCTCGATGTGCCGGCCCAGCCGTTCCTCGTCCAGCGAGCCGTCCGGGGCGAACGGCGTGACCGGGAAGAACAGCACGCCTTGGAACTTCATGTCTCCCTCGTAACTGCGTGGATGGCGTGAGTGGCGCGTGCGTGCTCGTCAGCCCTTGGTGGCGCCGGCGGCGATGCCGGTGACCAACGAGCGCTGAAGGAGCAGGTAGACGATCAGGCTGGGGACGAGGGCGATGACCGCGCCGGCGAGGACGACCCCGGAGCCGACCTCGGGGTCGGTGCGCAGAACGGACAGGGCGACCGTGACCGTGTAGTCGGTGGGGTCCTTGGCGGCGATCAGGGGCAGCAGGTACTGGTCCCAGATCATGACGAATCCGAGGACGCCGGCGACGCCGAGCGCGGGTTTGCACAGCGGCAGGATCACCTGCCAGAGCATCCGGAACTCGCCCACGCCGTCGAGACGTGCGGCCTCCTCTATCTCCGCGGGGATGTCCTTCATGAACTCCGTCAGGAGCATCACCGAGAAGCCCCAGGCGCCGAGCGGGAGGATCACCCCCCACGCGGTGCCCTTCAGGTCGAGACCGAGGACGGGGACATGGCCGAGGACGAGGGACAGCGGGATCGCGATGACCTCCTCGGGGAGCATCATCGTCAGCATGAACAGGGTGAGGATCAGAGCCTGTCCGCGGAACCGGTGCCGGGCCAGCGCGTAGGCGGCGAGCACGGACACCGTGAGCTGCAACAGCAGCGCGCCGCCGGCGATGACGAGCGAGTTGGTGAAGTAGTCCCAGACGCCCCGCTCGCCCGCGACCGTGAAGTTGTGCAGGGTGCTGTCGTGCGGGAGGAAGGAGAGGGACGATCCGCTCGCGTGCGCGGTGAACGCGCCGGAGACGACGGTCAGGAACGGCGCCGCGAAGACGCCGAGGGCGATCGCGCAGAGCAGGATGCGCAGGGCCCAGGAGACGCCGGGCCGGTCGCTCCAGCCGAGGGCGGTGTCGAAACGGGCCGGGGTGGTCCGGCCGCCCCTGGCGGACGCTCCGCTCGCGGTGGTGGACAGCGGCGCGTGGACGGGGTCGATGGCGGGTGCGCTCATCGCGCGTCTCCCCTCTTGCGGAAGTGGTTGACCGTGACGGTGAGCAGGAGGGTCACGCAGAGCAGCACGACGGAGGCCGCGGAGGCGCCGCCGATGTCGTTGCGGGTGAAGCCGAGGGTGTAGGCGCGGGTCATCCAGACCTCGGTGGAGCCGGCCGGGCCGCCGCCGGTGAGGACGTACACCTCGGTGAAGACGCGCAGTCCACGGATGGCCGCGAGGGTGAGGACGATGCCGAGTGCCGGCCGGATCGCCGGGAGGGTGACGTAGCGCAGGCGCTGCCACAGCGACACGCCGTCCATGGCGGCGGCCTCGTACAACGCCCGGTCCACACCGGCGAGTCCGGCGAGGATGATCACCATGTTGTAGGGGGCGATCATCCAGACGCTCATCACCATCGTCGCCCACAGGGCGGTGTCCGGGTTGTCGAGGAACTGCGTCGGACCGAGGCCGAGGAAGCCGAGGGCGTGGTTGATGACGCCGTCGGAGGTCGGGTAGTACAGCAGCCGCCACATCTCGCCGACCACGGCGGTGGCGGTGACCACCGGCAGGAAGACGGCCGTGCGGACGAACTTGAGCGAGCGGGCCGGGCCCTCCAGCAGCAGCGCCAGCGCGAAGCCGACGGCGATCGCGCCGAGGGACTGGCCGATGCCCAGCAGGAGGGTGTGGCCGATCGCTTCCTGGAAGCGGTGGTCGGTGAGGACACGGGTGTAGTTGTCCAGCCCGACCCACTGGTCGCCCAGGAAGGGCCGCACCTTGAAGAAGCTGAGCCACACGCCCTTGCCCATGGGCAGGAACTTGAAGACGAGGGCGAGCAGCAGGCCGGGGGCGAGGAACAGCCACGGCAGGACGGTGCGCCCGCTGAACGGCTTGCGGACCCGGGCGCTGCGCCCCGGGGGTGTGATCGCTGTCATTTCAACAGGTCCTGGTCCTTGAGGTCGCCGGCGAGGGTGTCGTTGAGTTCCTTCAGACCGGAGCGGACGTCGCTGCCGCAGTAGGTGAAGATCGCGTTGAGGGCGTCGGCGGTGTCCTGCTTGACCGGGGCGAAGTCCGGGGCGTTGGGGAACTCCACGGAGGCGTGCTCGTATGCCTTCTGCACGACGCCCCAGCGGGGGTCGTGGCGCACGGTCGCCGCGTCGAGCGTGGAGTTGACGGGGATGCGTACGACGGGCTGGTTCTCGCCGGTCATGGCGAGCCGCTGCCCCTCGGCGGAGACGAGGAAGGCGGCGAGCGCCCGCTCCTGCTCCGTCCTGCCGGTCCGGGCGCCGAAGTAGATGTTCTCGCCGTCGGCCAGGACGTCGTCGCCGGCCGGCCCCGCGGGGGCCTGGACCACCTCGACCTTGCCCTTGCCGAGGGCCTGGTCGAAGGTGCTGATGTTGTAGGGGCCGGTGAGGTACATGCCGGCGTTGCCGTCCTGGAAGTTCGTGGCGTTGCCGGTGATGGCGGTGAGGGCGCCGGGCTGGATGACAGCGTTGTCAGCAGAGCAGAAGAGGTTGTCCTTGAGCCAGGTGACGGCGCGCACGGCCGCGGCCGAGTCGACGACGGGCCGGTAACCGCCGCCCTTGACCGGTTCGATGATGCGCGCGCCGCCCTGCCACAGGTAACTGGCGCCCCACCAGGCGGCGTAGCCGTTCTGGGCACTGCCGGGAACGACCATCCCGTAGGTGTCCTTCTTGCCGTCCCCGTCGGGGTCGTCGTCGGCGAAGGCCTTGGCGAGGGTGAGCATCTGGGCCCATGTCGTCGGCTGCGGCAGGCCGAGCTTCTCACGCCAGTCCTTGCGGATCATCAGGGTCATGGCCTGGCGGGAGTAGGGGATTCCGTAGTGGACGCCGTCCCTGCCGACGGTGGTGGCCCAGGTCCTGGCGTCGATCCGGTCGCCGCCGGCGATGTCGGCCGGGTCGACGGGCTTGAGCAGGCCCTGGCTCTGGTAGCTGCCCATCAGCGCCGTGTCGTTGATCATCACGTCCGGCAGGTCCCTGGTGGAGGCGCGGCCCTGGAGCTGCTGGTCGAAGTTGATGACCGGCTGGTAGTCGATCCTGATGCCGGTCTTCCGGGTGAAGGCGTCGAACACCCGCTGGTAGGTGGCCGCGGCGTCGGGGTTGCTGCGGGTCCACACCTCCAGCGTGTTCGGGTCACCGCTCGCGGCGCCGTCCGAACCGGAGCCGCAGGCGGCCGTGGTGCACAGCAGTCCGGCGACGGCGAGCGTGGCGGCCAGGCGGCGACTTCGTCGGCGAACCCCCATGGGCACCTCCGTTCATATCCGTGAACTTGCTTCACGAATCTAAATTGGACGCCCAAGCTACGAAGGGTTTCAGCCGCATGTCAAGACATGGCCGGAACACGGCGCGACCTGGGTTTCCGGAGCCCGGCACCCCCGCCGAGCCTCTCTTGCGCCGCCGTCGCGACCGCACCGGAGCACATCCGGCGGGTCCGCGGACGGACCGGAAATCCTGCGGTTCAGCGCAGGGCGGTCATCGTCCGCCGGACACCTCCGGCGCGGAGCCGCGACCAGGCGGCGGGGTGCGGACGCGCGTGCACCTGAGCACCCGGCGGCCGCTCCGCCGCCGACGGCGAGGTGATCGCTTCCGGGCTGAACGCTGCCGCGACCCGGCACGTATCCAGGGTGAGGGCGCTCAACGACCGGAGTGCCCCGCGGTGTTGAGGCCGCGCGTTCAGGGTTTCGGGAGCCATGCATGAGGCACGTACGACGACGGACCGTCCGGCGAGTGACCCGGCTGGCGGCGGTCGGCGGACTCCTCCTGGGAGGGGCCATGGTCACGCAGGCGGCGATGGCGAGCGAGCCGCCCGTCACGGAGGCCACGGTGCGCAGCGCCGCCGCTCCCGTCGTGACCAATCCGGGGGCGGCCCTCGTCAAGAAGCTCGGCACCGCGCGCACCGCGGGCACCTGGATCGCCGACGACGGACGGCCCGTGGTCGCGGTCACGGACAAGGAGACGGCCGACGCCGTCCGGGCGGCGGGCGTCGAGCCGAAGGTCGTCTCGCACAGCATGAACGAGCTCAAGTCGGCCACGGCGACCCTGCGGTCTGCGCCCAGGGTGCCCGGCACCGCCTGGGTGATGGACTACCGGACCAACCAGGTCGTCGTCCAGGCCGACAAGACGGTGTCGGCCGCCGACTGGTCGCGGCTGACGGACACGGCCGCCGGGATCGGCAGCTTCGTGCGCATGGAGCGCACCGCCGGCGAGTTCACCACCCGGATCAACGGCGCACAGCCCATCCTGTCGACCGGCGGACGCTGCTCGGCCGGCTTCAACGTGACGAACGGCACGAGTGACTTCATCCTCACCGCCGGGCACTGCGGGCCGACCGGTTCGACCTGGTTCGCCGACAACCAGGCCGAACGGCAGGTGGGGCAGACCGTCAACTCGAACTTCCCCGGCAGCGACTTCTCCCTGGTGCAGTACGCCGACGGCAAGGCCGGCGACGGCGCCGACGTGGTGGCGATCGGCAACGGCAACGGGGTGCGCATCACGGGCGCCGGCGACGCGGCCGTCGGCCAGCGGGTGTTCCGCAGCGGCAGCACCAGCGGGCTGCACGACGGCCAGGTCACCGGTCTGGACGCGACGGTGAACTATCCGGAGGGCACGGTCGGCGGGCTCATCGAGACGAACGTGTGCGCCGAACCGGGCGACAGCGGCGGCCCGATGTTCTCCGACGGGATCGCCCTCGGCGTCACCTCCGGCGGCAGCGGCGACTGCAAGACGGGGGGCACGACGTTCTTCCAGCCGGTCACGAACGCGCTGGCCCAGCTCGGCGGCGTGCAGCTGATCGTGGCCGCCCCCTCCGCCAACGCACAGGGGGGCAAGCAGGCGTCGTCGGCCGGACCCGCGCCGGCGTCCTCCCCCACCCAGGCGGCCATCGCCCCGGGCTCCGCCTCCCCCGGCGCCACGACGCCGGTGACGGGCGTCGGCGGGAACGTGTCCCTGGCCGCCCGGCTCACCGACCCGAGGAACATCGGCCCCGGGCTGCTGGTCATCGCGGGCAGCATGGTCGCCCTGGTCGCGACCCGGTACTTCCGCGCCGAACAGGACCGCAAGGCCTACCAGCGCTACTACTCGGCGACCTGGGGGTGACCCCGCCCGAGCCTCGGTCGAGGCGTCGCACGGGGGCGGCGAGGCGTCGAGGACGGGGCGGTGCGGGGGACGAGCGGGGCAGGCCCTGAGGGGCGGACGAGGTCTCGCGAGAGGGGACGCTTCTGCGCCCCGGGATCCTTCAGGGCGGGGCCGCGAGGAGCGGCCCCGCGGTCGGCCGGCTGCCGGGCCGGCCCGTCAGGTCGGCCGTCAGGCCGCCTCGACGGGCTGCGGAGCGGCGGCCCACTCCAGGACGAGCCGCTGGTACTCCTCGCGCTGCTCGACGCTCAGTGTCCCGCCCGACCGGAACCACAGGGCCCGGATCTCCTCGTTGACCTCGGCCGCCGATCGCTCGGAGCGGGTTTCAACAGTGGTGGACATGGTGTGAATCTTAGGGCGTCCGACGTGAAGGCCGCGTGAGTCATCCCCAATGAACCAGACATATCGGACGTGTTACTGATCACGTCCATCTGTCAACCCCTTGAGCACGGTTCATCCGGACGGGCAGGTCTGCGCGCCGGGCGTTCAGGCCCGCCCCTCCCCCAGGACCAGCACCTGGATCGCCGGCACCGCGGCGCCGCGGGCCCAGTCGTGGAAGTCGGAGACCTTCGTCTCCAGCGTCACGGGAGCGGCCAGCGGATGCCGGTGGGCACGGACGGCCGCCTGCACCGTCGCGCCGCCGACGTCCATCAGGCCGACCCCTTCGCCCGCCAGCAGGATCTTCTGCGGCATGACGAAGTTGGCGATCTGGGCGACCAGCACGCCCAGGGCGCGGGCCGCCTCGTCCACGACCCGGGCGGGCATCGGCTCGCCCTCGGCGGCCGCGGCGAGGATCTCCTCGTAGGTCCGCTCCCGGCCGGTGGCCGCCTGGATCTGGTAGCGGATGCTGGGGACGGTCAGCAGGGACATCGCGCTGCCGCGCTCCCCGTCGGGGGTGAGAGGGCCGGCGGGGTCCAGGATCCAGTGCCGGCCGAACTCGCGCTCCTCCGGCGCGGAAGGCACCCTGCGGCCGCCCAGGACCAGCCCGTAACCGATGCCCGCGCCGATGGTGAGGACCACGAAACGGTCGAGGTCGCGGCCGGCGCCGAACCAGGTCTCGGCCTCCACCAGCGCGGCGACGTCGTTCTCGACGACGACCGGGAATCCGGTGCGCTCCTCGACCAGGGCGGCCAGCGGGACGTCACGCCACCCCAGGAAGGGCGAGTCCGCCACGACGGCACGGTCCCTGACGAGCCCGCCCACGCCGATGCCGATGCCCGCGACGTCCGCTCGGGCACGCGCCAGTTCGCCGGCCGTCTCCCCGAGCACGCGGACGACCTCGGCGGGGTCGCGCGAGGCGAGGGGGCGGGCACGGCGAGCGACCACCTCGCTCCTGAGGGTGGTGACGACGCCGTACACCGTGTCCTCGGTGATCTTGAAGCCCAGGAACGAGCGCGATCCGGCGACCACGTCGAGCGGTTGGGAAGGGCGGCCCTGCCGGATCCCGACCGCGCCGCCCGCCTCGGGCGCCTCGACCAGCAGACCCGACTCGATGAGGGGTTTGGTCAGCCGGGTGACGCTGCCCGCGGACAGACTCAGCCGCCGCGCGAGCTCGGTGCGCGAGAGCGGCCCGTGGACGAGCACCTCGATCGCGACGGAGCGCTCCCCCGCGCTCAGCGGCAGCCAACTGGCGGCGCCCGTGGCCATGAGGATCACGCTCCCACCCGGAGTTCTTTTCGGACTGGAACTATCAGACCACTATAGACGGGGGAATCTCGGTGGAAGATGATATTCCCCGACCTCTTGACGCCTGGATTCTTTCACCTCAAAAGTAAGTAGCCGAGCCGGACCATCTGCTTCCCGACCAGTGAAGGACACCCGCACCATGACGTTCTCCCTCGGCATCGTCGGCGCCGGACAGTTCTCCGGTCAGTTCGCCAGGCTGTTCCTGGCCCATCCCGGCGTCGGCGACGTGTACGTCACCGATCTGCTCCCCGAGCGGGCCGAGCGGCTCGCCGCCGCCGAAGGGCTCACGGGCGTCTTCCCGTCGTACGAGGCGATGCTGGAGTCGGACGCGGTGGACGCGGTCGCCGTCTTCACCCAGCGCTGGACGCACGGCCCGCTGGTCCTCCAGGGCCTGAACGCGGGCAAGCACGTGTACTCCGCCGTTCCGATGGCGATCAGCGTGGAGGAGATCGCGGCGATCGTCGACGCGGTCGGGACGACCGGGCTCACGTACATGATGGGCGAGACGAGCCAGTACAACCCGGCGACCGTGCACGCGCGCAACCAGATCGCCGAGGGCGCCTTCGGGCGGCTCTTCTACGCCGAGGGCGACTACGTCCACGACATGGACCTGGGGTTCTACGAGGCGTACCGGTACAGCGGCGGCGAGGACTGGAAGGCGACCGCGAGCTATCCCCCGCTGCTGTACCCGACGCACTCGGTGGGCGGGGTGCTGGGCGCCTGGCGCACGCACGCGGTGAGCGTGTCGGCGATCGGCGTCGTCGACGAGCGCGGGGACGGCGTCTTCGACAAGGAGATCAGCCGGTTCGGCAACGACTTCTCGAACGCCACCGCGCTCTTCGAGGTGGCGGGCGGCGGGTCGTTCCGCACGAACGAGTTCCGGCGGGTGGGCTACCCCTCCCACATCCGCGAGTCCCGTTTCCGCTTCTTCGGCACACAGGCGAGCATGGAGCAGCTCGCGACGGTGGCGCTGTGGCAGGACAAGAACGGTGTGAAGGACATCAGCGAACTGCTGGAGCCCAAGGCGACGATGTCCCCCGACGATCCGTCGCTGCGGCACATCGCGCCCGAGCTGCGGGCCGCGTTCACGTCGGGCTCGGCGCCCGTGCACGACCGCTCACGGCTGCCCCGGGAGTTCGACGCGCTGCACAACGGGCACGAGGGCAGCCATCACTTCCTGGTGGACGACTTCGTGACCGCGGTGGCCGCGCGCACGCTGCCGTCCGTGAACGCCTGGGTCGCGGCCCGCTACACCCTGCCGGGCATCATCGCGCACGAGTCCGCGTTGCAGGGCGGAACAAGGCTGGACATACCCGACTTCGGGGACGCCCCCGAGGCGTGACGCCCGGGTCGCCGGGCGCCCGGGCCGCCTCAGGGGCGTGCGCGGTCTCAGGTGCCCGGCTTGCGGCCGTAGACGAAGACGTCGTCGCCGGTCTTCAGCAGGGACCAGTACTTCTTGGCGGTCGTCGACGTCATGTTGACGCAACCGTGCGAGCCCGGCGGGTTCCACATGCTCAGGCCGACCGAGTGGAAGGCCTGCCCGCCGTCGAAGAACTGGCTGTACGGCATGGGCACGTTGTAGATGTTCGAGACGTGGTTCAGGTGGCGCCAGTAGATCTTCTTCAGGCCGGTGCGGGTCTCGTACCCGTCACGGCCGGTGCGCACGGGGACGGGCCCGTAGACGAGCCTGCTGCCGTCCTGGATCCAGCTGATCTGCAGGGTGAGGTTCACACAGGCGATACGGCCCTTGTTGGTCGGGCACTTGCCCGCCTTGTTGGGCTTGTTGCCGACCGCCTTCTGCTTGTTCATGAGGTCCATCACGCCCCAGGTGACGGGCCCGGCATAGCCGATGTTGGGCGTGATGCCGTGCTTGTTCTGGAAGGCCCGGATGGCGCTGCAGTCGGCCCCGGACTGCTTGCCGTCGACGGGCCGGCCGAGGAACTTCTCCACCTGCTTCTGGTAGGGCCCGGCCTGCGTCGTACAGCTCGCGGCCTGCGCCGGCCCCGCGCCCAGCGCGAGCGTCAGCGGCGCTACGAGTCCGGTGACCCCCAGCGCGACGATCCCTCGCCTGCGTATGTCCCCCATGGCTGCCCTCTCCCTGGCATGGTGTGTCGATCTCGCAGTGGTAGACCGCTCCGTGCGGGCTGCGGTTGTACGTCGACGCAGGCTGTGACGAAACGGTGAACTTCACCGCCGTCCCGCCGCCTTCGCGCCGCTCGCGCCCGCCGGGCAGCCTACGACCGACCGCCGCCGCCGTCAGCGGCGGGGCGGTGACGGCGGTGACGGCGGTGACGGCGGGGGCCGTGGTGACGCATGCTCACCCGGCGGACCGCGCCGGGCGGCGGCTCAGCGGTAGCCGGTGGTGTCCGCCGGCTTTCCCGCGTCCTGGACCTCCACCAGATAGCGCCAGGCGTCCGGGCGGCTCCCGTCGAGGTCGGTGAAGCCGTACTCCCGGGCGAGGCCGCCGCTGGAGAGGGACCGTCCGTTGAACCGGGCGACGCCGGGGTCGGCGGCGAGGGCGGCGACGGCCCGGCCGACGAAGCGGGGCGTCTCGGAGATGGCGAAGTGCGGGACGCTGTCGAGGGCGTCGCGCCAGTTGTCCTCGCGGACGCCGAAGTGGTCGAGCATCAGCTCCGAGCGCATCCAGCCCGGGGTGAGCGCGACGGCGGTGGCCGCGCGGGGTCCGATCTCGTGGGCGAGGGCGAACGCCATGCGCAGGACGGACGTCTTGGCGAGGTCGTAGAAGAAGTTCACGCGGTAGGTGTCGCGGTTGTACTCGGCGGTGCCGTCGGTCATCTCGACGACCAGGCCGCCGGGCCGGCGCAGCAGCAGCGGAAGCGCGTGGTGGCTGGTGACGGCGTGGGTCTCCACGGCGAGGCGGAGCAGCCGCAGCCCCTTGTCGAGGTCGTGTTCCCAGACCGGTGTGTCCCACTCGAAGAGCTTCTCGCCGCCCCAGATGTCGTTGACGAGGACGTCGAGGCGGTCCTGTTCCCGTGCGATGCGATCGACGAGGGCGCGGACGCGCGCCGGGTCGAGGTGGTCGGTGGGGACGGCGACGCCTCGGCCGCCCGCCTCGGTGACCAGGTCGGCGGTGTCCTCGATCGTCTCGGGGCGGTCGTATTCGGAGCGCCTCGCACGGGTGGTGCGTCCGGTGACGTAGACGGTGGCGCCGGCCGCCCCCAGCTCCACGGCGATCCCTCGTCCCGCGCCCCGGGTGGCTCCCGCCACCAGTGCGACCTTGCCTTCCAGCGGCCCAGACATGTCCGGCCTCCCTGTTCCCTCGTCCTCGCGGCAGTGGTGTCGCCTCGATGGAACAGGGAAAACCGGACGTCCACTGTCGCCTTTCCGCGGCTCTCACCCGGTCGGGGCCGAGCCGCGCCGGGCGCTCCGCGTCGTCGTCCCGGGGTCAGTGCCCCCGGGCGATCCACTCCTGAAGGTGGGGAGCCTCGGCCCCGATGGTGGTCTCGTCCCCGTGTCCGGTCAGCACCCGCGTCTCGGGCGGGAGGGCGAGCAGCCGGTCCCTGATGGACGTGATGATCGTCGGGAAGTGGGAGTAGGAGCGGCCGGTGGCGCCGGGACCGCCCTGGAACAGGGTGTCGCCGGTGAACAGCGCTCCGAGCCCCGGGTCGTACAGGCACACCGCGCCGGGCGCGTGTCCCGGGGTGTGCAGGACGGTGAGGTCGGCGCCGGCGGCCTCGATGACCTGGCCGTCGGCGAGGTGGGCGTCCGGTTCGCGGTCGGGGTGGGTGAGCTTCCACAACGGGAGGTCGTCGGGGTGCAGCCAGATGGTCGCGCCCGTGAGGTCCGCGAGGGCGGGGGCGGCGCCGACGTGGTCGTTGTGGGCGTGGGTGCAGACGATGGCGGTCAGCCGCCGGTCGCCCACGGCCTCGGCGATGGCGGCGGCGTCGTGGGCCGCGTCGATGACGACGGCCTCGTGGTCGTCGCCGACGATCCACACGTTGTTGTCCACGTCCCAGGTGCCGCCGTCGAGGCTGAACTGCCCCGAGGTGACGAGACGTTCGATGCGCGCGGCCATCACAGCACCACCACCGAACGCAGCACGTCCCCGTGGTGCATCCGCTCGAACGCCTTCTCGACCTCGTCCAGGGCGATGGTCTCGGTGACGAACGCGCCGAGATCCAGGCGGCCCTGGAGGTGGAGGTCGATGAGCATGGGGAAGTCCCGCGAGGGCAGGCAGTCGCCGTACCAGGACGACTTCAGCGCGCCGCCTCGCCCGAACACGTCCAGCAGGGGCAGTTCGAGCTTCATCTCCGGCGTGGGCACGCCGACCAGGACGACCGTGCCGGCGAGGTCGCGGGCGTAGAACGCCTGCCGGTACGTCTCCGGACGGCCGACCGCCTCGATCACCACGTCCGCGCCGAATCCGCCGGTGAGTTCACGGATCGCCTCCACCGGGTCCGTCGCCCTGGAGTTCACGGTGTGCGTGGCGCCCATGCCACGCGCCGTCTCCAGCTTGCGGTCGTCGATGTCGACGGCGATGATCCTCGCCGCGCCGGCCAGCCTGGACCCCGCGATCGCCGCGTCGCCGACGCCGCCGCAGCCGATGACCGCGACCGAGTCGCCGCGGCCGACGGCCCCGGTGTTGATCGCGGCGCCGATGCCCGCCATGACCCCGCAGCCCAGCAACCCCGCCACCGCGGGCGACACCGACGCGTCGACCTTGGTGCACTGTCCGGCTGCCACCAGCGTCTTCTCCGCGAACGCGCCGATGCCCAGGGCCGGGGAGAGTTCGGTGCCGTCGGTGAGGGTCATCCGCTGCTCGGCGTTGTGGGTGTCGAAGCAGTACCAGGGCCGCCCGCGCAGACAGGCCCGGCAACGTCCGCACACGGCCCGCCAGTTCAGGATGACGAAGTCACCGGGCGCGACGTCCATGACGCCCTCGCCGACCGACTCCACCACGCCGGCCGCCTCGTGGCCGAGCAGGAAGGGGAACTCGTCGTTGATCCCGCCCTGCTTGTAGTGCAGGTCCGTGTGACAGACCCCGCAGGCCTGGATCTTCACCACGGCCTCGCCCGGACCGGGGTCCGGGATCACGATCGTCTCCACGCGCACCGGCTCGTCACGGCCCGGCGCGATCACCCCGCGCACTTCCTGCGGCATGCTGCAGCCCCTTTCTTCGTCGGACGTCCGTCCCGATGCCGACCCTACGCGTGACTGATCGGTCAGGGCGCGGGCGACGGGGCCGACTGTCGCTTCCAGCCCCTGCCCCAGGCCGCGCGCGGCGGCCGCCGACGTAGCCTGGGGACTTCCGCCGAACCCTCCGAGGAGCCCCGTGACCATCGCCCCGACCGCCGGCGACCGGCCCCCGTGGCGGCTGCTGCTCGACTATGTGCGGCCGCACCGCCGGGCCCTGTTCACGGGCGCGGTCCTCTCGCTGGTGACCGGCGCGACCGGGCTGCTGCTGCCGCTCGTGGCACGGAAGTTGATCGACGACCTGGGCCATGACCGGTCGATCACCGGCGCGTTGTTCGCCCTGACGGCGCTGGTGGTCGCCAACTCGGCGGTGGGCGCGGTGGGTTCGTATGTGCTGCGGCGGACGGCCGAGTCGGTGGTGCTCGGCGCGCGGCGGGCGTTGTCGTCGTATCTGCTGCGGCTGCGGATCCCGGCGGTGGACCGCAGCGAGCCCGGTGACCTGATGGCCCGCATCACCTCCGACACGACCCTGCTGCGCGAGGTCACCACGGACTCCCTGGTGGGCCTCGGCACCGGCGGGCTGACGCTGGCCGCCACGGTCGTGATGATGGGCGTGGTCGATCCGGTGCTGCTCGCGGTCACCCTGGCCGTGATCCTCTGCGCCGGGACGGTCCTCGGGGTGATCGTGCCGCGGATCAACCGGGCGAGCCGGCGCGCGCAGGACGCGGTGGGTGTGATGGGGGCATCGCTGGAGAGGGTGCTGGGCGCGCTGCGCACGGTGAAGGCGTCGGGCGCCGAGGACCGTGAGGAGGCGACGCTGCACGAGGCCGCCGAGGAGTCCTGGCGGCAGAGCGTGCGGGCCGCCAAGTGGTCGGCCGCGGCCGGGAACACGGCCGGCCTGGCGATGCAGACGGCGTTCATCACCGTCCTCGCGGTCGGCGGGGCCCGGGTGGCGACCGGCGCGATCCAGATCGGCACGCTGGTGGCCTTCCTGCTGTACGTGTTCTACCTGATGTCGCCGATCCAGCAGGTCGTGGGGGCCGTCACCCAGTACCAGACGGGCTCCGCGGCGCTGAGCCGCATCCAGGAGGCCCTGCGGCTGCCCGCCGAACCGGTGTCGCGGCCCGCGACGCTTCCGGCGCCGGCCGCCGAACCGGCCTCGCTCGCCTTCTCCGACGTCCGTTTCCGTTACGCCGACGACCTGCCTCCCGTCCATCACGGCGTGACGTTCGCCGTGCCGGCCAGGGGCATGACCGCCTTCGTCGGACCGTCGGGCGCGGGGAAGACCACGGTGTTCTCGCTCGTCGAGCGGTTCTACGACCCCGAGTCCGGCACGATCGCCCTCGACGGCCGCGACCTCGCCGACTGGGATCTGTCGCACCTGCGCTCCTCCATCGGCTATGTGGAGCAGGACGCGCCGGTCCTGTCGGGTTCGCTGCGCGACAACCTGTTGCTGGGAAACGCCGGGGCGGACGACGACGCCGTGCGCAACGTGCTGAAGACGACCCGGCTCGACGACCTCGTCGCCGGACTGCCCCAGGGGCTGGAGACGCTGGTCGGGCACCGGGGCACCAAGCTGTCCGGCGGAGAGCGGCAGCGGGTGGCCATCGCCCGCGCTCTGCTGCGCCGCCCCCGGCTGCTGCTGCTGGACGAGGCGACCTCGCAGCTGGACGCCGTGAACGAGGCCGCGCTGCGCGACACCGTGGCCGACGTCGCCCGCACGACGACCGTCCTGGTCGTGGCCCACCGGCTGTCGACGGTCACGATGGCCGACCGGATCGTCGTCATGGACGCGGGCCGGGTCCGGGCGGTGGGCACGCACCGCGAGCTCGTGGCGGCCGACCCGCTCTACGCGGAGCTCGCGGCGACCCAGTTCCTCGCGACGTTCGACTGAGCCCGCCGGACGGGTGCGCCCGCGCGGTCGGGAAGGGGCCGCGGGGCCGGACAGGCAGGCGGATACGGGGCGGGGGCCGCCCGGTCGTCCGGACGGCCCCCGCGGGGGAGGTGCGACGCTCAGGTCAGCAGCCCGGTGACCGGGGCGACGAGGTCGGTGACCTGGTGCAGTTCGTTGAGCTGCTGGAGCTGGGTCACCTTGTTCAGCTCGCCGAGCTGGCGGGAGACCGGCGGGAGTTCGGCCCGGTGCGCCGGAGGGATCTGGCCCGCGACCAGCGTGTCCAGCGTGGTCATCGGGTTGAGCTGTCCGGCGGCCGGGGCGTCGGCCGCGCTCGCCATGGGCGCCGCGAGGCCCGTGACTCCTGCGGCGAGAGCGGCGATTGCGGCGATGCGTCGAGTGGAGATCATGCCCTCAGCAACGCCGTGGACGCCTTCGGGGACACGGGCGGCCGCCCGCGCTCACCCGACAGGCGGAGGGACCCGGCCCCGCTTGCCGAGCCCGGCGGGCGGGAGGAGCCTCGAAGGTGAGGGGCCGGCGGCCCGCCCTTCCACCCTGGGCCACGGCCCTCGGAGGAGGTCATCATGGGCACCGCGGCAGGCTCCGCCTTCGACACCGAGACCCTGCGCAGGGGCATCGAAGGACGGACACCGACGACATTGCTGTCGCTCTACGCCGACGACGCGGAACTGCGCGTCGTCGACCACCAGGCGCAACCGAGCCACCCGAGGACGTTGCACGGCCGGGACGAGATCGCCCGGATGCTGGACGACGTCTACAGCAGGGACATGACCCACAAGCTGGAGGAGTGCATCGTCCAGGGCGATCGCGCCGCCTTCAGCGAGTCCTGCCGGTATGCGGACGGCGTGCGCGTTCTGTCCGAGTCGATGATCACGCTGCGGGACGGCAAGATCGTCGAGCAGACGATGATCCAGGCATGGGACGAGTAGGGAGGAAAGCCGCCAGGGTCCAGGTCACCTCCCGGCTGACCTGGACCTTCTCGGCGACGGCACGGCTGGGGCGCTCGCGCACGACGGGCTCGCGGCTGCCGGCGCCCGCTTCGGCGGCGGGCCGGCGCGTCGGTCTGGCCCTGTTGTGGACCGCGCTGCGCGCGGCGCGCCCCCGCCCTTCTCTGCCGTCTCCGTGTCCGTCTCCCCGCGCCGCCCGAACGCGACGCGGCCGCCGCCGCTGAGGCGCACCTCGCCCCCCGGGACGCGGAGTCGACCGGGGGGCGAGGGTCCGAGGCGGTGGTGCGACCCCGCGTCAGGTCCGGTTCAGTCGAGGGTCCACTTCTGGTTGTCGGCGCCGCCGCACGACCACAGCACGATCGGGGTGCGGTTCGCCGTGCCCGCCCCGTTCGCGTCCAGGCACAGGCCCGCGTTGACGTTGGTGATGGTGCCGTCGCCGTTGACGTTCCACTTCTGGTTGCTCTGCCCGGTGCAGTCCCAGACGACGACCTTGGTGCCGTTGGCGGTGCCGTGGTCGTAGGCGTCGAGGCACTTGTCGCCGTACACCACGAGTTCCTTGCGGGAGGTGTACGTCCAGGCCTGGTTGGAGCCGCCGTTGCAGTCCCAGATCTCGGCCTGCGTGCCGTTGGCGATGGTGGAGTCGAACATGTCGAGGCAGCGGCCGGACTGTCTGCCGACGACGAGGCTGCCGTTCGTGCCGGGCAGGGGTCTGACCGTGATGTCCGCGAGGGTGGGGGCGCCGGTGAAGTCGAGCGTGTTGGCGGCGCCCTTGGACAGGGCGACCTGCACGGAGACCGTGCCCTGGGCGGAGCCCGTCGGCGGGAAGGAGACCGTCGTCGCGGTCTGGCCGTCGACCTTCAAAGTCGCGGTGCGGGCGGTGGCGGCGGTGTTGGTGTAGGCGACGTCGACGACCTTGAGGCCGGTGCTGCCGGCGACCACGCCGGAGAAGCTCGACGTGCCGGTGTAGGTGCTGCTCGACGCCTCTGTGCCGCCGCTGACGGTGAGCAGGACCGAGCCGCCCGCCGGGACGTTCGCCGTGTAGCCGGTGGCGTAGGAGCCGAGGTCGGCGCGGGCCCACGGGTCGCGGACGGTGGCGGAGGCGCCGGTCAGCCCCAGGTCGGCCCAGCGGGCGGTGATGTTCGCGGCGGCGGAGGTGCGGTTGAGCAGGACCACGGCCCGCTTGCCGGAGCCGGCGAGGACCTTTCCGTACACCTGGAGCCCGCTGCCGTCCTCGGCGACCTCGACGCCCTGCAGGCCGCGGGCGTCCTGGTCGACGGCGACGACCTCGGGGTTCTTGAGGATGTTCGCCGTCTCGGTCGTCATCGTGGTGAGGTCGTTGCCGGCGAGGAGCGGCGCGCCGGAGATCGCCCACAGGTTCATGTGGGTGCGGTTCTGGGCGGCGGTGAAGCCGTCCATGCCGACCATCAGCATGTCCGGGTCGTTGTAGTAACCGGTGTGCTGGGCGGTGGGGTGGATGTTGCGGTCGTAGTTGGTCAGCAGGTTGGCCATGGACGGCTTGTTGCCGAACAGGATGATGTCGTCGTTGGTCCGCCACATCGCCCCCTGCCCCGGCGCCCAGTTCCACGGGTTCTGGCGGCCCCAGTTGCACAGCGACAGGGTCATCGGACGGCCGGTCGCGGTCGTGGCCTTCGTGATCGCGCCGCTGATGGCGCGGTACGTCGTCGCCGCGTCGAGTCCCTCGGCGTCGCCGCCGCACCAGTCGACCTTCACGAAGTCGAAGCCCCACTGCGAGAACTGCAGCATGTCCTGGTCGTAGTGGCCCTCGCTGCCGCTGCCCGGAGCGGCGGGGCGGCCGGTCGGGTAGTAGTAGCCGCAGCCGTCCTTGCCGGCGTCGGTGTAGATGCCGGCCTTCAGCCCCTTGCCGTGGATGTAGTCGGCGATGGCCTTCATGCCGCCGGGCCACTCGGACTGGTCGACGGTGATGTTCCCCGCGCTGTCGCGGGTGCCCTGCCACCAGCCCTCGTCGATGTTGATGTACTGGTATCCGGCCGCCGGCAGGCCGGAGGCGACGAACGCGTCGACCTGCCGCTTGATGACGTTGTAGTCGATCTTCGCGGCGAAGCTGTTCCACGAGGCCCAGCCCATCGGGGCGGCCGGCACGGCGATCTGGCGCGAGGTCGCGGCCTGGGCCGTGCCGGGCTGCGCGAACAGCAGGGCGGCGGTCGCCGTCAGCAGCAGGGCGAGCGCCCGCGCGGCGGCGGATCTGCCGCGGCGGAGGAGGCGGGAGCGTGGTGGGGGGAACATGCGGCGGCTCCGGAATTCGAACTTTCGACATATCGAACGTGGATCGGCTGAGCGAACGTGGTGCGCGCCGAAAGTAGGGCCGCCGGAGGGCAAAGTCAACGGCTGCGACAGAAGTGGCGCAGCCGCCGACCGGACGCCAAGTGGCTGTTTCCCCACGGTCGTTCGCTCCCCTTCGGGTCCGGCCCCGCCATACTGTGCGTCGTGCGAGTGGCGATCATGACGGCGGGATCCCGGGGCGACGTCGCCCCCTTCACAGGGCTGGGGCATGCGCTGGTGGGCGCGGGACACGAGGTCACCCTCGTCACCCATGCGCGGTTCGCGCCCTTGGTGGCCGGCTCGGGGGTGGGCTTCCACGCGCTGCCGCTCGATCCGCGGGCCGAGCTGGAGTCCGAGCGCGGCCGGGGACTGCACCGCAGCGCGACCGGCCCCGGCAAGCTGCTGCGGGTGGGCCGGATGGCCCGGGCGCTGGTCGGCCGGATGACCGACGATCTGCTGACCGCCGCCGGGTCCAACGACGCCCTGCTGCTGTCCGCCTCACTGGCTCCGCTCGGGCACGCCATCGCCGAGGGCCTGTCCCTGCCCAGCCTCGGCCTCTACCTCCAGCCCTTCGCCCCCACCCGGGAGTTCGCGCCGCCGATGCTGGGCGGCGGTTCCTGGGGGGCGGTCGGCAACCGGCTGGCCGCGCACGGCGTCGGCATGGCCGTCGAGCAGATCTTCGCCCCGGTCGTGCCGGCGGTGCGGGCCCGGCTGGGCCTGCCCGCCGCGCCCCGCGCCCTGCCGGCCCGGCGCCGGACCGGCTGGCCCGTCCTGCACGGCTTCAGCCCGCTGGTGCTCCCCCGCCCCCGGGACTGGCGCGCGGAGCTGGACGTCACCGGCTACTGGTGGCCGTACGACCGTGAGACGCGGCTGCCCGCCACGCTCCGGGAGTTCCTGGACGCGGGGCCGCCGCCGGTCTTCGTCGGCCTGGGCAGCGCGACCGTGCCCGATCCCGGGCGGCTCAGCGCCGAGATCGTCCGGGCCCTGCGCCGGGCGGGGCTGCGCGGGGTGATCCAGCGCGGCTGGGCGGGTCTCACGGCCGACGGCGACGACATGCTGACGGTCGAGGACGTCCCGCACGCGCTGCTCTTCCCGGAGACGGCCGCGGTGGTCCACCACTGCGGGGCGGGCACCACGGCGGCCGGCGTGCGGGCCGGGGTCCCGGCGGTGCCGGTGCCGATCCAGTTCGACGAGGCGTTCTGGGCCGACCGCCTGGTCGCGCTCGGCGTGGCCCCGGCCTCGCTCCCCCTGCGCCGGCTGACCGCCGACACCCTCGCCGCCGCCCTGGTGCGGGCCACCGGATCCCCCGGAATCCGCGAGCGCG
Source organism: Streptomyces hayashii (assembly GCF_024539815.1). Taxonomy (GTDB): domain Bacteria; phylum Actinomycetota; class Actinomycetes; order Streptomycetales; family Streptomycetaceae; genus Streptomyces; species Streptomyces hayashii. Next base: position 55,851 of record NZ_JAHHIU010000036.1, read on the forward strand.
CCCGCGAGCTGGGGGCCCGGGTGCGCGCGGAGGACGGGGTGGCGCCCGTGGTGGAGGCGGTGGCCGCGTTGCCGGCCGACCGGCCCGGCCCGGCGGGTTAGGGGCTCTTCGGTTCGAGACTGCCGGAAGAAGGAGCCTGGGCGGGCGCGGGGGCCCACCCCGGCGGTCGCAGGGTCCCCAGCAGTTGGCGCACCAGCTCGTCGACCACCTCGTCCAGCGTCGCGTCGACCCAGCCCGCGCTCCAGTCGTGGAGGAGGCCGTTGACGCTGCCGATGAAGGCGGCGGCCGCGAGGCGGTAGTCGCGGGGGGCCGCCTCGCCGCGCTCGGCCGCGGCCGTCGCCTCGGCGCAGATCAGGTCGACCCAGCGGGCGCGTCGCGCCAGGCGCTGTTCCTCCAGGCGGGGGCTCACGCCGACGATCTCGACGAAAGTGATCCGGATCCGGTGCGGGTCGGTGGTGACGTCGGCCGCGTAGGCGCGGAAGATCGCGGTGACGCGCTCGGCGAGCGGCAGGCCCTGAGCGTCGGCGAAGGCGGCCAGGACCGCTTCCTCGGCCCAGTCGTTGACCTGTAGATGCAGCGCCGCCAGGACGTCCTCAAGGGTGCGGAACTCCTCGTAGAACTGGCGCGTCGACAGACCGGCCGCCTCGCTGAGCGACGCGACCGTGGTGCCGCGGTAGCCGGGCCCGCCGCCGAACAGCCGCAGTGCCGCGTCCAGGAATCTTCCCCGGCGTTCGGCCTGCCGCTGCTCCGCGGACTTGCCGCCGTAACGGCCGGTCGGCGCTCTGAGCCTGCCCGTCACTGGCCCTCCCTCGTCGCTTCGTGCTGCCCCGCCGTCAATTTTGTCGTGCACGGACCCTTGTGGCGAAGGGCACCCCTTCCTTACTTTCCAGTAAGTCAACTCTGAACGCATCCGTGTTCAGATTCGGGCGGCCTTCCGCCCTGCCCCCACGCCTTCAGCCACCCAGAGGAGAGAGCAGCATGCCTGCCTTCAGATCCAGGCACCTTTGCTCCGTAGCCGCCGCCCTCGTCCTGACCGTCGCCGCCCCGGCGACCGCCGCCACCGCCTCTTCCGCCGCCTCCGACGCCTCGACCGCCGCCGCCCTGCGGGAGGTGCTCTTCGTCGGCAACAACTGGGAGGGCACCGCGGACGTCGTCAGGTCCAGCGGTGACTTCGCCAAGGTCGGCCGGATCAACGTGATCCCCGACAAGGCCGCCCGGATGGCGGAGATCAACGCCGACCCGATCAAGTGGATCTACTTCCAGGCCATCCGCAACGGGGTCGGCGAGGGCCACGACCAGTTCGTCGACGACATGTACACCACCCCGGACGGCGCGTCGGTGGTCGTCTCCCGGCCGAGCTTCGCCGACGTCGTCTCCATCGACCTGGCCACCGGGAACATCAACTGGCGCTTCCCGGTGTCCGGTTACCGCTCGGACCACATGGCCGTCTCACCGGACGGCAAGCGGGTCGCGGTCTCGGCGTCGATCTCGAACACCGTGCACGTCCTGGACATCGTCACCGGCAAGCAGCTCGGTTCGTTCAAGACCGGCGACAAGCCGCACGAGAACATCTTCACCAGGGACGGCAAGTACATCTACAACATGGCGATCGGCGACGTGAACACCTCGCTCGACGCGCCGTGGCAGGACTTCACCAAGGGCGACCGCCGCATCACCGTCGTCGACGCGACCACGTACCAGCAGGTCAAGGTCATCGACATGCGGCAGCGGCTGGACGCGATCGGGCTCAAGGACTACTCCGACACCGTACGCCCCGCGGTGTTCTCGCCGGACGAGTCCAAGCTGTACTTCCAGGTGTCGTTCTTCAACGGCTTCTTCGAGTACGACCTCGCCTCGGACCGGATCACCCGGACGAAGACCCTGCCGAAGAACCCGGCGACCAGCGACGACCGCACGACCTTCGTCAACGACTCGCGCCATCACGGCCTCTCGATGAGCCCCGACGGCAGCAAGCTGTGCGTGGCCGGCACGATGGACGACTACGCGACGATCGTCGACCGCGGCACCCTCCAGGAGGGCCCGCTGGTCAGCGCCTCCAAGCCCTACTGGGCCACGGTCAGCGGCGACGGCAAGGACTGCGTCATCTCCGAGAGCGGCGCCGACCAGATCACCGCGATCGACTTCGCCACCGGTCAGAAGGTCCTGTCGGTGCCGGTGGGCGACCACCCGCAGCGGGTCCGGCTCGGCCATGTGGCGGCGAACTGGACCGGGACCGGCAGCTGACGGCTCCCCGGCACGGCAGGGGTGGGCAGCGGGTGACCGCCGCCCACCCTTTCGTCGTGTCCGGCGTGCTCACCCCGCCTTCTGGGCCGCCCAGGCCGACAGTTCCGCGCGGGCGGCGGCCAGCAGGGTCGCGGACGGCGCGGTGGCCCCGTTGGTCACCAGTGCGTAGTGCAGGACGCCCGAGTCCTGGGCGCCGAGCAGGAGGCGACGACTGCCCGTGCCGCCCGGCTCGGCAGCCGCGGCGATCTTCGTGGTCGTCGTGTACGGGGGCGGGGCGTACACCGTCCCGAGGTCGGAGACGACCGTGGTCGTGGCGGTCGGGAAGGAGGCCGGCAGATGCAGTTCGGTGGGCGCCGCGCCGCCGTTCGAACGCCAGACCAGCAGGCCGTACTGGCCGGAGCCGACGAGCTGCTTGGTGTTGGGCAGAGAGCTGGGCACCGGATTCCAGGTGAGCGTGGTGGAGCCGTCGCGGGAGCGGTCCTCGTAGGTGAAGGCGACGGTCGTGCCGGAGGTGGCGCTCGGGTAGATCCGGTCCAGCAGCCGGGCGTCCTGACGCAGGGCCACCGTCCCGCCGTCGTCCAGGCGTACGGCGGAGAGGTCCTCGTCGTTCCAGGCGTCGCCGGTCGTGCGCACCTTGTCGGGGTTGTCGTTCATCAGCTCGTGGTGGCGGCCGTTGTAGATGTCCCACTGCCACTGCGAGCCGGACAGCACCGGTCCCGACGTCGCGGGAGAGGCCCACCAGCCGGCGCCCTTCACGCGGGAGTCGAGGCCCTGGTACATCGCCTTCAGAACGGTCGGCGCCTTGCCGGCGGTGTTGCCGTTCAGCGGGTGACCGAACTCGCTGACGATCGCGGCCGTCCCGGCGGAGGAGGCGCGGTCGCGCACCGTGCCGAGGTCGGTCGTGTACTGGCCGTCCGACGCGTTGCCCCACATCAGGATGCCGGAGATGGCCTTCTGGTCGTAGAAGTGGGTGTTGAAGACATAGCGGGAGCCGAGCGTGCCCGCGTCGAGGAGGCCGCCTTCCTCCTTGCTGACGTTGCCGTTCCAGAAGAGGTTCGGCTCGACGAGGGCGGGCTTGCCGGCCCAGCCGGCCGCGTCCATCCGGGCCCGGAACCTCACATAGAAGGGCCACAGCAGGTCGCGTTCCCAGGTGCGGCTGGTCTGGCCGGAGTCGTAGGCGCCGGCATAGGGCTCGTTGTAGGGGTCGAAGCCCAGGACGCCGGCGAACTCCTCGGCGGTGAGGTTCGCCTTGACGTACGTCATGGTCTGCTGGGCCATGGCCAGGAAGGAGTCCTGGAGGCCGTGGTCGTTGTGCCAGAAGTCGTGCTGGGCGGCCTTGACCGCGCCGTTCTGGGTGATGTTCTGCCCCCAGAGCAGGCAGATCCCGCAGGACTCGTTCGGGTAACCGCCCAGGTCCACGGCCCACTCGGGCGCCCCGTCGCCGGTGTACCAACTGCCGGAAATGAACAGCCAGCGGGAGTAGAGGTCCTGGTGGAAGTCGGGGTAGACCCGGATGCCGGCGTCGAGGAAGGCGCGCATCTGGTCGGTGGCGGCGGCCAGATAGGCGGTGTCGACCTGGCCGCGCACCGGTTCGGCGTAGGCCCAGGAGAGCAGGAAGCGCACGGAGTTGCCGCCGCCGAGCGCACGCAGGGCCGTCGCCGACTTCCTGGCGTCGGCGAGGGAGGCGAAGGGCAGGCCCTTGTTCTCGGCGAGTTTGGTCTCGCCGGAGACGTTGTAGCCGCGCAGCACGACCTCGCGGCCGTTGCCGTCGACGAAGCGGCCGCCCGACACGGTGAGCGCCGTGCCGTCGAAGGAGAGGGAGTCGGGGATCGTGGCGGCGGTGGCGGTGGCGGCCGTGGAGCCCGCCATCGTCAGGAAGCCGCAGAGTCCGCAGAGGACAACCAGAACAGCGAGCAGACGAGCCCGGATATTCGGCATGTCCACTACAGTCCGGTGATTTCCGGACACCGTCAATACCTTCTGACCCACGAGTAAGTTCGCTTGCCATCAGCTCACTTGGCCACCCGACCCGCCACACGCAACAGGTACTCCGCACGGTGGAGCGGATTACGGTCGTCCTGCTTGACGAACTGGGCGGCGGCCCCCACGTCCACCGGTCGCTCCACGCACAGGGGCGTCAGGGGCGCCTGCGCGGGGCAGCGGACCGGCGCACGGGGCCGCGAGGGATTAGCGTGCGGACATGCGCGACATTCTTCCGGTGCTGAACGGGTGGTACACCGCCGGTGCGCCGTTCGGTCTCGCCACGGTGGTCGCCGTCGCCGGCAGCGCGCCGCGCGAGCCGGGCGCGGCGATGGCGGTGGGGCCCGGCGACGAGGTCGTGGGCAGCGTGTCCGGGGGCTGTGTGGAGGGCGCGGTGTTCGAGCTGGCCCAGGAGGTCGTCGCCGACGGGTCGGCCCGGCTGGAGGTCTTCGGGTACGCCGACGAGGACGCCTTCGCCGTCGGACTGACCTGTGGAGGCGAGATCTCGGTGCTGGTGCGCGCCGTGTCGCCCCGCCTCGACCCGTCGTTCGGCGCGGTCGCGGAATCGGTGGCCGCGGGCGAGCCGGTGGCCGTGGCCTCGGTCGTCGACGGACCCGCGCCCCGCGGCGCGGTCCTCGCCGTCTGGCCCGACCGCGCCCGCGGGACGCTGGGCACGGACGGGCTGGACGCGGCCGTCACGGCCGACGCGCGCGGCGAGCTCGCGCTGGGCGCCACCACCATGCGCCACTACGGGCCGCGGGGCCGGCGGCGCGAGGACCGCGAGGACGACGTGTCGGTCTTCGTGCACTCCTTCGCGCCGCCGCCGCGCATGCTGGTGTTCGGCGCCGTCGACCACGCGGCCGCCGTGGCCCGCATCGGGCACTTCCTCGGCTACCGCGTCACGGTGTGCGACGCCCGCCCGGCCTTCGCGACCTCCCGGCGCTTCCCGCCGGGCGTCGACGTGGTCGTGGACTGGCCGCACCGGTATCTGCTCGGCACGGACACCGACGCGCGCACGGTGATCTGCGTGCTGACCCACGACCCGAAGTTCGACGTGCCGCTGCTGGAGGCGGCGCTGCGCCGGCCCGCCGCGTACATCGGGGCGATGGGCAGCCGCCGCACCCACCACGAACGCCGCGCCCGGCTGGTGGCGGCCGGGCTCACCGAGCGCGAGCTGTCCCGGCTGCGCTCGCCGATCGGGCTGGACCTGGGGGCCCGGACACCCGAGGAGGTGGCCGTGTCGGTGGCCGCCGAGATCGTCGCGCTGCGCTGGGGCGGCAGCGGCGCTCCCCTGACGCTCACGCGGGGCCCGGTCCATCGCTGACGGCCGCGAGGTCGGGCGCGGTCCGCCCGGTGGTCCGCGACGATCCGTTCCCGGTGGTGCAGGGCCGCCGGGATCCGGGCCGGGTGGTCGCAGACGGCGTACGAGCGCTGTGTCGATGAGCCCGAGTGCCATGTCATCCGGCGCGCATCGCGACGTCCACCGATTTTCGCCACGAAAAACGACCAATAGTCTGTTATGGAACGTTGTGGGATGGGTAGGCGACCAGCACGGACAGGGATGCACGATCCTCTGCCCTTCGTCCAGCGAAGGAAGGAGGTCCGTTGAAGCAACGCACACCCGCAAGTACCGGGCCGCCCCCGGCCTTCACGGCCGGGAGCGGCCCGGCCCTTCGTCCGGCCCGGGAGATCCCGGTTCAGCGCGTCGGCAGCCGGTGCAGCACGACGTCCGTCAGACGGCCCTCCGACGCGGTGACGGTGAGGTAGGTGCAGTGCGGCTGACGGCGGCGGTCGGTCGGGGAGCCCGGGTTGAGCAGACGCAGCCCACCGGGGGCGGTGGTGTCCCAGGGGAGGTGGCTGTGACCGAAGACCAGGACGTCCAGATCGGGGAAGCGGGCGGCGCAGCGTGCCTCGCGGCCGGGGGCCGGGCCGGTCTCGTGGACGACCCCGAAGCGCAACCCGCCCAGTTCGGCCCGGGCCACCTCGGGCAGCCGCGCGCGCAGCTCCGGTCCGTCGTTGTTGCCGTAGACGCCGACGAGCGCGCGGCTGCGGTTCTCCAGCAGGTCGAGGGTGGCCGTGTCGACCCAGTCCCCGGCGTGGATCACCGCGTCCGCGCGCGCGAGCTCCTCCAGCAGCGCCGCGGGCAGGGCTCTGGCGCGCTTGGGGAGGTGGGTGTCGGCCATCAGCAGAAGACGCACGGCGTCAGAATACGGAACCGTCGCCACGGGGACGGATCAGGACAGGCGGGGCGCCGGCGGCGGAGTCGGCCGCTCAGTCCTCGCCCCGGATGATGTTGCTCTCCGGGCCGGGCTGCGTGCCGGGCGCCGCCACCGCCGCCAGACAGGTGCGCGGCGCCGCGGGGGCGCGGCGCACCCGACGGGCGGTGGCCCATCCCGTCTCGGGTCGACGGGTCGCGGGTTTCTCCTCGGTCTGCGCGGTCACGACAGTTCAACACCCTTCTGTTCCTTCGACGCCCCGCCGACGACGGGGCCGGGGCCGCGGTTCAGCCCGATCCCGGGCCGCCGCTGCCGAACGAGCCGCCGGAGCCTTCCTCCCAGCGGGGCCGGCGCTGGTCGGCGCTCTCCCGGCTGCCGGTGGTCCGCAGTTCGTGGGGCGTGAGACGTTCGCTCCCGCCGGTCGCCCGCGGCATCTCGTTCGGTTCGCGGGTGCGGCTCTCATGGGTCCGGCCGGACTCGGGCATCCGAGGCTGTTCGTGCGGCCCGGGCGGCGCGGGCTCGCTCTTGCGGATCTTGTGGCCGAGACGGAAGGCCCAGATCAGACCGCCCACGAGTACCAGCCCGACGACGATGAAGGCGACGGTGGCCAGGGCGGACCTTCCGGATGCCGCGAGGTAGGCGGTGGCGAAGTTGTCCATGGCCGCCGGGTACCCTGCCCCGGCCCGCGGACACCTGGCGGCCCGGCACACGGTCCGCGGCAGGGCCCGGCAGCGCCGTGCGGCACACGGCCCGGCAGCGCCGTGCGGCGGCTCAGCGGCGCAGCACCAGTTCGCTCCACACCTGTTTCCCGCCGCTGACCGGCACGGTCCCCCAGGCGTCGGACATCGCCTCGACGAGAAGGATGCCGCGGCCGCCGGTGGCCTCCCAGCCCGGGTCGGTCGGCTTGACGGGCGTCCGGGGCGAGGCGTCGGTGACGGCGACGCGCAGCCGGCTGCCGATCAGGGTGAGATCCAGGCGGACCGGGCCGCCGGTGTGCACCAGGGCGTTGGTGACCAGCTCGGAGACGACGAGCAGGGCGGCGTCCATCGCGCTCTCGGTGACGCCCCAGACGCGCAGGGTGCGCCGGGTGAAGCGGCGGGCGTGCCGGGAGGCCTCGGGCACCCGCCACACCGTCCAGCCCTCGCGCAGGGGTTTGACGGCCATGCCGTCGTAGCGCATGAGGAGCAGGGCCACGTCGTCGCCGCGGTGGGCGTCGCCGAGCAGGGCGTCGGCGACGAGGCCGAGGTGGGCGGGGTCGGCGGCGGACAGTCCGCGGGCGAGCCGGGCCAGACCGGTGTCGATGTCCAGGTCGGCGGACTCCACGAGCCCGTCCGTGGTCAGGGCGATGACGGCGCCCGGCGACAGCCGCAGCGGGGTCATCGGGAACTCCGCCCGGGTCAGGACGCCCAGCGGCGGGCCGCCCTCGGTCTCGGCGATGTCGGCCGAGCCGTCCGGTCGGCGCACGACCGGCGGCGGATGCCCGGCCCGCACGCACCAGGCGGTGCCGTCCTCCATGCCGACGTCGACGTAGCAGCAGGTGACGAAGAGGTCGGTCTCCAGTTCCAGCAGGAGCCGGTTGGCGTGGGAGACGACCACGTCCGGTGGATGGCCCTCGGCGGCGTAGGCGCGCAGGGCCGTGCGCATCTGCCCCATGAGGGTGGCGGCGGCCGCGCTGTGGCCCTGGACGTCGCCGATGACGAGGGCCACATGGTGGTCGGGCAGCGGGATGACGTCGTACCAGTCGCCTCCGACCTCCAGGCCGGCGGTGGCGGGCAGATAGCGGGCGACGGCGACCGCGCCGGGCAGTACGGGCAGCCGGCGCGGCAGCAGCTGGCGCTGGAGCATGGCGACGAGTTCGTGCTCGGCGTCGAAGGCGTGGGCGCGCATCAGGGCCTGCCCGGCGAGGCCGGCGGAGGCGGTGAGCAGGGCGCGCTCGTCGGGCCCGAAGTGGTGCGGCCGGTCCCAGCCGATGAGACAGGCGCCCGTCGTGCGGCCGCCCGCGGACAGCGGCAGGACGGCGAGTCCGCCGGGGCCGACCCCGGCCAGGGCCGGTTCCAGGGCGGTGCCGGCGGGCCAGATCCGGGCGCGGCCCTCGCGCAGGGCGGCGGCGAGGGTCGGCATGGCGCGCACGGACGCGTCCGGCCACTCGGTGCGCCACTCCAGCCGCCACAGCGCGGGCCAGGACTGCGGCTCGGGCGGATCGAGAACGGTGACCACGAGCCGCTCGCCCTCCAGCTCGGCGAGGGCGATCCGGTCGGCCCGCAGCGGCTTGCGCAGCGCGGCGACGACGGCCTGGCTCACGTCGCGGACGGTGCCGGCGGTGGCGAGCGCGGAGGCCAGCCGCTGCACCCGGGCCACGTCGGTGACCTCGTCGCGCAGGGCCGAGGCGTCGGCGACGGTGCCGACCAGCCGGGCCGGCCGGCCGTCGCGGCCGGGCAGCAGCCGGCCGCGCAGCCGCAGCCACCTCGGCGGCCCGGAGGGCTGGAGCACGCGGAACTCCAGCTCGCGGTCGCCGATCGACATGTGGTCGGCCTCGACGACGGACATCAGCGACGGCAGGTCCTCCGGGACCGCCCGGCCGAGGAGGGTCTCCACCCGGCCGTCGAAGTCGGCGCGGGGCATCCGGAACAGCTCCAGGATCTCGTCGCCGACCTCGACCCGGCCGGTGTCCATCGCCAGGCTGAAGTCGCCCGCGCGCAGTTCCTCGCCCTCGGCTGGCGCGACCGCGGCGGGGAAGGCGACGACCTCGGCGACCAGCTCCAGACAGGCCCGGTCGTCGGCGTCGAAGCCGCCGGGACGCTCGCTGAGGACGAGCAGGCAGCCCGCGGCGTCGCGCAGGGGCAGGGCCGCCAGGTGGACGTCCCGGGCGGGCATGCGCCGTGACTCCGGGCAGTCGGCGAGCTCCGCCGGACCGAGCCACACCGGCCGTCCGCGGCGGTGGGCGTCGGCGGCCGGCGAGCGGCCGTCCAGCGGATAGCTCTCGCGCAGGCCGTACAGGGTCCGCGGCACGCCGGCCGCCTCGGCCAGGCAGAGCAGGTCGCCGCCGGCTCCGGACGTGTAGACGGCGGCGACGGCCGCGCCCGCGAAGACGAGCGCCTGTTCGAGGGTGCGGCGCACCCGGTCCGGGGCCGCGAGATCGGCCGTGATCGTCTTGAGGGCGATTTCGGCACGCGAAGGTCCCGCTCTGCGCTCCGCGGCACCCTCACTGACCACGACCGCAATTACAGCGCCATCGGGGGCCGCGCGCAGCCCCTGTGCCCGTTTCGGGGCGGCGGAAGCCGACCCGAGGGGGTGGCGGAGGGAGCGCGGAGGGAGCGCGGGCGGACCGTGCTCGAACGAAGCCGAACAGGTCTTTACGCGTGCGTTCCGCACGGTGAGCTCGTGACAGGCGTGACTGTCCGGGCCCCCCTGCGCCTTGCGAGGCTCTTGGCGGGCCCACGGAGGGGGACGCATGGACAAGCGGTACGAGGTGTACGCGCTGGCGGACACGCACTTCTACGAGACGCCCGACCGGCTGGCCGCCGGCGGGAGCGGGGCCGCCGCGCTGTACGACACGGCACGCCGGCCGGTGCCCGACGGCTGGACGTCGGCGCGGATCGGCGACTGGCTGACGCTGACGCCGCTCGACGCGGACGGCTCCCCGGCGCCGGGACCGGCCCAGGGATGGAAGATCCACGCTTCGGCCACCCGGGCGAACGCGGAGCGGATCGCCGCGATCGTGTGGGACTACTGCGTCGCGCGCCGCGTCCCCTTCAAGTTCGTGCCGGGCCCGCACCTGCTGCACCTGCGCAACACCAAGTACGCGGGCCGCGACACGAGCGGCAAGTTCGTCACCGTCTATCCCGCGGACGAGGAGCAGCTGCACACGGTCCTGCGCGAGCTGGGCGCCCTGCTGGAGGGCTTCGAGGGCCCCTACATCCTCACCGACCTGCGCTGGCACGAGGGCCCGCTCTACGTCCGCTACGGCGCGTTCGCGCGGATGTTCGTCGTCGACGACCGCGGCTCGCTGGCGCCGGCCGTGCGCGACGGCGAGGGGAACCTGGTGCCGGACCGGCGGGCGCCCTCCTTCCAGGTGCCGCCGTGGGTCACGCTGCCGGCGTTCCTGGAGCCGCACCTCGCGGCCCGCAACACCACGACGGTGGGCGAACTGCCGTACCGCATCGAGAAGGCGCTGCACTTCTCCAACGGCGGCGGGGTGTACGCGGGCACCGACACCCGCGACGGCAGCAAGGTGGTGCTGAAGGAGGGCAGACCGCACGCGGGGCTGGCCTCGGACGGCGCCGACGCCGTCGTCCGGCTGGAGCGCGAGAAGCGGGCGCTGGAGGCGGTGTCCGGCACCGGGGTGGTGCCGGAGGTCCGCGACTGGTTCCTGCTCGGCGACCACCGCTTCCTGGTGATGGACCTCGTCCCGGGACGGCCCCTGAACTCGTTCTTCGCCGAGCGGCACCCGCTGCTGTCCCCCGACCCGGATCCCGCGGCCGTCGCCGCGTACACGGCCTGGGCGGTGCGCGTCCACCGGGCGGTGGAGCAGGCGGTGGAGCAGGTGCACGCGCGCGGGATCGTCTTCAACGACCTGCACGTCTTCAACATCATGGTGGCGCCCGACGAGGAGTCGGTGCACCTGATCGACTTCGAGGCGGCCGCCCCGGCCGAGGAGAACGGCCGCCAGGTCGTGGCGCACCCGGGCTTCTTCGCCCCGCCCGACCGCCGGGGGGCCGACGTCGACCGGTACGCGCTGGCCTGCTTACGGCTCGCCCTGTTCCTGCCCGTCACCACCTTGTTCGTGGTCGACCGGGGCAAGGCGGCCCATCTGGCCGAGGTGATCGCCGAGCAGTTCCCGGACGTGCCGGCCGGCTTCCTCGACGAGGCGGTCGCGGAGATCACCCGTGACGTCGGGGACGTGGCGCGGGAGCGGCACGAGGGCGGGCCCGTGGGATCGCAGCGCCCCGCGCGCGTGGCGTCGGCGCCGGCCCTGCGGGTGGAACCCGCCGACTGGCCGCACAGCCGGGACTCGATGGTGAAGGCGATCCTCGCCTCGGCCACCCCCGAGCGTGAGGACCGGCTCTACCCAGGTGACGTCGCCCAGTTCTCCGACGGCGGCGGTCTGGGCCTGGCGCACGGCGCGGCCGGCGTGCTGTACGCGCTCAGGGCCACCGGCGCCGAACGTCACGACGAGGGCGAGCGCTGGCTTCTGGACCGCACCGCCCCGCCCCCGACGGGCACCCCGCTCGGGCTCTACGACGGCCTCGCCGGCGTCGCCCACGTGCTGGACCTGCTCGGTCACCGGCAGCGTGCGCTCGACCTGATCGACGGCGTCCTGCGTGAGCGGTGGCAGAACCTCTCCTCCGACCTGCACGGGGGCCTCGCCGGACTCGGGCTCGTCCTCGCCGACCTGGCGCGCCGGACCGGCGAGCCGGAGCTGCGCGCACGGGCCGCCGAGGCCGCCGACATCGTCGTACGCCGTCTGGCCGAACCCGTGCCGGACGCGCCCCGGCGGCGGGCCGGGCTGCTGCGGGGAGCGAGCGGGCCCGCGCTGTTCCTGCTCCGGCAGTACGAGGCGACCGGCGAGCGCGCGCTGCTGGCGGCGGCGGACGTCGCCCTGCGCCGGGACCTGGCTGCCTGCGTGGAGCGCGAGGGGGGCTCGCTGGAGGTCGACGAGGGATGGCGGACCCTGCCCTACCTCGGCGACGGCAGCGTGGGAGTGGGGGCGGTCCTCGACGACGGCCTGGTCCATCTGCCGGACCCGGGCGGGGAGTTCGCACGGGCCCGGGCCGGCGTCCTGACCGCCGCCACGTCCCGCTTCTACGCACAGCCCGGCCTCTTCCAGGGCCGTGCCGGGATGATCCTGCACCTGGCCCGGACCACCGCCGAGGGCGCGACCCGGGCGCGGCTCGACGAGCAGATCGACGCGCTCGGCTGGTTCGCGATGCCCTACCAGGGCCAACTCGCCTTCCCCGGACACCAGATGATGCGGCTGTCCATGGATTTGGGCACCGGCACCGCGGGCTGTCTGCTCGCCCTGGCCGCCGCCCTCGACCCCGACGGCGCGGGCGCCGACGCCCATCTGCCGTTCCTTCCGCCGCCGCACGGGCGGCCCTGATGACGCGGCTCCGCGGCAACGACGGAGTCGTGACGCAACCCCGTCCCCACGGGACGAGACATCCAACCGACGAAAGGACACACCATGGCCCTTCTCGACCTGCAGACGATGGAATCCGACGAGCACAACGGGGGCGGCGGCAACAGCACCGTCAGCCTGCTGTCCTGCATCAGCGCGGCGAGCGTCCTGCTCTGTCTGTGACGCGCACGTCGTGCTGAAGGCCCCGGGCGGTCCGCTCCTGCGGGAGAGGGCCGCCCGGGGTCCTGCCACCCGGGGGCCTCGAAGGAAGCGCGGGACCAGGATGCCGATGGACCGGACGACCGGTGAGCTGCTGCGCGCGGCCACCCGGCACAGCGGCGGACGCTGTGTGGCCCTGTGTCTGGTGAGCGTGGCGGCGACGGGCGCGAGCCTGCTGCTGCCCGCCGCCCTGGGCCGCGCCCTCGACCTGCTGATCGTCCACGCCCCCGCCACCGGCTGGGTGCTGTACTGCGCCGCCCTCGTCGCGCTGCTGACTGTGCTGGACGCGCTGGAGACGGTGCTCACCGGCACCCTGGACGCCCGGACCACCGCCTTCCTGCGGCGCCGCGTGACCCGGCACATCCTGGCCGTGGGTCCGCGCGCCGCCGACCGCTTCGGCGCCGGAGACCTCGTCGCCCGCGTCGTCGGCAACGCGGGCCAGGCCGGCACGGCGCCCGGCGCCCGCGCCGCGCTGCTGGCCGCGCTGGCAGGACCTGTCGGCGCCGTGGCGGCGCTGGCTCTCGTCGACCCGTGGCTCGCGGCGGTCTTCCTGGCCGGGGCTCCGGTCCTGACCCTGCTGCTGCGCACTCTCGCCCGTGACACCTCGGCCTGCGTGGCGGACTACCAGCGGGCCCAGGGACGGATCGCGGCCGCGCTCACGGAGGCGGTCGCCGGGGCCCGCACGATCCGCGCCGCCGGGACGGCCGACCGCGACACCGCCCGCATCCTGCGTCCGCTGCCCGAACTGTCCCGGGCGGGGCTGCGCATGTGGCGGGTCCAGGGCCGGGCCGCCGCGCAGGCGGTCGCGGTGGCGCCGCTGCTGCATCTCGGGGTCGTCGCCGTCGCGGGCGTGCTCGTCACCCGGCATCGGCTGTCCGCCGGCGACGTCCTCGCCGCCTCGCGCTACGCGGTGCTCGCCACCGGCGTCGGGGTGCTGGTCGGGCAGCTCTCGGGCCTGGCCCGGTCCCGGACCGCCGCGGCCCGCCTGGGCGAGGTCCTGGAGCAGCCCGCGCCCGTCCACGGCGACCGGCGGCTGCCGCCGGACGGTCCGGGCCGGCTGGAGCTTCGCGGGGTCACCGCCCGGCGCGGCGGGCGCACCGTGCTGGACGGCGTCGACCTGGTCGTGCCCGGTGGGCGGACGCTGGCCCTGGTGGGCCGCTCCGGCACCGGGAAGTCACTGCTGGCCGCGCTGGCCGGCCGGCTCGCCGATCCGGACGCCGGCGAGGTGCTGCTCGACGGGGTGCCGCTGTCCGCGCTCCCCCGGGACGAACTGCGCGCGGCGATCGCCCAGGCCTTCGACCGCCCCGCCCTGCTCGGCGCGACCGTCGAGGCCACGATCGCGCTCGGGCCGCCGGGCCGCGCCCCCTCCCCCGCCCGGGTCCGGGAAGCCGCCCGCACCGCCCGCGCCGACGATTTCGTCCGCCGTCTGCCTCAGGGCTACGCCACCCTCTGCGCGCACGCCCCGCACTCCGGCGGCGAGGCCCAACGCCTCGGTCTGGCCCGCGCGTTCGCCCACGGCGGCCGGCTGCTCATCCTCGACGACGCTCTGTCCAGCCTCGACACGGTCACCGAACGCCAGGTCACCGACGTGGTGTTCGGCAGCGCGACGACCGCGACCCGCCTCGTCGTGGCCCACCGCGCCGCCACGGCCGCCCGCGCGGACGCCGTGGCCTGGCTGGACGGCGGGCGGGTGCGGGCGGTGGGGACGCACCGCGAGCTGTGGCGGACGCCCGGCTACCGGGCGGTGTTCGGAGCCGCGGCCGCCGAGGGGCCGCGATGAGCCGCGCCGGCGCCGCGGAGGGGCTCGGGACACGGGGGCTGAGGTTCCTCACGGCCCACCGGCGGGCCGTGGCGCGGCTGGTGGGCTGGTCGGTGCTGGAGTCCGGGCAGACCTTCGTGCTCGGGTACGCCCTGGCGCGGGCCCTGGACGACGGTTTCCTGGCCGGTCGCGCGGCGGTGGGACTCGCCTGGCTCGCGTCGGCCGCGCTCGGGGTGCTGCTGGGCGCCTACGGGACCGGGCGGGTGTACGGGGCGGTGGCCGCGCTGGTCGAACCGCTGCGGGACCGGCTGGTCGTGCGGGTGGTGGAGCGCGGGGTGCGCGAGGCGGACGGCGGGGCGCTGTCCGGGCTCACCCAGCAGGTGGAGATCGCCCGTGACACCTTCGCGGGGCTGGTGATGGTCTCGCGCTCGTTCGTGTTCACGTCCGCCGGTGCGCTGGCCGGGCTGTGCTCTCTGGCTCCGCCGCTGCTCCTCGCGGTCGTGCCGCCGCTCGCCGCGGGGGTGACCCTGTTCGCGGTGGCCCTGCGTCCGCTGGCCGTGCGGCAGGAGGCGTTCCTCGCCGCCGACGAGGCGCTGGCGCAGGATCTGGGCGCCGTCTGCCCCGGGCTGCGGGACGTCACGGCGGCCGGCGCGGAGGACCGGATCGCCGCGGACACCGGCGTCCTCGTCGACGCCGAGCTACGGGCCGCCCGCGCCCTGGCCCGTTGGGGCGTGGTCCGGGTGGCGTGCCTGGCTCTGGGCGGTCACCTGCCGCTGGTGCTGCTGCTGGCCGGCGCTCCCTGGCTCCTGGCGCACGGCGTCACCCCCGGAGCGCTGGTAGGAGCCCTGGCCTATGTCACCCAGTCCCTGCTCCCGGCCCTGACCGGCCTCGTCCACGGCCTGGGCGCCGGCGGATCCCGGCTGACCGTGGTGCTGCGCCGGCTGACCCCGCGCGAGCCGTCCACGCCCCGATCTGCCGACGGCACGGACCGGAGCGCCCCGCACACCCCGGGCACGGCCGCTCCACGGACGCCCCCGGCCCTCTCCCTGACCGCGCTCACCTTCGCCTACGGCCCCGCCTCCGCGCCCGTCGTCGACGACCTCACGCTCACGGTGCCCGCCGGGGGCCACCTGGCCGTCGTCGGCCCGAGCGGGGTGGGGAAGTCGACCCTCACCGCACTGGTCGCCGGACTGCTGGAACCAGTGCGCGGGGAGGTCCGGATCTGCGGCCGACCGGTGCCGGGAGGCGACGCCGCCGCCCGGCGCGTCCTCATCCCGCAGGAGGCGTACGTGTTCAGCGGCGCCCTCCGCGAGAACCTCGCGCATCTGCGGCCGGACCCCGTGCCCGAGAAGGAGCTGCTCGCCGCCGCCGAGGCCGTCGGGCTGACGCCCCTGCTCGACGCGCTGGGCGGTCTGGACGCGGCCGTGGACCCGGCCGCGCTGTCGGCCGGCGAGCGGCAGCTGATCGCCCTCACGCGCGCATATCTGTCGTCCGCCCCGCTGGCCCTCCTCGACGAGGCGACCTGTCATCTGGACCCGGAGGCGGAGGCACGCGCCGAGCAGGCGTTCGCCGCCCGGCCGGGCGGCGCCCTGGTCGTGGTGGCGCACCGCGTCAGCTCCGCCCGGCGCGCCGATCGGGTGCTGGTCATGGACGGTCCGCGCACGATGTGCGGGACCCACGACGAGGTGGTGCGCCGCTCCACCCTCTACCGGGACCTCGTCGGCTCGTGGTCGGCCGAGGGGACCGACGACGACGCCGGGGGGTCCGGGGAGCTGCGCGAGCCCGCAGCGTCCGGGAAGCCCGGGGAGTCCGGGGAGCCCGGGGCCGTCTCACAGCCAGCCCTGCCCCTGGGAGATGCGGATGGCGTCCACGCGGTTGCGGGCGCCGGTCTTGCGGGTGATCGCCGCCATGTAGTTCCGCACGGTCCCGTGGGACAGGTGCAGGCTCCCCGCGATCTCCGCGATGGAGGCTCCCTCGGCGGCGAGGGTTAACACGCTCAGTTCCCGACGGGTCAGCGGCATCTCCGCGGCCTTGAGGAATCCGAAGCCCAGCGAGTCGGTGACGAAACGTTCCCCCTGAGCGACCCTCCGGATGCCGCGCAGCAGTTGTTCCGGCGTGCCGGCCTTGTCGACGTAGCCGAGCGCCCCCGCCTCCAGCGCCCGTTTCAGCAGACCCGGCCGGTTCGCGCTGGCAAGCACGAGCAGCCGCGGGGGCGCCAGTCCGACACCCCGCGGACTGAGATCGCCCAGGGGCGGGATGCCGTACGAGTCGGAGCAGTCGAGGTCCGCCGCGCACACGTCCGGCCGCACCGTCCCGACCCGGCCGGCCGCGCTGCGCCACGGGACGTCGTCCACCCGCAGGTCCGGCTCCCTGGACAACCACTGTGCGAGGACCGATCTGACCAGACATGCGTCGTGCACCAGAAGTACCCGGATCACTTCCGCCCCTTCGACTAGCCGTACGCAGGTTTCTCGGTGTTCAGCGCGTGCCCATTGTTCGGGCTCCCGGACCGTTCCTGAGCGCGAAGATCCGGCCATCGGGGTGCGCGGGGGCGCACGCGGGGCGGTCGCACACTGCCGCGCGCTTCGGCTCGGGGGGCATGACAACGGACCGACGGGGTACGAGGCGGCATCCGGCGGGCGCGCCGCTCGCCGTGCGCGTCGCGTCGCCAGGGGGCAGATTTGAGGCCTGACCCGCGCGGCGCCGGGTGAGGAGGTGGTCGCCGTGCCCGAGCAGACGTCCGGCCAGGCGCCGGCCTCCGCATGGGCCCCGGTCGGCCGACCGCTGCTCTCGCTGGCGCTGACGTCGATGATGGACGCCGTCGGGGCGCACTCCGGTGCGGTGTATCTGCGTCCGGGCGACGAGCCGGTGCTGGAGATGGCGGTGATGGCGGGCCTGCCGCGGTCCTTCGCCGCACCCTGGGAGCGGGTCGGGCTGAGCGCCCCGATCCCGGTGGCCGAAGCGGTGCGCGAGCGTCGACTGGTGTGGGTGGGCGGGCAGGAGGACATGGCCCGGCGCTATCCGCGGATCGCCGTCGTGCTGCCGTATCCGTTCGCGCTGGCCGCGCTGCCGGTGGCGACCGCGTCCCGGGTGTTCGGCGCCGCCTTCCTCACCTGGCCGGGCTCCCACCCCCCGGAGCTGTCCGACCGCGAGCGCCAGGAGCTGACGTCGGCCTGTGAGCGGCTGGCGCTGCGGCTGGAGCGCGCCGCGGCGCGCAACCGCGCGGTGGTCGCCGAGTCGGATCTGCTGGAAGCGGGGCCGCTGGGCGGCGTCTCGGACACGCTGGGTTCGCTGGAGGCGGCCCGGATGGTGGCCCGGCTGCCGTACGGGATGTGCTCGCTGGATC
This sequence comes from Streptomyces hayashii, assembly GCF_024539815.1. Classification (GTDB taxonomy): domain Bacteria; phylum Actinomycetota; class Actinomycetes; order Streptomycetales; family Streptomycetaceae; genus Streptomyces; species Streptomyces hayashii. Next base: position 73,733 of record NZ_JAHHIU010000036.1, read on the forward strand.
TGAGCGGGCGGGTGGGGTTCGCCAACGCCGCCGCGTCCGAGATGCTCGGCGTCCCGGTGAACGGGCTGCTCGGCTCGCAGCTGTGGGCGAGCGTGCCGTGGCTCAACGACCCCATGTACGAGGAGCGTTACCGAGCCGCGCTGATCAGTCAGGACGCCACCTCGTTCGTGGCGCTGCGGCCGCCGTCCGAATGGCTCTCCTTCCGGCTGTACCCGAGCACCACCGGGATCAGCGTGCGGATCAGCCGGGCCCGGGCCGTGTCGGAGATGCGGCCCGCCGGTCCGCGGCCGGGGGACGCGCCCACCCGGCTCGTGTCGATGTCGCAGGCGCTGAGCATGGCGGGGGCGCTCACCGAGACGGTGAGCGTGCAGGACGTGGTGGGGCTGGTCGCGGACGAGATCGCTCCGGCGGTGGGCAGCCAGGCCCTGGCGCTGCTCGGCGCGCAGGCCGGCCGGCTGCACGTGCTCGGCCACCACGGGTATCCCGACCCGCACGCCGTGGAGCGGTTCGACGGGATGCCGCTCACCGCCCCGACCCCGAGCGCGCACGCCGTCGCCCACGGGGTCCCGGCGTTCTTCGACTCCCCGGAGCAGCTGGAACGCCTGTATCCGGCGCGGGGCGCCGCCTCGGACGGCTTCGCCGCCTGGGCCTATCTGCCGTTGATCGTCTCCGGCCGCCCGGTGGGCGCCTGTGTGCTGGCCTACGCCGAACCGCGCCGGTTCTCCACGCACGAGCGCGCGGTGCTGGCCAGTCTGGCGGGGCTGATCGCCCAGGCCCTGGACCGGGCCCTGCTGTACGACGTCAAGCACCAGCTCGCCCACGGCCTGCAGGCGGCGCTGCTGCCGCCCTCACTGCCGTCGCTGGCCGGCCTGGAGGCGACCGCCCGCTATCTGCCCGCCACCCGGGGCATGGAGATCGGCGGCGACTTCTACGACCTGGTGCCCTCGCCCCCGCTCGCCGCGGCCGTGATCGGGGACGTACAGGGGCACAACGTGACCGCGGCCGGGCTGATGGGGCAGATCCGCACCGCCGTGCGCGCTTACACGACGGTGGGGCAGGAACCCGGCGAGGTCATGCGCAGCACCAACCGGCTGCTGATCGATCTCGGCTCCGATCTGCTCGCCAGTTGTCTGTACCTGCGTCTGGACCCGGCCCGCGGACGGGCGGTCATGGCCCGGGCCGGGCATCCCCCGCCGCTGCTGCGCCGGCCGGACGGCCGGGTGCGCGTCCTGGACCTCGCGGGCGGCCCGCTGCTGGGCATCGACGATTCGGCGACGTATCCGACGACGGAGGTCGAGCTGAGCCCCGGGTGTGTCCTCGCCCTCTACACGGACGGGCTCATCGAGACGCCGGGCGTGGACATCGAGGACGCGGTGGCGGACCTGGGACGGCGGCTCGCCGCGGCGGGGGACCGCCCGCTGGAGGAGCTGGCCGGCGAACTGGTGGGGCACTACGCGGCGGCGGAGGAACGGATCGACGACGTGGCGCTGCTGTTGCTGCGGCCGCGGGAGGACCGGTGAGGGCCGGTGCGGGCCGAGGAGGGCCGGTGCGGCCCGTGGTCGGGCGCGCACACGAACGGTCCGGCCCTCGTCGCAGGGCCGGACCGTTCGGATGACGCCGTGTCAGTGCGACTGCGTCACGCCCGAGCCGTCTTCCTGACCGTTGCCGGTCTGGTTCTGGTTCTGGTTCTGGTTGGCGCCGTTGCCCGTCTGGTCGGCGCCGTTGCCGGACTGGTCCTGACCGTTGCCGGTCTGGTCCTGACCGTTGCCGGACTCGTTCACGCCGCCGTCGGCGCTGCCGTCGCCCGCCGCGCCGCCCGCGTTGCCCGCGTCGCCGCCGCCCTGGATGGGCTCGCCGGTCTGGTCGTCGATGCCGTCGCCGTTCTGGTCCACGGCACCGCCGCCCGCCGCGCCGCCTGCGTTGCCCGCGTCGCCGGCGCCCTGGATGGGCTCGCCCGTCTGGTCGTCGATGCCGTCGCCGTTCTGGTCCACGGCACCGCCGCCCGCCGCGCCGCCCGCGTTGCCCGCGTCGCCGGCGCCTCCGGCGTTGCCCGCGCCGCCGTCGCCGAGGGTCGCGCCGACCGCCGCCAGCGCGGTGGTCACCGGCTGGAAGAAGGTCTCGCCACCCGCGGTGCAGTCTCCGCTGCCGCCCGAGGTCAGGCCGATGGCCTGGCCGTCCTGGGTGAAGAGCGAGCCGCCGCTGTCGCCGGCCTCGGCGCAGACGTCGGTCTGGATGAGGCCCGTGACGGTGCCCTCGGGGTAGTTGACCGTGGCGTCGAGGCCGAGGACCTGACCGTCGTGGAGACCGGTGGTGCTGCCCATCCGGAAGACCTGCGTGCCGACCGTCGCCTCGGCGGCCTGGCTGATCGCGACGGTCTGCTGACCGGTGTTGACCTCGCTCGGAGCCTGGGTGTTCGGGTCGTCGTACTTCACAAGCGCGAAGTCGCCGTTGCCGGGGAAGGTCGCCTGGTCGACCGTGGCGATCGGCTGGCCGTTCTGGGAGTCGGACCACTGCTTGGCCGCGACCCCGCAGTGACCGGCCGTCAGGAAGGCCGCGGAGCCGTCGCCCGCCTTCACGTTGAAGCCGAGGGAGCAGCGCGCTCCGCCGCCGAATATCGCGTCGCCGCCGGAGACCAGGGGCTTGAGGGCGCCGGACGACTTCCGGATCGTCGCCATGCCGGAGCCGAGGCTCTTCACGGTGGACTCGATCCGGTTCCACTTGCCGCCGGTGACGGTCGAGTCGGCGGTGACGAGGATCTTGTTCGTCTTCGGGTCGACGGCCCAGGAGGTGCCCGGGATGGTCGCCTTGGTCTTCAGCGTCTGTGCGGCCGCCTTGAGCTCGGCCGTGCTGTTGTCCACTTCACGGACCTTGGCGCCGGCCCTCTTGGCCTGCGCGAGGACGTCGTTCTGGCCGCCGGAGACGTTCGCCACGTTGACGACCAGCTGCTTGGCGGCGGCGTCGTAGTAGGAGCCGGCGAAGGTGTCGCCGAGCATCTTCTGCAGCTGCGAGGCGAGGTCCGAGGCGTTGCCCGCCTTCAGGGTCTTCACCGAGGCGGTGTTGCCCGAACCGCCGTCCTGAGAGGCGTTGGCCTGGGGAAGCAGGATGGCGGCCGCTCCGAGCGCTGCCACACCGCCAGCCGCGACGATGGCCTTGCGCTTCGTAACTCGCTTGTGACTCAAAAAACTCGACCTCCTGGGGGGCGGGGTCTGGCTGCCGGGGGTTCGGCAGCTCCGTACAGCGGCGCCTGGTTGGCCATGAGTACGCAGCCGATGCGCGGTGCGTTCAATCGCGTTTGCCAACTTCCTTTGCACAACGCTGAATCGGCCGTGACTCTTGTGGCCACCCCATCGAGCCGGGCGCGATCGGCTCCCCTGCCGACGACGGCCGACCGGAGCGGTGGGATCCGGTCCGGAGGGGACGGGGACGGCGGGCCGGCCGACTGCGCGGAAGGGCGCGCCGACCGCTCGTGGATGTCCTGATCCGAGCGAGGGCCGCCCGCGCGCCGCCCCTCCGCGCTCCGGGCGACCGCGCGGGAGCGCCGGTGCCGCACTCGGTACCCTTCGTGGCGACCCGGGCACACTGCGTCGACGATCGGGAGCGGAATCCCTGCTTCAGGGAATCTGCACATCGAATGCCCAACGAGGTCACCGCGCGCGGGGGTTCTGCACAACTCGGCGGCGGCCGCCGTGCCATAGGGGTGGGAGTGTCCGATTCGCCGCGAGAGCACCCGGCGCTCATCCGAGCGAATTCGGCCAGAGGTGTGAAGAAGTCGCCGACAAGGCGTGGGCGCGCCTGCACCGTTTCCCGCTCCTGTGACGTAAGTGCCCAGGTGAGACGGGGGATTGATTGGAAGCGTCGGCCGTCGACCTGCTTTGATCCAACGCATCGCAGGGCCGCAGCGGCCTCCCGGAAACGGGAAGCCCGGGGCCCCGCGGCCGCGGCCGTCATCTGTCCCCAGAGGGGGCCGCTCCCCCCTTATGAGATATCCATGTGAAGGGAAGTTCCCCCATGAACTCCACCCCCCAGGTTGAGACCGTCGAGATCTCCGACGCCGAGCTGGACAACGTCTCCGGCGGTCTGTCCCTCAACGCCGTCGGCACCGTCACCGGCCTGGTGGACGGCGTTGCCCCGGTCTCCGGCCTGGTCAACACGGTCGTCGGCACGGTCGAGGGTGTCACCGGCCTGAACACGGCCCCGGTCACCAACCTGGTCGCCGGTCTCTGATCGCGCCCTGTGTGACCCCTTCGAGTCCCGGAGCCCTCACCCGGCTCCGGGGCTCGTCGGCGTCCTGACACTTCCGGGGGAAGTCCCGTGCAGTTCCGCCAACAGGCCCTCGCCAAGCTCCAGTCACCGGAGGAACTCGACCTGCCGGTGCGTTTCGCGCGCCCTCAGGGCTGGCTGGTGCTGACCGTGACCGTGGCCGTCGTCGTGGCCGCGTCCGTGTGGGCCGTGACCGGCTCGGTCGCCTCCACCGTGAGCGCGCCCGCCGTCCTCACCCATGGCGAGGGCAGCTACATCCTGCAGAGCCCGGTGGCCGGCCAGGTCACCGCGGTGCTCGCGCAGGAGGGCCGCCGACTGCCCGCCGACGCCCCCGTGCTGAAGGTGCGCACGGCCGACGGCGACACCGTGGTGCGCACGGTCGCCGCCGGCCGGGTCACCGCGCTGGCCGCCACCATCGGGCAGATCATCTCCACCGGCGCGAACGTCGCCGCCGTGGAGAAGGTCGCCGACGCCGACGACCCGCTGTACGCGACGGTGTACGTGCCCGCGCAGAACGCGGCCTCCGTGCCGGTCGGCGCGCCCGTCGACCTCACCGTGCAGACCGTGCCCTCCCAGCAGTTCGGCGTGCTGCGCGGCCATGTGAAGTCGGTGGACCGCAACGTGCAGTCGGCACGGCAGATCTCCGCCTTCCTCGGCGACAGCCAGCTGGGCGAGCAGTTCACCGAGGACGGCCGTCCGGTGGCGGTGCTCGTGCGCCTCGACAGGTCCGCCGCGACGAAGAGCGGCTACAAGTGGTCGTCGGCGGAGGGCCCGCCGTACGCCCTCGACTCCATGACCATGGCCACGGGCTCGATCCGGCTGGCCGATCAGCGTCCCGTCGACTGGCTGCTGCCGTGAGCACCGACGAGCAGACCCGCGGCAGGCGCCGGGCCGCGGCGCCACCCCGGCGCACGGTCCCCAAGTCCTCGGCGAAGACGGTCCGGACGCCCACCGTGCTCCAGATGGAGGCCGTGGAGTGCGGGGCGGCCTCGCTCGCCATGGTCCTCGGCCACTACGGCCGGCACGTCCCGCTGGAGGAGCTGCGCATCGCGTGCGGCGTCTCCCGCGACGGCTCGCGCGCCAGCAACCTGCTCAAGGCGGCCCGCGGTTACGGCCTGACGGCCAAGGGCATGCAGATGGACCTGGCGGCCCTCGCCCAGGTGAAGGCCCCGGCGATCCTCTTCTGGGAGTTCAACCACTACGTCGTCTACGAGGGGCTCGGCCGGCGCTTCGGCCGCCGGGGCGTGTTCGTCAACGACCCCGGCAAGGGCCGGCGGTTCGTGCCGATGGAGGACTTCGACGGCAGCTTCACCGGGGTCGTGCTGGTCCTGGAGCCGGGCGAGGGGTTCGAGCGGGGCGGACGCAAGCCGGGCGTGCTGGGCGCGATGCCGGCCCGGCTGCGCGGGACCGCGGGCACGATGCCGGCGGCCGTGCTGGCGAGCCTGCTGCTGGTGCTGGTGGGCGCGGCGGTGCCGGCGCTCAGCCGGACCTACATCGACATGTTCCTGATCGGCGGCCAGACCTCGCTGCTGACGGTGCTGTTCGCGTCGATGGGCGCGTGCGTGGCGCTCACGGTGGCCCTCACCTGGCTCCAGCAGGCCAATCTGCACCACGGCCGGATCATCTCCTCGACCCTGTCCAGCGCCCGGTTCCTGCGCCATCTGCTGCGGCTTCCGGTGACCTTCTTCTCCCAGCGCAGTCCGGCCGACCTCGTCCAGCGCCTGCAGTCCAACGACGCGGTCGCCGAGACCCTGGCCCGCGACCTCGCCTCGGCGGGCGTGGACGCGGTGGTCGTCGTCCTCTACGCGTTCCTCCTCTACACGTACGACCCGCAGCTGACGTACGTCGGCATCGGGGTGGCGCTGCTCAACGTCGTCGCCATGCGGATCGTCATCCGCATGCGGGCGACGCGGACGGCGAAGCTGCGCGCGGACAACGCACGGCTGACCAACACGGCTTACACCGGGCTGCAGTTGATCGAGACGATGAAGGCGACCGGCGGCGAGGACGGCTACTTCCGCAAGTGGGCCGGGCAGCACGCCACGACGCTGGAGGAGCAGCAGCGCCTCGGGGCGCCGAGCGCCTGGCTGGGCGTGGTCGCGCCGACCCTCGCCACGCTCAACAGCGCGCTGATCCTGTGGATCGGCGGCATGCGGGCGATCGAGGGCCACATCTCGGTGGGTCTGCTGGTCGCCTTCCAGGCCCTGGTCACCCGCTTCACCGCCCCGCTGACCCGGCTGAACGGCGTCGCGGGCCGGATCCAGGACTTCGCGGCGGACGTGGCCCGGCTGAAGGACGTGGAGAACTTCCGCTCCGACCCGCTCTACGACCGGCGCACGGGCGCCGACTCCACCCGGAGGCTGCGGGGCCACGTCGAGTTGGAGAACATCGCCTTCGGCTACAGCCCGCTGGACAAGCCCCTGCTGACGGGCTTCGACCTGACCGTGGGGCCGGGGCAGCAGGTGGCGCTGGTCGGCGGCTCCGGCAGCGGCAAGTCGACGGTGTCCCGGCTGGTCTCGGGGCTGTACACGCCCTGGGAGGGCGTGATCCGCATCGACGGACAGCGCCTGGAGGACATTCCGCGCGGGGCGCTGGCCTCCTCCGTCTCCTTCGTCGACCAGGAGGTGTTCCTCTTCGAGGGCTCGGTCCGCGACAACGTGGCGCTGTGGGACCCCTCGATCCCCGACGACGCCGTCCTCGACGCGCTGCGGGACGCGGCGCTCCTCGACGTCGTCATGAGCCGGCCCGGCGGCGTCCACAGCAGGGTCGAGCAGGACGGCCGCAACTTCTCCGGCGGCCAGCGCCAGCGTCTGGAGATCGCCCGGGCGCTGGTGCGCCGGCCCAGCGTCCTGGTGCTGGACGAGGTGACCAGCGCGCTGGACGCGGAGACCGAGCAGACGGTGATGGACAACCTGCGCCGGCGCGGCTGTGCGTGCGTGGTGATCGCCCACCGGCTGAGCACGGTGCGCGACAGCGACGAGATCGTCGTGCTCCAGCACGGCACGATCGTGGAGCGCGGCCGGCACGAGGAACTGGTGGCGCGCGGCGGTGCGTACGCGGCCCTGGTCAGGGAGCGATGAGATGACAGCCGTATCCGGGGACGACGTCGTTCTCAGCGCGCTGGGACAGCTGGGGTCGCGGCTCGACTGCGCCGGGCTCAGCCGGCTGGACCTGGAGGGTCCGCAGGTGCTGTGGCTGGTCGCGGCGGGCGCGCTCGACCTGTTCGCGGTGGACGCCGGTCAGCAGGGGCACTGGCATCATCTGGGCCGTCTGGAGGCCGGGTCCCTGCTGCTGGGCCCGGTGGCCGGACCCCAGCACACGCTCGTCGCCCGCCCGTCGCGCGACTGCGTGGTGCACCGTGTCGGGCTGCGCGAGCTCCACCAGCCCGCGAGCACCCAGACCTGGTCCTACGACGAGTACGGCAACCCCCAGTACGTGCCGCCCACTTCGAGCCCGCTGGAGTACGCGCTCGCCCTCGGCGTGGGCCGCGGCCTGTCGATCCTGTTCCAGGCGCCGATGGCCGTCGAGGGGGCCGCCGAGGACGGTGGCGCCCCCGCTCGCGTGCCCGCGGGCACGGGGGACGACGACGAGGTGTTCTGGATGCAGGTGCCGCCCGGCAGTGTGCAGTACGGCTCGCTGTACGGCGCGGAGGCGGCCGCCGACCTGCTGATGGACCCTGCCGTGTGGCAGTCCATGGTCGACCAGCAGTACCGGCTGCTGACCGCGCTGGACCGCTGGATCGAGCAGCTGGAACGCAGCCACGAGACGCGTGCGGCCGCGGGGATCAAGGCGGGCGAGGCGGTCCGCGTCCAGGCCGACCGGACGCTCCTGGCGTCGATCGGCCGCAAGTCGGACCGTCGTACGACGTCCGCCGACGCCGACGCCACCTTCGCCGCCTGCCGGCTGGTCGCCCGGGCCGCCGGGATCACGCTGTCCGAGCCGTCCCGGGCGGGCGCCGACAGCGACCGGCTCGACCCGGTCGAGCAGGTCGCTCTGGCCTCCCGCGTGCGCGTCCGGGCCGTCCGCCTCGACGGCCGCTGGTGGCGGGACGACGTGGGCCCGCTGGTCGGGCGCCGGGCGCTGTCCGGGGCGCCGGTCGCGCTGCTGTGGCGGCGCGGTGGCTATGTCGCCGTCCATCCCGCCACGGGGCGGGAGACCCCGGTCGAGAAGGCCAACGCGGAGGAGTTCGAGCCGCGGGCCGTCATGTTCTACCGGCCGCTGCCGGAGCAGAGCCTCGGCCCGCTCGGCCTGTTGCGGTTCAGCATGCGAGGCACCGGCTCGGACCTGACGAACCTGCTGCTCAGCGGCTTGGTGACGGTGGCGATCGGGGCCCTGGTGCCGATCGCCACCGGCAAGGTGCTCGGCGAGTACGTGCCGAGGGCCCAGCAGGGGCTGATCGTGCAGGTGTGCCTGGCCGTGATGGTGAGCGGTGTGGTCGCGGCGGCGTTCATGCTGTTGCAGAACCTGACCATCCTGCGCATGGAGGGCCGTATCGAGGCGACGCTCCAACCCGCCGTGTGGGACCGGCTGCTCAGGCTGCCCACGAAGTTCTTCACCGAGCGTTCCACGGGCGAGCTGGCGAGCGCCGCCATGGGCATCAGCGCCATCCGGCGGCTGCTGGCGGGACTCGGTCCGTCGGTGGCGCAGTCCGTCACCGTCGGCGCCATGAACCTGGGGCTGCTGCTGTGGTACAGCGTGCCGATGGCGCTGGCGGCGATCGGGATGCTCACCGTCATCGCCGCGGTCTTCCTGGGGCTCGGGCTGTGGCAGGTGCGCTGGCAGCGGCGGCTCGTGGTGCTCTCCAACAAGCTCAACAACCAGGCGTTCCAGACGCTGCGCGGCCTGCCGAAGCTGCGGGTGGCGGCGGCCGAGAACTACGCGTACGCGGCCTGGGCGGGTCAGTTCGCGCGCAGCCGTGAGCTGCAGCAGCGGCTCGGCCGGATCAAGAACCTGAACACCGTGCTGGGCGCGGTGTATCTGCCGTTCTGCTCGCTGCTGATGTTCATGCTGCTGGCCGGTCCGGCGCGCGGCGCGCTGTCCGCGGCGGACTTCCTCACCTTCAACACGTCGATGACGATGCTGCTCACCTCCGTGACCTCGCTGACCGGCGCGTTCGTGTCGGCGGTGGCCGCGCTGCCGCTGTTCGAGGAGATCCGGCCCGTGCTGGAGGCGACCCCCGAGGTCCGCACGTCCAGCACCCGGCCGGGCCGGCTGACGGGCGCGCTCGAAGCCCGGCGTCTGTCGTTCCGCTACTCCGACGACGGCCCTCTGGTCCTCGACGACGTCTCCTTCGAGGTGCGGCCGGGCGAGTTCGTGGCGATCGTCGGCCCGAGCGGCTGTGGCAAGTCGACGCTGCTGCGGCTGCTCATCGGCTTCGACAAGCCGGTCTCCGGCAGCGTCCTGTACGACGGCCAGGATCTGGCGGCGCTGGACCAGTCGGCGGTGCGCCGCCAGTGCGGGGTGGTGCTCCAGCACGCCCAGCCCTTCACCGGCTCCCTGCTGGACGTCATCTGCGGCACGGAGGCCTACACGCCCGAGGAGGCGATGGCCGCCGCCGAGATGGCGGGTCTCGCGGAGGACGTCAAGCGCATGCCGATGGGGCTGCACACGATCGTCTCCGGCAGCGGGTCGGTCTCGGGCGGCCAGCGCCAACGGCTGATGATCGCCCAGGCGCTGATCCGCCGACCGCGGATCCTGTTCTTCGACGAGGCGACCAGCGCGCTGGACAACGAGACGCAGCGCACGGTCATCGAGAGCACCCGCAAGCTCAACGCCACGCGCGTGGTCATCGCCCACCGTCTGTCGACGGTGCTGGACGCCGACCGGGTCATCGTGATGGAGAACGGCAGGGTCGCCCAGCAGGGCCCGCCCGCCCAGCTCCTCGCGGACACCGGCGGCCGGCTGCACGAGCTGGTGCGGCGGCAGCTGGCCTGAGGGCGCCTGGTCCGTTTTCCCGGCCGGTTCCCGACGCGCGATCCGCTCCGCCCGCCCCGATCCCCCTGCC
>NZ_JAHHIU010000037.1 GCF_024539815.1 Streptomyces hayashii
GGATCCGGCTGGTGGAGGTGTTGCGTCGGCGGGGTGTGTCGTTGTCGGTGCGGGCGTTGTTCCGGACGCCGACGCCGACGGGGTTGGCGCTGGCTTCGGATGATCAGCAGGTCGTGGTGCCGGCGAACCTGATTCCGGTGGGTGCGAGGGTGATCACGCCGGAGATGCTTCCGCTGGTCGAGCTGACGGCTGAGGAGATCGAGCGGGTCGTGGCCACGGTGGAGGGCGGCGCGGCCAACATTGCGGACGTCTATCCGCTGGCCCCGCTGCAGGAGGGTCTGCTCTTCCACCACCTCCTCGCCGAGGGCGGCGACGACGCCTATGTGCTGCCCTCTGTGCTGGAGTTCGGCTCACGCGAGCGTCTGGACGGCTTCGCGGCCGCGCTGCAGAGCGTGATCGACCGGCACGACATCTTCCGCACCTCCTTCGTCTGGGAGGGCCTGAACCGACCGGTTCAGGTGGTGTGGCGCAACGCCGACCTGCCGGTCGCCGAAGTGACGCTGGACCCGCAGGGCACGGACCCGGTGGCCGAACTGGTTGCATCCGTCGGCTCGGCGATGGACCTCGACAGGGCACCGCTGTTCACGGTCCACGCAGCCGCAGTTCCCGGCGGTGACCGCTGGCTGGGCCTGGTGCGCGTCCACCACCTGGTGCAGGATCACGCCGCGCTGGAGACGCTGCTGAGCGAAGTCCAGGCCTTCCTCACCGGCCGGGGAGACCAGCTGCCCGAGCCGCTGCCCTTCCGTGCCTTCGTGGCCCACGCCCGTGGCGCCGCCGCGGACGAGGCCTCCCATGAGCGCTACTTCGCCGAACTGCTCGGCGACGTCACCGAACCGACCGCACCGTACGGTCTGGTGGACGTCCGCGGAGTCGGCGCCGACGTGGTGCGCGAGGTCGTACCCTTCACGCCCACAGCCGAGGCACGGCTGCGCGAGGTCTCCCGCCGGCTCGGCGTGTCCCCCGCGACCGTTCTGCATGTGGCGTGGGCCCGGGCCCTCGCGGTGCTCAGCGGCCGCGACGACGTCGTCTTCGGCACCATCCTCTTCGGGCGGATGAACGCCGGCCTGGGGGCCGATCGTGTCCCCGGGCCGCTCATCAACACGCTGCCGGTGCGGGTGCGCACGGATGAGCTCGGTGTTCTGGACGCGGTGTCGGCGATGCGCGACCAGTTGGCGGAGCTGCTGGAGCACGAGCATGCTCCGCTCGCCGTGGCGCAGAACGCCAGCGGTGTCGAGGGCGGCGCCCCGCTGTTCTCCGCGCTCTTCAACTACCGCCACAACGGGGGCCAGGATGCCGACCCGGCTCCTCATGCGGAGGACCGCAGCGAGAGGGACGGCATCAGGCTGGTCTTCTCGCGCGAGCGGACCAACTACCCGCTCACCGTCGCGGTCGACGACGACGGCGAGAACCGTGGGCTGTCCCTCGCCGTGGACGCTGTGTCGCCGATCGATGCGTCGGCGGTCGGTGGGTTGGTGCGGACGGCGGTGGAGGGTGTGGTGTCGGC
>NZ_JAHHIU010000038.1:0-4722 GCF_024539815.1 Streptomyces hayashii
CCTGCTCGCTCATGTATCCAGCTTCGAGATCCCGCGCCCCGGGCGGCTTCCCCTGCTTGTTCAGCGGGGCATCGCGGGCGGCGACCGGTGGATGATCGGCGACCGCGAGGGACGCTGCTGGCACCGGAAACTCGGCTTCGTCTGTGAGAGCCAGAACCTTCCGGAGCCCGAGCGCATGGACACCCGGTTCCCGCTCGTCGAGGCGTGGCCCCTGGCGCTTCGGATTGCGGCCGGAGAGGCGGCCGACTGATGGCCATCGGGTACGCCCACACCCTCTTCTGCGACCGCGTCGGCTGCCGCGCGAAGAAGACCATCGAGAACACCATGAGCGCGGCCCACGCGCGCCAGCTGGCGCGCCGCGACCACGGCTGGCGCAGCGACACCGCCGGCGACTGGTGCCCCGGCGACGGGGCGGCGCGCGCCACCGCCCCCAGCCTGGCGCATACCGACACGACGGCGCGCGACACGTCGCACGCCACCCACCCCGAAGGACCGAGCCAGTGAACATGCCCGCGCCACTCACCATCGCCGCGCGCCGCGCCATGGTCGAGGAACTGCGCCGCCGGCAGCCAGACATCAGCGCCAGGCAAATCGCTGCTCGGCTGGGGGTCGGCAAGGACGCGGTCCGCCGGGACATCGGCGCAATCGAGGCGGAGCAGCGCCAGCGCGCCGCCGTTGTCGCAGCGGCTCGTCGAGTTGGAGCACGACGGTGTCGCCGTGCGGCGCGGTCGGCGTGGGGTCTGGCGCGCTCGGTGCGGCGGCCGCTGCGACAACGGCGGCGCGCTGGCGCTGCTCCGCCTCGATTGCGCCGATGTCCCGGCGGACCGCGTCCTTGCCGACCCCCAGCCGAGCAGCGATTTGCCTGGCGCTGATGTCTGGCTGCCGGCGGCGCAGTTCCTCGACCATGGCGCGGCGCGCGGCGATGGTGAGTGGCGCGGGCATGTTCACTGGCTCGGTCCTTCGGGGTGGGTGGCGTGCGACGTGTCGCGCGCCGTCGTGTCGGTATGCGCCAGGCTGGGGGCGGTGGCGCGCGCCGCCCCGTCGCCGGGGCACCAGTCGCCGGCGGTGTCGCTGCGCCAGCCGTGGTCGCGGCGCGCCAGCTGGCGCGCGTGGGCCGCGCTCATGGTGTTCTCGATGGTCTTCTTCGCGCGGCAGCCGACGCGGTCGCAGAAGAGGGTGTGGGCGTACCCGATGGCCATCAGTCGGCCGCCTCTCCGGCCGCAATCCGAAGCGCCAGGGGCCACGCCTCGACGAGCGGGAACCGGGTGTCCATGCGCTCGGGCTCCGGAAGGTTCTGGCTCTCACAGACGAAGCCGAGTTTCCGGTGCCAGCAGCGTCCCTCGCGGTCGCCGATCATCCACCGGTCGCCGCCCGCGATGCCCCGCTGAACAAGCAGGGGAAGCCGCCCGGGGCGCGGGATCTCGAAGCTGGATACATGAGCGAGCAGGCCATCGAACGCAGGGAGGGCGTCGCCCGCAGGCTGCTGGCTACCGCTGTCCGCGAGGGTCTGCAGCAAAGTCGCCGAGTCGCCGCGGCCAGGGTCGCACTCCCAGTCCTGGGGCAGAGCCCTGATCGCCTCGGCTCCGGCCTGTAGGGCGGCGGCCCAGGCGGCGTCGCGCTGCATCTGCATGCCCAGGATGGTGAAGGTGGCGTCCTGCAGCGCCGTCTGTCCCGCCCGGGCCCGCTCGGCTGCGCGGTCCGCAGCACCGGCGAGGGATCGGGCGCGGCCGGCCGCCAGCTTCCAGGCGGTGCGGTACCGCGCGGCGCGGCACTCCGCGTCGACGAGCCGACGGAGCACCGGCGCTGCCCGCTCGCCCATGTACGCGGCGAGGTTGAGGCAGTACCAGTCCTCACGTTGCGTCGTGTGGTCGTGGGCGCGACGGTCCTCGACCGACTTGCCGAAGGACATCAGCAGCCCGGCTCGTGCAGGCTTGGCATCACCGAGTTGCTCGGCGAGCACCGCCCGCTGCTCCGCCGTCAGCTCCTCACGGGCGCTCACCGGCGCTCACCGCTGGCGGCCTCGATCAGGAAGGCGACGGCCTGCTTCGCGGACATCAGCCCGTTGCGGGCCTTCACCTCGTCCTCGATGCAGTCGGCGTCCGCGTGGTGGCCGTGCTCGCGGAGCAGGGCGGCGGCGTGCTTGCCGTGCCGAATCCCGGGCCCGGCGTCCGTGATGAGCTTCACGGCCGGGACCGCGGCGACGCGCGCCGCTTCCCAGGCCGCGGTGCGGGCCTGGTGGTAGTTGCGGCGCACGCGGGTGCCGCCGTGGCTGAGGCAGGGCTCCCCGGCGGTCGCGGCACAGCCGTGCGGGGGCGGCGGGCAGTCCACCGTGCGCGGCGACGGGGTGGGGGCGGTGCTCACTCCGGATCACCGCCCTTGGGTCCCGGCTTCACTCCCGCGGCCTCGTACCAGGCGGCGAACTCGTGCGTTCCCATGCCGGGCTCGGCGCCGTCGACGGGCGCGCTCAAGGCGGTCGCCGCGGTCAGAGCGAGCGCGGCATGGCCGAGTGCCTCGGTGGCGAGCGCGGCCCCGGTGGCCGGGTCGCCGGCGTCGCCGTAGGTGAAGCGACGCGCGTCCTTCAGGAGCCGCTCTGCTGCGCGGTAGTGCTCCGGGCCGGTGGCCATCAGTCGTTCTCCTCGAATTCGGGCAGGCCTCGGGTGTCGAGGCCCATGGGCGAGCTGGCGGCGTGCATGCGGTCCACGGCGGCCGCGAGGAGCCTCGCGTGGTGGACGGCGTCCGCCGTGGCCGCGCGCAACTGGGCCACGGCCTGCTCGGAGTCATGGCCGCCGTCGACGGCGACGCGGCCCTCCTTGTGGGTGCGCTGCACCGGGTGCAGGGTCTGTTCGAGGGCCTGCGGAAGCATCCGCGCCAGGTAGGCGAGCGAGCCGATCGCGTCGTAGGCGTGTGGCGGGTACTGCCAGCTGTCCCCGCTGCTGATCGTGTCGTGGTTGAACTGGCGGATGAGATCGCCAGCCTGGCCAGCCGTCCTGGCAGGGGTCGTCATGGGGTCTCCAGGTAGGAGGGCCCCGGCGGCCGGACAAGTGCCCCGCGCTCTGCGCTCCGACTCGCTTCCCGCCGCCGGGCGGTCAGGGGGTTGGTCAGCGGCCGGCGATCTCGCGGAGGCGGCTCATGGCGACGTCCGCCTCGTCGTACCAGAACGTCGTCTTCCCGGGCGTCAGACCGAGGGCGTCCGCCGCGACGTCGGCGATCATCCGGCGCTCGTCGCCCTTCTGGGCGTAGATCTCGGAGGCGGTCAGCCGGTCGTCGCCGTCCTCGCCGCGGGTGGCCTTCCGCGGCCGCGAGGAGTCGTACCTCAGGGTCCAGCCGGTGACGTGAGCGGCCCATCCCGCGGCGCACAGGGAGGTGCCGCAGGCCGGTGCCGTGCCCGCCGGGAGGGTCTCCGCGTCGGACTCGAAGTTCACCCAGGTGTCCATGTCGAGCATCTCGGGGTACTGCTCGATCTTGTCGAGGATGGCGGCCGCCACGGCGGCGGGTGTGGTCGGGTAGAGGGTGACCGTGGTGTCGGTCATCGCAACTCCAGTCGTGTGGAACGGCGTTGGAGTAGTGCTGGTGGGACTCGAACCCACGACCTCAGGACTTATAAGATCCGCGCTCTGCCAGCTGAGCTACAGCACCTCGGTATTGAGTTGTGCGGGCCGCGCCCCGCTGGGCGGGGTGGCGCGGGGCGCGGCCCTGGGTGGCGGCCGGGCCGGGGGGATGGTCCCGGCCGCCGGTCTGTGTCAGGTCCGGGTGAGCAGCATCAGCCGCTTGTGGGCCTTGGTCTTGGTGTCGTCGTCGGCGCCTTCGAGGGCGCACGTGGCGCGGGCGATTTCCTCGGTCATGGTTTTGCCGGGGCGGCGGGGGGCGACGTGGTCGAGGTAGTCGGTGATCGTGCGCTCGGCGGCGTAGGCGGTGTGTCCGGCGCGGTTGGTCTCGGCGCGGAACATGGCGTCGAGGGTCCCGGTCCGCTTGGCGTGGCTGGTGCGGGTTCGGTTGGTGGCCGTGTCGTCGAGGGGCCAGAGGTCGGCGATGAGCCGGTGGAAGTCGGCGATGGCGATGTCGGTGCGGGCCAGCGCGGTCTGTTCGGCTTCGAAGACGGCGGCGTACTTGAGGGTGAGCCCGAGGGTGCGGCGGGCTTCGTCGAGGTGGGTCAGGCCGCTGAAGGTGTGGCGGATCGCCCAGCGGGACTGTGCGTCGTCGAGGGCGAAGCGTTCGGTGTTGGCGCAGACGACGCGCCAGGGGGTGACGACGACTTCGGCCTGCGAGGTGGCGTCGTGGCTGTTGATCGCGACGATGAACAAACGGATCTCGTCGTCGAGGCCGCCCCGGTCGACGATGACGGAGTCAGGGACCTGCATGGTGACGAAGACGCGGCGGCCGCCGCGCAGCGCTCCGGCGGACTCCCACAGGACGCCGTGGGTGTCGGCGAGGTCTTCGAGGAAGGTGAAGATCTGGCGCTGCTGGAACACCTCGTAGCGCTGGCCGACGGTACCGAGGGCGGATCCGGTGTCGGAGCGGACGGTGACCCACCGGTCGCTCATGATCCGGTCGGTGCCGTCGTAGGTGTAGCGGACGGGGACCTTGTCGACGCGGAAGTCGATCTGGCCGACCCGCAGGACGGTGTCGATGTCGGAGATGCCGCCGGGGATGACGGTGCCGAGGCCGTGCCAGGCGGGGGTTGAGGTGTAGAGGGCGGCGGTGCCGCGCGAGGTGTCGAGGCCG
>NZ_JAHHIU010000038.1:4822-13441 GCF_024539815.1 Streptomyces hayashii
CCGCGGCGGCGGGCACCGGCCGACTGGATGAGGGCGCGGCGTTCGCGGGCGAAGGTCTCGTTGACGTCGGTAGTGCTCACTGCATCCCCCCTTCGGGGTTGTTGACAGGCCTCAGCAGGTGATCGAGCGGGTGATGGAGCAGCGGCGGGCGTGGAACGGGCCGGACCGCTCGCCCCACGGGTCGATAAGGGCGAAGCGGACTTCGGGGATGCCGAAGGCGTCGGCCGCCATGCAGATCCGGCACGGACAAGGGAGCGCCAGCCACAGGCCGTGGCAGTCCTCGATGGAGCCGTGGTAGATCACGAGGTCGCCGGGCTCGATCAGGTCGAGCGCGCGGATCAGCGTGTCGGACATGGCTCCCCCTTCAGGAGTCGTGGCGGACGGTCGGTCAGGGGTGGCTGCGCAGGCGGCCGCTGGTGGGTGTCCACCGCATCGCGTCACCGCTCGGCATCCGGACCCCGGTGGGGCTGACGGCCCGCCCGGGCTGGACGGGCGGTAGGTCGGCGGTGCAGCCGTACTGCTCCCATGCAGCCGTGAGGACGTGCGTCTCGGACGGCTCATAGGTCATGACGGGACGGAACCGGCCGTTGAGGAGGCGGAACGCGCGGCCGGGCTCGCGGCCGTATGTGCGCCGGTAGATCTCGGCGGCGAGGCGGCCGAGGGGGGAGCCGAAGCGCCAGTCGGCCGGGAGGCCGCGCTGCGCGAGGTACTCGGCGATGGTGATCCGGCGGCTGATCTGGACGTTCATCGGCGTGCCCCCCATCGGGTTTCTCATGGAGGTGAAGCTCACCCCCATGTCAACCATTGTACGAGACAGTATGAGACTCCACAATGGGTGAGTTGCACTTTCTTTGACAACAGGAGCCACTCCCCCACTTGTTGATAGGGCAGCGCGGGCGGCCCAGCGACCGAAGCGACTGGTCCGCCCGCCCGTCACGACACCCGGTTCTCCGTGAGGAGGTACAGACGGCTGCCGTCGTACCGAGCCGGCACTCCCGTGTCGCCGTCCTCACACAGGTCGTTGATGCACCACGCCCGGGGCCGATCGTCGTCGGCCCGCCCATAGACGGTTCGCTCCCCGCAGGCCAGGCAGAGGCTGTGCCGGAAGTGGACGCTCGGCCCGCGCAGACCGAGGACCGTGAGAACGGTCCCGTGCCAGCGCGCGACCGTCCGTCGGACCTCCGGCTCGCGGCCGGCGTTCTCCGCGCCCGGCGGGATCGCCTTCAACGCCCGTGCCCACGGCTGCTGGCGCCCGGAGCCGCGGAGCTCCGCGTCGAGCTGCACGGCCTCCGTCTTGATGCGCTGCGACCACGACACCGCCTCCAACGACGTCGGCGGCCGCGACCCGGGCGGCGCGTGCCCTCCATCCGGCGCCGGCCTGCTGCGCAGGGTCAGGTGGTCGAGCCGGGCGATGAGGCCGGGGCCGCCGTCGCCGGGGTGCTGCTCGTCGCCGCGGTAGCGGTCCAGGAGATCGCCCACCAAGGCGTCAAGACTCTGCACGGTCCGCCTCCTTGCAACGGCATGCCGACGACGTGCACGGCCCGTAGTACTCGCACACGCCCCCGCAGTCCGGGGAGCTGCAGGGCCCGTAGCGCCGCCCGTCGATGCAGCGCTCCATGTCGCCGACCGTGTGGCCGCACGAGCACCAGGTCCCCTCACTCGCCGCCATCGACGCCCTCCTGGTCCCACCGGACGTTGCGGATGCCGTGCGCGAGGTACGCCGGGCCGAACTGGTCACGCGGCAGCTGCACCCGGGCTCGCGGGTACGCCCGGTACCGCTCCAGGTCGAAGGAGCACACTGCGTCCGCACCACGGCCGTCCGGGTCCGGCCCGTAGCGCACCGGCCAGCGAGCGACGAGGTGCCGCGCGTACCAGCGGCACACGTGGCGCTTCTTCCACATCTGCCAGGTCGACGACGGTATTTCGTAGATGACACGGGTGCGCTGCGTGAGGTGCTCGGGCGGCAGATCGTCGGCGAGGATCTTCGTCTGGATCCGGAACACGTACTGGCCGAAGATCTGCTGCTGCACCGCGACGTCCCAATCGAGCACGAGATCCTCGGCGACTGCGAACTGCATGGCGTACCGCTTGAAGGCGAGCACGAGGCCGTTCTCATCGATCACGGGACGGCTCCGGGGGCTGCCCGCTGTCCACGTGCGGGCGTGCTGCGTCCTGGTCTGACTCGTCGTCGATCTCGTAGCCGTGCCAGTTAGCGCCGATGAGGTTCGCCGCTACCTCCGCCACGCTGATGTCGATGACGCGGGCGGCCAGGGCAGCTGGAGCACTGTCGGTGGCGAATGTGAGCGTGATGCTCACCTGCTTCTCGGGCATTTCAGGCCTTCCCATGGGTGAGGATGCGCTCGGCCGCCGACCACGTGGCGCATGGCCAGGCGACGAGCGAGCCGTGGATGGAGCAGGCGGCGCAGAGGGCACCCGGCTTCGTGGGATCGGCGTGCGGCTGCGGGCGGTGACCGTCCCGAAGCGCGCCCAGCTCGGTGCGGATCCGGGTCACCTCGCTGCACGCCTGGATCCCGGCCAGGAGGGCGTCCTTGACGTTCCCCATGACGGTGGCGGCCTGGTCTTTGTCCGGCGCGGTGCCTGGCGCACGGAACATGATCTGCAGGTATCCGAGAGCCGCCGCAGTGATGACGCCGGTGGCCGCCTTCACGTCGAACGGCTGCGGCTCGGCTGCCGGGTTGAGGAAGGGCGTGTCAGCCACGGGTCGGCTCCTGTTCGTTCACGGCGAAGGCGGCATGGCTGCGCTTCGGGTTCTTCGGGCGCTCGGCTTCGAAGGAGACCGTGAGCTCCTGGTCGTCGCCGGCGATGTGGATGTCGCCGGTGCGGACGCCCTTCGAGGCGAGTTGGCCGCGCGTCCGCTCGGCGACGGCGACGGCCTTCTCGACCTCGGTGTGGTGGGCGGGGCTCTTCAGGACCCACTCGTGCCGGTCGATCGTGGTGACGCGGTGGTCAGCATCCATCGTGGTTCTCCTTGCAGGTGACCTTGCTGGGGTCACGGGTGAGGCGCTCGCCGACGAACTCGCAGGGTGGGCGACCACAGCAGGAGCTGATGCCGTGCGAGCCCGGCAGCGGGACGGCGTGCACGGTGACGCCCTCGTGAAGCCTCGACGAGTCCGGCGCGGCAGCGCGCGCCTCCTCCTCCTCGGCGGGCCATTCGACGCGGGCGCCGTGGTAGCCCTTCAGGAGCTCGTCCATGGAGGTTGCGGCGGTGGCGAGGCCGTATTCGGGGTCGTCGAGGACGATCACACGGGCGGAGGGGAACTCGGCTCCGTCGTAGGTTCGGCCGTTGTGGTGGAGGCGGAATCCGCGAGTGAAGGCGGGCTGCATGGTGGGGACCTTTCTCAGCATTGGCCGCACTGCGGGCAGGTCTGCTCTTCCAAGTCGCGGCAGACGATGCAGGTCGTTTCCTCGTACTCGTCGTTCCATGGCAGGTCCGAGACGTCCGTGCCGCACAGGGCGGTGTCAGGGGTGCACTCACACGCGACGTGCGTGAGATCGCTGGTGTCTGTGGTCGCTGGCTCCGGTGCCGGAGCGAGAGCCGTCGTCATGCCTCACCTGCCGCTCGCTCCAGCTGCTCGTACAGGGAGCGGCCGCTGTGCTTGTCCTCGATGTGGCCGTCCTGGCCGCGCTCTGGTTCGGTGACGCTGTTGATGGCGCGGGCCAGGTCCACCGCCGGGCAACGCAGGGCGAGGGGATTGCGCTGGACGTCGCAGTAGCCGCACTCGCTGACGGGCAGGTGAAGGACGGCTGCGGTCTCCAGCCAGCGGATAAGGGGTTCGCGGGCGGCCAGCAGGACGCGGATCATCTCCAGCAGCTCGCGGCTGTCGCAATCGACGCGGTGGCCGTTGACGTTGCGGTCGTCGCGCAGCCGGGCAGCGGCCGCGCGCAGTTCATCGGTGTGCGTGGTCATCGTTCGCCGTCCGGAGAGGCCAGCCAGTCGGAGGGGGGCGCGATCTGAAGGAGTGCGGTGCGGTCCGCTGAGGCTGCGGAGTGGGGGTCGTCCGGGTCGACGTACTTCGCTCCGTCCGCGTTGCGCAGGTAAGCGGTGTAGCGGATGACGATCCCGAACGCACTGTCCTCGATGGCCACCTTCGAGGCGACCGGCACGTCGGCCGGCTCGATCCCGTTGACGCGGAACCACTCCTGGACTGCGCGGAGCCCGAGCTCGGTGCTGCACACCCGCTGCCTAAGGTCGTTGCAGTCGATGACGAGACGTTCAGCCACGGTCGTTCACCTCTTCCGTCTGCTCGTCGGGATGCGGCGGCGTCGGGTGTGGCCGCAGGTGCACGAAGCCGGGCGGGATTCGCTCGTCATAGACCAGCGGCCAGCCGAAGAGACTGCCGAGCTGGTCGGAGGGGAGCGCCAGCTTGAGGCGCTCGTTGAGCTGCGTGCGCAGGGTGGCGGTGAGTTGGTCGAGGGTCGCCGGTTCGGCCGCGACCTGCTGTGCGGGCTCGAAGATGACGGCGATGAGCTTCACGGCTGGGTCACCTCCAGGCGTCGGCGCCCACCGCGGTCCTGCTGGCTGGGCACGACGTGGTAGCCCGCGGCGCGCAGCTCGGTCGTGAGGGCGTCGAGCTGGTCGGCCTCCCCGTGTCCGTCGTAGAAGACGTGGACGCAGCGCGGGCCGGCCCGCCCGACGCGGAAGCCCGGATCCCACTCCCCCGCCGCGAACTCGCTGGACTCGTGGCCGTGGTCGACAATGAACCGCTCGACGTCGGCGGCTTTGATGCGGCGGGCCATGGTCACGCACCTGCCGAAGTGGGGTTCCCAGCGCCGCCGTTGAGTGTGCGGTGGCGGGCCATCAAGGCCGGGTGGGGTATGCACTGGCCGGAGCAGCCTGGCGGACACCACCTGATGGCCTGCGGGCTGGTGTCCAGAGCCTTGAGCAGGAGTGAGGGGTCTGCCGCGACCTGGTGGGGGTGGTGGGCGGCGAGCCACAGGACGCGTCGCAGCGCGCGGCCCTGGTCGGCGTAGGCGTCGAGGAGGGCGTCCACGGTCTGTTGGTTCGTCATGGCTCAGTCCTTCGTCTCTGCTGACCGCTGAGCGATGAGATCGGGAATCGACGGCTTCCCCGCGCGCCTCGCCGTGTGGTCCTGGCCGGTGATCGCGCGGAACAGGTCGTCAAACTTCGCGATGACCCGGGCGACGCTGTCGTCCATCGCCCTCTTCGTGTGATCGCTCAGCACCTTCAACTGCGTGGTGACCTCTGCCGTCAGCAAGTCCGTGACGATGCGGGGCGCGACTCCCCGGGCCTCCTTGATGGCACCCCGGAGATCCTTCAACGTTTCGCGGCCCTCTCGGATCTCAGCGCGCAGCTGGTCGCGTACCTGCACAAGGTCCTCGACGGTGGGTTCCCTCTTCTGCGACAAGCTCAGGCCTCCATGTCGTGCGGGAGGCGGCACCGCGTCTCCGGGGCGGCCAGCTGCTCGTCGAGGCTGCCGCCTCTGGCGAGCACCGCCTGGACGCGGGCGTGCTTGTCGCGGATGTGCGCGACGAGCGCGCTGCTGCCGAACATGGGCGCGCCGGTGCAGTACGGGCAGGCCGTCCTGACCTCGATCCCGGTCAGGGGCCCCTGATCCGCGGGCTGCTGATCCGGGTCGAAGCATCCGCCCTCGCCCGGGTGCTGGCGTACGCAGTCGCCGCAGGTCGTACAGGCGTGATCGGGGTTCGTGCAGGTGCTCGCGAACGCGCGCCCGCACACCGGCTGACCATCAACGACCGGGTACACGGCCACGGTTTCGGACCAGTGGAAGCCGTGCTCGTCGATGTGGTCGCCGCAGTGCTGCGCGGCGCGGATGCACTGCCGCATGGGTGTGAAGCGGGTGTGCCGTGCAGAGCACTCGGCCGCGGCCATGTGGTCGGCCCCAGCCAGGTGCGTACGGATCGCACGGCACCAGGGCGGCCGACCCGGAATCAGGGCGTGCGGCAGTTGACACTCGGGGCAGCGCGGCCGCGCATGCGCGCACTTCGTGTCCGAGCCGGGCTCGTGGATCCACCCGGGGTCGAACGAGTGCTCCGCCCAGACGACGGGGGAGCCGCACACGCATGCTGGCCGGGCTTCGCCCACCACGTCCGGGTTGCTGGCCGGGTCCTTCATCACAGGCTGAAAGACATCGCAGGTCGGGGCCCCGGATTCGTTCAGGGTTTCCTGCAGTTCTGCGCCGGCCGTGCGCACGAGGAACATGGACGTTCCGTGAGCGTCCTGCCAGCGGTACGCGAGGGCGAAGGCCTGGCTAACCACGGCACGCCACCGGTCTCGCTGCTTCAGGAGCTGCTCCACGACCGGCATGACCGCGTCGACGATGCGGGCATCGCCAACCTCTACCGGAGCTGCTTGGCCGGTTTGAACGGCCTGGATGGCTCGCTCGATCTGCCGCTGCAGGTAGGCACATTCCGTCTCGGTGCCGAGGACCTCGGCAGGCACGTCGAATAGCTCTGCGATGTCCGCGCGGATCTCGCGCTGGGCGGTAGCCACTTCGCCGGCCCACAGGATGCGGGTGCGGCCGCCGTGCCCGTGGATCTTGCGGAAGGGGGCGACGCCCTTGTGGTGCCAGACGTCGGTCTTCGGCTCGTGCATGGGGGGCTGGTCGAGCCAGTGGGTGACGACCCAGCCGTCGGAGAACCGGCAGCCCTCGGCGATGACGCCCTCGCCGGAAACGCCGGACACATCTTCGTCGCGCTGGGCGACGAAGGTCTCGGGGAAGTGCAGATCGGTCATCAGATGCCTTCGTGCTGGGGCGCTGCGGTGCGCTGGCGCGGGATGGGCAGGGTGAGGGTCGTCTCGGTCTCGGGGTCAAGGAGCTTGGCCAGCGGGATGCGCTCGGTGTCGTCGTCCGGGAGCTCGTCGGCGCGCGAGGCCTCAAGGACGACTTCCGCGCCGTGCTGGCGGGTGCCCCAGCCGGTGCGGGCGCAGGTGGCCATGCCGTACCAGCGCATCGCCCGGAGCACCGTCCAGGAGGCGACGACGGCGAGCGGCATCAGCAGCCAGGTCACGGCCCGGCCCGCGAGGGTCTCATCGCTACGTGCGATGGACAGGAACCTCAAGCCCTGGGCCCAGCCGATCAGGAAGGGCACGACCAGGAACGAGGCCGGCGGGGTCTGGCCGTACCCGAGCGGTTCGACGACGAGGAGCCAGCCGAGGACGGCGGTGGACAGGGCGACCTGGAACCAGCGCAGCAGGTGCGCCCAGTAGGCCCAGCCGGTCAGGGGCAGGTAGCGGAAGCGCCACACGGAGCGGATCGTGGAGCCACGCATCCATCGCATGTACATGCGCAGGAAGTGCGAGGGCCGCTCCGGGAGCGCGGTGAAGACGACCGCGGTCGGCTGCTGTACGGCCTGGCCGCGCAGCAGCGCGTACAGGGTGAGCAGGGAGTCGTCGGAGAACATCACGGGGCGGCCGAGGAACGTTTCGTTGAGGTAGGCGTCGAGGTTGTCGCGGACGACAGAGGCTCGATAGGCAGCGAGCGGCCCGGAGTTGACCAGGACGGAGCCCATAGCGGACAGAGCGGATCGGTCGGTGAGCTGCCCGGTGGTGAACCACAGGTCGGTGAGCCGGGTGAAGAGACTGCGGCGGGCGTTCGTCGCCAAGACGATCCCGGCAACCGACTGGACCCGGGCCTTGGAGAACGGCAGGAGGAGTTCCGCGAGGGCGTTCGGGGCGAGACACGAGTCCGAGTCGACGGTGACGTAGACGTCCGCGTCACGGCTCGCATCCGCCGCGGCGGCCTGGGCGTGCCTCTTGCCCTGGTTAGGGGTGCGCTGCCAGCTGGCGGTGATCCCGGCGACCTTCGCGGCCTGGGTCCACCAGGTGCGCACCTCGGCGTAGTTGCTGCTGGTGGACCCGTCGTCGACGACGTGGACTTCGTCGGGGCGCCGGGTCTGCGCGAGGAGGGACTCAAGGCCGAGCCGCAGGTATCCGGGGTCCTCGTTGTACACCGGTAGCAGTACGGCGACCTGGAGGGCCTGGAGTTGACGGCAAGCTCGCGGGTTGGGGGTGCGGGGTCGCTCGCAGTGGTACATGAGCGTCTGGGCGAGGAGCAGGACGAAGGTGACGGCCCATACGGCGGCCAGGCGGGAGTGGGTGCCGTCGTCTGCGGCTTCGACGCCGTGGTGGACGGCCCAGCCGGCGGCCAGGGTCAGGCAGATCGCGCCGGTGAGGAGGAGGCCGGAGCGGTGTCGGTGCGCTGTAAGGGGTCTGGTCATCGCTGGCCTGCCTTGCGTGCCGGGCGGAAGCCGAGGCGTATGCAGATCGCGCCGACGGCCACGATGGCGAGTGCGGCGGTGAGCAGCCACCAGCCGGTGATGACGGTGGTGCCGATGACGATGGCTCCGGCGGCGGTTCCGGTGCGGGCGAGCTGGTCGGACATGGGGTTACTCCGTGTGGTCGCGGGTGCTGAGGGCGTCGATGGCCTGGCAGGTGGTGAGGTCTGCTTCGGCTGCGCGGACTGCGGAGCGGCGTGTTCGGCTGAGCCGGTGCAGGTCGGCGAGGCGGGTGATTCCGGCGTGGACGGCGAGACTGAGGCCGACGAAGGCCACCAGGCCCAGGGCCATGGACAGTCCGCCGATCGCGCCGACGATGAACACCTGGCGGGCCGTCATCGC
>NZ_JAHHIU010000038.1:13541-14832 GCF_024539815.1 Streptomyces hayashii
CCGCCGGCGAACATCGCGCCGGAGACGAGCAGGGCGAGGGCGAGGGAGGTCTGCTCGCGGTAGGCGGTCGCAGCGCCGCCGACGACGCAGGCCAGGGCGAGGAGGCCGCAGAACCAGGCGTCGGGCAGGCCGAAGAGGCCGCCGATCAGGGCGAGGGAGGCGGCGGCGAAGGCGGCCATCATCAGGGTGGACATCACGGGGTCGCTTCCGGGGGTTCGTAGGAGTCGAGGGTCGGGAGGGTGTCGATCGAGCGGCAGCGGTCGCCGTCCTTCATTGCGCGGCCCTGACGGACGGCGTCAGCCTGCTCCAGCTCGGCTTCGTCCGGCGCCTCTTCAGCGCAAGGGCAGTAGCCGTGGGCGTCGCAGCCGCCGCGGGGGCAGACCGAGGTCACGAGGCCTTCGCCGTATGCAGGTGGGGCAGCAGACCGAGCCGTTCACGGACCCGCTGCACCTGCGGGACTGGCACCGCCATACGTCGGGCGATCTGCAGATCGCTGAAGCCTTCGGACCACAGCCGGTAGACCCGCCGGTCGTGGGGAGTGCTGCCCTTGGCCGGCGCCCGCTTCGCAGGGCGGTCCTCGGCCTCGACGGGTGCTGGCGCGGGCAGGGGTTCCTCCTCCGCCCGGCTGGCTTCCGCGGTCGCGGTGTTGAGGCGTCCCCGACGGACCTCGGCGCTCCAGCAGTCGGGGTCGACGAGCTCTCCCAGCCACAGGTGCCGCAGCAGGGCGAGGTAGGTGCCGCAGCGAGGAGAGGTGCCGGTGAACGCCAGCGCGGGCTTGTTGCTGTGCCCGGGCGCGGTGGCGTCCAGCCGCCAGCGTTCGTGTGCGGTGAGGCCGGCGACGACACCGTCGCGGCGCTCCTCCGCTTCGCCGGTTTCCAGGCGCTTCACGTGGGCCAGGCACTCGCGGCGGACCGGGCAGCGGATGGCGCAGACGACGCGCGCGTTCTGCTGGTGCTCGGTCTCGGAGAAGATCTGCGGCTTCTCGTTGCGGCATGCCATCTGCGCCATCCAGTCATGGCGGTGGGCGCGCGCTTCGGGGACGGATCCGGTGTAGGCCATGGCTCACCGACCGGCGGCCGCGGCCTTGGAGCCCTTGGGCGCCTTGCGGATGCTGGCCGTGCGGTTCCGGGTGCGGATGGTCTCAATGAATCGGTCGGACTGCCGGACCCTGACCGCCTGGTGCGGGGCCACGGTGAACGGCTCGCCCGTCTGAGGGTTCCGGGCCTCGCGCCGCTTCGTGCGGTACGGCAGGAAGCTCACGAAGTTGGTGATCGACACCCCGTGGCCGCCG
>NZ_JAHHIU010000039.1 GCF_024539815.1 Streptomyces hayashii
GCGTGGGCGCGGACCCTGGCGGCGGTGTCGGGCCGCACGGACGTGGTGTTCGGCACCGTCCTGTTCGGCCGGATGAACGCCGGCGCCGGCGCCGACCGGATCCCCGGCCCGTTCATCAACACCCTGCCGGTCCGGCTGCGCACCGGTGAGCTGGGCGCGCTCGACGCCGTCTCGGCCATGCGGGATCAGCTGGCCGACCTGCTGGAACACGAGCACGCCTCGCTGGCACTGGCGCAGCGGGCCAGCGGACTGACCGGTGACACACCACTGTTCACCGCCCTGTTCAACTACCGCCACAACCCCGGTGGATCCGGACGGGAGCGGGACGAGCGCACCCGCGGATTCGAGGGTTTCGAGGCACGGTTTTCGCGCGAGCGCACCAACTACCCCCTGGCCGTGTCCGTCGACGACGACGGAGAATCCATCGCGCTGGCCGTGGACGCGGTGGCGGGCGTGGACCCCCACGTGGTGGGACAGCTGATGTGCACCGCCGCCGAGAATCTGGTCACCGCCTTGGAGGCGGCCCTGGACGGCGGTTCGGAACAGCCGCTGAGCGCGGTGCCCGTCCTCGACGAGGCGACCGCGCACCAGATGCTGACGGTGTGGAACGACACGGCGGCCGAAGTCGCCTCGCTCACGGTGCCGGAGTTGTTCGCGACGCAGGTCGCGCGCGCTCCGCAGGCGGTGGCCGTGGTGGCGGACGGGGTGAGCCTGTCGTATGCCGAGCTGGACGCCCGGTCGAACCGGCTGGCGCGATATCTGATCGGTTGCGGTGTGGGCCCCGAGTCGGTGGTCGGGGTGTGTCTGGAGCGTGGTGTCGAGCTGTTGGTGGCGGTGCTCGGTGTGCTGAAGGCCGGCGGTGCGTACATGACCATCGATCCGGAGTACCCGGCGCAGCGTGTCGCCTACATGCTGCAGGATGCGGGGCCGCGGGTGCTGCTGGCCGGGGCCGGGACCGAGGGAGTGCTGCCCGGTGCGGTGCTGCTGGACGATCCCGGGGTGGTGGCCGCTCTTGCGGACCTGGACGGCGGCACGCTCGACGGGCCTGGGCCGAGCCCGGCGCATCCCGCGTATGTGATCTACACGTCGGGTTCGACGGGGCGGCCGAAGGGCGTGCTCGTCCCGCACACGGGTGTGGCGAGCATGCGGGCGGGCCACAGCGGTCTGCTGGGTGTGGGCGCGGGGGACCGGGTGGGGCAGTTCGCCTCGGTCGGCTTCGACGCGTTCGCGTGGGAGTGGTTCATGGCGCTGCTGACGGGCGCGACCCTGGTGGTCATTCCGTCGGACCAGCGGGCCGGGGCGCCTCTGGCGCGGTTCCTGGCCGAGCAGGCCGTGACCCATGTGACCCTGCCGCCCGCGGTGCTGGCGACGCTGGACGAGACCGCGGTCGGCAAGGACCTGGTCCTGGTGACGGCCGGCGAGGCGCTGCCCCCGGAGACGGCGGCGCGCTGGTCGCGCGGCCGGCGCATGTTCAACGCCTACGGCCCCGCCGAGACCACGGTGGTCGCCACGAGTTGGCCGTGTGACCCGTCGGCGGAGGAGGTGGCGATCGGGTCGCCGGTGGTCGACACACGGGTGTTCGTGCTGGACGCGTTTCTGGCGCCGGTGCCGGTGGGTGTGGCGGGCGAGCTGTATGTGGCGGGCGCCGGTCTGGCGCGGGGTTATCTGGGGCGTCCGGGTCTGACGGCGGAGCGGTTCGTCGCGCATCCGTTCGGTGGGCCGGGCGAGCGTCTGTACCGTACGGGTGACCGGGCGCGGTGGACGGCGGACGGGTTGCTGGTGTTCGCGGGCCGCGCCGACGACCAGGTGAAGATCCGCGGCTTCCGCATCGAGCCGGGCGAAGTCGAGCACGTGGTGGCTGCGCATCCGCGGGTCGCGCAGGCGGCGGTCGTCGTCCGCGAGGACGTGCCCGGCGACAAGCGCCTGGTCGCCTACGTCGTCCCCGACGGCGACCAAGCCCGCGCTCAACTTTCTGACGCCGTGCGGCAGTTCACCGGAGCACGCCTTCCCGACTACATGGTGCCGTCGGCGGTGGTGGTGCTGGACGCTCTGCCGTTGTCGGTGAACGGCAAGCTGGATCGCAGGGCCCTGCCTGCTCCTGTGTACGCGGTTGGTTCCGGTCGTGGTCCGGTGGGTGTGCGGGAGGAGATCCTGTGCGCGGTGTTCGCCGAGGTGCTCGGTGTGGAGGGCGTCGGTGTCGAGGACGACTTCTTCCGCCTGGGCGGTCATTCTCTGCTGGCGGTGCGTCTGGTGAGCCGGGTGCGGTCGGTGCTGGGTGTGGAGGTGCCGTTGCGGGTGTTGTTCGAGGCGCCGACGGTGGCGGGGCTGGCGGTTCGGCTCGGGGGTGTGGAGCGGGCGCGGGTGGCGTTGGCGGCGGGGGAGCGGCCGGAGCGGGTGCCGTTGTCGTTCGCGCAGCGCCGGCTGTGGTTCATCAATCAGCTGGAGGGGGACGGTGCGGCGTACAACGTCCCGGCGGTCGTCCGGTTGTCCGGTGAGGTGGACCGTGATGCGTTGGGGGCCGCGTTCCTGGACGTGCTCGGGCGGCACGAGGTGCTGCGTACCGTCTTCCCCGTCGTCGACGGCGAGCCCTACCAGCACGTCCTGGATCCGCAGGAGCTGGACTGGCGGCTGACCGTGTCCGAGGTGGCGTCTGAGGACCTTCCGGCCGCGGTCGAAAGGGCGCTGAACCACACTTTCGATCTGGCGTCGGAACTGCCGATCAGGGCTTGGTTGTTCGAGGCGGGTGCGGGGCTGCGGGCGTTGGTGGTGGTGATGCACCATGTGGCCAGTGACGGCTGGTCGCGGGGTCCGTTGGCGCGGGATCTGTCGAGTGCGTATGCGGCGCGCAGTGCGGGGCGGGCGCCGGAGTGGGCGCCGTTGCCGGTGCAGTATGCGGACTACACGCTGTGGCAGCGTGAGGTTCTCGGGGACGAGAACGACCCCGACAGTGTGATGGCGCGTCAGCTGGATTATTGGCGTGGGGTGTTGTCGGGTTCGCCGGAGGAGTTGGGGCTGCCGTTCGACCGTGTGCGTCCGGCGGTGGGTTCGCATCGGGGCTATCAGGTGCCGGTGGAGGTTCCGGCGGTGGTGCATGAGCGGTTGGTGGAGGTGGCTCGTGCGGAGGGTGTGACGCCGTTCATGGTGTTGCAGGCTTCGCTGGCCGTGCTGTTGTCCAAGTTGGGCGCGGGGACGGATGTTCCGATCGGTTCGGCGAACGCGGGGCGTTCCGATGAGGCGCTCGACGACCTGGTCGGGTTCTTCATCAACACGTTGGTGGTGCGCACGGATCTGTCGGGGCGGCCGAGTTTCCGTGAGGTGCTGGGGCGGGTGCGGGAGCGGACGCTGTCCGCGCTGGCGCATCAGGACGTGCCGTTCGAGAAGTTGGTGGAGGAGTTGGCGCCGGCGCGCTCGATGGCCCGCCATCCGCTCTTCCAGGTCGTCCTGACCAAGCAGAACACCGTGGACGCGGTGTTGGAGCTGCCAGGTATGCAGCCCGGCACGACGCCCGCGGAGTCCGGATCGTCCGAGTCCGAACCCGGCAGGCCAGATCCGGCCGTTCAGGAGTCCGCGGCCAAGTTCGACCTGGATGTCCTCGTGGGTGAGGTGTTCGATGGTGATGGTCGTGCGGCGGGTGTGCGGGGCACGGTGACGGTGTCGGCGGATCTGTTCGAGCCGGTGTGGGCCGGGCGGATCGCAGCGGCCTGGGTGCGGGTGCTGGACGCGGTGACGCGTGACCCGGGTGTGGCGGTGGCGTCGGTGGAGGTGACCGACGCCGCTGAGCGGGAGCGGGTGGTGTCTGGTTGGAACGCCACGGCCCTTGAGGTTGCGGCTTCGTCGGTGGTGGGGCTGTTCGAGGCGCAGGTGGCGCGGACGCCGGACGCGGTGGCGGTCGTGGCCGACGGCGAGCGGCTGACCTTCGCGGAGTTGGATGAGCGGGCGAATCGGCTGGCGCACTATCTGATCGGTCAGGGCCTGGGGGCCGAGTCGGTGGTGGGGCTGGCTCTGCCGCGTGGTGTGGAGATGATCGCGGGGATCTTGGCGGTGTGGAAGGCGGGGGCGGGTTATCTGCCCTTGGACGCCGGGCAGCCGACGGAGCGGGTGGCCTTCGCGATGAAGGACAGCCGGGCGGCGCTGGTGGTGACCACCGAGGAGATCCTCGACGAACTGCCGTCGGTGGGCGTGCGGTTGGTGGCCCTCGACGGGACTCTGGTGCGGATGCAGCTGGCGGGCCTGCCGGCGAGCACGCCCGGTGCCGTCCCGCAGCCCGACGGCCTGGCCTACGTCATCTATACGTCGGGTTCGACGGGTCGTCCGAAGGGTGTCGCGGTCACGCACGGCGGTGTGGCGAACTATGTGTCCTCAGTGCCCGGCCGGGTCGGGTTCGACGTGCCGGGTGGGAGGTATGCGCTGCTTCAGGGGCAGGCCACCGACCTGGGCAACACGGTGGTCTTCGCGAGTCTGACCAGCGGTGGTGAGCTGCATGTTCTGCCGGAGGAGGCGGTCACGGACCCGGCGCTGGTGGCCGGGTACCTGGCCGAGCACCGGATCGACTTCCTCAAGGCCGTTCCCTCCCATCTGGCGGCTTTGGCTTCGGTGGCGGGGGCGCAGGGCGTGCTGCCCGCCCGTTCGCTCGTCCTGGGCGGTGAGGCGGCTTCGCCGGAGCTGGTGCGTGAACTGGCCAATCAGGCGAGTGGTGCCGAGGTGTTCAACCACTACGGGCCGACGGAGACGACGATCGGTGTGGCGACCACTCGTCTGGGCGCGGACGATGCGTCTGCGGCTGCGGGTCTGGTTCCGGTGGGTTCGCCGGTGGGCAACACCCGTTTCTACGTGTTGGACGATGCGCTGCGGCCGGTGCCGGTGGGTGTGGCGGGTGAGCTGTATGTGGCGGGTGCGCAGTTGGCGCGCGGGTATGTCCGGCGTGCGGGTCTGACGGCGGAGCGGTTCGTGGCGTGCCCCTTCGAGCCGGGGGTGCGGATGTATCGCACGGGGGACCGGGTCCGCTGGACGGCGGACGGCCGGGTGGTGTTCCTGGGCCGTGGCGACGAGCAGGTCAAGGTGCGCGGTTTCCGGGTCGAGCTGGGCGAGGTCCGGGCAGCCGTCGTCGCGCATCCGTTGGTCGCCCAGGCGGCGGTCGTGGCCCGTGAGGACGTGCCGGGGCAGGTTCGTCTGGTGGCGTATGTCGTGGCGGACGATCCGGACGAGGACAGCAGCCCCCTGCCCGGCGTGGTGCGTGAGTTCGTCGGGCGGCGTCTGCCGGAGCACATGGTGCCTTCCGCGGTCGTGGTCTTGGATGCGTTGCCGCTGACGGGGAACGGCAAGCTGGACCGCAGGGCGCTGCCGGCTCCGGACTACGGCAGTTCTTCTGCCGGTGGCGGTCGTCGTGCGGCGAGTGTGCAGGAGGAGTTGCTCTGCCTGGCCTTCGCCGAGGTCCTCGGTCTGGCGAGTGTCGGTGTCGAGGACGATTTCTTCGACCTGGGCGGTCATTCCCTGCTCGCGGTGCGTCTGGTCAGCCGTATCCGGACCGTGCTGGGTGTCGAGACCGAGATCCGTACCCTGTTCGAGGCGCCGACCGTCGCGGCCCTCGCCGCCCGCCTCACCGGCGCCGACACCGCCCGCACCCCCCTCACACCGCAACCCCGACCCCGACACCTCCCACTCTCCTACGGGCAGCGCCGGCTGTGGATCATCAACCAGATGGACGGCCCCAGCAGCACCTACAACATCCCGGTCAGTTCGCGGATCCCGGGCGATGTGGACGCCGGCCGGCTGAACGCCGCATTCCTCGACCTGATCGAGCGGCACGAGGTGCTGCGCACCGTGTTCCCGGCCGTCGACGGCGAGCCGCATCAGCGGATCCTGGAACCCGCCGAGCTCGACTGGGCACTGCAGGTCCTCGACGTGGAGCGGGACTCCCTGGAGGCAGCGGTCGACCAGGCCGAGCGGTACGAGTTCGACCTGTCCCGCGAGATCCCGATCCGGGCGACGTTGCTCCGGGTCGGTCCCGGTCCCGAGGAGTGCGTGCTGGTGATCGTGGTGCACCACATCGCCTCCGACGGCTGGTCGTGGGGTCCGACCATGGCCGATCTGCGGACCGCGTATGCGGCGCGCAGCGCCGGCCGGGCACCCGCGTGGGAGCCGCTGCCGGTCCAGTACGCGGACTACACGCTCTGGCAGCGCGAGGTGCTCGGCGACTCCGCGGACCCGCAAAGCCTGAGCGCCCGTCAGATCGCCTACTGGCGTGAGGCGCTGGCCGGAGTACCGGAGGAACTGGAGCTGCCGGCCGACCGGCCGCGACCGGCCACGGCGAGCCACCGGGGCCACCGGACGGCGGTTGAGGTGTCGCCGGAGGTGCACGCGCGGCTGTCGGAGATGGCCCGGGCCGAGGGCGTGACCATGTTCATGGTCATGCACGGTGCGCTGTCCGTCCTGCTCAACCGGCTCGGTGCGGGCACCGACTTCCCGATCGGGTCGGCTGCGGCAGGCCGTACGGACGAGGCGCTGAACCCGTTGATCGGGTATTTCGTCAACACCTTCGTGGTGCGGACCGACGTGTCCGGCGATCCGACCTTCCGCGAGGTGCTCGCGCGGGTCCGGGAGGCCGCGCTGGGGTCGCTCACCCACACGGACGTGCCGTTCGAGAAGCTGGTGGAGGAGCTGTCGCCGGCCCGGTCGATGGCCCGCCACCCGCTCTTCCAGGTGATGTTCCTGCTGGAGAACGCCGTCCGTGCGGAGAGCGACACGGCCGTCGAAGAGCCCGGTCACTGGACCGACGACGACTCCCGCCAGAACGCCGCCGGCGGCGTCCTGTCCACTCGCTCCGCCACGGTCAAGTTCGACCTGGACTTCGACCTGGTCGAGGTGCACGACGCGGAGGGCACGCCGACCGGGATGCGCGGCGGGCTGACCACCTCGGACGACCTCTTCGACGCCCAGTCGAGCGTGCGTATCGCACAGCGGTGGGTCCGGCTCCTGGCGGCCCTGGCCGCCGACCCGGACCTGCGGGTCAGCGAGGTCGACCTGCTCGGCCCGGAGGAGCGGCGCCGGGTCCTCACCGAGTGGAACGCCACCGACGCGCCCGTGCCGGACGCGACGGTCGTGGAACTCTTCGAGGCGCAGGTCGCCCGGACGCCCGACGCGGTCGCCCTGGTGCAGGGCGGGACCGAGCTCAATTACGCCGAGCTGGACGCCCGGGCGAACCGCGTGGCGCGGCTGCTCGCGAGCCGGGGCATCGGGCCGGAGGACGTCGTCGCGACGGTCTTCGAGCGCACGGTCGACCTGGTGGTGGCGCTCCTCGGAGTGATCAAGGCGGGGGCCACCTACCTGCCGATCGACCCGGCGTACCCGGCGGACCGGATCGCCTACGTGATCGCCGACTCGGGGGCGGTCTGCCGTCTGACCAGCGAGAGCCTGGGCGAGCGGCCGGCCGAGCCCGAGGGACGGCTGGCCGAGGACACGGAGGCGGAGCGGGTCCCGGTGGTGCTGCTCGACTCCGCCGAGGTGCGGGCCGAGCTGGCGACGCTGGCGGACGTCCCGCTGACGGACGGCGAGCGCACGTCGGCCCTGCTGCCCGAACACCCGATGTGGGTGATCTACACCTCCGGCTCCACCGGCCGCCCCAAGGGCGTGCTGGTGGAACACCGGGCGATCGTCAACTTCCTGTCGGCGATGCAGGACCGGTTCGCGCTGGACGCCGACGAGCGGCTGCTGGCGGTGAGCACGCACGGCTGCGACATGGCCGGGTTCGAGTTCTACCTGCCGCTGTTGAACGGCGCCCGGATCGTACTGGCCGCCCAGGAGCAGGTACTCGACCCGTGGGCGCTGCGCGCTCTGATCCGGGACACCGGTGCGACGATCGTGCACGCCACGCCGAGCCTGTGGCGCGGCCTGGTGGCCGACGCCGAGGACCCGGTGGACTGGTCCCGGGTCCGGGCGATGATCGGCGCCGAGGCGCTGCCGGCCGACCTGGCGCGGACCCTGCTGAGCCGCACGCCCACCCTGACCAACCTGTACGGTCCGACCGAGACCACGGTCTGGTCGACCGGCAAGGAACTGGCGGGCGAGGACGCGGACGCGTCGTCGATCGGCTCCCCGATCGGCAACACCCGGGTCTACGTGCTGGACGAGCGCCTGTCGCCGGCGCCGGTCGGCGTGGCCGGCGAGCTGTACATCGCGGGGCGCAGCGTGGCGCGCGGCTACCTGGGCCGGCCGGGTCTGACGGCGGGCCGGTTCGTCGCGGACCCCTTCGCGGGCGCCGGCGAGAGGATGTACCGGACGGGCGACGTGGTGCGGTGGACCGCGCACGGCGACCTGCAGTACGTCGGGCGCTCGGACGACCAGGTGAAGGTGCGCGGCTTCCGCGTGGAGCTGGGCGAGATCGAGTCGGTCCTCGCCGGACACCGGTCGGTGGGCCAGGTCGTGGCGCTGGTGCGCGAGGACGTCCCGGGCGACCAGCGGCTGGTGGCCTATGCGGTGCCGAAGCGGGGCGTCGCACAGGAGGAGCTGGACCAGCTCGGGCAGGCGGTGCGCGGGGTGGCTCAGGACCGGCTCCCGGGGTACATGGTCCCGTCCGCGGTGGTGGTGATCGACAAGCTGCCGCTGATGCCGAACGGCAAGCTGGACCGCAAGGCCCTCCCGGCGCCGGAGACCGAGGTGCGCGAGGACGCCCACCACTCGGTCACCTCCTTCGAGGCGAACATCGGCGCCGCGTTCGCGGAAGTCCTCGGCGTGGACGGCGTCGGCGTGGACGACGACTTCTTCGCCCTCGGCGGTCATTCCCTGCTCGCCGTCCGGCTGGTGGAGAAACTGCGGGAGAGCGGGGTGACGGTCGCGGTGCGGGACCTGTTCGCGGCGCCCACCGTGGCGGAGCTGATGAAGCGGATGAGCCTGTCCTCGGTGCGGGACGCACTGGACGTGCTGCTGCCGATCAGGGAGCAGGGCGAGCGGCCGCCGTTCTTCTTCCTCCACCCGGCGGTCGGCGTCAGCTGGTGCTACATGTCGCTGGTGCGGTACGTGCCGGCCGACGTCCCGCTGTACGCCTTGCAGGCCCGCGGCCTCGACGGCGTCGGGCAACTCGCGGGATCCATCGCGGAGATGGCCGCGGATTACATCGAGCACATGAGGTCGGTGCAGCCGAGCGGCCCGTACCACCTGCTGGGCTGGTCGTACGGTGGAGCCGTCGCCCACGAGATCGCCGTGCAACTGCAGGCGGCCGGCGAGGAGGTCGGGGCGCTGGTGCTGCTCGACCAGTACCCGTGGGATCCCGAGGAGGAGAAGGAACTGGCCGCCCGGGAGGCCGGGTTGGACCACGAGGAGTTGCTCGACCGACTGGTCGATGTGGTGCGGCTGGAGGCGGGTGGAGCGCTCGGCGCGATCACCGACGAGGAGTACCGGATCTTCGCCGAGGTGCTGTACAACGGCCGTCGGATCCGGCACGCCCACGGGCACGGCCGGTTCGACGGGGATGCGCTCCTGATCGTCGCCGAGGAGGGGCGCGAGGAGGACGGGCCGACCGCCGAGGACTGGGCGGAGTTCGTGACCGGCACGGTGGCGCGGGCCGGGGTGCCGTGCACCCACTACGACCTCGCGAAGCCGGAGAATCTCGGCCTCGTCTGGGCCGAGGTGTCCGCGTGGCTCGGCTGGGAGGACTGACCCCGGATCGGACTCCCGGCGCAGCGGCCTCAGTCGAGGCCGCTGCGCCCGGCGAGCATCGCCGTGACCAGACTCGGTTCGACGTTGCCGCCGCTGAGCAGAACGCCCACGTCCGAGCCGTACTCGGCGGCATGGGCCAGCCCGGCGGCGAGCGCAGTGGCCGCGGCGGGTTCCACCACCAGCCGGGCGTGCAGGAACGCGGCCACCAGAGCTTCGCCGATGGCCGGCTCCGGGACGGTGACCACAGCGGTGACCGCGTGTCGGGCGAGCGCGAAGGGCAGCACGCCGATCCGGTCGGGGCGCAGTCCGTCGGCGACGGTGAACCGGGCCGGGACCGTCACCGGGCGACCGGCCTCCAGGGCGGCGGTCAACGCCGGTACCGACTCGGGTTCCGCGCCGACCACCGCCGTGCCGGACCCCTCTGCGGCCAGGCAGGCGCCCGCGACGGCGCTGCCGCCGCCGATCGGGACGACCACGGCGTCCAGCCGTACGCCCTCCGCAGCGACCTGACCGAGCAGTTCCGCGGTGGCGGTGGCCTGACCGAGGACGACCCGCGGGTTCTGGTAGGGGTCGACCGCGTCGTAGCCGTGCCTTTGCTGCAACTCATCGACTACGGCTACGCGTTCGGCCAGCAGAGTACCGGCGGTCACCACCTCGGCGCCGGTCTCCCGGATCCGGCGGACCTTGGCCGGTGGCGCGTCGGCGGGCAGTACGAGCAGGGCGGGCAGCCGGTGTTCACGGGCGGCGAGCGCGACCGCGATGGCATGATTGCCGGTGCTCTGGGCGATCACGCCGCGACTGCCGGCCCGGGCGAGTTCATCCACGGCCAGCAGCGCGCCGCGGGCCTTGAACGACCCGCCGTGCTGGAGGTTCTCGGCCTTCAGCCACAGGCGCACGCCGGCGATGGCATCCAGAGGAGCGCAGCGCACCACCGGCGTGCGCCAGACACGGCCGTCGAGTTCGCGTTCGGCGCGCATGACGCCGCTGTGGTCGAGCGCTGCTCCGGCCATCAGCGCGGGATGTTTTCCGGGCGTGATGTCAGACATGCCGTGCAGCCTTTCCATCGGGGTCGCTGACTTCGTTTCTGCGGGCCGCATCGAGTTTTTTCGTGCATGCCACTGCAATGCCCATCGGGCCATCCTCGAAGAGTTGTCTGCGGATTGCGCGTAAGCGGCCGTAATTCTTGCAGGGAGGGATCTTCATCGGAAAGACTTGGGTCTCCCCGCAGGCGTGAGGACGGCTGGGGCCGGCTGGTCGTGGCGCGCGGTATCAGATCCGCTCGCGGGCGGCGTCCGGCCGCGGTCGTCAGCCCAGGGGTGACAGGGTCCGCCCGATGTTGCTGCCGAAGGTCCGACGCGATGTGGGTCCGGACCACTCCACCATGGTGATCATGATCGAGTTCAGAGAACTGACGAAACGCTACGGCGACGCCACGGTCGTGGACCGTCTGAGCTTCACGGCCGAAGCCGGACGCGTCACCGGGTTGCTCGGGCCGGAAGGCGCGGGCAAGAGCACGACGCTGCGACTGCTGCTGGGCCTGAGCACCCCGACCGCCGGCAGCGCCACGATCGGCGGCCGCGAGTTCCGCGACCGTCCGCCGGGGCCCCACGAGGTCGGTGCGCTGCTGGACACCCATGGCGTGTACTGCTGCCATGTCGGCAACACCGCCCGGGAGTGTCTCGTGGGGCTGGCCCTGCGGTACCGGCTGCCCCGCGGCCGGGTGGACGAGGTTCTGGAGCAGGTCGGGCTGACCGAGGCGGATCAGCGCCGGGTCGGCACGTTCTCCCTGGGCATGCGGCAACGTCTCGGTGTGGCCTGCGCGTTGTTCGCCGACGCGCCGGTCCTGGTGCTCGACGAGCCGCTCAACGGACTGGACCACAGCGGGCTGGTCTGGGCGCGTGACCTCTTCCGGCGACTGGCCGCCGAGGGGCGGACCGTGCTCGTCTCCGGACACCCCTCGACCGGACTCGCCGGCCTGGCCGAGGAACTGGTGGTCGTCGCGGGCGGCCGCAGGGTCGAGGGACAGCGGGTGGCTCCGCCCTCCGGCCACGACGGCGGACCGCGGGTGCAGGTGCGAACCCCCGACGTCGCGGTGCTGGCCGAGCTGCTGGCCGACAAGGGCGCCCAAGTGGTCTTCAACGACGACCGGTCGCTGACGGTGACGGGCCTGACCGCCCAGGGCGTCGGCGACGTCGCCTTCCTGAACGTCGTACCGGTGCACGAACTCGTCCCGGACGTCCCCGGGCAGTAGGCCGTCCCGACGGCCCTGCCCCACGCCGCCCGTCCCGCGACCCGACGGGCCGGCCGTTCAACCGACGCGCCGACGCAGTTGCGCAGGGGTGGTTCCGCGCCTCATCGGGCCCCGCCTCCCGACTCCCTGTTCAAGGACCCTGCGCGGCGGTCGAGTATTGATCCATTGCGTCGCTCCGGGCCATCCTTATTCCGGAGAGCGCGCTGTGTGCGGCACTCCTCGTATGGCGAGGCGGATGTGGTTTCGTCGGCTTTCCGGGCCCTGGTCCGAGCTGATTCTCTCTGGTCGTCATTCCATCAACGCGTGGCCGGCTGCTCGGAATTTCGGGACGGTTTCCCGGCCGCCTGGTCAATTCCTTCTGATTTTTTCTGGAGAGAGGGGTGCAGATGCCCGACGAGAAGCTTTTCCTGCGGTCGAACGCCATCATCGAGCCGCTGGTGGACAGGTTCTTCGCCTGGCCGTACACCGTCGCGCCGGTGCAGGCGGCGATGAACCTCGCGTTCCTGCAGCTGCCGCTGCTGGAGTCCTACCTGCAGTCCCCGGCGGTACACGTCGCGGCGAGCCACAACCCCGAGCTGCGCGGTGGTTACTTCGTCAACATCCCGGAGTCGCGCGCGGACGAGGTCCGCGACCTGGTCGCCGCGATCAAGCGCGACCGCGCCGACATGCTGCGCTTCGCCGAGGCGATCGCCGCCGGCCAGGAGATCCTGCGGGCGAACGCCACCGGATTCGACCTGACCCCGCTGTACCCGAAGATGCCCGAGGAACTGGGCGGTCTCATCGAGCTCGCCTATGACACCGACAACCAGGCGCAGATGCGGTTCATGGAGCCGCTGGTCTACAAGAGCAAGGCCTACGACGAGTCGCGCCAGTCGGTGCAGCTCTCCCTGGAGACAGGGATCGAGCGCCCGTTCATCCTGAGCACGCCGCGCCTGCCCTCGCCGGACGTCCTGGAGCTGGACATCCCGTTCCGTCACGAGGGCCTCGCCGAGCTGTTCAAGTCCCGCGTGCGCGGCGCCACCCTCGCCCATCTGCGCGAGGCGCTCGGCCTGGACGACGCCCAGGCCGGCCGGCTGTCCGAGCTGCTGACGGACCGTCCCGGCCTCGCAGAGGACCGTCACATCGACAGCGGCGGCCGGATTCGTTACTTCGGGCACGCCTGCCTGGTCCTGCAGACGCCCGAGGCGGCGATCGTCACCGACCCGTTCATCAGCGCCGACAGCACCGCCGGCGACCGCTACACGCTGGACGATCTGCCGGACCACATCGACCTGGTGCTGATCACCCACGGCCACCAGGACCACATCGTCCTGGAGACCCTGCTCCAGCTGCGCGGCCGCCTCGGCGCGATCGTGGTCCCCCGCTCCTCGCGCGGCAACCTCGCCGATCCGTCCATGGCGCTGATGCTCCGTCACCAGGGCTTCGACGTGATCGAGGTCGACGACTTCGACGAGGTCGAGTTCCCCGGCGGCAAGATCACGGCGACGCCTTTCCTCGGAGAGCACTGCGACCTGGACATCCGCGCCAAGTCCACCTACTGGGCCGAGCTGGCCGGCAAGAAGGTCTTCATCGGAGCCGACTCCTCCGGCATCGAGCCCTCGCTCTACCGCTACATCAAGGAGCACCTGGGCACCGCCGACATCGCCTTCCTCGGCATGGAGTGCGACGGCGCCCCGCTGACCTGGCTCTACCAGGCGCTGCTGACCGTCCCCATCTCCAAGAAGATGAGCAACTCCCGCAAGCTCTCCGGCTCCAACGCCGAGCAGGCCGCCGCCATCATGACCGAGCTCGGCGCCCGGGAGGCGTACATCTACGCCATGGGCGAGGAGGACTGGCTCGGCCACGTGATGGCCACCACCTACACCCCGGACACCTACCAGCTCAAGCAGATCGACGAGTTCCTCGCCTGGTGCAAGGACCGCGACATCAAGGCCGGCCACCTCTTCAAGCAGCAGGAGTGGCGCTGGTAGCCACCCGGTGTCGGCAGGGCCCGTCGGGGCGGGACGCCGGGCCTTCGTGACCTGCGAAGCCCGGGGCCCCGCCCCGTCCGTCCGTCCGGATCCCGAAGCCACGTCACTCACGGAACGCCATCGGCCGGCAGGCCGTTCAGGAGGTAGGTAGCACCATGGATGTGCAGGACCTCGTCTACGCCGAACTGTTCACTTCGGACAAAGTCTCCACCGCCGACTACTTCGTCTCCGCCCTGGGCTTCAGCAGGGTCGCGGACGCGGTGGAGACCGACCGCAGCTCGGTGCTGCTGCGCCAGGGCGACGTGCAGCTGGTGATCACCTCGGGCCGCGGCACCTGGCGCTTCCTCGACAGCCACGGCGAGGGCATCGCCGATCTCGCCTTCAGCTGTGACGATCCGACGGCGGTCGGCGAGCGGGCGGTGGCGGCCGGCGCCGCGCGGCTGGAATCGGCCCGCGGCACCACCGTGGTCTCCGGCTTCGGCGGCGTCGCCCACACCCTGCTCAGGCCTGCCGTCCGTCCGGGCGAAGCGCTCGCCGACGGCCGCAGGTGGACACCCTGCCCCCACACGCCGTCCGCCGCGCCCGCGATCCGACTGCTCGACCACGTCGCGGTCTGTCTCGCGGGCGGCACCCTCGACTGGTACGCCGACTACTACCGGGACGCGTTCGGCTTCTCCCGGTACTCCTCCGAGTACGTCGCCGTCGGCGGGCAGGCGATGGACTCCGTCGTGGTGCGCAGCGCCTCCGGCCGTGTCACCTTCACCCTGGTCGCACCGGATCCGGCCAAGGAGCCCGGCCAGCTCGACACCTTCCTGGAGCGCAACGGCGGCCCGGGCGTGCAGCACCTCGCCTTCCTCGTCGACGACATCATCGCGGCGGTCGGCGAGGCCCGGGACCTCGGCGTGGAATTCCTCGCCACCCCCGACACGTACTACGACGTGCTCGCCGAGCGCTTCGACGGGGACACCGACCGGATAGCCGAGCTGCGCAAGGCGCAGGTGCTGGCCGACCGGGACGAGTGGGGCCACCTGCTGCAGTTGTTCACCCGCTCGCCCTACGAGCGCAACACCCTCTTCTTCGAGCTCATCCAGCGCGAGGGCTCGCGGGGTTTCGGCAGCGCCAACATCCGGGCTCTGTACGAGGCCGTCGAGCGGGACCGGCTGACCTCCTGATGGACGGCACCGGCGCCATGACAGCCAGCCCGCTGACCCTCGCCGATTACGAGGTCCTGGCCCGCTCCCGGCTGGATCCCGCCGTCTGGGACTTCCTCGCGGGCGGCGCGGGGGAGGAGCGCACCCTCGCCGCCAACCTGGCCGTGTTCGAGCGCCTCCGGCTGCGCCCCAGGGTTCTGACCGGCGGCGGCGCGCCCGCCACGGCCGCCCGGATCCTCGGCCGGACCTGGCCCCTGCCGCTCGGCGTCGCACCCATGGCCTACCACCGGCTGGCCCACCCGGAGGGCGAGGTCGCCACCGCCCGCGGCGCCGGCCGGCTC
The DNA here is from genome assembly GCF_024539815.1 of Streptomyces hayashii. Taxonomy (GTDB): domain Bacteria; phylum Actinomycetota; class Actinomycetes; order Streptomycetales; family Streptomycetaceae; genus Streptomyces; species Streptomyces hayashii. The sequence continues at coordinate 15,365 of NZ_JAHHIU010000039.1, forward strand.
GGAGTCCCGCTGGTCGTCAGCACCTTCGCGAGCCACACCTTCGAGTCCATCGCCGCGGCCGCCGCGGCGCCGCTCTGGCTCCAGGTGTACTGCTTGCGCGATCGCGCCACCACGCGCGATCTCGTGCAGCGTGCCGAGCGGGCCGGTTTTGAGGCGCTGATGCTCACCGTGGACGCCCCGCGCCTCGGCCGCCGACTGCGCGATCTGCGCCATGACTTCCGGCTGCCGGACGGCGTCGTTCCGGCCAACCTCCCCGGCGGGGACTTCTCCTCACCCGGCGGGCACGCCCGCACCGAGTTCGATGCCACGCTGGACTGGTCGACGGTCGAGTGGCTGCGGTCCGTCAGCTCGCTGCCGGTGCTGGTGAAGGGCGTCCTGACCGCCGAGGACGCCCGCCTGGCGCTCGCCGCCGGGGTGGACGGCATCGTGGTGTCCAACCACGGCGGGCGCCAACTGGACGGCGCCCCGGCCACGCTGGAGGCGCTGCCGGAGATCGCGCAGGCGGTCGCGGGCGCCCGCCCCCTGCTGCTCGACGGCGGGGTGCGACGCGGCGCGGACGTCCTCGCGGCACTGGCCCTGGGCGCCGACGCCGTCCTGCTCGGGCGGCCGGTGCTGCACGGGCTGGCCGTGAACGGGGCACAGGGCGTCGAGCACCTCCTCGGCCTCCTCGCCGAGGAGCTGACCGAGGCGATGACACTCACCGGCACCGCCTCGATCGCCGCGGCCGGGCCGAAGCTGGTGGCCATGGCGGACCCGCCGAGCCCTCCGCCGACGCTCCGGCGCGCTGCCGCCCAGCGGGCCCGCCCGGCGGGGGACCTGTCCCGGGACGAACTGCACGGCAGCGTCACCGACCCGGTGCTCGACACCATGAACTTCCTCAACGAGGTCACCCAGCGCTATCCCGAGGCGATCTCCTTCGCACCGGGCCGCCCCTACGCCGGGTTCTTCGAGACCGAGCAGATCTTCACGTACCTGCGCCGCTACCTGGACCATCTGGCCGAGGGCGGCGCCACACCCGAGGACATCCGCTCGGCGCTCTTCCAGTACGGCCCGACAGCCGGCCGGATCCGCGAGCTGATCGCCGACACACTGCGGGCCGACGAGGGCATCGACGTGCCCGCCGAGTCCATCGTGGTGACGGTCGGCGCCCAAGAGGCGATGCTCATCGCCCTCCGGGCCCTCATCTCCGGTCCTGAGGATGTGCTCCTCGTCTCCAGCCCCTGCTACGTGGGCATCACCGGCGCGGCGCGGCTGTTCGACATCGTGCCGACGGCCGTCCCGGAGGCGCCGGACGGATTTCACTGCGCCGACCTGGAAACGGCGATCCTCGACGAGCGGGCGCGCGGCCGACGCCCCCGGGCGTTCTACATCGTGCCGGACCACTCCAACCCGTCCGGGACGACGATGTCGCTCGCACAGCGCCGGGAGCTGCTCGCACTCGCGGAGCGCCACGACGTCCTGATCCTGGAGGACAGCCCGTACCGGATGGTCAGCCCGGGCCGGCAGCTGCCGACCCTGAAGTCGCTCGACCGTTCACGGCGCGTCGTCCACCTCGGTTCGCTCTCCAAGACACTCTTCCCGGGCGCCCGGGTGGGCTTCGCGGTCGCCGACCAGGTGGTCGTGGGCGCGGACGGCGCCACTGGCCTGCTGGCGGACGAGCTCGCCCGGATCAAGAGCATGGTGACCGTGAACACCTCGCCGGTCAGCCAGGCGGTGGTGGCCGGGATGCTGCTCGCCGCCGGAGGGCGGACCGCGGAGTTCAACGCCGGGACGGCGGCCTACTACGGGGACGCCATGCGGTCCACCCTTCGCGAGCTCGACCGGTGCTTCCCCGAGCCGGAGCGGGCGGCGCTCCGCGTCCGCTGGAACGCGCCGACCGGGGGCTTCTTCCTGGCCGTCGACGTGCCCTTCGAGGCGGACAACGCGGCCCTGGAGCTCGCCGCGGAGAAGTTCGGGGTCATCTGGACGCCGATGTCGTACTTCTTTCCGCAGGGCGGCGGCGAGCGCAGCCTGCGGCTCTCGGTCAGCTACCTGACGCAGCCCCAGATCGCCGAGGGCGTCGGGCGGCTCGCCGACTTCATCCGCTTCGCGGCCGACGCAGTACCTGAACCGACCTGAACCGGGTCGGAGCGATCAGACGCCCCGCACCGCTGCACACAGGAGGAAGGGCCCGCCGGGGAGGCGGGCCCTTCCTCATGCACGGTGCCGTGACCGGTCTCAGCCGTAGCGCTTCATCTCGTGGAAGAAGTCGGGAACGGTCAGAAGGTCCCCGGCGGCGCCGACCTCGTCGTAGACGAACTTGGCCACCGCCAGGTCCAGTACGCCCAGGCCGAACGGGGAGAACACGACCGGCCGGTCCGCCGGCGGAGCGGTCCGGCCCTCCAGCAGGTCGTAGAGGGTGCCGTCGACGAAGTCCCTGTTGCCTGTGCGCTGTTCCGCCAGGTGAGGAGAGGTGTTCGCCTTCAGACAGTGGTCGACGTCGTCGACGATGTTGTACGAGGACAGGATGATCTCGGGGGAGAGGTCGCGCAGCGAGACGTGCAGGACGAGCGGGTTGTGGGAGAACAGGGCGGGGTCCAGGATGTGCGGCTCGCCCGCCACGGTGGCCAGCACGACGAGGTCCGAACCGGCGATGAGCGACTCGGCGCCGTCGTGGATCGTGACCGGCCCCGCCCCGGCGCGGCTCAGGTACCCCTCGAAGCCCTCCGCGTGCTCCCGGGACAGGTCGAAGACGCCGACCTCCTCGAAGGCGAGGCCGCAGGCCTCCAGATAGGTGTGGACGTAACGGGCGATCAGCCCCACCCCGATGAAGCCGACCCGGCGCGGTGCCACACCCCGCCGGTCGGCCAGCGTGACCGCCGCCAGGGCGGCCGAGGCGGCGGTGCGCGAGGCGCTGATGACGGAACTCTCCAGGCAGGCCAGCGGATAGCCGGTCGCGGTGTCGTTGAGGACGACCACGGCGGAGGCACGCGGAATGCCGGCTCCTACGTTCTCCGGGAACGACGAGATCCATTTGATGCCGTGCACGTCCACGTCGCCGCCGACCGAGGCGGGCAGCGCGATGATTCGGGAGGACGGCCGCTCCGGGAAGCGCAGGAAGTACGAGTCGGGGTTCACCGTGCGGCCCTGGCCGTGCAGGCGGTATGCCTTCTCGACCACTTCGGTGACCTGCTTCTCGCGGCCGTGCAGGACGTCGACGACCTGCGCGCCGGAGATGACGGAGAAGGAGGGGGCATGGGTCATGGGTGCGGGCTCCAGTGCGGATCGGTTGACAGGTCGCCCTGGCCGAAGTGTTCGCGCAGCCAGAGGTCGTCGTAGATGGAGTTCAGATAGCGCTCGCCGAGGTCGGGGGAGATCGCCACGGCCACCGGGTCCTCGCCCGGGTACTTCTCGGCCAGCCAGCGGGCGGCGCCGCTCACCACCGTCCCGGTCGACCCGCCGAGGACGAAGCCTCGCGCGGCCATCTCGCGGCAGGTGCGGATCGTGTCGGGCTCGGACACGTGCACGACGTCGTGGATGCACGACTCGTCGACCAGCTCCGGGCGGGTGCTGGTGCCCAGGCCCGGGACCACCCGGCGCTCCGGGACACCGCCGAAGGTCACCGATCCCACGGCGTCGACGGCCACCACGGTGACGTCGGTGCGGTGCTGCCTGAAATAGCGTGCGCACCCCATGAGGGTGCCGGTGGTGCCGGCGCCGACGAACAGGACCTCCAGGTCCGGAAAGCCCTCCGCGATGGCCGGTGCCGTCTGCTCGTAGTGCGCCCGCCAGTTGTTGGGATTGCCGTACTGGTTGAGCCACACGTAGCGGTCGCTGCCGGCGCACAGGTCGCGGACGTACTGGATGCGGCTGTGCAGATAGCCCAGATTGGCGTCCTGCGTGCTGATCACCCGCACGTCCGCGCCCAGGGAACGCATCAGTCTTTGGGTGGTGGAGTTGCAGCGAGGGTCGGTCACGCAGACGAAGCGGTAGCCCCGGTCGGCCGCGATGATGGCCAGGGCGATGCCAAGGTTGCCCGAGGAGGACTCCACCAGAACCGAGTCCGGTCCGATCAGACCGTCCCGCTCCGCGGCTTCCACCATGGCGACCGCGGCCTTCAGCTTGATGGACCCGGCGAAGTTGAAACCTTCGCATTTCAGGTACAACGGCGTTCCGTTCACCCGGCGCAGATCCAGGTAGAGATCCTCGACATTGAATTCGTGCGGGGAACTGATAATGGGCATGTTGCCGGACACCTCGGCAGGATGGAGTGGATAGGCGGAAGCGGTCGGGACGCGACCGAAAGCCCTGCGATGGAAAAAGAGACGAGTTGGCCATCTCCGTGCACAGATATCCTGGCCTGAGCCACATTCTCATCTCCCCGGTGAGCGGGTGAATCAGGTATCCGATCGCCCCCGGCATCGATTACCGTACTTCACGGGATGTGGCCCGGCAAGATCCGGATATTCCCTGGAAAGTTGGTAGCGGATAATTGCCGCCGATCATAAGGAGCGGATTCGTGACGATCGAGGAATGCCTGCTCGGCCCCGCCGGGCTCCCGGAACTGGACATCGCGCCCGAGGAGTTGCGGCGTGCCCGGGAACTGGGGCTGAGCCGCGACCACCCGGTCGACCTCGCGGACGCCGTGATCACCCATGTGGAGCGCTTCGCCCGAGAGCCGGAGCGGATGGCCGTCCGGGACGCCCACGGCCGCCTCGGCTACGCCGAACTGGCCCAGCAGGCACGTCGGCTGGCGTCTCTGATGGAGCGTTCGGGGGCCGGCCCGGGCACGGTCGTCGCGGTCGGCGGTGAGCGCGGCGCCACGGTCGTCGCCGCCTTCCTGGCCACCGAGCTCCTCGGCGCGCTCTACCTGCCTGCGGACGGCAACTGGCCCGCCCGCCGGGTCGCGGACGTCCTCGGGACCGCGGGGGCCGTCCTGCTCCTCAACACCGACCCGGACGCCGTCCCGCCCTCGCTCGCCGAAGGCGCCGCGCAGGCCGGGGTCCCGGTCGTCCGGGCCGTCGAGGCTGCCGGCCACGAGCCCTGGCAGGGGCCGGCCCGGCTGGAGCGTCAGGACCAGCCCCGGTATGTGTTGTTCACGTCCGGCTCCACCGGCCGGCCCAAGGGGGCCGTGGTGGAGCACCAGGGCATGCTCAACCACCTCCTCGCCAAGGTCGTCGACCTCGGGCTGACCGAGAAGGACGTGGTCGCGCAGACGGCCCCGCTCGGCTTCGACATCTCGATCTGGCAGATGCTCTGCCCGCTTCTGGTCGGCGGCGAGGTCAGCGTGGTCGCCGACGCGGTCGCCCATGATTCGGCGGCCTTCGCCCGCCTCGCCGACGAACACCGCGTCACGGTCGTCGAGTTGGTTCCCACCATGGTCCGCCTGCTGCTGGACGACCTGGCGGCGGCCGCGGAGACCGCCGGGCAGTTGGCCGGGCTGCGCTGGATGCTGGCCACCGGCGAGGAACTGCCCACCGAGGTGGCCCGCAGATGGCTCCAGGAGATGCCCCAGGCCGCGCTGGTGAACGCCTACGGCCCGACCGAGTGCTCCGACGACGTCACCCACCACACCGTCCTCCCCTCCGACCTCGGCCTGTTGCGCCTGCCGATCGGCACTCCGGTGGTCAACACCCAGCTCTACGTGCTGCGCGGCGAGGAAGACGGCTGGCATGCCTGTGAGCCGGGCGAGACCGGGGAGTTGTTCGTCGGTGGGGTCGGTGTGGGGCGCGGATACGTCGGCGATCACGACAGGACCCGGGACGCGTTCTTCCGCGACCCGTTCCGACAGACGCCCACCGGGCGCCTGTACCGCACCGGTGACGCGGTGAAGGTCCTCCCGCAGGGGGCGTTGCAGTACCTCGGCCGGGTCGACCGCCAAGTCAAACTCGCGGGCGTCCGGATGGAACTCGGCGAGATCGAGGCGGTCCTGCAGCGCCACCCCACGGTCGGCGCGGTCACGGTCGTCGTACACGACTTCGCGGCCGGCGGTCGCTAGCGGTGTCCTGTTCAACCTGCGCCACGCCTCAGTTGGCCGGTTCTGCTGAACCGGCCTGCCGGGGCGGCGCGGCCGCGTCGGCACATGCCGAAGGCGCCGCCCCGGTCGTGGACCGGGGGCGGCGCCTTCGACATGCAGTGGCTCCGGCGCCTCAGTGCGCATCGGGGCTGGGCACCACCGCTTCCAGCGGCGCGTGCTGCGCGAACTGAGTGTGGTAGAGGTCGGCGTACAGGCCGCCCGCGGCCAGCAGTTCCTCGTGTGTGCCGCGCTCGGTGACCCGCCCTGCCGCCACGACCAGGATCTGGTCGGCCTCGCGGATCGTGGAGAGCCGGTGGGCGATCACCAGCGAAGTGCGCCCGGCCAGCACGGTCTTGAGGGCCCGCTGGATCGCCGCCTCCGCCTCCGAGTCGAGGTGCGCGGTGGCCTCGTCCAGGATCACCACCGGCGGTGCCTTGAGCAGCAGCCGGGCGAGCGCGATCCGCTGCTTCTCGCCGCCCGAGAGCCGGTACCCGCGATCACCGACGACCGTGTCCAGACCCTCCGGGAGGGCATGGACGGTGTCCCAGATCAGCGCCGCCTTCAGGGCTTCGATCAACTCCTGCTCGGCGGCCCCCGGCCGGGCGTACTCCAGGTTGGCCCGCAGGGTGTCGTGGAAGAGGTGGGCGTCCTGGGTGACCACGCCGATCGTGTCACGCAGCGACTGCAGCGTCAGCTCCCGGACGTCGTGGCCGTCCACCCGGACGGTGCCCTCGGTGGGGTCGTAGAGACGGGGCACCAGCTGGGTGATCGTGGTCTTGCCCGCGCCCGACGGGCCGACGAGGGCGGTGAGTTTCCCGGCCGGCACGTCGAAGGTCAGGTCCCGCAGGGTCAACGACTCCTCGGCCGGCTCGGTGCGCCGGGCGGCAGGGTGCCCGAGCGAGGCCAGCGAGGTCGCCTCGGCGCTCGGGTAGCGGAACGAGACCTTCTCGAAGGCGACCCCGGGAGCGCCGCCAGAGCCCACCGCGGCGAGGTCCCGGGCGTTCGGCGCTTCGTCGATGTTGGGCTTGAGGTCCAGGATCTCGAAGACCCGGTCGAAGCTGACCAGGGCCGTCATGGCGCTCGCCTGCAGGCTGCCCAGTTGGTTGATCGGGCCGTAGAGCCGCAGCAGCAGGGCGACCATGGCCACCAGGGTGCCGAGTTCCAGTGAGCCGTCGATGGTGAGCACGCCGCCCAGCCCGTAGACCAGGGCGCTGGTCAGCCCGGTGAGCACGATGGTGAGGACGCCGAGGATCCGGCCGTGCAGGACCACCGAGACGGCGAGGTCCCGCAGCCGGCTCGCCTTGCCGGCGAACAGGCTCGACTCGTCCTGCGCGCGGCCGTACAGCTTGGCGAGCACCGCGCCCGAGACGTTGAACCGCTCGCTCATCAGCGCGCTCAGGTCGGCGTCCAACTCCATCCGCCGGCGGGCGAGTTGCTGCAGGCGCCTGGCGATCCATCGTGCCGGCAGGAGGAAGAACGGGACCGTCACCAGCGCCGCGAGGGTGATCTGCCAGGACAGGTAGAACATGGAGGCCAGCACAAGTCCCAGCGACAGCACGGTGGACAGCGAGTCGGACAGCAGGCTGGTCACCGCCTGCCGGGCCCCGACCACGTCGGTGTTCAGCCGACTGACCAGTGCTCCGGTCTGGGTGCGGGCGAAGAAGGACAGCGACTGAGCCTGGACGTGCGAGAACACCTTGTTGCGCAGGTCGTAGACGACGCCCTCGCCGATCCGCGCGGAGAACCACGCGATCAGGAAGACCGAGCCGGCTTCGACCAGCGCCAAGCCGGCGACTGCCAGGCACAGCCACATCACGAGGTCGGTGCGGCCGGGCACGATGCCGTCGTCGATGATCATCTTCAGTGCCAGCGGGCCGGCGGCGGTGGCCACCGCGTCGACGACCGTGCTGGCCAGCAGGAGCGCCACGCTCCAGCGGTACGCCATGGCGTACGGGATGATCTGCCGGACGGTGCCCTTTCTGATCTGCCCGTTCGGCGGCGCTTCCCCCCCTGCCGCGGTGCGTGACTCCTTGCTCCTTGCCATGCCGGCATCAGCTCCGTATTCGTCAGGGGCGGTCAGTGCTTTTCGAGGAATTCGATGACCGCGGTGTTGACCGAGTCGGGGTCCTCCAGATTCCCGAGATGACCGCACCGGGGAATTTCCACGTAGTCGCAGTCCGGAATGGCCTCCGCGACCTCGGCGACCAGGTGGGGCGGGCAGATGAGGTCATCGGTGAAAGCGATCGCCCGGCATGGCACGGCGACCCCGCGCAGGGCCTCGCGGCGGTCGCCGACGGCCTCCACGCCGTGTTGGCCGGGAGCGCTCTGACCGGCCGTCAGCTCGAAGATCTCCAGCCAGCCGGAGGCGGTCGCGTCGTCGTTGAGCGTCGCGGGGGAGAGCATCTCCAAGACGGTGCGCACCGCCTCGTACGTGGGTGGCAGCGTGACGCCGCTCTCGGTCAGCGAGCGTTCCGCGGCCCGCAGCATGCGGCGGGTGGCGTCCGAGCGGGCCCGGGTGGCCATCAGGACGGCGCAGCGCACGAGGTCGGGCCGGGCGAGTGCGATCTCCTGGGCGATCATGGCGCCCATCGAGGTTCCGACGATGCGGCACGGTCCGATGCGCAACGCCTCGATCAGGCCGACGGTGTCGGCGGTCATCTCGGCGAGCGAGTACTCGCCCGGCGGCGCATCGGAGGGGGCTATGCCCCGGTTGTCGAAGACGATCGTCTCGTACCCCGCCTTGTTCAGCGCCGGGGTCTGGTGCAGGGTCCAGACCCGGCCGGCGGCGCCCGAGCCCATGATGAGGAGCACCGGTTCCCCCCGGCCGGACCGCTGGTAGGAGAGCCGGATTCCGTTGGTGCTCACGAAGGGCATGACGGTGCCCTCTCGCCGGCGACGGGTACGGGCACGACGGCCTCCTGAATTCGAGCGGGCGATGGATCGGTGCCGACTGTCCGCGGCGGAGGAAAGGCGACGCCCCCTGACGAGGGGTCCGGAACGCCGGTGCGGACAGGGAGTCGGCCCCCTCCGCGGCGAGATCGCATCCCACCATGGCACCGCAAAGAGGTGTCGATCAAGGTCGGTCGGAACTGGCCCGGTTCACCCTCTGTACAGCCATTCAACTGGGACTCAGGACCAGTTGAACACTCGGGCGACAGGGGTGCGGCACTGGTTGACGCGTCGGCGCGGCTTGGGGACATAGTGGGGCCTGCTCGGGGTCCGGCATCGCGCCGGACGGCCACCGACGGTGGGGCGAGTCCTGGCGAACCACGCGGGCGAAACGCGCCATCGATGCGATCCACCTCATGTATCCCAGAAAGGACGGCGTGGTGACGAATCCGTTCGACGATCCCGATGCCGAGTACCTGGTCCTGGTCAACGACGAGGGTCAGCACTCGCTGTGGCCCGTCTTCGTCGACGTGCCCGAGGGCTGGAACACGGTCTTCGGCAAGGCGGGGCGTCAGGAATGCCTCGACTACATCGAGAAGTCGTGGACCGACATGCGGCCCAAGAGTCTGATCGAGGCCATGGCGACGCAGAACTAGCCGGCATGCCGATGCCGCCGACCACCACGCCGGTGGTCGGCGGCATCGCCATGCCGGGGACCGGTCGTCCGACGGTGCTCGCACGGTGTTCAACCGACGCGGCGCATCAGCTGCACATCTCCCCGAAGGCGTCCTGCCGCGCCATTGGGCGTCGACCAGCCAGATTCTGACGTGTCACTCGACACTGCTGTGACTGAAGAGTGATTATGAGTACAGGTGTTGGAAGTTCCGTTTGTGGGACCAGGAGGGCGTCGACCTGCCCGGCCAGCTGTCGAAGCCATCTGCAGCGATGTCCGGTGCAGTCCGGTTCGGCCGGACCAGCTGCCGAAACCAGGGTGGCATCGGCGGTGGCTGTCCCGCGAGGAACGGTCTTTCCGGCCCCCGCCAGACATGTTCGACGTCTGGCGGGTCGAACCGTCCATCCAATGGGGGAAGAGAATGAGTCGCGCCGACAGTCATATAGGCAGTTTGGGTCACTTTACCAACAACTTAACTGTACATGGGAAAGGTGTCGTCTCGGTTTCGATCGCCTCACTGGTTCCCGGAGACTCACCTCGTCTCGACGGGCAGGACACCGAGCACATCGCCCGCCTCGCGGAACTCGACGAGCGCCTTCCCCCCATTCTCGTGGCCCGCCGCGACATGCGGGTGATCGACGGAATGCACCGTCTCCTGGCTGCCTGCCTCCGGGGGCAGGAGACCATTGAGGTCGAGTTCTTCGACGGCACCCCCGAGGAGGGGTTCCTGCGGGCCGTCGAGGCGAATGTGACCCATGGTCTTCCGCTCTCCCCGGAGGACCGGCGAGTCGCGGCAGCGCGGATTCTTGAGGCCCATCCGCAGATGTCCGACCGGGCCATCGCCAAGGCTTCGGGTCTGGGCACGAAGTCGGTGGCCGCCATCCGGCGCAACTCGGTCTCGCAGCAGGACCAGCCGATGGCCAGGATCGGGCGGGACGGCAAGGTGCGACCGCTGAACAGCGCCGAGGGCCGCCGAAGAGCCGCCGAGCTCATCGCCGAGAACCCGGAGGCCTCGCTGCGTGAGGTCGCGCGTCGCGCCGGGATCTCGCCCGCCACGGTGAGCGACGTGCGCAAGCGGCTGCTGTCCGGCGAACTCCCGGTCCCCGAACGTCGCCAGGCCCTCGCCGTGCCCGGCGCCGACGAGAGCCCCTCGGTCGCCTCCGGGCGGGTTCCGGCTCAGCGGGCCGCCCGGAAGATGCACTTGGTGCAGCCGGACCCGGTCGAACTGCTTGAGAAATTGCTCAGGGACCCCTCCCTGCGGCACAAGGAGGACGGCCGCCGCCTGCTGCGCCTGCTCCAGCAGAACGCGCTCGGCGACCAGAGGTGGGCCAAGCTGGCCGCCGTCGTGCCGACGCACTGCCGCGACCTCGTCGTCGACCTTGCGCGACAGTACGCGGAGACCTGGAGCGAGTTCGCGCAGGAACTGGACGCGAGCATGCGCGCCATGAGCCGGGACGCCCAAGCGGCGCAACAGGAGGTCGACATGGGTGCGTAGAACACCCATCAGGTATCGGCGGGACGGTGGAGGCCGGCAGGCACCGAAAATCGAGGTTGCCGGACACACCGTTCCCGCCGGTCCTGGCAGACCGCGGCACCATGCGAATCGTCGATGAGACGGACCTGGGCCGCGGTCTTTCGCTTCATACAAGCCGACTAGTCTGCAGGGGGTATCGCCCGGTCCCCCTGGATCTCAGGGCTGACCTCAGGGACCGACTTTCCGCCTGTTGGTGGAGAAAACCCCGACCAAAGGATAGACCCTATGAAAGTCTTGTCGCGCCTTATATCCGGCAGTTTACCGATTCCGTACGCCGGTGTGGCCGAAAGGCGCGCATTGAGCGGCACGGCGGGGCGCAGCGGACGCTCTCCGTCCACCCTCGGGGCCGGCCGTCCTCATGCGGGAGCACGTGCGACGTCGGTAGCGCTGGCACTTCGCTGGGCGTCCTCGCGCTGGTCCTTCGTCGAGGAGGAGGTGGCCGGTCTGCGACGTCTGGTGCGTCCGGGCGATGTCTGTCTCGACATAGGCGCCGAGTACGGCCTCTACACCTGGCCCCTGTCCGTACTGGCCGGACCGGCAGGGCAGGTTCACAGCGTCGAACCGCTGCCCGGCCCCGCGAGCTGGCTGAGGACGACGGCTTCCGCTCTCGGCTGCCGTAACGTCACCGTGCACCGCATGGCCCTGGCGAGCTGTGCGCACGACGGGACGATGAGCCTGCCCCGGCGCCGTCTGCTGCCCGTCCACGGCCGCGCCTACCTCACCGAGGGCGCTTCGGGGCCCGGCCCCAACGTCGAGTTCCCCACCTCCCGTCCGGTGCCCACTGCGGTGCGGACGGTGGACGGCCTGTGCCGTCAGATGCGCCTGGACCGGGTCGACTTCATCAAGGCCGACGTCGAAGGGGCCGAGGCGGCTGTGCTCAGCGGAGCCCGGCGCACGCTGCTGAACCACCGGCCCACCCTCCTGCTGGAGATCGAGGACCGCCACCTCGTGAAGTACGACGTGACGCCGACCGATCTGGTCTCCCGGCTGGAGGACCTCGGTTACGCCATGCACCGCTGGCGGGACGGCAGTTGGGTCCGCGTCCCGGAGGTCACGAACGACTGCCGGAACTACCTGTTCACCGCTCGCGCCGCCAGCTCCAGTTGAAGGATTCGACACCGATGGGTTCCACCCTCGTCATCACCAACGACTTCCCACCCCGCCAAGGAGGAATCGAGACCTTCGTGCATGCCCTGGCGACCCGCATGCCGAACGACGACGTCGTCGTCTACACCTCGCGCGAGCCGGGTGACACCGCGTACGACGCGACCTTGCCCTTCCCCGTGATCCGGGACACCAGCCGCATGCTGCTGCCGACCAAGCGCGTCACCAGGCGCGCGGTCGAGATAGCCAGAGCCCACGGCTGCGACCGGGTCTGGTTCGGCGCGGCCGCACCGCTCGGACTGATGGCGCCGAACCTGCGCAAGGCCGGCGTACGACGCCTCGTGGCGACCACCCACGGCCACGAGATCTGGTGGGCCCGGATCCCGGTCGTGCGTCGGATGATGCGCCGGATCGGCGAGAACGTGGACATCGTCACCTATCTCGGCCAGTACACGCGTGCTCGGATCGAACCGGCCCTGGGCCCGCGGGCGCGGATGACACGGTTGGCGCCCGCAGTCGACGCGAAGGTGTACCGGCCTGACCCCGCGGCCCGTGACGAGCTGCGCACCAGGCTCGGTCTGCACGGCAGGCGCGTCATCCTGTGCGTCGCGCGCCTCGTACCGCGCAAGGGCCAGGACATGCTGATCAAGGCCATGCCGCTGATCCGGCGCGAAGTGCCCGACGCGGTGCTGCTGCTGGTGGGGCAGGGGCCTGACGAGGCCCGGCTGCACAAGCTCGCCCGGCGGCACGCCCCGGACGCGGTCCGGTTCATGGGCGGTATGGCCCACACCGAGACGCCCCGGTACTACGCGGCGGCGGACGTGTTCGCCATGCCCTGCCGCACCCGGAAGGCCGGACTGGAGGCGGAGGGCCTCGGGATCGTGTTCCTGGAGGCGGCTGCGAGCGGGCTGGCCGTGGTCGTAGGGGACTCCGGCGGGGCCCCGGACACCGTGGTCGACGGCACGACCGGCAGGGTAGTGGACGGCAACGACGCCGAGGCCGTCGCCGGTGCGCTGACCGACATACTGAGCGACTCCGACCGGGCCGCCGACATGGGCGCCGCCGGCCGCAGATGGGTCGAGGAGTCATGGTCCTGGGACGCTTCGGCGCGCCGCCTGACGGAGCTGCTGACGCCCGAACGCGCTCCCGTCGTCACACCCGGACAGGAATGAACTGAGCGAGTCGAGCAAGTCGGTGGGCCTGTGCCGACGGCGCGGTCCCGTCGTGCCCCTGACCGCTGCCGTGCACCGAGAGCGGGATGGCGATGTTCGTGACGCGCGTGCGCGGCGCCCGGGCGCGGGTGCCGCGCAGGGACGTCGGCTCACCGACCGGCTGCCCTCTCGGCTGGGACCTGCCGTCGACGGCCTCCAGGCACAGCCGGCGGTGGACGGCGTCGGCACTGCGCCCCCCCGGGAGAGCGGAACAGCTCCAGTCGGGTCTGTGCCTTCGAGGTCCAGCGGCGGCTCAGGCCGGGCGGGTGTCAGTCCGGGAAGTCGAGGCTCTCCTGCCCAGGGCCGGGGGTGCGTCGAGACTTCTGCGGCGGTTTCGGTTCCTTGGTTGCGTAGGTGGGTACGGGCAGGATGCCCTCGCCCCGTAGGTCGTCGGTGCTGATGAGAGGGCCGCTGCTCACGGCGTCCAGCAGCCGGGCCTGTCGGGGTTCGAGGGCTACGAGGAGCCCGAGCGCGTTGATGAGGTCAAAAAGGTCAACGGTCCACCGAGCAGGCCAGGTCGGGGGCAGGATGTCGTTCAACGGGGTCTGTCGTTCCACGTCTGGCTTGCGCTTGCGGAAGCTGAACCACTTGCGGATCACCTGCACTCCGCCGATCCGGTAGTCCCAGACTTCCGGCGCCACCGGACGTATGCAGCCCTTGCCCACCGTGAGGGTTCGCGTGGACGCGTCGTAGGAGATGTCCTCAGGTAACCCGTCGTGCTCTCCGATCACGACGACGCATTTCGGTTGTTCCTCCGGGGGAAGCCTCGGGGACGAGCCGGGTGAACTGTCGTGGTGGGAGGCGAAGCGCTGGCCGTACGTGTGGATCCACACCGTGCGCCTGCCCACCTCCACGAGCTCCGCCCATAGAGCCGGGTCACGCGTTATAGGGATACGGGCACCACGCTCGGCGAGATTCGCGGCGAAGCGGCGGGTGTAGCCGCTGTGGCCGGCTGTTCCCGCGATGTACGCGAAGAGGTCCTCGGCGGTGACCGTCACGCCGTGCGTCTTGGTGAGCAGCTGCAGCAGGCCAGGGGTGACATTTGGCTCAGCCTGGTGGGGGTGGCGGTAAAGAGGGGCGACGCGGCCGCCTTCGGTGCCTTTGAAGTGATGAATGTCGGGCAGAAGGGCAGTGAAACTCACCGCCGGCCCCGGACGGCCTGATTCCGTGTGGAGTTCGGACAGGTAGATCTGACGCTGGTCGTTGTGGGCGAACCACAAGGCCGGCCGCGGTCGGTCAATCACTCTTCGGTCCGCGATGATGTACTGCCGGTCGAACGTCATCCGTCCGTACTTGACGATGAACGGAACCAGCTCTTTCTCTGCGGCAAGGCTGCCCGTCTCCTGCTGGCCGGGCAGTGGCGGTTCCAGCTTGTCCGGGCGGCGGTCTCCGGTGCTCTTCATCAGCTCCGCTTTGGCGTCTGCCGGGGCCTGGACGAGCCTGTGCCAGCGCCTCTCCAGAACGTCCCGGCTGGGTGAGACGGGCCAGCTGCGGTTGTTCTTGTTGCCGGAGCTCGTCCAGGGCAGCAGGGCGTCCACCGGTGGCATTGCCGACCACTGGGAGTCGGACAGGACGTGAAAAGGCGCGGTCCACTGTGTGGGGCAGAGCTGCCAGGAGGTCCCTCCGCGATGGCCGTCGAGGCCAAGCCCTTCCAGCCAGTCGAACTTCTCCTCGCGTGCGCCCGCGGGGACGTCGAGTCGCCAGACCCGTGCCGGTGTACCCGCGTCCGGGGCACCATGGCGGACGAAGACGGCGATGCAGATCTCCCGCTTGACATCCTGGAAGACACGGGTGCGCGTGTCGGAGTAGGCGCCCTCGGGGGAGAGACCGATGACCCAGCCCTCGTCGGCGACCTCGCGCAGGTAGTGGCGCATGCCGGCCGAGCCCTCGCTGTCCAGGAATCCGGAGTTGGTGATGAGGGCAACGATTCCGCTGGGCGCCTTCGGCGCTCCCGAGGCGGTCAACTGATCGAAGACCTTCCAGGTGGACCATGCCCAGAAGTAGACATAGAGGTTGTCGAGGGCGTATCCGACGCGGCCGTTGTCCTCTGGGTGGAAGCGGGCGAGGATCGGGCCCTGGCCGTTCGGGTTGCCCTCGGTGACCCAGCGTCCGACGCCCGACTGTCTCGCACCCCGCAGGTAGGGCGGATTGCCGATGACCACCATGACCTTCTCGTCCGCCTTGATCTTGTTCGCCATTCGGCGGTGGCGGGCGATCGCCTCGTACATGAAGCCCAGGTGGTGCTCGACGGCGGGATCGTCGAGTGTGTCGGCCACCAGAAGCCTCGGCGGGTGGCGCGTGATGTCGGCGTCGTGGGACCGGAAGGCGTGGTGCACACGGAGTTCGGCGACAGCGTACGGCCCGGTCTGTTTCTCCAGCCCGACCAGTCGGCCCGAGAGTTCCCGGAGAAGCCCGGACTTGAGCGTCCTGCCGTACTTCAGCGACAGAGACTTGGCGACGTGGTCGATGATGTTGATGAGGAAGGTCCCGGTGCCCATGGCCGGATCGACGACGGTGACGTCCTCGCTGCCGTACCCGTCCTCCTGACCGAGCCGGTCTCGCAGCACCTCGTCGGTGAAGCCGACCATGAAGCGGAGGCGACCTCGCCGGCCGTGTAGTAAGTACCCGTCCGCCGTCGCAGTTCCGGGTCGTAGGCGCTCAGGAAGCCCTCGTACAGGTGGAGGTAGGCGTCTCCGGTCTCGTCCTTGAACATCTCGGGGTCGACGGTCGATAAGACGTCGATCAACGGGTCGATGATGCCCCGCAGATCGTCGAGGGCGTCGTCCGTCAGCACCGCGAGCGCCTTGCCCATCAAGGAATGCCGCTTGCCCAGTCGGACTGCGACCTCGGGGAGCGTGAGGCTGCCCAGATCAATGTGCTCAAGACGAGCCAGCAGCATGGCAAACGTCAGCGTCTGACTGTACTGGTCCGCGAACTCCTCCGGGCGAGCATCGGGGAAGAGCAGGTCTTTCCAGTTGTCGGCCAGAATCGAGAACGCAGCGTCAGCCTCCCCCTGCTCCTCGCGGAGGAGGCGTTCGGTGACCTCGTCACGCAGCAGGGCGCAGATTCCCGCGATGCGCTTGACCAGTTCGTTGATGCCGGCGTGGACGATGGGCGCCGGCAAGAAGAAATGTGTGAGGGCGCGCTCGAACCCGGTGTCGGCGACGATGAGTTGCCGGCTACCGGAATCAAGGTCTCCGACCAGGATTCCGGTCGGTCCGACCTGTATGCCGAAACGGTAGACCGCCCACTGGTATCCGTCGGTGTACAGCACGTTGTGGAGTGCCTTGATCTTCTCCCACTGCTTGCGGTCGTGGCTCTTCACCGACCACTTCTCCGGATCGGCCCCCGACCCCGGCTGTTTCAGCTCGACGTGCCCTATGGTCCTGCCGCCGGAGGCGATGGCGAAGTCGGGCCGGATCCCGAGTTCCTTGATGCGACTCTGGCCGTGGACGATGAGCTTGAGGCGTTGCCGCCAGGCCATGCCGCGCAGCAGATGCTCCACCGGCGCGGTCAGGCTGTCCTCCTTACTGCTGACCGCTCCTGCGGGACCTTGCAGCTTGGCCCTGACCTCTTCGCCGAACTGAGCGACGAGGTTCGCGACCGATCCGATCGTGCCCTTTCCCGCCCGGACGTCCCCGCTTGCCATCGGCCCCCCCAAGGTTGCACCCACGCCGACGATCAGACCCATACAGAATGCCCATGACATCCCAAGCGGCAAACGCCAGTGGATGTAGGTGGATTGGGGACATGTCACCAAGACCCGTGTACGGAGATGGGTTGGTGTCAGCCGGGAGTGCATCCCGTAGGGCCAATGCCTTATCGGCTCGAACGCTTCTTGCTGTTAGTGCGTAGTTACGCATGATTCGCGATTATGTCGGAGGGTTCTGGACATGCCGGTGTACACGCTCCCGGATCTGCCGTACGACTACTCGGCGCTCGTCCCGGTCATCAGCCCCGAGATCATCGAGTTGCACCACGACAAGCACCACGCGGCCTATGTCGCGGGCGCCAACGACACGCTGGAGCAGCTGGCCGATGCTCGGGACAGGGAGACCTGGAGGTCCATCAACGGCCTGGAGAAGAACCTGGCCTTTCACCTGTCGGGCCACATCCTGCACAGCATCTACTGGCAGAACATGACCGGCCCGAAGGACGGCGGCGGTGAGCCCCTGGCCGCCGTCGGCGTCGGTGACCTCGCTGACGCGATCACCGAATCCTTCGGCTCCTTCGCCGGCTTCAAGGCCCAGCTCACCAAGGCCGCCGCGGCCACCCAGGGCTCCGGCTGGGGCGTCCTCGCCTACGAGCCGCTCAGCGGGCGTCTGATCGTCTGGCAGGTCTACGACCATCAGGGCAACGCCGGACAGGGCTCCACCCCGATCCTGGTCTTCGACGCCTGGGAGTACGCCTTCTACCTTCAGTACAAGAACCAGAAGGTCGACTTCATCGACGCGATGTGGGCCGTCGTCAACTGGCAGGACGTGGCCAAGCGCTAGGCCGCTGCCAAGGAGCGCGGCGACAGCCTGCTGCTCAAGCCGTGACGGCGTAGACACCCCGAGCGTCCAACCTCGTGATCGTCTTCTCACCCTTCACCGCGGCAGGCGGTACAACGGAGGGCTCCCGCAGGCCGGATGCCTGCGGGAGCCTTTCCCGTGCACATACGAGAAGGGGCTGCCAGTCCTTGACCATCGCAGCAGGCCGACGCCCGGTAGCGCACCATCCGGCCTTCCCTCTCGCTCGCCACGACGCCGGCGACGTGCACCAGGCGCAGGGCCTGGGAGACGGCGGGGTCGTTCATGCCGGTCGCCACGGCGAGGTCGGAGACGGCCCGCGGGCCCGTGCGGCGCAGGGCCGGCATGAGGGACGCCCCGGCCAGACGTACCCGATCGGCTTGCTGTTCGGCTTGGGCTTCGACACGGCGATCGAGGTCGCGTTGATGGTGAGGGCCGGGTGGGCGTGCTGCACGAGAAGCTCGACCTGCCCGACGCCGTGACCGACTGGATCGCCGGCCTTGACCTGGGCGACGTCGGCTGTGTGAACGTCGGCCGGCACTGCCCCGAAGTCTCCCACCGGCTGCCCCGCCTCCAGCCTTGGGGACAGCACGCTCTGCTGTAATCCGGACTACCTGGAGGCCTTGCCGAAGAAGGCGGCTCTGCGGCGCCGGGACCGGGGGAGCGCGCGAGTCAGGAGGGCGCTCCGCCTCCACGGTCACGCGTGCACGCCGGAGAACTCGTATCCGGATCCCCGGCGGTTCCCGCAGCGCCGGACGTGTCGCGCGGAGAGGGCCGAGAGCGGCCGGTTCCCCCGGCCTGTGTGAGATTTCGTAATACGTGAGAGGGTTTGGGGCGTGAGTGAGACACCGTCGAACACCCTGCAATACCGCTTTGACGGGCCAGAAGAGGCTCCCGTCCTGATCCTGGGCCCCTCTCTGGGCACCACCTGGCACAGGTTGTAGAGACCGTCCAGGGGCGTCTACGCCAGTCCAGCGCGGGCATGAAATAGCAGGTCAGGGCCTGCTGGTCTGGGAGGGTCCGCCCAGTTGGTGATTGCGGTGTGATAGACGAGTGATACGGCGTGGCCCCGCCTGGGGGCTTTGCGTGGAGCCGTGAGACGACGAAGCCGCACCGGAGAGCTCCGGCGCGGCTTCGTTGTGAGATCGGCTGCGCTGTCGGGCACGATGCGGTCGGCGCCTCATGCGGCCCGTGTCTCTGTGACGTTCTGGGGTGCGCCTACTGTGCGGTTGCACTCGCACATGCGTCGAAACAGCCGGTTCCGTCAGAGAGCGCAGCACCTCCTCGAGCACGGATCTGCCTGATCGGGGTGAGGTCGACCTGGGTGTGGATACGCACGGCGAGGTTCACGTCGCCGCCCCAGTCCCCCGGCTGGGGAAGGCCCCAGCAGTGCGACAACGGCGACGACTGCGCCGAGGGCGCGGAGCCCTCTGCGGACCCTTTCGCGGGTGCTCAGGTCCTGCCATGCCGGTCCGGGCCAGTCGTCGTCCGGTTGCCACAAGGCACCGACGGAGTCGGCTTGGCGGACAGGGGCGCTGCCGCGCAGAAACAGCCTTTCCTGCGCGGAGGGTTCCCGCGGTGCGAGCGTCGAATGGCTTCTTCGCTGTCGTTGATGCTCTCGGGATCGGTGGGCTCGGGCGCAGTCACGGTGCCTGCCCATCTCCCTTCTGGCCGGATCCGGGGGCCTGCCGACGGCCAGTACACCGTTCCGTGCCGCATCAAATGTGTCAGCTTCACTCCTGGGCGCCGAAGCGGCGACCGGCCGTCGGCTCGGCCCCCCACACAATCATTGCACAGTGCAAAATAAGATCGCCAGCCTATGTGCCGCTTCATGGGGAGCCTTTGCCCGCGCTTGAGCCGCAGCGGATCTGGCTGCGTCGTGTGCACGAGATCGGGAACGCGCCCCCCGGGCTCGGGGAAATCATCGTCGCCCCGCGGGAGGAAGGTGCCGCCGGATAGGGCTCCTTGCATGTCTCCGGCGAGGGCGTCACCTACGTCTGCGGCTCTGCGGCCGGTGTCCGTCGGCAGTTTCCAGGCGGACGAACGGTATGGCCCGGCCCGCGTCGCGGAACGACGTCTCGCTGCCGTCGGCGGGCAGGCCCATGAACGCGCAGAGGCGGCGGGCGGTACGGGGATGCCGGTGGGCGTAGTCGGCCATGATGTGGGCGCCGTCGTCGGGGGAGAGGAAGCGGGCGGTGACGGCGTGGTAGCGGTTGCCGACCTGGATGACGGTCTTCGGGTGTGCGCGCAGGTTGCGGTACCAGTCCGAGCCGGGGCCGAAGCCGGAGGCGACGGTCCAGCCGGGGCGCAGGGTCTCGTGCGCCACGACTTCGAGGACGACGTGGCGGTCGAGGCCCGTCGTGCGGCCGACGTGGTGCAGGAGAAGGAACCGCTTGCCGAGAACCGGCCCGAGTCCGGCGCGGAAGAGGAGGACGGGGGCGCGCGCGACCAGGCGCCGCCAGCCGGTGGGGAGTTGAGGGCGCGTGCCATGGGTTCCTCTGTGGGGCATCGTCGCCTTTCGGGAGTGTCGTCGGAGGTGCCGCTGTTCGGCCTCGATTGGGTAAAGGGCCGGTATGGGCGCCGCTTCAGCAGAACAACCATTGCATAGTCTAAATACGAGAGCGCGTCTACGGAGAGAGAAGCCGCTCTCGAGCACCGCGACCACTTCAGGAGGACGTCCATGATCATGAGCCGGCAGGCGTCCGGATCCCGGCTCCTGTCCTGGTTGCCGGTGACCGCGATGGGCGTGGTGGCCGTGGCGGACGTGGTGGCGGGACCCGGGGTGGGGTTCCTGCCGCTGGTCTCGCTCGGGCCCGCCTTCGCCGGGCTGGTCGGAGGCTGGCGGCGTACCGCACTGATCGGCGTGCTGGCGCTGCTGCTCTGCCTGGCTCTCGGCCTGTACGACGGCCTCTTCGAAGGACGCCGCGGGTTCACCGCCCTGATCTCGGTGGTCGGGGTCACGGGCGCGGGCGTCGCGGCCGCCGTGATGCGCTCGCGGCGCGAGGCCGAGCTGGCCAGCGTGCGGTCGATCGCCGAGGTGGCCCAGCGGGTGCTGCTGCGCCCGGTACCGCGGACGGCCGGCCCGCTGCAGGCGGCGGTTTCCTACACCTCCGCCGTCGCGGAGGCGCGCATCGGCGGGGATCTGTACGAGGTGGTCCCCTCCCCGCACGGTGTCCGGGTCATCGTGGGGGACGTCCAGGGCAAGGGCCTGGCCGCGGTGGAGACGGCCGCCGTGGTGCTCGGCGCCTTCCGGGAGGCGGCCCACGACGAGAGCGACCTCGTGAGGTTGGGGGAGCGGCTGGAGCGCAGCGTGGCCCGTGAGCTGGAGGGTGAGAAGTTCGTCACTGCCGTCCTCGCCGAGATCGGCTCGGCCGGCGGGGCTGTCTTCCTGAACTACGGTCACCCGCCTCCCATGGTCGTACGCCAGGACGGCACGGTGGGCTTCCCGCAGCCGCCCGCCTACGCGCTGCCGCTCGGTCTGGGTGTTCACGGGGCCGAGGGGCCCGAGCCCTACTGGGTGGACTTCGAGCCCGGAGCGCAACTCCTGCTGTACACCGACGGCGTCAGCGAGGCCCGGGACGAACAGGGGGCCTTCTACCCGCTCGCCGACCGGGCGTACCTGCTCAAGGAACCCGACGCGCAGCTGGCCCTCGAAGCCCTGCGGGAGGATCTGATGCGGCATGCGGCAGGCCCTCCGCACGACGACGCGGCCATGCTCCTGCTGCGCTTTCATGGTCATGGAAAGGGAAAATCTGTTCGCGACGCGTGAATGAGCAGGTGCTTCGGCGCGATAGAAAGGGTGTATGCCGCAGCACGAGAGCCCCGTGGGGGCCATGGACGATGTCGACGAGGTCACCCGAGCGGTGCTGACCGCGTCCCGGTTGCTGGTGGCCGTCTCCGCCCGCTCGATCGCCGCGGTCGAGGAGAGAGTGACCCTCGCGCAGTTCCGGATGCTCGTCGTGCTCTCCAGCCGCGGGGCGACCAAGCTGGTCGCCCTGGCCGAACTGCTCCAGGTGGCGCCGTCGACGGCCATGCGCATGGTGGACCGGCTCATCGCCGCCGGGCTCGCCGACCGCCAGACCAACCCCGGCAACCGCCGCGAGACCCTGCTGCAGCTCACCGAAGAGGGGCGGCGCACCGTCGAGGAGGTCACCGCCCGGCGGCGTGGGGAGATCGCCGCGATCGTCGCACGGCTCAGGCCGACGCAGCGGCTGGCGCTCGTCGAGGCCCTCGGAGCCTTCAACGAGGCGGGAGGGGAGCCGCCCGCCCCCGACATGGACGATCCGGAGCCGCATCCGCTCGGCTGGGGGGCGGACGTCGCCCGAGAGTCGTAAGCCCCCGGTCGCCTTCGCCCTGCGCTGGCCGAATGGCGGACGGGCCCGCCCTTCCCGGACTCCTCGACCTTTTGCATAATGCAAAAAAAGTGCGAGCGCGGTTCGCCGCATCGAGTCGGGAGAGGGGGAGTGGCGCATGCGCTGGTGGCGTCGCTCGTCCCGGGATGTGGAGCCCCGTCTGATGGGGCATCTGCGTGCCACCGTCTGGGGGCCTGCCGAGTTCGTCGGCCTCCCTCCATGGTGGCTGGTCGGGGAAGGCGTTCTCGCGGCGGCGCTGGCCGTCGCGGGCATCGTGGGCACGTCCGTCTTCGGGGCCTGGACGGGGCGCCCGGGGATGGCCGACGGCGCGGTCGGCCTGGTGTGTGCGCTCGCGCTCGTTGTCCATCTGATCGTGGTGCGGGCGGGCCGGGCGCTGGTGGGCGCCGTCGCCGTGCTCGCGGCCTGCCTCGCGGCGCAGGCGCCGCAGGCCGCCGCCGGCGTCGTACTGGCGGAGCAGGGGCGGGTGCAGTCCGTGGTGGTGACGTCGGTGCGGGATGAGGGGACGGTGCGGGGCGGCCGTGGCCGCTATCTCTGCACCGTGGCCGACGGGCGTGGGGTGCCGCTGCAGGTGCGAGTCTGGCGTGGTTGTGGGCAGGCCACCCGCCCCGGGGACGCCCTCGCCGTCGTCTACGACCCGCGGGGACGGGTGCCTCCGCGCGGTGTCGGGGCGGGAGTAGGGGCGTTGCGTGCGTTGCTCGGCCTGAGCGGGTGGGCGGCCACTCTCGCCGCGGCGACGGTCGTCGCGGTCGTGCGCTCCTACCGGATGACCGTCCCGTCGGCCGGCCGACGGAACGGCGCCGGCACCGAACGATCATCCGGCTGACGGACTGGGCGTCGGGGACGAAGTGTTGACGTTGAGGTCAGGGCGGGCGGCGAGGACGATGACGGGGGCGCCGGGCTGAGGCGGGGGCGGGGTGAGTTGGTCCTTCGGGAGCTTGGGCGGGGTGGACTGCTGGAAGTTGACCAGTTCGCCGTTGATCACACCTGTGTTCTCCAGAACGGTGATGTGGTCCAGGACGGTGTCGTTGGCGAGGTCCGCGAGTTGACGGACCAGGGTGTTCCTGGTGGTCGCGCGGATTTTCGCGATGACCGGGAAGATCTGGCCGTGGGTGACGCGCATGATGTTGGCGGCGGTGCTGTCGAACTGCCTGCCGGACTCCGCCGCCGAGGTCGCCACGAACTGCTGCTGTTGCGGACTGGCCTGATTGGGCAGCGTGACGTTCAACATGGGCGCGATCTTGAGGCACATCGCGTCCAGACCGGCGTGCCCGACGATCAGGTGTTTGCCGGCCTCCTTCATCTCCGGTGTCGAGCCCTTCTCCATGGCCATCTCTCCCAGGGGGTACTCCCACAGACCCGCCGCGCGGACCTTGACGACGAAGTCGCGGTCCGCCTCCGTCAGCGGGCCGAACTGGGTGTTGGCGATGATGCGGGAAGTGTCGCTCGACGTGGTCTGGATGCCGAGCATGGCCGGGTAGGCGAGAGCGCTGAGGGTCAGGCCGAGAGCGCCGACCACGAAGACTGTTCCTATCTTGCTGCGCGATGTGGGCATGGGTGCCTCCGGACGAGAGGAGTGCGGACGACAAGAGGTACGGATGTGCGGCGTCCCCGGATCATTGCAGCAGGCAAAATTTGCACGGGGTGGTGTGGTGTGCGTCACAGCCTTTGGCCCCGGGGTGTAAGTCGGCCGGGGAGCGGTGCCACGGGTATCGGTCACACGCCCACGGGTGGAGTGAGGTGACGGGCTCTCCAGGCCGGTGCGGGAGGAGGTGTGACCTGCGAGGCAGGCAGTTTGGGGCGGTCTCCTGGAGAGGGTCTGGCCGAAGCTGACGGAACCGGTGCTCAGGATCGCGGGGCGCCGCCGTTCGATGATTGGTCCGCCGCAGCGGTCGACAAAGCCCCTCGGGCGCGCGGCGGCGGTCGCTCCGCCCTGCAGAACATCGGGTGCGTCGGTTCCTGCCGACTCCGGAGGCGGCCACGGGCCCGCACTCAGGGCGCGCCCTCCAAAGCGAGCTGGGTGGTCAGACCCGCCCGCTCCGCAGTGGCCCGGAGCACCCCGCTGGCTCGGGTGAACTGCACGTCGATACCGGCCAGGGGCAGAGTCCGGCGAATACTCAGCAGGGTGTACAGACCCGGGTAGTCGCAGAAGGTGATGCCCGACAGGTCCAGCACCAGCAAGCCACCGGCGGAGTGGGCGGCGAGCGCGGCCAGATGCTCTCGGAGTGCATGCGCGGTGTCGGCGTCGAGCTCTCCGGCGAGATGCAACTCCAGTCGCGGCGGAAGGCGTCCTCCGCTCTCTCGGCGGACGGACAGTCTCGAGGACGAAGCCGCTTCATAGGGCTCTTGCAGCAGGGTCGACTCGTCGCCGCCCGCTAGTGCGGCACCGACTGTCTCATCATCCTGCGGGTTGGGCTGAGATGGTGGCATCGGCTTTCCGGATCGGCTCGGCAACAGTTGCCGACCAGACTTCCCGGCGCACCAGGAAGCATCAGCAGCGCTTCCACGCCTGCATCTTTGCATAGGGTAAAGATCGGCATCAACACCCGGCGAAGACTTTCGTCCCGCCGACGTGATCGCCGTCATCAGGCCCGCAGATGACGCCGCCCCGTGCGGGCGGCCGTCTGGCCGCCCGCACGGGGCGGGTGTCAGCTCTGTCACCCGTCGTCGAGAGCCAGGCTGCTCCACGAAACCGGAAGCCGACGGGCCAGAACGTCCGCCACGCTGCGTGTGAGGGCACCCGCCTCGCTCCTGACCCACACCGGACGAGCCCCTGAGTCAGGCGCCCATGGACGACCACGGCCGCCTCACTCACCTGCTCCCGCCCGGGAGGACCTGGAGACTCAGCGCGTGTTTTGCGCAATGCGAGAAGACGGGACGAGGGTTGTCAGGGTCCGATGTCGACCTGGTGCTCCACGGTGACCTGGTCGACTTCCGACGCTCGTACAGTGACCCGCATCGTCCACGTCCCTTCCGTGGGCAGGGTGAGACTGTCACTGCCCCAGTAGCCGCGCTCGTCCACGAGCTCCGCATCCAGGGGGCCCACGCCCTGCGAAACCAGGGTGCAGGCGAGACGCAGTTCGGGCACAGGTACGAGCCCGCCGTCTGCGCCGTAGACGACCGCCTGGACCGCGTTGCGTCCGACCCGCCCGGGTTCCAGGACGATCTGCACCCTGCCGCTCCCCAGGGGTCCCAGGGTGCGACTGCCGGTGTCGAAGGGGACCATCGACAAGGACTGAGTGGGTTGACCGGGCACGAGAACCGCCAGTGCCGCCGACTCCTCGGCCGCCCGTCCGGTCTGCGTCCCGGTCAGCATGGTGGTGAGCATCAGGACCACCATGCCGACCGCCACCTCGGCCAGCACGCACCGGCGCAGCCCGCGCCGCTGCGCTGTCCGCTCCGTCGGAACCCCGGCCCTGGACGGGACGGTGCCGCAGGGATCGTCCGCCTCCCGGCCGCCCACCGCGATCGGCGCCTGCTCCGGCTCGGGCGCCGTGAGCAGCCGCCCGGTCCAGCGCCGTGACTGCGCGGCCACCGCCAGTACTACCAGCACGGTCCACACCTTGAGCGACAGCGTCCTGCCGTACCCGGTGTGCAGCAGCGCGTCCCAGGACCCCAGCCCGCGCCACGACTGGTAGACGCCGGTGGCGGCGAGAACCGCCACCGAGACGAACGCCAGCCGGGAGAAGCGGGCGACCGCGGCGGGAGGGAGCGGATCGTCGTCCGGCGCCCGGTACAGGGTGGTGAGCAGGGCGGCCAGCCCGCCCAGCCACACCGCCATCGCGAGCAGATGCAGTGCGGTGGAGACGACCGCCACGGGGACCTGGACGCCGACCGCGGCATGCTCGGCCACTACCCAGGTCGCTGCCAGGGCCAGGGCGAACAGGACACCGGCCATCCTCCCGAGTCGGCCGGCGCTTTGGCGGACCCTCCGGTTCCGAACGAGCACGGCCAAGACGAGCAGCAGCACCAGCCGCACCAGCAGGGCGACGCCCGACCGGGTCTCCATCGTGCCGCGCAGCGACCGCGCGTCGAACACCGCGCCCGGTCCTTCGCCGCTGTCGTAAGGTCCGCGGAGCAGCACCAAGGCCAAGGTGGACAGCGCCAGGACCCACCAGCCGGTCACGAAAAGTCGGCGTACGGCTCGCCGGGCCGTGGCCGTCGGCCAGCAGGCCAGGACGAACACGGCGATGCCGATGAGCAGGGCCAGTCCCGCGTAGGCGACGTAGCGGGCCGTATCGTTCAGCGTGCTCGTGGCCCTGGGTACGGCCGGCTGCGCGGTGGCGGCGGGCCTGGCGGGCGAGCGTTTGCCGACGGAGAAGGTGAAGGCTCCGGTCACGGCGTGGCTGTCCGCCGACACCACCCGCCAGGAGACGGTGTACGTGCCCTGGCCGAGCCCTCCGGCGAGGCGGACGCGGGCCGTGTTGCCCTGTCCGTCGGCGTGCTCCGGATCGCCCGCTGTCGCCGGGCGGTTGTCGGGGTCGAGGACGCGGACGGAGTTCTCGACGAGAGCGACGGCTTCGTCGAAGGTCACCGTGATCTGTCGTGGCGCGGTCTTCAGGACGACGCCCTCGCGGGGGTCGCTGCTCGTGAACACGGCGTGCGCGGAGGCCGGGGTCACACCGGCCAGGAGAGAGAGGGTGAACGCCACAGCCACGACGAGCAGGGCCCGGTACGTCCGGTGGGCGCCAGGTGTCGGCCGACGTACGGGACTGGAGAGCGTTACCCGGACGCCGAAGGCGGACGCTCGGTTCACCGCGCACCGCCCCGCCCGGCGGGGCGCCGGTTCAGCCGCCAGGCGAATGCGCCGAGCCCGAGCAGGGCGGCGGCTGTCCCGGCGGCGATTAGCTCTCCGAGCGGGTTCTCACCCTCCGCGCGCGCCGAGGCATTGGCGTCACCGCCGTCGGAGGGGCCGTCGGGCGGTGTGCGGGACGCCCGTGCGGAAGGCGGGCTGAGGGGCTGCGCGTCGGCGGTCGCGGGCCTCAGCTTCAGCACCGGAGCTGGCTGGTCCGACTCCGCTTCCTGCGTGGGCAGTTCGGTCCAGCGCGAGACCCTGCCGTCGCCGTAGGTGTCGACGGTCTTGAACACGAGCTCTTGGACGTCGGGCAACTGGCGCACGGTGATCGCGTGTTCGGCGTCCGCTCCCGTCGCCAGAGCAGGGCCGCCGATCGTGTAGCCGTCCGAGGTGGTCTTCAAAGTCCAGCGCTTCGGGGCGTGCGCGAGCGTCACGTCGTCCGGCT
The DNA here is from genome assembly GCF_024539815.1 of Streptomyces hayashii. GTDB lineage: Bacteria > Actinomycetota > Actinomycetes > Streptomycetales > Streptomycetaceae > Streptomyces > Streptomyces hayashii. Next base: position 42,892 of record NZ_JAHHIU010000039.1, read on the forward strand.
CGATGCCTTTCGGCAGGGCGACGCGCACCCGGGCGAAGCCCGCCGTGTCGGACTCGGCCTCGGAGGTGAAGGTGAGGTTGACATTGCGGGCCAGAGCCCTCGGGGTGTCGGCCTCGACCTCCGTGTGGGCGGACGCGGGGTGGGCCAGGACGAAAGCGGATGTCAGAGCGAGGGCGCCGACCACGGCGATGCGGCCGAACTCGCGAGCAGCGGGATTCAGGGATTGCACGGAAGGCAGGGGCACGAACGAACTCCGGAAGCGTCAGGCCGGGCGGGCTTCGACCCGGCCGGGATGATGGCGAAGGGACCGGAACAACGAGGTCTTCCGGTGGCCCCCTGCGCGGCAGCGCATGTTCCGGCACTCCGAAACCGATCGGCAGGCAAGTCCCTCGGCACGCCACTCGCCGCAAGACCGGCAGTGCCCGGCGCACCGGGCGCATCAGCAGCTTGACCCACAACCGTCTCAGCCGCCCACGCGCGGCCACGATCACGCGTCGTGCCGTGCGGGCGCCGGCCAACGCGGCCGCGACGGCCGCGTCGGCCTGGTGCAGCAGCCATGCCACGGCGAGCGCTGCGCCCATGTGGACAGCGGTCATAGCGGCGGAGGACTGGTGCCAGGAGTGGCCGTCGCCGGAGGCCGTCACGGAGCCGGCGGGACCGGCGTGGGCCGCCGTGTTCCGGTGCCCGTCGGCCGCCCAGGCGAGAGCCAGATGGAGCGCACCCTGCACGGCCAGCGTGCATCCGACCGTGGCCAGCGGGGAGAAACGACGGCGGGCGGCGGGCCAGACACCCGCGAACTGCAGGATCACAAGGGCGGCCACGAGGCGCCACGGCTCTGCCGCGCCGCCGGTCGCATGGTGGCCGAGGGCGGCGAGGACGCTGCCCGCCACGGCGAAGACTCCCGCCCGGGCACAGGCGCCCGACGTGTTCGCCCGCTCTCCCTCTCCCCTCTCAGGGAGGGACACGCAGGCGCCCTTTCGCACGTCTACCCCCTCGCAGGCTCGACCGTATCCGGTGCGTCGGCGCACCCCGTCATGGTGCGGGTACGGCGGCGGATCCCCCAGCGTTCACTCTCCTGGCCCGCAGTGCCGCCCGCCCGTCGTCCTCACCGGAGGCCGTCACCAGCGGACGTGCTCGCATCGCCCCACTTGACATGCTTTGCATAATGCAAAGGTACGGAAGGGGCAGCAATGAGTGCCATCCAAACGGCCAAGAACATGCCGGCCGCGGCGCAGAAGACACCGATCGGTCTCCCACCCTCGCGGAGACTCACCGATCTGCGCTCCGCGCCCTGGGGCCTGCCGGTACTGGCCGTGGTGGTCGGCGCCGGGGCGGGAGCGGGATCGATCGTCTTCCGCTGGTGCATCACCACCTTCACACACCTCTTCTCCGGCCACGGCGACTACGCCGCGTCCCCGGGCTCCGGCAATCCGCACGTGCCGTGGCTGGGCCCGTACTTCGTGCTGATCGCTCCCGTGCTCGGCGGCCTGCTCTACGGGCCGTTGGTGTACCGCTTCGCCAGGGAGGCCCGCGGACACGGGGTACCCGAGGTGATGGTGGCCGTCGCCCAGCGCGGCGGGCGGATCAGCCCCAAGGTGGCCGTCGTGAAGACGCTGGCCTCCGCGCTGACCATCGGCTCGGGCGGCTCGGTGGGCCGGGAGGGGCCGATCGTGCAGATCGGCTCGGCACTCGGCTCAACGCTCGGCCGTCTGGCGAAGGTGCCCGAGGGACGGATGAAGCTCCTCGTCGCCTGCGGCGCGGCAGGCGGCATCGCCGCCACCTTCAACGCTCCCCTCGCCGGAGTCTTCTTCGCCATGGAGCTGATCCTGGGCACGTTCAGCACCGAGGCGTTCGGCGCGACCGTACTGGCCAGCGTGACGGCGAGCGTCATCGGCCGGGCGGCCTTCGGCGACGTGGCCTTCCTGAGCCTGCCGGACTTCCACGTGGACCATCTCGCGCAATACGGCCTGTTCGCCGCGCTGGGTGTGGTGGCCGCTCTGGTCGGCGTGGGCTTCTCGCGGTTCCTGTACCTGATCGAGGACGCCTGCGACTGGCTGTGGCGCGGCCCCGAGTGGCTGCGCCCGGCGGTCGGCGGCCTCGCGCTGGGCCTGGTGCTGCTTGCCCTGCCCGAGATGTACGGCGTCGGCTACCCGGTCCTGCAGAAGGCGACCGAGGGCGGGTACGCGGTCGGCTTCCTGCTGTTGCTGCTGGCCGGCAAGATGCTGGCGACCAGCCTGACGATCGGCATCGGCGGCTCGGGCGGCGTCTTCGCGCCCAGCCTGTTCATCGGGGCGATGCTCGGCGCGGCGTACGGCATCGGCGCGCACGACCTGCTGCCCGGCACCGCCGGCGCGGTGGGCGCGTACGCACTGGTCGGGATGGGCGCCGTCTTCGCCGGTGCCTCCCGCGCGCCGATCACCGCCGTGGTGATCCTCTTCGAGCTCACCGGCGAGTACTCGATCATCCTGCCGCTGATGCTGGCGATCGTGCTCGCCACCGCCACCAGCCGTGTGCTGTCCCGGGACACCGTCTACACGCTCAAGCTGCGCCGCCGCGGCATCGACATCGAGGGTCCCGCGCGGGGCGCACGGCTCGGTGCGCAGCGGGTCGACGCCGTCATGGAGCCCCTGCCCTCGTCCCTGTCGTGGTCGACACCGCTCCCCGACGCCGCCGACCTGCTGAGCCTTTCCGGCCACGGCGCGCTGCCGGTCGCGGACGAGGCGGGCGCGTACGCCGGGGTGGTCACCGCCCAGGCGGTCGCCGAGGCCCTCGCCGAGCAGCCGGACGCCGTGCCCACCCAGGTCGGCCAACTCGCCGAGCGACCCGCGCCCGTCACCGCGGACCAGTCCCTCGCGCAGGCGCTGAACACTTTGCTCGCGGCGGCGGGAACAGGGGTCCCGGTCCTCGATCACGCGCACGGCGAGCCGGTCGGCTGGCTCAGCCACCAAAGCGCCCTGCGCGCGGTGCATCCGGCGGGCGCATAGAACACGCCCTGCCTCCACGGCCCCGGCAGGGCGAATACCGGACACACCTGGGCCACATGCACCGGCTCGGCCCTCGCAGACCAACGCACGGCACTTCACCCTTATGTTGCACTGTGCAAAAATGGGTAGAGGCGACTTTAACGCACCCATCGCTCCCGGGAGGCCACCATGCCCACGAACCACGTCCGGCGCGCGTACTCCTTCGTGTGCCTCGACTGCGGACACGGCTGGGAAGGCGCGTACGACATCGACGTGACCGTGGACGAGCACGCCCGGATCACCGCCGACTACCAGCTCGACGGCGAACGCGTACCGTCCCCGCTGCAGTCACCGCAGTGCCCTTCCTGCGAGGGGCACAAGATACGCATCATGCGGCCGGGGCGTGTGGCTTCGGCCCATCTGTACGAGAGGTGACCGGCGCGGCGGCGGGCTTCCGTCGGACCCCACCGGGCCCGACGGGACGCGCCGTTCAGAGCAGTCGCCCTCCGCGCACGCTGACGGCCGGGCAGGGGCGACCCGAAGACACCCCGATGAGCAGGCCGGGTTGAGGGTGAGGTCGGCTGCCCTCCTCGTGGGCCGTACCATCGAAGAGTCCGGGGGAGTGCCGGGAGGTTGTCCGCCGCGCGTGACCTGGTGTCTCGCAGGGCCCGTGGCCCTCACTCGCCGATGATCTTCCCGCTCCGTGGTGCAGAACTGCCGGAGCGGCCCCAGCCGGACATCGCGAGTGCTGCAAGCGGCTTGCCCGTCACCGAGGAGCCCCCGCGTCCATGACCTGGCCATCGGCCGGTCTCGTCATCTTCTGCGAGGTTCGACAGGGCAGGCGGCCCGGCCGTGCGCCTCCGCTTCGGCCGGGCCGCGGGAAACCTATCCCACCGGCAGGAAGTCGCGGGCCGCGATGAACTCCGGTCGGCGTACCGGGGCGGCGAAGGGCTCCACCGGCTGGTTCTCCACACTGTTGAACACGATGAAGACGTTGCTGCGCGGGTAGGGCGTGATGTTGTCCCCGGAACCGTGCATGCAGTTGCAGTCGAACCAGGTCGCCGAGCCCGCGGGGCCTGTGAAGAGCTTGATGCCGTGCTCCAGGGCCATCTCGGTCAGCGCCGCCGCTGAGGGGGTGCCGGCCTCCTGCATCCGCAGAGATCTCTTGTAGTTGTCCTTGGGCGTGGCTCCCGCGCAGCCGAGAAAAGTGCGGTGTGAGCCCGGCATGATCATCAAGCCGCCGTTGGTGTCACGGTTCTCGGTGAGGGCGATCGACACCGAGACGGTGCGCATTCGGGGCAGGCCGTCCTCGGCGTGCCAGGTCTCGAAGTCGGAGTGCCAGTAGAACCCGCCGGCTCCGAAGCCCGGTTTGACGTTGACGCGGCTTTGGTGGACGTAGACGTCGGAACCGAGGATCCGACGAGCGGTGTCCACAACTCGCGGATCCCGGACGAGTCGGGCGAAGACCTCACTGATGCGATGGACTTCGAAGATCGAGCGGATCTCCTGGGAGGAGGATTCGATGACGGCACGCTCGTCGTTGCGTACCGCCGGATCGGCGATCAACCGCTTCAGTTCGGCCCGGTAGGTCAGGACTTCCGTCCGGGTGAGCAGTTCGTCCACGGTGAGGAAGCCGTCACGTTCGAAGTCGCGCAGTTCCGCGGACGGTTCACCCCAGAGCACGGGGTCTCGGCGGGGCGTCGTCACTTCGGCCGCACCGCGTGTCGGATACAGGTCGGTCATCTCAGGCTCCTTCCGTGAGCAGGGGGTAGACGCCGTTCTCGTCGTGCACTTCGCGGCCGGTGACCGGCGGATTGAAGACGCAGACGAATCGCAGATCGGTGCGGGGACGCATCGTGTGCCTCTCGTGCCCGTCGAGAAGGTAGAGCGTGCCGGGGGAGATCCGGTGTGTCGCGCCGGTTTCGTCGTCGGTGAGCTCGCCCTCGCCCTCGATGCACAGGACAGCCTCGACGTGGTTCGCGTACCACATAGAAGTCGTGGTGCCCGCGTACATGACGGTCTCGTGGACGGAGAAACCCACACGGTCCCCGGCGAGGACGAGGCGCCTGCTGCGCCAGGCTCCGGATTCGGCGGTCACATCACGGTCCGTGCCCTCGATGTCGGTCAGTGATCGAATGATCATGTGTTCGTCTTCTCCTGTGCGGTCTGGCGTACTGCCCGGGCGAGAGTGCGCAGCCCCTCGTCGAGCTCGTCGGCCGTGATGGTCAGTGCGGGCAGAAGTTTGAGGACCTCGTCCTGGGGGCCCGAAGTCTCGATGAGCAGGCCCAGTTCGAAAGCGCGGGCACTTGCCCGCGACGCCCATCCCTTGTCGTCGAACTCCAGGCCCCACACCAGCCCCCGCCCGCGGTGGCGGGCGCCGGTGCCGGAGTGCTCGGCGACGATCTCGCGCAGGACGGCCTCGGTCTGCTCGCCACGGGCGATGGTCTGCTTCGTCATGCTGTCGCTGTCCGCCCAGTACGCGTCCAGGGCTGCTGTCGCTGTGACGAAGGCGGGGTTGTGGCCGCGGAAGGTGCCGTTGTGCTCCCCGGGCTCCCAGACGTCGAGTTCAGGTTTGAAGAGGGTCAGGGCCATGGGGAGGCCGTAGCCGCCGATGGACTTGGAGAGGGTGATGATGTCGGGGACGATGCCGGCCTCCTCGAAGGAGAAGAACGAGCCCGTCCGCCCACAGCCCATCTGGACGTCGTCGACGATCAGCAGCATGTCGCGCCGTTCGCACAGATCCGCCAGACCGCGAAGCCACTCCGGGCGGGCCACGTTGACGCCGCCCTCGCCCTGGACTGTCTCGACGATCACCGCGGCGGGTTGGTTGAGTCCGGAACCCTGGTCTTCCAGCAGTCGTTCGAACCACAGGAAGTCGGCGACGCGTCCGTCGAAGTAGTTGTCGAACGGCATGGGGGTGCCGTGCACCAGCGGAATCCCCGCGCCGGCCCGCTTCATGGAGTTGCCCGTCACGGCCAGCGAGCCCAGGGACATGCCGTGGAACGCGTTGGTGAACGAGACGATCGCCTCCCGGCCCTTGACCTTGCGGGCCAGCTTCAGTGCTGCCTCCACGGCGTTGGTGCCGGTGGGGCCGGGGAACATCACCTTGTGCGACAGGCCACGCGGGCGCAGCACGAGGTCCTGGAAGCGCTCCAGGAAAGCCCGCTTCGCGGTCGTGCTCATGTCCAGGCTGTGCGTGACGCCGTCGCGTTCCAGGTAGTCCAGCAGGGCGCGTTTGAGTACCGGGTTGTTGTGCCCGTAGTTGAGCGCTCCGGCACCCGAGAAGAAGTCGAGATAGGTCCGCCCGTCCTCGTCATGGATGCGGCTGCCTCGGGCGCGGTCGAACACGACAGGCCAGCTGCGGCAGTAGCTGCGGACCTCGGACTCCAGGGTCTCGAAGATGGAGGGGGAAGGCTGAGTGACAGTCACTGAGGTAGGTCCTTCGGTGCGGTTCATGCCAGCGGGCTGATGCGGTAGAGGATCTCGGGCTCGTGCCCGTGCGCCGTCGGGAACAGGTCCTCGCCGAAGAGGACTTCGCGCTCGATGCGCGCCCCGCGCCGTTGGGCGAACGAGGCGAACAGCCGGTGCGAGGGTTCGTTGCCGGGTGTGATCGTCGTCTCGACCCGGCGTGCCCCTGCGCCCACGCCGCGCACCGCGAGGTCGTCGAGCATCCGGCCGGCCAGCCCGCGACCCCGATGCGCGCGGTCCACTGCTACCTGCCAGATGACCAATGTCTGCGGGTGATCGGGCCGAATGTATCCGGTGATGAATCCGGTGGGGTGGCCGAGGTCGTCGCGCGCCACGACGGAGGTGCGGGAGAAGTCACGGCACCACAAAAGATAGCTGTAGGTCGAATTGAGATCGAGGACCCCGGTGTCACGGGCGATGCGCCACATAGCTACGCCGTCTGCAATATCGGGAAGGTCGAGAGTCGGTACCGGGCAGGGCGAATCCGTCTCCTTGCTGGATTTCATGGGTGACAAACCTAGATGGAGAAGTTGAATTCCGCAGCGCACGAACTTCTCACAAGAGACCTGTCTGGGACGACTTTGATTCGGGGCGAAACGGATGAAACAACACCATAAGGAGAGGGCATTTCGGTCATTGTGGCACCGGGTTACGCTGCGATAACGATCCGGAAATCCCCTGGTTTGATAATCTCGTTACGGGGGAGGGGGAGGTTCGGGATCAGAGTTTCAATGCCAATGAAAATGTGCGCATGCATTCATGACTCCGGCGTCAGGGTTCGCGGGAGCCGTACAGACCGACTGTCGGGAACTTCATCGATTTCTTATGGAACCGCCCTGAATTACCTCGCTAGCTATCCTGTTCCGAATTTCTGGAAACTTCAGTGATGGGCTCGTCTCGTTGTTGCGACCGCCTTTGGCGTCGTGAACTCATCGCGGCGTTCCGGCGCGAACCACGTCTCGGCGGCATGTCGACGCCTCGCTGAGGGCGTCACTGCCGCCCTTGTGGACGTCAAAAGCCACGTCGCGAAGCTGATCCGACGGGCCGCCGGATGTGCTGCCGGTATGCGTCGTGAGGCGGACCCCTCCTGGACGACTGATCACACGGGAGGCCCCCTCGGTGACTCGAACTGTGACCTCTGGGGTTCTCCCACCTTGAGCCTATGCAATCTTTGCTCTGTAGAACCATTGCCCTTCCTTTACCGTTATCGAACCGAGGCCGAAGTCCCGGCTTGCTTGATCGTCGTCGGTGGGCGCGGTCCCTGCCTGGGCTGACGTCGGAATGGCTTCCTGGCGTGCGCTTCGGCGCTCCGCTCCGGATCTGCGAGTCGCCATGTGGTGCACGTGATCGCGTTCCGCCCATCTCGGGGCCGTTGCGCCGACAGCGAGCGGAGGTGGCGGGCGGGAAGGGGGTTCGTAGCCGCCTCGCGTGAGGTCGAAGTGGCCGTTCACCAGGGAGATTTGCACGGTGGCCCGCCCTTTGCGCAGGGAGCGGAGACCGTCACCGGATGCACGCCCCGGGCATCCGCCCGCGCACACCCGCACGGTGATCGCCTACACCATCACGCGGGACGCCATCGCGGATTGCTCCGGACAGGGTCCGCACCTGGCGACGCCGGTTCAGGAGAGGGCGTAGAAACGGTCTTCGTGGGGATGCGCGGCCACATGCCAGCAGGTGGTCGGTAGGTCGACGTGGCGGGCCGTGCCCGTGTGCAGGTCGAAGATGCCGACCTCGCGGGCCTCGCCGCGACGGGGTGGTCCATGCCGCCGTGGACGAGGTATCGGCCGGAGGCCGTGGTCTTCATGGCGTGGGGCAGCTTCAGGCCGTGCGGGCCCAGGCGCTCGGGACGGCCGAGCTGGTCGATGTCGAACCGCCACAGGTGCTCGCCGATCGCACCGACGATCTCCCGGTTTCCCAGCCAGGCGATGTGCGTGGTGCCTTTGATGGACGAGTCGGTGGGCTCGATCCGCAGGGTGGACAGGCGGTCGGTCTCGGCGAGGGCCGTGGTGTCGTAGAAGAGCAGGTGTTGGCCGGTGTTGCCGAGGAACCCGAGCGAGCGGTCCGGGCTGACGCTGACGGCATGACCGCCGGCGATGCCGTCGTAGTACTCGATCTTGTACGCGTACCGGCCGGTGGCGGGGTCGTAGCGGAAGACGCAGACGCCTGCCCGGCCTTCCAGGCCGTTGAGGCCGTTGCCGTCGAGGGCGATGTGGAAGGCGTACGGGTACTCGTGCGGCTGGGTGGTGAGCGGGGTCAACTGGGCTGCCTCTCGGGCCTGAAGTGACGGAAGCCGGAACTGTCGGTGTACTCGGGCCGTGTCGGCCTCCACGGGGCCAACCCGGCCAACGGGTTCAACGGCTCGGTCACGCGGGCGACGGCGTCCCGGAGCGAGAAGTCGGCGCCGCCGTCTCCGTGACCGGCCCTGTGCTGCCCTGCCCGTGTGCCGCGATGGTGTTCAGGGTGGTGTGGAAGGACCTGCGGTAGGCGTCCTCCACCAGAGCGCGCCGGACCGCGGGCCACAGCGTGGGGTGATCGCCCGCCACAACGGTGGGAGGGCGAACTGCTGATAGGCGCAGATGGTTACTCTGGTGCCGCCCGCGGTCCGGGCGAAGGACACCGAGCCGTCGTCCTGGAGCGCGGAGGCGTTCTCGCTGTGGACCTGCCGCCAGCGCAGCAGCTGCTCGTCCGGGCCGTAGTCGATGGTCTCCAGCTTGCAGACGTCGAGTACGTCGGCGCCGCACAGCGCGAGGTAGGCGGGCTGGGCACGGTTGATGCTCCGCTCGAGCTGCCGAATCGGCCTTCCGGCCTCATCGCGGGTCTGGACATCCGGCGGAAGGCAGGGTGCGGGTCACACCGGCGCGTTAGGCCGGGCGGACGTTCACACACCGCCGTCCGGGCCGGACGTCCGCGTTTCGTCATGAGTCGCACGCCCTCCACGAGGGGGACCCCGGCTTACGGTCGGACCATGCGAGACGATCCGCGGCTCCCCACCTCTCCCGGCTTCTGGCGCAGTCCACTGCGCGGCCCCTGGTTCACGTCCGTGCTCGGCGTCGTCCTGCTCGTCGGCATCACGGTGCTGTTCGTGACGGGGCTGGTCTCGTACGCCGCCTATAACCCGGATCTGTCGCCGGTGAACGACAAGACCCCCGACAAGGGCGTCCTCGGCTTCTACCTCTTCGCCTGGCCCACCGGCCCGCACTGGCTGTACCGGCTCAACCAGGGCGTTCACGTCACCCTGGGCATCACCCTGATCCCGGTCCTGCTGGCCAAGCTGTGGTCGGTGGTGCCGAAGCTGTTCACGCTGCCGCCGGCCCGCTCGCTCGCCCACGCACTGGAGCGGATCTCCCTGTTGCTGCTCGTCGGCGGCGGGCTGTTCGAGTTCGTGACCGGTGTGTTCAACATCCAGCTGAACTACGTCTTTCCGGGCTCCTTCTACCCGCTGCACTTCTATGGCGCCTGGGTGTTCTTCGCGGCCTTCGTGGCCCACGCGCTGTTGAAGACGCCCATCGCGTTGCGCAATCTGCGGCACGTGCGGGAGGAGCGGACGGACCTGGTGTCCCCGCGCCCCGCCGAGGCGACCGTCTCCCGGCGCGGAGCGCTCTGGTTCGTCGGGGGCGGCTCGCTGCTGCTGTTCGCCACGACGGTGGGGCAGAACTCCGACGCCCTGCGCCGCACCGCCCTTCTCGCCCCGCACGGCTGGGCCGAGCCCGGCGGCGGCCCGAACGGGTTCCAGATCAACAAGACGGCCGCGTACGCCGGGATCGACGTGGCGGAGACGGACGACGACGTCTGGCGCCTCGTCGTCACGGGACGCTCGGGCACGGTCCGCCTCAGCCGGGCGCAACTCGCCGAACTCCCTCTGTACAGCTCGGCGTTGCCCATCGCCTGCGTCGAGGGCTGGTCGACGTCCGACCAGTGGTGGCGCGGGGTACGGCTGCGCGACCTCGCCGCACTCGTCGGGTACGAGGACGACTCGCCGGACGTGCTCGTCGAGTCCCTCCAGCGGCACGGGGCCTTCCGCCACGCGGCCCTGCGCGCCAACCAGGTCGCCGACCCGCTTTCCCTGCTCGCCCTGTACGTGAACGGAGAAGAGCTGTCCCCCGACCACGGCTATCCCGCCCGCGTGATCGTGCCCGCGGCGCCCGGCGTGCTGAACACCAAGTGGGTGGCCCGTATGACCTTCGGAGAACTGTGATGCGTCCGCGTGTTCCGATCGGCAGCCCTCTGCAACTGCTGCTGCTCGCCTGCTCGTTCGCCCTCGCCGGCTACGCGGGTGTACGGCTGCTCGCGGACGACTGGTTCGGTGTGGCGCTGTGGATCGTGGGGGCGGCGCTGCTGCACGACCTCGTGCTGCTGCCCCTGTACGCAGGGGCTGACCGGGCGGTGGTACGCGGTCTCGGCGTGGTCGGCCGCCGGGAGTGGGCGATGTACGTCCGCGTCCCGGCCGCCCTGTCCGGCCTGCTCCTGCTCGTGTGGTTCCCGCTGATCAGCGGGATGGTGGACCGGCGCTACCGGGTCGCCACGGGACTGTCACCGGACGGCTTCCTCGCCCGCTGGCTGCTGATCACCGCCGTGCTGTTCGGCGGCTCGGCGCTGCTGCTGGCACTGCGGCTGCGCAGGACCGCGAAGCGCCGGCCGCCGTCCGTCTCACTCCCGGCCCGCTCCCAGCCCCGCGCGTAGCGGTGCAGGGTCGGGATGCCGAGCCGTGCCCAGGGGGAGGGAGCGCCGACGGTGGCGTGTGCGTCGGTGATGTGGACGTGAACGTGTTCGTCGACGTCCACCGGCGCGGTCTCGGCGATCAGCAGCCCGCCGGGAGTGAGACGGACGGCGACCCGCTCCGGAAGGGCGCGCGGATCGCCGCCGATGCCGACGTTGCCGTCCATGAGCAGGACGGTGCCCCAGCGCCCCTCGCCGGGCAGCGGGTCGAAGACGGCGCCGCGATCCTCCAGGCCGAGGGCCAGTCCCGGGCCATCGACGAGGTGTTCCAGGCCGTGCATCGCAACGATCCCGACCCCAAGCTGCTCGCCTACCAGTACCTCCAGACGCTGCCCCAACTCGCGCAGGGCTCGGGCAACAATTTCTGGGTGATCCCCAGCGAGATCACCTCCGCACTCCAGGGCGTGTCCCGCGCCTTCACCGAGGTGCTGCCCCAGTCGCCGGCCACCCGCGAGAAACCGCCTGACGACATGGTCGCCCAGGCCGCCAGCGACAAGGCTCAGGCGGAAGAGGCCGCTGCCGCGGCCCTCGCAGACGCAGCCGAGGCCGAGGGCACCAACCCCGACGCCCTCCCGCATCACCCGCCTCGCTGACGGCGGGCGGCATCTCTGCCGGCGCAAGTCGCGCACCGGAAGCCTCCGAGCACCTGACCATCTGGCAATCGGCGCTCGTCAACACTGCGCCGTTTGAGTGCACCATGCGGAGGTGTCGAACGAGCTCAGGCGCGGCGCGGAACGGATTCGCTCCTTCTGGTCCCGGCGGCGAGCAGTGCGAAGCCCAGTGCGAAACCGAGCATGGTCCATACGCCGCGGGGCCAGAAGATGTGGCTGTCAGTGAAGGACCAGCCGGCCACCAGGAGAACCACCGTGCCGGGAATGACTCGCACGCCGTGTTTCGGGAAGAGCGCGACCGCCGTGGCTACGACAGCGACGATGAGGGCGTAGGCCCCGACCTGCCCGAGCGTCTCACCCGTGTCGTAGAGCGGGTACTTGATCCGCCCTATGTCCGCTGTTGCGGCAGCGTGCTCGACCGCGGTTCCCGCCGCGATGCCGGCCACCGCGTCGAGACCGGTGTAGAAGGCCGCGTAGGTGAACGCACTCGCCCAGGCCACCACCGTGGCGAAGCCCGCGAGATCTGGTCGGGGGCGGTGCCACAGAGGGACGAGGAGGCCGAGCGTGAGCAGCGGAAAGACCGGCAGCAGTGCGATGTGCAACTGTGTCCAGTCCGTGGCCGTCGCCCTGGACAGGCCATGCGGGTGCGCGCCGCCCGCCGCAGCCAGCGCAAGGGGCGCGACAGTGGCGAGGGTGATGTCTCGGATGGTCAACACGCTGCGATCGTAGGCGCGTTACGTCACGTGAGACGGCTGCGTAAGGGCTTCGTAAGATCTGGCGTGGTGCCGTGGAACGCTGGAAGCCGTCCGCCCGGGTGATTCCCTCCGACGCGACACCGGCCTCGCCGATCTTGCGGCGAGGCCGGAGCAGAGGAACCGGTGGCGGCCCGGTCGGTCGGTTCAGCCGCAGCGGCGCCCTGAGTTGATGCAGGAGACCGCCTGGTTCATGAGCTGGTCGGTCATCACGTTGATGAAGTCGTTGTGGTCGGTGATGGCGTTGTGCTGCTGTCCCTGGAAGCCGTCGACGGCGAAGTTCGGGGCCGCAGGAGTCCTGTAGGTGAGCCGCATCGTCAGCTGCGGGATGGCCTTGAAGCCGCTTGCGCAGTTGCCGCCTGCGTCGGCGAAGGCGACGTGGCTGCGGTGGTCGGCGCTGTCGATGTTCCTGCCGTCCCAGCAGCTCTGGAAGGCGAAGCTGCGCACCACCTTGCTGCCGCTGGGGCAGATCGGGTACTTGTCGGTGAGCTGGACCTTGTTCTCGAAACCGGTGCAGCTCCAGTGGGCGTTGGCGTTCTTGGTGCCGTTGGTGAACGCCTTGGCGTCACCGGTGATGATCCGCAGGAAGCGTGGCATCGCCACGACCTTGCCGGTGGGGCTGCCCTGGTAGGTGATCGTGACGGTCGCGGGCACCAGGATGGCTCCCTTGTTGCCCTCCGCGCCGCCGCCGAGGGCGCCTGCGTCGGGCCCCTGACGGGTGGTGTCCCGCAGGACGGGCCAGTAGTACGCGGACTGGTCGCCGTTGGTGCAGGAGGTGCCCTGGGCGCTCAGGGACTCGTTGGTCGAGGTGAAGTCCACCTTCCGGTTGCCCACGTAGTCGTGGACGTGGTGGGCGCCGTTGCTGACACCGGGAGCCACGATGTCGTTGTCCGAGTTGTGTTGTCCCTGCTTGTTGACTCCGCATCGGGAGGTGAAGGCTCCGGTCGAGGCGCCGGCCTGCTTGCGGACCTTGGGCACGTTCGGGGCCACCTTGGTGATGTCCACGAAGTCGGCCGCGGTGGGCCCGTCGTTGCTCTGTCCAGCAGCACCGGAGCCGTTGCCTTGCTGTCCGGTGTTGCCCCCGTCGCCCTGGGCGCCGCCGGGGCTCTGGCTCGCGGCCCCGGCCCCGGATGTCTGCGTCCCGGGTGCGTCGAGGCCGAGGTTGCAGGCGGCGAGAGCGTCCAGCCCTGTGGGCTTGGCGGCCGACCGTCCGATGGCGATGGCGATCCGGTCGATGGTCGCCTTCCTCTTGTCTGTCAGGGGGCCGAGGATCGCGTTCTGCACAAAGTTCGGTCCCCCTTGTCCACGGGTGTCGACCAGCCGCTGGTTGGCCTCCGCGGTCTGCCGGTCCAGCAACTGCAGATTCCGGTCCACCTCGGCCTGTGCCTGCTGGGGGACGGCCGGCAGCTTGCCCTTCACGTCCGGACAGCTGATCGTCTGGGCCGACCGCGTCGTAGGAGCGGTGGCGGTGACGTCGGACGCGTTGGCGGCGTAGTTCACGGCTACGAGACCACCGCCCCCTGCCAGGAGCGCCGTGACCGCCACGATGGCGTTGCGGCGGCTTCGGCCGCGCCTGTGATCTGCTCGCATGAGAACTCCCGATTTCACAACGTGGTTCCTGGTCCAGCGGCGATACGCATCACTCGCCGCCCGGACGCCCCCAGCCTCACCTGAGTGGTCGGCGCTTGGCCGCTGTTCACGTTGCGCGTCATGGACACGTAAGAACTGAACCGCGCCCGAACTGACCCCCGCCCAGCACGAGGAACTGCGTCGCCTCGGCAATCTCCGCTCGGCGCTGGAAGAAGCCGGGATCCCATGTGATCCGGGCCTTGTGCGCTACGACGACTTCACCCACCGCCTCGCGCACCAACACGCTCTGGAGTTGCTGGAGTCGCCGACCGCAGAACTGGGGTTTCCGCCGGCAGCAACCGTCAGGCGGGTGGGCATCAGTCGCGCGGCCGCGTCGCTCGGGTTGCGCCTTCCCGACGACGTCGGCGTGGTCGGCTTCGACGATCTGCCCTTCGCGGAGTGGGTGACTCCGTGCCTGAGCACCGTGCGCACGCCGCTCGCCGACGTGACGCCGACGGGTGATCCGGGTCTTCCGTCTCCTGTGTCAGTCGAGGACCGAACTGGCACAGGACTTCGCGGAATTGTCCTGTCCGGGCTCACCCATCCAGTCCCAGCTGGTACCCCGCCCGACTGGGCGCGGCCGGCCCGCATGCCTTGTCGGCTGCGGGAGTGGTGACCGTCGTCGAGCATTCCTGCGGGGTCAGAACGGGTTCGGCGCCCCGGAGAGGAGTCTCCAGGGCGCCGGGCCGCGGTGGCAGCTTCTTACACCGCGGCTATGCCCTCCATGCCGGATTCGGCGAAGGGGGGCAGCCCGGTGGCTGTGGTGACCTTGGTGAGGGAGCCGTTCCTGCCGATGCTGAAGCCGTCGACGGTACCGGAGGTGCCGTTCTGTACGTACAGGAATTTCTCGTCCTGCGTCACCGCCAGGTCGATGACCCCCTGGGACATCGCCGACGGCGGGGTGGCGATGCCGACCTCGTTGGTGAGCGCGAGCCTGCCGTGCCGGTCGGTGCGGTAGCCGCTGACGGTTGAGTTGCCGGTGTTGCCGCCGTAGAAGAAGTCACCGGCGCGCTCGAGCCAGCACAGTGTGTTCTGGCCGTTGGCCAGGGGCTTCTGGACGACCTTGAGGCGGCCGTCGGCGAGCACCTTGTACGTGCTGACCGTCGACTTCTCGGCCTCGGCGACCAGCATCCGGCCCGTCTTGTCGAAGGTGATCGCGAATGGCACGCCGCCGGCCGAGTCGTTGACCGTCGCCCGGTGTGCGGGCCGTCCGTCGCGTCGCATCGGGAACACCTCGATGGTGTTGGCCGACTTCGTGGTGACGACCAGCTCACGGCCGCCCGGCGTGAACGCGACCTGGCCGGGCGAGCTGCTGAACAACGGCACCTTGTCGTTCTTCAGCCCCAGGGAGCGATATGAACCGCCCAGCGGCTTGAGTCCGTTGGCCGTGATCTTGAAACCCTGGACGCTGCCCGCGCCTCCCGCGTTCATGACGTAGGCGAGGTTGCCGGACACAGCGATGGACGAGGGGAAGTCCCCGCCCGAATGCACCACCCGCCGGTCCGTCAGTTTCTGTCCCTCGACCCGGAACGAGGTCACGGTGCCGCTGCCCGCGTTGACTGCCAGCAGCAGATGCGAGCCGCGGTCGTAGACGAGTGAGCCCTGGGAGGCGAGGGAGTCGGTGGGCGCGTCGACCTGGTCCCCGCCCTTGCCGCCTGTGGCGTAGGTGCCCGAGGCGGTCAGCTTGCCGTCCTCGCCGCGCTTGAAGACGTGGATGGTGTTTCCGGCGAGCTCGTTGCCCTGTACGAAGACGGCGTGGTCGGCTCCCGCCTTGGCACTCTTCGTCGTCGCCCCTTCGTGCGCGCGGGGGACTTCCCCCGCCGAGGCGATGGCCACCGTGGTCGCGACCGCCGCCGACGCGAGGATGCCGGCCCCGGCGATGGTCAACCGGACCTGCGACTTCGACCTACGCCTGGTATGCCTGCTCACGCCTGACTCCTCATACCTCGCCGCCACCGCCGGTCGGTGACGTGCGGAGCCAGAGTTGCCTGTGGGGCGGGTGGGATGAAGATGTTTCGGTCCCGCGTCAGCTTCTCGTAAGAAGTTTCTCGTATGAAGTTGCTTCTGATCTGTAGGTTCGTCGAGGGCCGTTGGGCGACCGGTGCGGTGTCGGAGGGGTGCCGGTCAACGGTTGACGCGGCGGGTCATGAGGGTGATGGCGGTCCAGCTGATGGGGTTTCGGACCGCTGGACGAGCCATTCGTAGTCCCGGGCATGGCGGCGGGCGTTCATGGTCCAGGCCAGGCTCTGTTCGACTGTCCAGTGCGGGGGATGGCGACGAAGCCGGTGGTGTCCTTCGGCCGGCTGAGGGTCTTGACCGTCGGGCTGAGGTGGCGCTCTGCCCACGTCACGATCTTGTCCGCATTGGTGATGTGCCATGGGCTGCTGCATCCGGCGAGGTGAGCTGCCCCGAGTTTCGTAGAGTCCGGTGATCTTGTTTCAGGCGGACCGCGGGGTCTGCTCCTGGCTCTGCCAGAAGTCGCGTTCGTACTCGGCAGGTGGCACGTAGTCGAGCGCGGAGTGAAGACGCTCTTCGTTGTACCACGTGACCCACTGGAAGATCGCCCGCTCGACCTGGGCAGGGTCCTTCCAGGGGCCCTGCATCTCGATCAGCTCGGCCTTGAAAGTGCCGTTCAGAGCCTCGGCCATGGCATTGTCGTACGAGTCCGCGACGGAGCCGACCGACGCGGAGGCGCCGATGTCGGCCAACCGGTCGGTGTAGCGAATCGACACATATTGCGAACCTCTGTCGCTGTGGTGAATGAGGCCGGAGTCCTTCTTGATTCTCCGGCGCCACAGCGCCATCTCCAGGGCGTCCAGGGGCAGTTCGGTACGCATGTGGTCGGCGACCTGCCAGCCGACGATCATCCGTGAGTACACGTCCAGCACGAACGCCACATATGCCCAGCCCGACCACGTGCGGACATACGTCATGTCGGCCACCCATAGTTGATCGGGCCGCGCCGCGGTGAAGTTGCGGTCCACGAGGTCCGGCGGGCGGGGCGCCGACGGCTCCGGGATCGTGGTGCGGCGACGCCGGCCACGGATCACGCCCTCCAGGCCGAGTTCGGCCATCAGCCGCTCGACGGTGCAGCGGGCCACCTCGACACCCTTGCGCCGCAGAGCGCGCGTGATCCGACGGGCGCCGTAGGTGCCGCCCGATTCCGCATGGATCTCCTCGATCGCCGGCATGAGCTGTTCGTCGCGGAGCCGGCGGGCCGACTTCGGCCGCTTCTTGCGGGCGAAATACGTCGACGGCGACAGGTCCAGCACCCGGCAGACGGGATCGACCCCGAGACCGTTGTCACGCAGGTGGTCGATCACCTGCTCGGCCTCGTCCGGGGACGGTCGATCTCCTGGGCAAAAAACACCGAGGCGGCTTTGAGGATCTCGTTCGCCCGCTTCAACTCGGCGTTCTCCTTGCGGAGTTGCTTCAGCTCGTCGCGCTCGGCGGTAGTGAGCCGGTCGTCGCGTTCGCCATGGTCGGCCTCGGCCTGGCGGACCCAGCCGCGCAGGGCCTCCTTGTGGATGCCCAGGTCCTTCGCGACATGCGCGATCGGGCGGCCGGTGGTGCGGACCTCGCGGATCGCACGCTCACGGAGCTCATCGGGGTATTTACGGGGTGCTGGCATGGTGCTGGTGGATCTCCTTCGCCAGGACCGTAACCCTGGCATCAGGGACTCCACAAATCTCAGTGCAGCTCAGGAACGTGTCCGACGAGCTGTTCAAGGCCATCCTCACCGAAGAGACGGTCAGTGGCCGACCAGGCTTCGTACAAGAAGATGACGGGCTGGCTGCCTACACGCAACTGTTCCCTTCGGACCCCTTGGCCACTGCCGCCTTCCGCGACCTTGAAACGTGGTTCACAACAGACCGCGAAGCTCGCGAACCCCGTGAACGGGGCAGCGTCCTAGCCATTGCGTTCGGCGCAGCCCCACCGAGGGATCTACCAGCCCTCGCGACCCGCGCGCACACCCGATTCCGTCTGGATACCTTCGACAGGTACCTGTCGATGTTCACCAAGCCGCTGATGCGGCGGCTCCGCACCGACCCAGACGCCCTTGAGGCGTTCAAGGACGCACTCAACGACCCCATGGGAATTGGTGAAGACAGCCCCATCATGGCCGACCCATGGGACCCCATTGCCCACGCCCACCCGGAAGGGCAAGCCATGCAGCGCGTGTACCTCTTCGCGCTGGTACTGCGGCAAGCCGGCGCCCTGCCGCAGGCGGATGCGGCAGCAAACATCCGCATCCTCGAATCCGCATCACCCGACACCGTGGTGCACAATCCTTTCACCCACCACGAAGGCCCCCTATGCCTTGCCGTTCTCGACCTCGCCGTGAGCGCAGCTGACCCGAGACACTTGTGAGGCAGTGGTCAATCGTTATCGCGGGCCGCTAATGCCGCTGAGGATCCGTCCGCATGCCCCGGGCCGGGTCGGCGACGGCCGGGCCTGGCGGTGCCATCGGAGACGCGTACAGAGGACTTCGCCACGGCCCGCGGAACCGAGCTGCACGGGAGGAACGCGCCGTGCCAGCCTTGGACACTCTCCCGACGCCACCGCGGATCAGGAACTGTGGCGGGTCCGGGTCCGTGCTGCGCTCGTTGGCACCGCGCGGATCAAGACGAAGCTGGTCGCCCACGTGGACCGGCTGCTCCATGAAGCAACTGCGTGGCCTGGGCCCCACGCACACCGGCTGGATCAAGGCTCGGCGCAAACAGTGGTAGCTGCCACCTGGACCTTGGCCCCCGGCGCCGATGGCAGCCCGGGCACACCTTGTAAGGGGATGCAGCCGGCTGCCCAGCGCGCCACCGTCCTGGCAACCGTGGACCACCTTCCCTTGCCACTCGCTGGCCTGAATGCGGACGCTCGCCTGGTCGCCAGACGGCACGGCGGCGAGGCCGATCCCTTTCAGGAGGCGACCTCACCCTGGTGGTGGTCCCGGCGGTAGACCCGCCGGGTCCCTCATGGGATAAGGAACCCGACGATGTCGCGGCCGGGGACCGCACCAGGACCAGGCACTGTGGCAGTACACGCGGTGCCAGGACTCGACCGGTCCCTGGCGGATGCCCGCCCGAGGCCGCGTCTTACGACGGCTGGGGGCGGTCGACTGCCGCTTCCAGTTGCTGCAGGAGGCGGCGGATGAAGCGGTTCCACTGCCTCTCCTCATTGTCTGCGTCGAACCAGGTGTCAGGCGAGGCGGCGGCGTCCCATTCCCTGAGTTCGGCCAGGAGCGCGGCGGTGTCCGTTTCCAGGTCGGGGTGGTCCAGGACCCACCGGACCTGCCCGGCGAGGCCGTGCACCTGGTGCGCGGCACGGTAGTAGGCGACCTGCGTCGTCGACAGGCGGCGGGTGGCGTAGCCGCCGCACTTGCTGCATGGGTCGAACCGCTCGGTGCCCAGCATCTGCTTGACGGTCACCAGGTCGTAGTACCGGCTGAGACCACGGTCGCGGCCCTGGTGCTGGCAGCCGGGGGAGTGGGCCCGGCCCTCGAACTGCCCTGCGGCATCCGTCGTGTACAGCTGCGCGGAGGCCAGGACGCCCAGCGGCAGACCCGATCCCCCGCGCCCTGCACCGTCATCCCGGACGGGCGCAAAGGGCTGCAGATCCAGCTGCTCCATGGCCAGCAGGCCGTCCCACACCGGGAAGGGCACAAGATCACGGCGCTCGCCGCTCGCGTCATACCGCTCTGCGAGGTCGCGCAGATCCGCCACTGCGCGGGCAAGGAGCAGACAGCGCAGTGCTGCATCGGGGTGCGAGCGCCCTCGGGCCAGGCGCACCACCAGCCGTTCACCTTCGGCCGTGCCCAGGCGGCGGCCGAAGTCCGGGTGGGCGGGCTCGTGGATGCGGGGCATCCAGACCAGATCATCATCCGCCACAGTGTCGGCTGTGAGTTCCTCACGCCGCGCTGTCACCAGCTGGTCGGGCAGATCACCGGCCGTCGCCACGACGATGTACTGGCCTCCGCGAGCGACCCGCGCCTCCAGCACGGACAGCGCCAACACCTCGGGTCCGGCCTCGATGGACAGCACCAGATACAGCTGGTCCACCTGCCGCGAGATGGTACGCAAAGCCCGCAGATCACCGGGGGTGACCGGCCGCCGCTCGCTGACCGGCGTGTCGTCGAACACTCCTGGTCCCACCGTCTCGGCAGGCTTCTCGGGTTCCGCGTCCTGCACGGCGTGGGTCTGCTCGGGCGTCAGGCACGACAGAGCCGAAGGCTGGGACAGCAGACGGGCCGCGACGGCCTCGGGTACCTGCAGCGTCACGGTCAGCCCTTCCCAGTCCGCTTCGGTGGCCCAGCAGGCGAGCACGCCCAGCTCCCACTCGCTCAGACGGCCAAGGAAAGCCTCCTCACGGCTGAGCGGATCATCCAGCCCCTGCTCCGGGAGTCGTACCCGCAGCATCCGCTCGTCCTGCTCACCGGCCGCACCCGCCTGCAGCGCGAGCGTCCAGGCCGTCATCAGCTTCTGGGCGCGCTCCAGCGCCGCATCCCACCCTTTGCGCCGGCTGCTGATCCTGCGGACGAGGTCGTAGGCGAGGTGGCCGTGTTCGCGAGGGTGCTCCCAGCTGTCGGCGGCTTGGCGGCTCCACCGCCGCCACAGCGAGGTCAACTCCTGTGCCACTGTCGTTGGCGTGCCCAGCAGGGCGAACGCCGGGTCCTCGGCCGGTAGGTCCGGGGTGCCCATGGCCGCCACGCCGGCCGCCGCTGTGAGCGCTTCCCGGGAGAGCAGGTGCCCAGCCTGCTGCTGGAGCGCAGCGACGTGATCTGCCTTGAGCCGCATGCGGGCATCGGCCCAGGGCTTCAGCCAGGGAAACAGAGCAAGGAGGCGGTGGGAGCGGTGCAGACTGGCCGCCGCGCTGTGCCACTGTTCTACGACCGAGTCGCGTAGCTGCTGGGCCTCTCGCCGCGCACGCCAGTCCTCCTCCTGTTCCTCGTCCGCGTCGGGGTCGTCCCTCTCATCCTGCGGGGCCTCAAGGAGCAGGAGGGCCGCCTGCTTCACTTCGTCGTCGGTGAAGGTGTCCTCGTCCGCCTCGGCGTAGCTGCCGAGTTCGTGCAGCAGGCCCAGACCGGTCAGCGCACCCAGGAACAGACCGACTCCGGTTCCCGGCCGCGCCCACGTCCCGTACCTGGCGCACTGCGGACACATCCGCTCGACCACCGCCCGCAGTGGCAGCTCGCTCGACATGACGCGGCCAGTGCGTATGCGGGAACAGTCCTCCCTGGCGTGCAGCTTGGCGGCCTTGCCCGGCGCGGACCAGACCTTGATCGGAGATGCCTCGAAGGGGCCCAGCGGCACCTCCGGCGTCAGCGAACCGTACGTCAACACGACCTCCTCCGTGTAAGCCTTCGAGGTTAACCGCGGCCACTGACACGACAGCTGGTGAACTCTCCGGCCCAGAACTCCTGTTGCCGGGCACGGCCCCTCGCCGGGCATGCCGCCTTGGCGCGCCTCGCCTTGTGCGCGTTGCAAAGGACGGGGAGATCTTGCTAGCCCGCAGGACGAGGAATCGCCCACGGATGGGCTGCGGGCTCTCGGCCGGATTCCGCGATGCCGGTATCCGCTCCGCATATCCGGTTCCCGCAGGCCAGGATCCTGCAGAACAGGTGCCGGTGAGGCCGAGTCCTCCGCGAAGGACCGTGTCCTGGAGTTCTGCCCGAACGCGGATCTGCAATGCCGGGCGCCGGCTTGCCCCGCGGCAGACAGGAGTGTGTCACGCTCCGTTTCCTCCAGGGGTTCTCGCTCGCCGAGACCGCCCGCGTGACGGGCGAAGCGATGGCGCCGTCAAGACGCTCCAGCACCGCGCCGTACGCGCTCTCACCAGGCTGCCACCGGAGGCCCGCTGATCGTCGCAGGGCATTCGGGCCCGGCCGCCGCAGAAGGCGCCCGGTGCCGATGCTGGGTGTGCCCACTCTCTTACCGCCTTCGCGCACGGGAGGCAAGCATGGTCACCCCAAGGTGTGACGCCGCGGGGCGGATGCAGGATAGGGCCTGTCTCAACAGCGTAGTGTCATATGCCTGTTGCCCGGTACGTTGGGCAACTCACAGGTCAGGCCAGGGGAGAGGCGGCATCGGCATGGGGGAAACGGGCTGGAGTGCGCAAGGACTGTGCAGGACGGCTGAGCCCGATGCCCTGTTCGTCGAGGGCGCCGCGCAAAACCGTGCCAAAGCGTTGTGCGGGGGCTGCCGCGTCCGGACCGAGTGCCTCGCCTACGCCCTGGACCAGCGCATTGAATTCGGCGTGTGGGGAGGCATGACCGAGCGAGAGCGCCGGGCTCTGCTGCGGCGACGGCCCACGGTCACGTCCTGGCGGCGCCTGCTGGAAACAGCCCGCGTGGAGCATGATCGTGCCGTTACGCCTGCCATGCCGCAGGCGAGTTGATGCCCCCGCATCTCAGGTTCCGCAGGGGGCGCCGGCGAAAGGCTTCGTTCAGCCTGGCTGCATTTCCTGTCCGCACTGCACGCTCAACCGTCGGGGAGTGCTGGCTATGACCGAAGTTCCGTATGACACCGTCGGCGCCAGCACTGAGCGGGAGGCTGTCGCCCATGAGCGGGCCGAGTTGCGGGAGTTCGTCACGGGGCTCAGCCCGGAGGACATCAGGTCGGGCGACTGGTTCACCAAGCTCAGCGCTCAGGCCCTCGCCTCCTACACGGACACCGTCAACTGGGAGTACTTCCAAAAGCGGTATGAGGGCCTGCCTGCGGACGCCATCGTCGACGAGCGGATCAAGATGGCGGCCCGGTATGCCGCACTCGAGGGCGGGTTCTCTGCCAGTGCCTACACGCTGACCATCGCCGCCACCATCGGCCCCCGCGGTGGTGCCTCGGCGCTGACCGTCCCCGCTGCCGGCGTCACGACGATGGTCGATCTCGCCTTCGTCACCCGGCTCCAGCTCCGCCTGGCCTACGACATTGCCGTCCTCTATCGAACCCCGCTCGACCTGTCCGACCCCGATGACATGTGGAAGCTCATCCGTGTGGCCTTCACGATCAAGAGCGGGGCAGTAGTGAGGGAAGGCGTGCTTAAGGTGGTCCCGGCCATGACGCGGCGGGTCATCAAGCGCTTCTACTCCAAAACGGTGCTCACCGCTGCGAAGGGCCTGCCCTTCGTCGGGAAGTATCTTCTGCAGCGCAACGTCATCAAGATCGGTATTCCCGGGGTCGGCGTTCCCCTTGCGGTGGCCGTGAACCGCTATACGACACTGATCGCGGGGCGCCACGCGCAAGCCGTCTTCCGCAACGAAGCGCGGGTGATCGAACTCGCCGAGAACCTGAGCAGGCGCAGTCAGCACCCGCAGCTGATGCTGTGGGTCGCCTGGCTCGTCATCCGTGCCAACCCCAAGACCGCCGACGATGAGACGCTGCTGATGCGCCACCTGACGAGACTGGCCCGGGAGCAGCATCACGTCGTCGACGAACAGCTCGCCAGCCTCGTCGACTTCGACCCTGCCGAGGTGTGGCGGCGCATCGACGCCGAGCGAGGGGATCTGAGCGACCTCCTCGACGTAGCCGACCGGGCGGCCACGGTGGACGGCGCCATCGACGCGCGGGAGGAAGCAGTCCTATCCGAGCTTCGAGAGCGCTGCCGCCGCGTCTGACGCCGCCCTGCCCCTGGCCGGACCGCCTGATCGTGCACGGTCCCTCAGCTGCAGCCATGGGCGACGATCGCCTCAAGCAGCGTGTTCGCCCTGGCCAAGCCAGTGCTGCCGGCGCCCGCACAGATGCTCTAAGCGCTGCAGTAGACGACGAAGGCGCCCTTGGTCACCGCCTTGACCCACGAGTGGGCTCCGGCCAGCAGGAGCTGCTGCTCGCTGCTGCATGCGGCCGCCGACAAGCCAGGCTGGGCGATGACGGTGTTGATGTGGGGGCGCAGCTGAGGCGCCTGCTCCCGGATGCGATAGAGCTCGTCGATGCTGCCGATCACGTACGGGCTCCGTCCCGGATTACGGGCGGCCCACTTCACGGCACGCTGGTACAGGGTCCGCAGCAATGCATCGACGCCGTACTCCCGCCACTTCGCACCACGTACGGCCTGGCCGCAGACCTCGTACAGGTCGGCGACGCGGCGGCCGGGTGTGGGCTCGTGGGAGTACTTGCAGTGCACGAGGGTGATGGTGATGTCCGTCTCGTCTGCGCAGATCCCGACGAGGTCGGCCACCTCGTTGGCGCCGTCGTCGTCGAGCAGGACGTCGAAGTGCTGCTGCCCGCTCAGGTGGAGAGACATGTAGTGCTGCACAGAGTGCGCCAGCCGCTGCGGTCCCATCGACTCGACCTGGATGTCCACCTCGTTCCACTCCAGCGGGGTCAGCAGGGACAGGTCGAAGGGCGGCAGGTCGGTGCGCGGCGCGAGTAGACGGTCGTCGGGAGCCAGCACGCGGTCGCCGGCGAAGAACAGATACGGCTTGTGCTTGTTGATCCACTCGGAGGCCGGGATGAGGGTGCGCTGGTAGCGCACGAGGGCGTCCTCACCGAGGGGGGAGTAGGTGAGCCCCTGGTCGGTGAACTCGGCGCTGTAGGGGACCTCCCAGTCCGGGGAGAGGAGAGAGAACAGGAGCGGCCCTTCGGCGGCGAAGTCGTCCACGCGGAAGCCGACATCGGCGACGGGGTGTGACCGCTCGTTGTATGTGAAGGGCGGGCCCTCCGAGAGACCGGCGCGCCACTGCCAGGGCCATTCCAGGCCGATCAGAGGGTACGCAGGGCGTTCGGTCTGTTCGACGGGGATGATGAAGTCGGCCATCACATGCTCGAGGTCCACGCTCGAGTCGAGGATCTTGGCGCCCTGTTCGTCGCACCACGTCATCCACGCCAGCAGGTTGGGGGCCGTGCGCGGGGACCAGAAGCGGCCCGACAGAGCCGCACAGATGGTGACCTTGGTGCCGTCGTCGAGGCCCGAGGCGACGATGTGGGTCTGGCTGCGGTTCTTGCGGGCCGCCGCGTCGAGGGCCTCGTAGACGTCGCTGCCCACCAGGAGCGAGAAGCGGTTGAAGTGGTCATGGGAGTCCAGCAGACCGACGTTGGTGGCCACCACTCGGTCCAGGCCGGCGAACACCCGGAATGTGTCGAGTCCCTTGACGGGCCGGCTGTCACCGCCCAGGACCGCCCTGGCCAGCTCCGTGTAGTCGCCCCGCTTGTGAGAGCCGTAGACGTACAGCAGCCTGCGCGCGTCGTCGAAGTACATGACGACCAGTTCGTAGAGGACCTGCTCCAGAAACTGCGGGGCGCCCCAGTCCACCAGGGTGCGATGCTCCACGACGAACCAGGCGATGCGGCCGTCGGCACCGGTGGCGACGCTCTGCCCGAGCACCCGCTCCTCCCCGTAGCGGCCGATGGCGGCCTGCGGATCCCATTCGCCCGACGGAGCACGGTGCAGCACGGCACTCAGCTTCGGTTCCAGGACACTGACCGCCATGCCATCCGGAACGTCCGAGAAGGAGGCGTCGAACTCGCTGAGCTCTTCGCCGCGGGCCGTGCTCTGCTCGGTGATGTCCTGCAGAACCAGATTCCAGTCCGCGTCCTCCTTCAGCAGGTCACGCAGCGGAGACAACGCCGCCTCAGGATCACGGGCCACGAACACGGACGCGGTGCCGATCCGGCCGGCCGCGGTCGACGCACCGCGGGTGAACCGCCCGATGAACTGGATCATCGGGCTGAGGCTCTTCTTGACGTCGTGCACCGCCGCGACCTTCAGCTCGGGCATATCGAAACCCTCGCCGAGCATGTTCACGCACACCACGATGCGGCAGCTGCGATCCCGCATCCTCGCCAGCGCTTGCGTGCGCGCAGGCGACGCCAACCCGTCATACAGCGCCACCGGACCAAGATCGGGCGCCACCTCCTGATACAGCGCACAGACCTCCCGGGCCCGCCTGACCGTATTGACCCGCGCCATCAGCAGATGATCGAAACCGGCTGCCAGATCGTCGCGCAGCCGCTGCACCGCCAACTCGGCGACCTTGCGGTCGTTGCCCTCCAGGCTCAGCACCGTCCGGTAGTCGATGGGGGTGAAATACCCCTCTTGCTGGGCCTGGCGCAGCGGGTAGCGGAAGATCGTCCTCCCGGGAATCTTCCTGCCGTCCTCCCGAAACGGCGTCGCGGTGAAAAGCAGCACCTTCCGGTTCTCGAACTGCCGGATCACACTCGACCAGGTCGATGCCGGCGCATGGTGGGCCTCATCGACGATCAAGTGGCTGAACGCGGACAGCAGCGCCTCCCGCGCCTCCGGCGTGCAGTGGTGCAGCACGTGCGGCGTCGTCACCACGACATTGCAGGCCGCCGTGAACGCCTTCGCCTCGGCCGCGTCGGTGAACCGTCGGGTCACCCGGCCCACACACGGCCGCAGCGCATCCTGGGAGACCACGCCTTGCCGCTGCAGGATGCCCAGCGACTCGAACTTCGCCGCGATCTGGTCTCGCAGCGCGATACTGGGCACGAGCACGAGCAGCCGCTCGGGCCGGCAGGCCACGAGCAGGGCCAGCATCGTCTCCGTCTTGCCCGTGCCGGTCGGCATGACCACCAGACCCGGCTCGGGCAGCGTCGAGTACCAGTACCCGATCACCGCATGCAGGGCCCCGCCCTGCGGCGGCCTCAAGCCGCCCTCCCGCACCGCATCGTGCAACTCGATCGCGTCCGCATACGACGCGAGCACCGCCTGCGGAGCCAGAAGATCCTGCGGCCCTCTCCAGCTCACCGCCCCCTCACCGCCATTGGGGAGCTCAGCGCTCAACGTCGCCGTTCCCTCCCGGGCGATGTCCCAGCGGCCGAACGAGTTGTGTATGAAAGGACCGTCCGGCCCGTCACAGACCTGCAAATCCCCTGCCGGCACGAGAAGCTGGCGGACTGTGTTACCCGCCCACTGCTGCGCAACCGCCCACACCTGTTCCGTACGCAACCCCATCGCCAGCCCGCTCTTCTGTCCGCATCCCACTCCGACACGTCACCCCAGGTCGTCAGCAGGCCCGGGTAACGATGAGCCCCTGAGAGCTGCGGGAGAGGAAAATGCCGCACACCTGCGCAGGAGCTGATTCATGGTCCGCACGTGACAGCAGTTACGCAACTAAACACCAGAAATTATCAAATCTAGCTGCTAAATCTACTGTTCCATGCATAAATGGCCATCGGATCAGTCGCATGTGAGCACCTATCGCCGATGCCAGCTCGCTGGCGGTGATCTGCGACCCGCCTCATTCCTGCCGATGAAGAGTGGAGCGGCCCGGGTCCAGGGCGCGGGGTACGGGGCGCCCCTGCCCAGACTCCTGTCACAGCGCAGGCACTTCGACGGTAGAGCCCGCCACCACGCTGCGCGCCTGCGGCGCACCGGAGGGGTGTCATGGGCGGCGCACAGACCGTCGATGCCGCCGTGACGGTCAATTTGCGGTTGCCTTCAGACGCTGCTCGTCCAGGTCGAAGCCCAGCCGCTCGGCCTCGGCCAAGACGTCCGTCCACAGCGCCAGACTCGTCACCAGCGCCCACGGATCGCCGCGCCGGGCGTCATCGAGGAGCACCGTCTCCGTGTAGCCGTCGCTCCACTGCTCCCCACGAGCCGCCCCGTTCTTCCAGCCGCGTTCGTCAAACCACAACCGTTTGACGGCCCCCTCAACCAGCCGCGCATGCAGCCCCACCCTGAACGACCGGGTGTAGACGACCTCCCAGCCGTTGCGTGCATGGACCTGCAACCGCGTATTGCGCGAGGCATCTTCGCAGATGCCGACCTTCGCCATGGAAGGATGGGATGTCCGCTGCAGCAGATAGACGAGCCCCGGCTCACTGTCCTTGAAACCAGTGACCTTGCAGGTACGGGAGTTGCAGGCTCCCTGCCCACGGTAGAGGTTGCCCAGACACGGGTTCACCGGACCGTGGCAGTTCAGACAGGTACCTGACCACGGGGTGTTGGTGTTCTCGAAAACCTCCGGATCCCTTGGACGAAACCGATAGGCGACCGCACGTTCCCACGCCTGCTGCTTGGTCAGCGGAGTGTTAGGAGCGCAGTGCAGGCACGCCCCCTGGCCCTGCATCACGTCGTGCAGGCGGGGCTGCACCCGCTGCTGGCAGCGCAGGCAGGTACCCGGCCACGGAGTATCCACCCGGACGTAGGCCGTGCCTGGCTCCACACGGCCCTTCTCCCGCATGATGGCGACGGCCTCATCGGGGTGGATCGCTCGCCGCGCGCAATACTTGCAGGCCATGGCGCCCCGCCGGACCGCCTTGATTAGCACCTTGATCGGTTTGCCCTCGCGCGGGCAGGCCTCGTTGAGGCAGATACATTCCATCCGGCTGCTGTTCTTCGTGTACGGCTCGAGCGTCTTGATGTTGGCCAGGGCGATCGTCTTCGCCAGTTCCGCCTCGTCCAGCCGGAATTTCTCGGCCAGCGCACGGTCTGCACAGTCTCTGCAGCCGCGTGGTGCGTCACCGAGCCTTCGTGCCTTGGAGGCGATGCTGTCGTAGGTCGGATCGATATCTGCACCGCAGCGCTGGCACGTGCTCGGCCAGGGCTCCTTGGCTTTGGTGAACGCAGTTTTGGGCCTGCACCCGTTACGCAGCATCAACTGCCGTGCTTCTTCCGGGTCTACCGGCCGTCTCGACACCAACGTGACCATCTCCAGACGCACTTGCGGGCCATGTACTGCAAAGCTGTCGTGACTGTATGAGCCGGCACCGACAACGGCCAGGCCTGGCGCCTCGACGGTGATGCCGTAGTCGGTGGCCAGGCCCGCCAGCCCGGTGTCGTAACCCTGTCCTACGGCACGCGTCTTCCAGCCCGGGCCATGACGATGGAGTTCCACGGCGATGGTGACGGTTTCGCCTGCGATGAAGGCGGGTGACTCGAAGGAAGGGGCAGCGCGAGGAAGGCAGGGTGTCGTCCGCCCGCCAGGTGGCGTGCTGGTCGAAGACCGCGGTGGGCAGGGCTTCGAGGTCGACGCTGACCATGAAGGGCGCTCTTTGGGCGGACGTCGGGATGAGGCCGAGAGTCGCGGTGATGGTGTCGATGCCGGGTGTCTGCCTGCTGGCCTACCCGGGTGGGTGGGGGAACGCACCACGGGAGCGTCTTGCGAGGTCTCCGACGTCTCAGCCAGTCCCAGACTGACCAGAGCCGAGGAATGGCTCGTATCCCGCCGCCGATTGTGGTGACCTTCCGTGAGCCCGGTCGTTCAGGAGGGTGCGGCACGGCGTGGGCCAGGGGCGCGGACGGGGGGTAGGTCGTCGCGGCCGGCGTCGTCGGCGAGAGCATCCTGGGGCAGGCTCCGGTAGCGGTGCAGCAGTTGGGCCAGCTGCTCGGGCTGGGTATCGGCGATGGCTACCAGGGCGGCTAGCAACTCGGCGCGTGAAGTGCGCTCGCCGGCCGCCGTGGCGGCGCGGACCAGGATGTTCAGACGCCGGTCGACGTCCTCGGGCCACTGCACCGAAGTCGTACGGCGCTGCCGCTGATGGTGCAGCAACTCCATGACACCCCCTCGGTGACAGCTGACCTATAACGAATATATATTGCGTGCATGGTGACGTTGCTGCAAGACCGTCAGACGACCGTCGGCCTCGAGGCTGCGCCTGGGGTACGGGTGGCGGGTCGGGAGCTGCAGCCGACGCCGGTCTTCGACACCTACTGGCGGTTCGCTGCCGCCCGGCAGGCCGTCTACGAGGCGCGCCTGGAGGGCCGGGCGCGGCCGTGGACCGATGATCCGATCCTGGCCAGGCATAGGTTCACCAACTGCTACCGGGCCGCCGACCGTGTCAGCCAGGCCCTGATCACGGATGTGATCTACCAGGGACCGCAGGACTGGGAGGATGTGTTCTTCCGCACCCTGCTGTTCAAGATTTTTAACAAGGAGTCCACCTGGCAGCTACTCAACCGCGAGCTGGGCGAGGTGTGCTGGGACAGCTACACCTTCGATGCGTACGACCGGGTGCTCTCCGCAGCCTTCACACGGGGCGAGCGACTGTACTCGGCCGCCTACATCGTTCCGCCGCCGCAGCTGGGGGAGGGCCGCAAGCACCGCAACCACCTGCGACTGCTGGAGATGATGATGACGAGCGGCGCCCCGGAGCGCGTTGCGGGGGCGTCGACGATGCGGGAGGCCTACGAGGTGCTGCTCGGATACCCCGCACTCGGCCCGTTCCTCGCCTACCAGTTCACCATCGACCTCAACTACGCCCCGCAGCTGACGTTTTCGGAGATGGACTTTGTGGTGCCCGGGCCTGGAGCGCGTGACGGCATCCGTAAATGCTTCGGTCCGGCAGCCGACGGCATCGAAGCCGAGGTCATCCACTATATGGCTGCCTCACAGGACGAGCACTTCGCCCGTCTGGGGCTGGCCTTCAACGGGCTGAGGGGTCGGCCGCTGCAGCTGATCGACTGCCAGAACCTGTTCTGCGAGGTCGACAAGTATGCGCGTGTCGCCCACCCGGACATCGCCGGCATCAGCGGCCGCAGCCGCATCAAGCAGGCTTACCGCCAGGAGGCCGCTCCGGTGCGGGCGTGGTTCCCTCCCAAGTGGGGTCTGAACGTGTAGCTGCGGGCACCCACCCCGGTCAGGTACCCAGCCCGAACAATGGTGTGGTCACGGCATCCTGGAGTGCGCCGAGTTCCGACTTGGTGCAGTCCAGCCGGGCGCAGCCGGCCATGACACTCACGGTGCCGGGCGTGAGGTTGGCGTGTCGGGCGACCCAGGCGCACAGGTGGCCCAGGGCGAGGTAGTTGCCGTAGGCGCGGTCGAACATGTAGTGGCTGCGGTAATAGGCGGCCAGGTGCACGGTGTTGGTGGCGCTGTCGAGCTGGAAGGAACAGTGACTCAGGCAGGGGAAGTCGAGGGTCTGCGTGTCCAGGGAGGCCGCTCGGATCACGGTCTCGGGTCCGTCGGTGCTCTGCGGCGGTTCGGTGTTCTCCCACTCGGTGTCGTCGTCTGCGACATGGGCGGTGCCGGCCTCGTAGACCGCGTTCCACTTCGCCGTGGTGCGCAGTTTGTCCAGGCGACTGATGACGCGGGCGAGCTGGTCGACCGGCTGCGGTTTGTCGACGGTGCCGGGGTAGGAGGTGAGCCGGCCGAAGTAGGTGCCGTGGGCGTTGCGCCGGATCTCCTGCAGCCGCGGATACAGGGTGCGGTAGCGGTCGGTGAGTTCGGCGTGGGTGGTGCAGGTGGCGGCGAGCGCGGCCGGGAAGAGGGTGTTGACGACCGTGTCGATGGGATACAGCGGCTCTTTGGTGCGGGCGGCGCGCAACCGGTCGAGCTCGGCCCGCAGATGTGGGTCCTCCTGCAGTGGGCGGGCGATCCGGACCACGGTGTGGAAGGCTTTCTTGCCCGGGATCTCCGACAGGCGGGTGCAGGCTTCCAGCCAGGCGCGGGAGATGTCCGGGGCGTCAACGGTGATCGTGTGCATCGGCTCGCTCCTTGATCGGCGGGTCGTCGGATGCCGTGCGGGCAGGCGGCGTTCAGACCCAGAAGGCGTCGGAGCCTTCGCGGCTGGGGGTGCGCCGCAGCGTCACCCGGAACAGTTCGCCGGTGTGGGTCGTGGCGGTCACGACCGTGTCGCTGGTCATGTCCTGGCTCACCCATGCGGCAGTGGACTGCTGCGGGGTGGGAGACATCTCCAGCAGGGACATCTGGCTGCCGGTGGCCGGCGGGACGGGACTCAGTCCGGCGGGCAGGGGGTCGAAGACTGCGGAGGGGATGTCCAGCAGCAGGCAGTCACCGGTGGCCACGTGTACCAGGGCGTTGTGCGCGGCGGGCCTCAGCACGTGGGCGTGCGCTTGCGGCCCGACCGGCAGCCCGCCGGTGAGGTCCGCCTTGAGAGCGGCGGGGGAGTGCTTGAGCCACACCGCCTCGGTGGGCTTGTCGATCATCTTCAGCCGCACCAGATGGCGGACCGTGGTGGCATACGGCGTGCCCAGCCAGCGGGCCATCCCGTACGCGTCCAGCGGGGAGCCAGGACGCCTCAGACTGCAGTGCGCGAGTGCGGCACGGGCGGCGGGGCGGGGTATCAGGAACCACGAGGCGAAGGCCTCGGCTTCCTTCTCGTGCTGCGGCCACCCCTCGCCCCAGCGCCCCGATGTCTGCTCTTCGTGGTCGATGCTGGTGCCATGGCCCATCCGGTGGTGGCCCAGCTCATGCGCCGCGGTGTGCCGCATGCCCACTTCTTCCAGGCCCGTGTTGAGTAGGCACGCAGGTCCGCCCGCGAGGCGGTCCACGTACAGGCCGAGCAGGCTGCCCAGCCTGCGTCCCACCACCTCCACCCCGGCACGGCTCAGCGCACCGAAGACGTCGATGTATCCGTCAGTCCTCGCGCCGAGGGCCTCGTGGGCCTGCGCGGCTGCGATCATCGAGGCGCCGTGTGCGTGGTTCCAGCTCACACACCGCCCTCCCGGGCCGGGGGCATCAGGCCCGTCTGCTCTTCCTCGGCCTCACGCCGGGACTGCAGGTACTGGATGAACTTCGCCACCTCGATGCGGTCGCCTTCGCTCAAGGGCCGGGCGGTGCGGGGAAGTCCGGCCAGCGCATGTTCCCCGGCGTCGGCCGACTCCTCCTCGTCCAGGAAGTAGGAGGCCGGCAACCGGTAGAGGCGGGCGAGCTTTTGCAGCTCCATCACCTCCACCTTGCGCAGTCCGCGCTCGATGTCGCTGACCGCCGAGCGCACGATGCCGGTGCGTTCGGCGACCTGCTGCTGCGACAGCCCGAGATACTCGCGTGTGGCTTTGAGGCGCTGGCCCAGGTGGGCGCGCTGGCCTGCATCGTCGGCGGGAAGTGGTGGGGTGGTGTTCATGGCTGGTGCTCCTTGGCGTGCATAGTGTCGTGGACGGTCTCGGCGAACGCCCATACCGAACGCAGGGAGCGCCCGGCCTCGGCGTCGGCGGGGACATGGACGCCGAAATGCTTCTCGACGCGCGCCAGTATCTCCATGATCAGTACGGAGTCGATCGGCAAGTCCTGCCCCCGGGCCGCCAGTTCCTCATATACCTCCTGGACCGGCCTGTCCTGGTACTCGGCCAGGAAATCGATCACGATGTCCACGATCTCCTGGACGCTCTGCGACGGCATGCTCCGGTTTCCCTCCTTTCACTCAACTCCCGGACAGCCAGCCCGGCGTGACCTACTGTAGAGCGATGTCGGGAAATCCGACAGCCTTGTTGGAAGATCCTTCATGGGAGTGCGTGTGCATCTCGCCCGCTATCAGCAAGCAGCCCTCAAAACCCTGCAGCCCATCGCCGACGGCACCGATCCCGTCCTGATACCGCTGCTCGGCCTTGTCGGCGAAACCGGCTCCGTCGCCACCGCCTACAAAAAACGCCTGCGCGACGGAGCCGACGCCGGACCCTCCAAACAGCAACTGCGCGAGGAACTCGGCGACGTCCTCTGGTACACCGCCACCCTCACCCACCTGCTCGGTCTCGACCTCGAGGACGTCGCCGCCGCCAGCCTGGAGAAGACCAAGGACCGCTGGCGCCCCACCCCCGACGACCAGCGCCCCCGCTTCGACACCGGCTACCCGGCCCACGAACAGCTACCCCGGCGCACCACCGTCACCTTCACCCCCACCCCCCAGTCCGACGGCCGCACTGTCATCACCCTCACCCGCGAAGACGGAACTCCGGCCGGTGACCCCCTCACCAGCGCCAGCCACATCGAGGACGACTATCGCTTCCACGACGCCTTCCACCTCGCCCACGCAGCCGTCCTCGGCTGGTCACCCGTCAGTCGCTACCTGCTCGGCTGCAAGCGCCGCAGCCGCCCCGGCATCGACGAAGCCGAAGACGGCGGCCGCGCCATCGCGATCGAAGAAGGCATCAGCGCACTGGTCTTCTCCTACGCCAGCCGCCACCACTACTTCGAAGACCTCCGCCACGTAGACCACGAACTGCTCATCACCATCGACCACATGACCGCCCACCTCGAAGTCAGCGTCCTGCGCGCCGCAGACTGGGAACAGGCCATCATGACCGGCTACGC
Organism: Streptomyces hayashii; assembly: GCF_024539815.1. GTDB lineage: Bacteria > Actinomycetota > Actinomycetes > Streptomycetales > Streptomycetaceae > Streptomyces > Streptomyces hayashii. The sequence continues at coordinate 76,967 of NZ_JAHHIU010000039.1, forward strand.
CGCCTGGCGGCAGCTACGCAAACACGGCGGCGGCCATCTCGAACTCGACCTCGACGCACAGACCTTGACGTTCAACGAACCCTGACTGGCTCCCACCCCCGCGGGTTTCTAGGACCTCTTCGTGGCGATGGAAGGCCGTCGGCGGACAGTCGGCAATCTCCCGTCACCGACCGCGAGGAGGCCCTCACCGACGTCCTCGAACACCAGCCCGTTCACATCCCGAGCCTGCTCGATGTCTCGGCTGGCCGCACGGACGGTGCGGGCACCGTACGCCGCAGCCGGACCAGGCGGAATCCATGCGGCCTCCCGCTCCCCGTGAATCCACTGTCCGGCTGTCAGCGGCCTGCTGGCACGGGAACACAGGAGAGGCGCCATCACCGGCATGGACCACGGCTCCACCGCACAGCCCCGGATGCCGAACCCCCTGGGCCTTCGCCACGCCGCCGTCCACCGACACGTCAGCAGGGCATCGGCAGGCCCACGCCAACGCTCCTGCAGCGAACCGGGCAGTGCCCCGCGTCTACCACGAGAACCCGCAATCCTGGACCTGCTTCTGGGACAGAGCGCCGATGCCCCCGCCCCCGACAGCCCGCAGCCGCGCCCGCTTCGGACCACCCACAGGAGCACGAGCTATCCAACGGGCCCTGAAGCAGCGCTGCGCAAGGCCCGCGTTGCCCGGCGTCACCAGGACGTCGTCCCGTGCCCGGCGGTGCGGCCTGCGATGGCAGGATGAGCGCATGCCCGAAACCCCCGAAAACCTCCATGGCGGCGTGCACGGCGACACGGTCATTGATGCCGACCAACTGGTCCGGATCACCTCGCTGCACCGGGGGTTTCTCTACCAGCACCTGTACGCGGCCGCCTGCCTGCTGCGCTTCAAGACGGCAGGCATGCACCGGCTGCTGGTGGAACGCGACGAGGACCTCGAAGCCGTCCTGCCCGGACGCTACTTGTACTTGCAGGTCAAGACCCGCAGTCGGCCCCTGCAGTGGGGAGACGTCAGCGGCGCGGTCGACGGCTTCGCAGCGGTGCGGGCCCGTCACACCGAGGGCAAGCGCCCAGGACAGCCGCAGCTGGTCATCGTGACCAACGTGCCGCCCGGCCCGCAGCTGGCCGCGAAGACGGCAGCGGCCGACTGGCCCGGCGACGTCACTGTCTTGACCCCGCAGGCTGCTGCGCCGCAGGAGTGGCTTCCGCCGGCCTGGAGCGATCTCGAGGAGGGCATTGCCTGGTGCACCCGCGAAGCCGCGCAGATCCCCTTCTCCTCGCTGGCGCCGCTCACCCTCGTGTGGAAACTCGCCGCCCGCGTCGTCTATGCCTGCACCGGGCACGGCGATCAGGCCTTCACCGCCGACACCGTCGAGGACCTGCACGAGCAGTTCGTGAAGGAGCTGCAGTTCTTCCCGGTCCTCACCCACGACTACCTGCCTCAGGCCGACGAGCCCGCCCTGCTGACCGACGACCGGGTGCGCCTGATCACCGGCTTCTCCGGAGCGGGGAAGACCGCTTGGGCCGCCCACGCCGCCCAGCACTGCCCCGAGCCCCTCACCTACTTCGACACCGCCGCGCTCTCCGCCGAAGCCGTCGCCAGCGGCCTCGCCCGCGAACTGGCCGCCCGGCACCTGAATGCCGAGCAGCGCGCCGGACTGCCGCATGCCTCCGGCCTCGACCTCCTGCGCGCCGTCCACCAGCACCTGACCAGCACACCGGTGGCCGTGGTCCTCGACAACGTCCACCGACTCAGTGCCGCCGAGCTGAGGCAGATCACCCAAGCGCTGCCCACCGCCCGCCTCGTCCTGTTGGGCCAGCCGTGCCCCGACCAGACCACCCTCACCGCGCACCTGGGCATCACCGGCGAGTCCCTCAACGGCTGGAACGCCGACCGGGTGGCCCAAGTCCTCGCCGACGCTGGGGCCGCCGCCGATGCGGCCACCGTCACCCACCTCATGACCCTCACCGGCGGGCTTCCCCTCTACGTCCGCAACGCCGCCCTGCTGGCCCAGAACCACTACACCCACGACACGGCCCGCATGTGCCAGGCGCTCACCGACCGCCAGCACACCGCTCCCACCGCTCAGGACCTCATCCTCGAAGAGACCTTCGAGGGCCTGGCCCCGCAGGCCCAGACCACCGCTTCACTGCTGGCGCTGGCCGAGATCCCGCTAACCGAGGACGAGCTCAGCCGTCTCGCCCAGGACGCCGACCTCGGCCCGAGAGACTGCGCGCGAGGCTTGCGTACCCTGGCCGGCCTCGGCATCCTCCAGCGCACCGGAGACGGCCTGATCACCCTCCACGACGCCACCCGCGCTCTCGCCGCCGACTACACCCCCCACCACCCCGAGACGCAACGCCAGCTCGACCTCACCCTCAGCGGCATCCTCCACAACTCCCTGACCAGCGACAGCTCCTCGCCGGGGCGCCTGGCCCGCTGGGCACGCCTGCTGGCCCGCACCGAGCAGACCGACCAGCTGCTGCGGCTCGCCAGCCACGACTACTTCTTCGACCAGCCCTTCGCCGCCGACCTTAAGCCAACCCTGCACGCCGTGGCCGCCGGCCACGCCGCCCGGCCCATCGACCGCTTCGACGCCCTCAACGCCCTGGCCACCCTGGCGCTCGACGCCGACGACAAAGCGGCCCACAGACAGCTCACCGCCGAACTCGCAGCTCTCGCCGACGCCCACCAGGAACAGTGGGGCATCAGGGAGACAGTGGTCCTGGCGGGCCATCAGATGCACCAGCACGCCTACGACCGCGACGTCCCAGCACTGAACGCCACCTACCTCGCGGCCCGCACCACTCTGCCGAAGAACAGCACCGCCCGGCGCATCCTGCGCTACAACCAGGCCCAATGCCTCTACCAGGTCGGACGCTACACACAGGCCGACACCATCGCTCTCGACCTGGCCGAAACCTACATGGCGCACCTGGGGCTCGACCCCGGCGAGATCGTCGGTGCAACCGTTGAGGAGGTGGCCGTCCACCTGGAGGCCGACGCCGACCTGGACGACTGCAAGCGCCTAGCCGATTGCCTGTCCCTGTCCGCGTGGTGCAAACGTAATCTCAACCAACCGTTCGTCCTGGCCGCCGTACACGCCATGAAGTTTTACCAACTGGCCCAGGCATGGCGGCACTTCGTCCTCCTCGGACAAGACGTCGCTGACGACCTCGTCGAACTCGGCGACGTGCAGCAGGCCATGAACATCCTCGACGGTGCCCTGCTGCCCGCAGCCCAGCACCAAGGACCAGCCGACCTCGTCATCGCGGTCCGCGCCCAGCGTGCCGTCGTCCTCGCGCACACCGGCGACTTCACCACAGCGCGCACCGAGATCGAAAACCTGCTCCACTACAACCTGCCGCACCACCAGACGCAGGAGATCAACAATCAGAAGAACCTGATCGAACACCTGGCACACGGATGAACAGCCCACACCGCGGCGAACTCAACAAGTGCCTGATCCGACCCGGGACACCGCCGCATCAGCCCCTGGCGGCCTGCGCGGTGCGCTGACCCAACTCGCCGGGACACGCGCAGAGTTGCGGCCCCGGCCGCAGACAGCGGCCAGGGCCCGCCTGGCAGTCTTCCCGGCTCAGGCTGGTGGAACGCTGCCGTCCAGAGCGGCGATGCCTGCGGGGCCGGCGATCCAAAGGCGGTGGCTTTCACCGGCATATCGGTGGGCGAGGCCGGTGACCGGGGCGGCGGTGAGCAGGGTGTGGACGACGTCGCGGGTGTGCGGATCCCATAGCTGCACGCCGGTGCCGCCGCCCGTGGCGAGCAGAGGGCGCTGGCCCCGTGCGGTGACGGCGGTCAGCGTGCTGATCGGTGCAGGCGTCTCGAGAGTGGCATACGCGGACATATTTGCCCACAGGCTGACCTGGTGGCCGCCGGCCACGGCCAGCAGCGGGCCGTGGGAGGCGCGGGGGAGCGAGGTCATGAGGCGGGCCGAGCCCCGGCCGGGAATATGGCCTTCGGTCAGGAACTCTCCGGAAGCCAGGTCCCAGAAGAGCAGAACGTTGCTGGCGCCGCCGACGATGACCTGACCGCGGCGCGCGCCCCGGTCCCAGACATACAGGCTGCCGGGCGGCCATGTCTGTTGCCACCCGGTGGACTGCGAGGACATCTGCCAGATGGGCACTTGGGGCACGTGCCAGACCAGGTCGCCACCGGAGGTGAACAGGTGCAGGCCCTGAGGGTCGGCAACCACCAGGGCGGGGGTGCCGTCGGGCAGTGCGGCGGTGCACCACGCCGACCGTGCTGCCAGGGGCACAGTTCCGACGGACTGCTCCTTGCGCACGTCCCAGACGGTGATCTCGGCCTGCGTCATCACGGCCAGCAGACTGCCGTCCGCCCGGCGGGGGAACGGCTGAAGAGAGTGCACGGACCCGCCGGGCAGTTTCGACCACAGGAGACCGCTGTCGGCGTCCAACAGGACAGCCCGTCCTGACCGGACGCCGGCGAGCAGACCGGGCAACCGGCTCTCGGCGAGCACGTGCAGGTTCCGCAGATGGCCGGGAGCGCGCGGCGGCCGACCGCGCTGGCCGTCACAGGCGGTTGCCGCTGCGCGGGAGGCCGCGGTGAAGGGCGCGGCCAGGCGGATTCCCCCCTCTCCCACTGTGGCCACCGTCCACGACCTGTCCCTGCCTTGCGGCACGCCGGCAACCGCACGGATACCGTCGTCGGTGACAGTGCCCAGGCGGTAGCCGTCGGCGGGAGACCGGGACAGATCGTGGAGACGGATGGTGAGGCCGTCTTTGACACCCAGCACGCGATGGCCGTCAGGTCCGGTGAGGGCGTACAGATCCTCTGCCGACCCGGCCAGACCTGAAAGCCGCTGACCGCTGTAGGGGTCCCACACGTACATGCCGTACTTGAACCCGTGCGGTGTCACCAGCACGTCATGCCCGTCGGGGCCGCGCACCGCGGCCAGGGCGCGGCCGGTGAACTGGTGCGGCAGCGCCAACTGCCGCACGTGCGGGGACTGTGGGTTGCACACCATCACACTGCGTGCCTGCGGGCCGGGGTAGGCCAGCATGGCGGGCTCACCCGTGCCGTGCACCACCACGAGGTCGGCCGCCCGCGGGGGCGCCACCTCGTGGGGCAGCTTGTGCAGCTGTTCCTCGGCGGGCCGCCACAGCCAGATGCGGTGGTCCGCCAGGATGGCGATGAGCCACTCCTCATCGCCGTCCTGGAGCACCCGGACCGCTTGCAGCCCGCGCGACGGCGTGCCGTGGAACGCCTGCACCGAGGCCAGGCAGCGGCCCGAGAGCGGATCCCACACCGCCGCGCTCTCGTACGACGCGGTGGTCAGGAACGTCCGCCCGCCGCGGCCGGCCACCACCGCCAGGTCCCGTATCTGCGGGATAGGGATGTGGATCAGCCGTTGGCCCGTGGCGCTGTCCCATACGTCGACGCCCCCACCAGACGCCGCGGCGACCATGGCCCGTCGGTCGGCGGTGCCGAACGCGCACAGCCCGCGCACCGATCTCCCCACCGAGGCCAGGACATTCGTTCTCGACCGCCACTGCGACCAGGCCGCCGTCCACACTGGCCGAAGAGGGGAGAAGTCCGCCTCGGGCAGCGGCAGCGTCCCCTGTGCGTCCGTCAGATCGCTCAGCGCCGCACGCTGGAAGGCGATGCTCGACAAACGTGAGGCCTCATCGACGGTGGCATCCGTAAACGGCTCGATCAGGGCGGCGGCCACCAGGGTGGGCCGGCCCATGTCGTGCACCGGCAACGGCAGCCGCAGCCGGGCCCGCACCGTGCCCGACGTCTCCTGCACCAGCACACTGGCCGGTACGTGCTCGTCGTCCAGGACCGCTCCGGCCTCGGCATGGGCGAGAAGATGCCTCAGCACATACGGGTGGGCCGGCAGCGGGGCTGCCGCCCGTGCCAGACCGGCCAGTTCGAGAGCGATGCCGCGGTGTGTGCGCTGAGCCCCGTCCAGCCCCAAGAGCCCGGGTACCGGCATGCCGTTCAAAGTGAGAAGGGACGCCGGCTCGTTCAGCAGAGCCTCGGCCACCCGCTGATGGACGGGCCGGTAGGTGGCCCGGCCGTCCTCCACACCGTGAGCCAGGTAGCCGGCCAGCCGGCTGGCGTGCACGACGCGGATGGCCTCACCGAGACTGGCATCCTGCGAGGCACCGGGGCCCAGTACCCCGCGCACGGCGGCCGGCCACACCTCCGCCCAGGGCAGACCGCTGCCCTGGCCGAACGCCGTGGCCCGCAGTACGGCCAGCAGCACATCGCTGCGCACCTGATGGTCGTGCGCCACGTGCTGGATGTCCGCACGCAGCAGCGCGGCCGTGCCGGACTCCAGCCGTGACTGCCACGCCTGATCACCGAGGTCCTGGACCCGCGCAGCGTTCCGCAACTGTGCGGCAGCCAGTCGGGCATCCAGGAACGACGGCCACACCGCCGATGCGACCAGCCGTGCGGTCCCATCGGCGGCAGCCGGATCCTCCCGGTAGGGGCTGTGCTCCCCACCCATCAGCAGGGCACGGGCATAGACGGCGATGTCCTCGGTGCTGTCCGGCTGATCCGTGCGCAGCAGCCGGCATGCCACCGGCTGCTGGCCGGTGGTGTCCTCCAGCGCTGCCTGCAGGCCGGTCAGCAGCCGGTCCGCCCGATCATCACGCAGCCGGCGCACATCGTCCGCGCGGACGGAGAAAGAACTGCGCAGTCCCAGCAGCAGCCGCACGGTCGTAGTCCCGTCCGCTCCCCGTTGCCGGGCCAGCGGTACCACGACGTCGCTGATGCACGCCAGCGGCTCACTCGCCTCGTCCAAGCCGTCGACGACCACTGTTACCGGCCGCCCCAGCATCGCCGACCGCTTGCCCACCAGCCTCATCAGTACCTGCAGCGGAGGACTGTCACCCCAGGACCCCGCGTGGCCAAGCGCCTGCAGCAGATCCTCGATCAGACCCAGCGAGGTCTTCGCGCGCGCCAGGACCGCCGCATCCACCGCCCCCGCGCTCGGGCGCATCCCCTCGGGCACCCGCCCGAGCGCGTCCCGGAAATCGGGCAGATCCAAGAACACCGGATCGCTGAGAGTGACCAGCCGGGCCAGCAGTGCGGACTTGCCCGAGCCCGCCGCCCCGGTGACCGCCAGCACACCCGAACCCTCGCGCACGAAGCCGACCAGCTCGCGCATCAGCTCACCGCGGCCGCTGAAATACCATCCGGCATCGTCATCTCCCGCCCGTCCCGAAGCGCGAGATACCCAGTACTGCAGCGACTCGCGGGACAGCGACACCTCCCGCCGCGCCGTACCTACCACCGGATCCACCGGCCGGTATCCCGGGTTGGGCAGACACGCGCTCAACACCGGTTTACGCGAGCGGGGCCACACCCAGACCGGTTCGATCAGCTCCGGGTGCTCCTCTCCCACTTCGGCGAGCAGCCGCTCCCACTCGGCCAGCGACAGATGCGAGTTGACATATCCCGAAGCCTCGTCCGCCGCCCTCTCCAACCCCAGCGCGATCAGCTTCGTGAACTCACCCACATACGGCTGCTCGTGCACATCACCGCTGGTGATCACCGCGAGGGTGGGCAGCTTGCGGCGGGCGGCCGTCAAGTCATTGACCAGCGCGGCGACTTCTGCGCCGAGCGCGCCGGCGAAGCACGAGTCCACCAGCACCAGTACGTGCTCGGCCTCGCTGTCCAAGACTGCCCCGATCAGCTCCCGCGTCGGGAATGCCGTCCCCACCAGACGACGCGGGTCGGTTGAGGCAAACGTCAGGTAGTGGTGGTTGACTGCGCTCGTCACTCCGTGCCCGGTGATGTAGACCACCAGCGCCTCGTCGTCCGCGGCCGCGGCCAGGTTCTCCTCCAGCAGGAACCGGCGCAGATCCCGTGCCTGCTCTAGCTTCACCGGCCGCGAGACCTTGAACCGGTCCGCATCCGGCAGATCTGGGCCGGCCAGCCAGTCCGTCACTACCGACACCTGAGCGGCCACGGCCCGGGCGAAGTCCTCGTCGTCGTCCCCGTAGTCGTCCACACTGACCACGACAAGCTGCCGTGCCGCCGTCACCGGCCCGCTCACCCGTACCCTCACTCCATCCGCTCCGGCTGACTTTAGCGACCGGGCACCGACGAAACCTGCTGATCTGCAGTCACCGATCTCTCGGGCATCGGTACCCGCCGTCCGTCCGAGATCGTTAATGCCTTCCTCACGGCGACTCTGTCTGCGGCGGCCAGCTCAGGGTGGCGAGCCCCGCCGGCCCGCCGATGTGCACGTGCTGCGTGCGGCCGCTGGTGTGCACGATGTTGGTGACGGGTGCCGCGGTGAGCAGGGAATGCACGAGGCGCCCGGTAAGGGGGTCCCACAGCCGCATGCCGGTGCCGTTTCCGGCTGCCAGCAGCCAGGCTCCGGCAGGCTGGGGGAGCGGGGTCGTCACCGTGGTGTACGGGGTTTCGATCCGGTTGATCGGGTTCCAGCCTCGGGGATCCCAGAACGCGATCTCGTGGGGCGTGGCGATGGCGATCGCGACACCGCCCTGAGGCAGGGGGATGAGGGAGAGCGCAGTGATCGTGTTGCGGTAGGGCAGTGTGCTCTCTTCTACGAGTTCGCCACTGGCCACGTCCCACACCAGCAGGCGGGAGCGCACGGTCCCCATCACCAGGCAGCGCTCAGCGGGGGAGGGAAGCGCCAGCAGTGCGCTGACGCGCTGCCCGCCGCCGGGCAGCCCTGTCACCTCGCCGGAGTTGGCATCCACGATGACCGCTCCGGTGTCGCCGGCCATCACGACCACAAGTCGGCCATCAGGAAGCCGCACGGCACAGCAGGGGTTCAGCTCGAACGAGCCGCTCACGATCGGCTTGGCAACATCCCGCCCGGGGCGCCACAGATGAATGCCCTTCCTGTCGCCCACCACTACAGCGGGCTCAGTATCCGAGCCCGGCACTGCTTCCAGGAACGTCACGGGGGAGGGATGCTCGTAGTAATCGAGGCATTGGCCGGTGGCGGCGTCGAGGATCTCCACCAGGTGGGCCGTGGGAACGGCCAGCCGCTGCGCGCCGTCGGCCGACGCCAGCGCGGTCATCATGCGCGCTGCCGCCAAGGCCCTCGGTGGCTCGGTCACTTGCGGGAGCCGTCGGGAGGCAGGCATGTTCCGACCGGCCCGGTGCAGCAGGACGCCCTCGTCGCCGCTCACCGCAAGCTTCCAAGCCTCACCCGGGCCGGGAACGCCGGCGAACATCGCTCGTGGCTGCGCCGGATACGCTCCTACCTGCCGTGGCTTGGGCCGGGACACATCCCATACCTCGATAGCGTCGTCCGTGACGATGCCCGCCAGGCTGGCACCGCCGCCAGCAGCCAAGGCCACCACACGCTGGCCCGCAACGGGCAACCGGCCCACCTCTACGCCAGCCCGCACGTCGGTCTCGAAGAGGTCGCCCTGGAAGGGGTCGACCAGCGTTACCGGCTCGCCCCGGCCGCGCAGCACGGCCAGCAGATCGCCTCCGGACGGCCCCCGTACGGCAGCCACGGACCGCGCCGTGGAAAACGGAAGGTGCAGGGACAGAACCTCGCCGGTCAGGGGATCGAACAGCACCCACCCGGCACGATGCCGCTTGCACAAGTGATAACCCCGGCCCTGCGGGTCACGGACCCAGGTCAGCCGCTCCGGGAGACGGAGATCATCAGGCAGGCGTACCGGGCGGACCACCCCCTCCGACGGCTGCCACACAACCAGCTCGTCCCGCCCGCTGGCCACCACCATCGTCCACCGGGCGGCACCATCACGTGCCACCGTCACCAGGCGCACGCTGAACAGCTCCAGGCCCGCCAACTGGCGGCCCGAGAGCGGGTCGAACACCACCGTGCTGCGGGGCCCGGCCGCCACCAGGAAGGGGCGCCCACTGGTGCCCTTCGCGACGGTCAGGGCATGGGCCACACCACTATCGATCCGGGTGAGCTGCTGACCCGTCGCAACGTCCCAGATGCCGATGCCGGCACGGGTACTGGCGGCGAGCAACCAGCGGCCGTCCAGCGTCCTCAGCGAGCACAGGGCGTGCACCCGGCCGACCGGGGAAGCCACCACATTGGCACGTGCCTGCCAGCGCCCCCACCGCGTATCCAACTCCGCCCCAACGGGGCGGGCGGAAGGAATAGGCGACGCGGGCACCACGGGACTGCCGTCCCAGTCCGCCGCATCGTTGGCCGCCAGGTGGAAGGCGATGCTGCTGAAGCGGGAGGGGGCATCAACCGCGTCATCCAGGAAAGGCTCGATCAACCCGGCCGAGGTGAGAACCCTGCGTCGGGTGTCTCCCACCGGCAGTGGCAGACCCAGCCGTCCGCGCAGCGATCCCGAGCTCTCCCAGACGGCCAGCTCCATAGGCATGATCGAATCGTCCAGCGCGTGGCCCTGTTCGGCGTGTGCCACCGTGTGGCGGCGCACGTAAGGATGCGGTGCCAGGCGGCCGCCCTGCTGCGCCAGCCGGGCGCACGCCTCGGCGATGGCACGGTGGACCTGCTCCGCGGGCCGCGCATCCTCCATCTCCGCAGCCCACGGTTCGCGAATGCCTGCGAGTGGATCCACGGTCAGCGAGCCGGGTTCGGTCTGGAGCACCTCGGCCACCCGCTGGTGGGCCGGCCGGTAGGTGACCCGGCCGTCCTCCTCGCCCACGGCGAGGTAACCGATCAGGCGACTGTGCCGCACCGTGCGGATCACCGCGTCGATCTCGTCGGCGGGCGGTGCATCCGGGCCAAGAACCGCCGCAGCCACCGCCGGCCACACTTCCGCCCATGGCAACCCGGAGCCCTGAGCGAAAGCGGTGGCCCGCAGCACCGCCAGCAGCAGCCGCAGCTCGATGTCCTGGTCCGCGGCCACCTGCCGCAGGTCGCTGCCGAGCAGCGCAGTCGTTCCGGCCAGCAGCCGGCCCCGCCAGCGGGGATCTTGCACGTCCTGCCGGTCGGCTGCGGACCTCAACTGGGCGGCGGCCAGCCGGGCATCGAGGAACGACGGTGTCACCGCCTGCGCGATCACCCCCGCCGCCTCGGCGGCCGCCGAAGCATGGCCGGCATACGGGCTCAACTCCTGCACCTCCAGCACCATCTGCACGTATGCGGTGATGTCCTCGGAGGTCGGCACACCGTCCGTGCGCAGCAGGGACAGCGGCACGGCGCCCTCGCCCAGCCCCGCCTGCAGGACAGTGTGCAGGAAGCCCAGCAGTTGGTCGGCCGCGGCATCCTGCAGCCTGCTGTCTCCTACGTCCTGGGCCGAACTGCGCATCCCCAGCACCAAGCGCACCGCCGGCTGCCCGTCCGCAGCACGCAGCCGGGCCAGCGGGGCGATCACGTCGGACAGGCAGGCGGTGGGCTCCTGCGCCTCATCCAGCCCGTCGACCACGATGGTCACCGGCCCTGTCCCGCCCGCACAGGCAGCGGCGACATGGTCCAGCAGCGCCTGCAAGGGAGGTTCGCCTCCTGCAATACTGGCAGCGAGGGCGGCCACCAGGTCCTCGAGCAGCGCCAGGGACGACTTCCCCCGCGCCAGCACGGCCGCGTCCACCGCGCCTGCCTCCGGGCGCAGCGGTGTTGGAATCGTCAGTACCATGTCGGCGAAGCGGGACTGGGTGACAAACAGCGGATCGCTCAGGGTGACCAGTCGGGCCAGCAGCGCCGACTTGCCCGAGCCAGCCGCCCCGGTCACCACCAGGACCCCCGTACCCGAGTGGACGAACTCCACCAGTGCTTGCATCAAGGTCTGGCGCCCGCTGAAGTACCAGCCCGGATCGGCATCGTCGGTGCGGCCCGAGGCGCGGGCAAGCCAGTACTGTTCAAGCGCGGATGCCGACAGCGACACCGACTGCCGCGGGGCCTGCACGACTTGCTCTTGCGGCTGGTAGCGGGGGTTGGGCAGGCACAGGCTCGGTTCGCTGCGCCGGGAATCGGGCCACACCCACAAAGCGCGCACCAGGTCCGGGTTCTCATCCCCGACCGTGTTGAGGAGTTTCTCCCACTCCTCGAACGACAGGTAGGGGGCCGTAAAGCCGGCCGACTCGTCCCTGGCTCTGTCCAGCGCCAGCTGGAGCAGCCGGGTGAACTCGCCCAGCCGCGGCTCTTGTTCGAAATCACCGCTGGTGATCACAGCAAGCGTCTTCAGCTTCCGCCGCTGGGCACACAGCTCCTCGAACAGTGAGGCGAGTTCGCTCCTGAGGCTGCCGGCGAAGCACGAGTCGACCAGCACCAGCACGTGATCCGCTTCGCTGTCCATGACCTGCGTGACCAGCTCACTCGTGGGAAACGCGGTCCCCAGCAACCGGTCCCGCTCTGTGTAGCCGAAGGTGAGGTAGTGACGCTGTGACCGGCCCCGAAGACCATGCCCGGTGATGTAGACGACCAGCGTTTCGTCCCACTCGGCCTGAGCCAGCGCCTGATCAGACAGGAACGCGCGCAAATCCTCCGGCTGGGTCAGCTCTTTGGCCTGCGCGACCTCGAACCGCCGTTGCGTCCCCAGGGCCGGATCGGCTAGCCAGGCAATGATCGTCTCCACCTGAGCCCGGACCCTGGCGGTGAACTTCTCGTCATCTGTGAAGTAGTCATCGACCGCGACAACCACCAACCGCCGTGGACCTGGCGCCATCAAATCCAACCCAATCCCCTCACAGCAAACGTTGTCCGAGCACTCTAACCACCACCATCGGGTCAGCCTCTTGCCCGGCCATGCCCTCACATCCGACCGGATACGATCCGATCAGCCACAACAGCCCGGCAATTGCCAGGCCGCAGGTCAAGGGGGGACAGAACGTGAGCGTGCACATCGTCGGGATTCACGGCATCTGGCAGGGCAATACCAACGCCCGGAAGCTCTCGGCCGACTGGGCCAGTGCTCTGACCAAGGGCCTGCGCGCCCACCATGGGCCCGCCTGCCCTGTCCCGCCGCTGAACGTGGCCTACTACGGCAACCTCTTCCGCACGCCCAGCCAGCGCTTGGGCGCCGAGGACAGCAGCCCCTTGGTCGACGACGCCGAGCCCTTTACAGATGACGAGGAAGCATTCGTCGTCGAGACTCTCGCCCTGTACACCCCACCAGGCCTCGACCCCGAACAACTCGAGACCGAAACCCTCGGCCTGGGCATCCCCTATACGCCCCGTCCAATCGCCCAAGCCCTGGCCGCCGCCGACCGTAAAATCGGTCGCGACATGGGTCGCCTCCTACTGCGTTTCATCCGCCAGGTTTACCGCTACCTGCACCACGACATCGGCGAACGCATCCGAGACGAAGTCCGAACCGAACTGCACCGCCCCGAGCCCCGCCTGGTCATCGCGCACTCCCTGGGCAGCATCATCGCTTTCGACATGCTCACCCGCGCCGACGTCGGTCCCGGCCCTGACGGCCTGACCACCCTGGTCACCTGCGGGTCGCCCCTCGCCTGGCCCACCGTCCGCCACTCGCTGGGCCAGAACGGTTCCCTGCACCTGCCCGAAGGAATCGACTGGATGAACCTCCACGCCGCCGGTGACATCGTCGCCCAAAGCGGACTGTCGGCCGTCGCCCCGGGCATCCGCGACGAACTCGTCCGCAACGGCATCGGCGAACCACACGCCGCCAGCCGCTACCTCGCCCAACAGCCGCTCGCCGACCTCATCATGAAAACCAGCACCCCCTGACCCCCGGCACCGCCTCCAGCAGCTCCCAGCCACAGGAGAGCGCGAGACCCGGGCGCAGCCGCAACAACCGGCTCGTTCACTCCGAAGCCGCGATCCCAGAGAGAACCTGCCTAGAGCCTTCAAAGCCACCCGTCGGGTACCCCATCTCGGTATCAGGAAAGGACGTTGTGCGCCAGGATTCCGCTGCGTGCACTGTCTGCCATCTCCTATCGTGATCCAAGAAGAGTCGCGACATGCTCTTCCCTCGGTCGCAGGGCAACGGCAGAAGGGCAGTACAGCAGACCATGGCACATGTGAAGCCCCCGACCGGCGGGACGCTCCCTCCGCCTCCCGCGCAGCCAGGGGAGGGGTTTGGGCACTACGGCGCCGCCGGCATATCCGGCGGGGCCGCGCTGGCACGTCAGCTCGACGAGCGGGCGGCCAACAACGGCCTGCCCCCGGTCACCCATCCGCAGGGCCTGGCCATCCGGCTGCGCTACCTGGCCCGGGACGAGCAGGGACTTGCCTGGTTACGGCTGGCCCAGGTCACCGTGAGCGAGCGGACCATGGCCCGGTGGAGAACGGCACGGCAACGCCCCCTGCCGGCCAACCTGAAAAAAATCGACCAGGCCTTCTGGGCCTGCCGCCGCCACAACCTCGTCGGCTACTACAAGCAGCGCCTGTGGAACGACGGCCGCGGCACCCGGATCGAGATCTATCCGGTCGACCAGCAGCACGTCGCCCCCAACCGGCGCCGCGAGCTGAACATTCGCACGATCAATGTCCGCACCGACTGGCGACGGGTCGTGGACGCCTGGAACTCCGGTGACCAGCAAGCCCTGGACGCCGCCTGGAACTCCATCGCGGACAGCCTCGGCTCCGACCACGGCGCCTACCGCCACGTCACCCACATCGGCTTCGGTATCTGACCGAGCCGCAGCCCGCCCCGCCACACGCGGCCGCGCCCTACTCACACGCGGCTGCTCACGCTCCACAGATGAGCCGGCGCCTCCTCCATCTCACCCAACCGCCAGGGCAGGCAGGTGATGGCCTCAAGCGCGGCGGCGGGGAGTATCTGCGGATGGGGACCCGATGCGCCCAGGCGGCGATGACGGCCCCGGGCGGGCCCTGGCCCGGGCTGGGCCGCCTGCCCGGAATGCCGGGCCGCCCACTGCAGCACCGGCTCCATGGGAACGCTGCCCCACAGCCCCCACGAGGAGAACAGGCTCTGCACGCCTCGCAGCCAGTCAACGTCCTGGGCGCGGGACCAGCTGCCCCGCAGCCGTCGGCGCTCCCGCGCCGCCAGAGCGTCGGCAAGGCGGACGACCTCCGGGTAGGCCACCAACGCAGCCACCCGACGGTCGCTGCCCCTCTCGAGACCGAGCTGCTCGTGGCGCTCCGCCCACGCCTGCGGGACCTGGGCGTCCTGATTCCACCAGAAGACAGCGATGTGGAACGCGTCCGCGAACGCGATGCGGCCACCAGCCCCCAGCCGCCGCTCGAGCCGCACACGCTCCCGGTGAGCTTCGAGGACCTCCGGGACAAAAGTGAGCGGGATGCAGGTCACCCCGTCCTCCTGCAGGTTGTCCGTCCAGCGCCGGTGCCGGGCGCACACCCTCCAGCTCGCCGCCGACACCGCATACGCATCCCGGCGCGCCCCCTTGGCCAGCGCACACAGATCACACACGCGCACCAGGCAGTCATCGGCGGGCTCCCAGAGGTTGGGGGCGTCCCAGCGGGGCGGCGCACTGGCGGGATCGGGCAGCGGATGCACGCGCAGTGTGGGCAGCACGTGCTCCAGAACGTCGGCGTGGCACCCCGACAGGACGGCCAGCCTGTGGTGCGAGGCCACGTTCAGATGTACCTCGCTGAACTGCGGCTCAGGCACGGGCGAATCACCGGCACCGAGCATCGACAGCAGCTCCCGGGGGTCGAGCCCGTTGGTCTCCGCCAGCCGGTGCACGAAGGAGTTCGTGGACTCCTCGGCGATGAACCGCAGCTGCCGCGGCAACTGCTGTAACCCGCTCGCGCCGTCCCCGTCATTTAAAGACCCCCATGAACGCGCAGCCACCGTGTTGTCCCTCTCTCCCCGGTCCGACCCGATCCCCAGCGGGCAGTCGGCCAACTCTCCTCATCCTGACTTGAAATGATGAGCACCGTACGGCGATCCACTACGGTTCCCGTGTTCCGGAACCGTCCCCGCAAGGAGAAGCACCCGGCCATGCCCCTCGCGCTGCGTCCGCATCAGCAAGAAGCCCTGGAGGCCATCACCGGCGCCTTCGCGAGGGGGGAACGCCGCGTGACCGCTGTCTCCGCATGCGGCACGGGCAAAACACTCACCGCCGTGGCGACCGCCCGCCATATCGCCCCGAACGGACGAGTCCTGGTGGTCGTGCCCACCCTGGAATTGCTGACCCAGACCATCCGCCGCTGGCGCGAAGGCGAACGCGCCGGCCTCATGGTGGGCCTGTCCTCGATGGGCCAGACCCGCAGCGGCCTGCCCCGGCGCACCGCCCGCATGGTCAAACGGTCGGCAGATCTGGCCGGCATCGTCGCCGAGCAGGACGGCCCCACGACGGTCTTCCTGACCTACGCGTCCCTGCAGGGACTACAGGACGCCCACGACATCGGCCAGCTGCCGGCCTGGGACCTCATCGTCGTGGACGAGGCCCACCGTACGTGCATGAGCACCCACGAGGGCTGGGGAGCCATCCACGACGACCGTGCCATTCCCGCCCGGCTGCGTCTCTACATGACCGCTACGCCGCGCGTCTTCACCGCTGGACTGTGGGGCGGCGCCCCCACCGCCACCATGGACCGCCGCGACATCTTCGGACCCATTGTCTATCGCCTCGGCATGGCCGAGGCGATCGAACGCGGACTCCTCGCCGACTACCAGGTCGTGATGCCCGTGGTCGGCGACAAACACCTGCACTCCATCCTCACCCGCAAACCTCACCTCGATCCGCACAACGGCGGCCTGCGGGCGGCCGCACTCCAGGTGGCCGTCCTGCGCGCCATCACCGACCACGACCTGCGGCGCGTTCTGGTCTTCCACAACCGCATCGCGGCAGCCGAAGCGTTCTCCGAAGACCTGCCCGGCACCGCCGTCCAGCTGAAACGGCCGGACCTGCAGGCCTTTTGCGTCGATGGCACGCAGCACGTCGACGAGCGCCGCAGGCGGCTGTCCGCCTTCCAAAACGGCGACGGATGCACGGTCCTTAGCAACGTCCGAGTCCTGGCCGAAGGCATCGACATTCCCGCCATCGACTCCGTGGTCTTCGCCGGGCCCCGCAACAGCGTCGTCGACGCCATCCAGGCCATCGGCCGCGCGCTGCGCCTGGTACCCGGCCGCGGCAAGAAGGCCACCCTCGTGCTGCCCGTCTACCTGCCCGACGGACGGGCCACCGAACAGGCCCTGCACGACTCGCAGTTCGAAGGCATCTACACCATCCTCCAGGCCCTGCGGGCCCATGACGACAACTTCCTCGACCACATCGCCGTGCCCCGCCGCAGCAGCCGCCTGAGCGGCAGCAGCCCGCGCCGAACCGCCCACTACAGCCGCGCCGAACGCGCCCTGCAGGTCGCCCTTGCCCTTGGCCTCGAGATCACACTGCCCGCCACCGGCTCCTGGCGCGACGGCCTGGCCTCGGCCACCCGCTACCACCACGACCACCATCACCTCGATGTCCCCCACGCCTTCCACGACACCACCGGCTTCGCCCTGGGGGAGTGGATCAGCAACCAGCGCCTGCGGCACCTGGCCGGCCGCCTGCCCAGCGAACACGCCGACGCCCTCGATGCCCTCGGCATGCTGTGGAGCACCCCCGCACACACCTTCACCCGCATCCTCGACCACGCCCGCGCCTACGCAGCCGCCCACGGGCACCTGGCTGCACCCACCGACGCCACACAAGGCGGCCACCCCATTGGTGCCTGGCTCGCCGAGTGCCGCAGGAAGGACAGCTCCGACACCCTCCCCAAGGTTCACGCCGCACAGCTCGCCGTCCTCGATCGCTGGTGGAACCCAGGCTGGCCGCTGACCTGGCGGCGTGCCTACGCTCACGCCAAAGCGCACATCGACGCGGGAGGCAGTCCGGATGTCCCCGGCTCCCTCACTACCGCGGACGGATTCAAGCTGGGGCAGTGGCTCAGTCGCCAGCGCAACAACTTCCACGCGCTCCGCGCAGAACAAGCCCAACTCCTGATCGACATCGGCATCACCCCGCATGTCGACAGCATCCACCCCGAAGCGTTCCGCACCGAACGAGGCCGCGACTTCCGCCGCGGCTTGGTCGCCGCTTCCTGCTACCTCGCCCGCGAAGGCCACCTCGACGTCCCCCGCCAGCACACCGAAACCGACTGGATAGGCCCCTTCCGACTCGGCTCCTGGATCGACCACATCCGCCGCACCTCCAACGAACTCACCGACGAAGAACGCGCCGCACTCGACATCCTGCGCATGGCCTGGGACCCACCGGAGGCCGCAGCAGAGCGGTGACGGTGCCGTGCAGGAGACCGCTCGCGCACGCGGAACGGACACTGCGTTTTTGTGCCCCGGCACCACTCACCTGGCCGTCCGTCTGGTGCCACGTGACCTGATCGACGACTTCGGCGCTTTCAGGGAGGCCCTGCAGGCGCTGGCGTACCGGCCCATCTAGGCGGCGCAAGAGCCGTGATCGGCGGCGGCGTTGGGGTATGCAGCGCCGCATGCAGCCCGCGACGGATACCCGCCCGGTAGACCTCTCCCGTCGTGACGACGCCGGCGGCCAGGCGCCGGTACTCCGCTGCAGCGGCCTGATCCTCAGGCCGGGTGGCGTCCGGCCGCAGGACGCCGGGCGCATGGTCGTCGCGCCACTGCCAGAGCTGGTGGATGGACTCCTTGGACGTGGACCAGCATCCGGCACTCACCTGGTCCACGAGCGCGCCTGGCAGCCGCAGGGGAAGGGTTTCCGGGTAACTGCCGGTGCGGGTGCTGCCGGGGAAGCGCCCCAAAGGTATCTCTACGAGGTCGACGTCGGGCCAGGGATGGTCCCAGCCTCGTGCCTGTACCTCCTGGCGCAGGCCGAAGGCGACCAAGGTATCCCGGGTGTCCAGGAGTTCGCCCTGTCTGCGCAGCCCGTGCAGTTCCTGGTGCTGCTCGTCCAGCAGATGGTCCCGCTGCGCCGGTTTGAGGTTCTTCAGGCTTGCCTTGTGGTGTGCCTGTAGCCGCTGTGCCCAGGCCTGGTGCTGCTCCAGGACACTTTTCAGGGCGAGACGGGTGCCCAGCGGGGCTCTGACGCTCACCCTCGCCGTACCCTCGTCCTCCTCCTCTTCGAAGTTCTCGTTCTCCTCGAGGAAGTTGTGCTCCACGGCTGTTCT
This sequence comes from Streptomyces hayashii, assembly GCF_024539815.1. Taxonomy (GTDB): domain Bacteria; phylum Actinomycetota; class Actinomycetes; order Streptomycetales; family Streptomycetaceae; genus Streptomyces; species Streptomyces hayashii. The sequence continues at coordinate 95,917 of NZ_JAHHIU010000039.1, forward strand.
TCCCTTGCTTGGTGAACTGTGACCAGAGTCCGTGCCTGGGCTGTTGTGTCTGCCCGGGCGGTTGCAAGCGGTGTCAGATGGTGCGGCTGCGGCCGATGGTCAGGGACTCCAGCAGCTCCTCGGTGATGCGCTCCTTCTTGGTCCAGATCGCTTTCTGGGCGCCTTGGCTGACGAGCTGGGAAAGGGCTCGCAGGTAGCCCTTGCTGCGGCGGTGCAGGTATTTGTGCAGGTTGGTCAGGTCGTCCGGCTGGTGGTTGCGCAGGCACAGGTTCTTGTCGAACTTGCGGACGATTTTCGTGAACAGCTTGTGGCCCTCCTCGTCGTAGCCGATCCGGCTGGTGCGCAGACTGGCGTAGTCGCCCCAGATCTCCTCGTGGTCGGCCCGGGCGGTTTCCCGGTCACGGGTGAGGGGGTCGACGATGGAACGGGCGGCGCGTCCGGCGAAGACGAAGGTGGCGCCGGTGCTTTCGCTGATGTCTTCCAGGTAGGTGAACGACTCCTCGGCGTCCGCGCCGGCCCGTAGCTGCTCGATGCCGTCGACGAGGACGAGCAGGGTGGAGCTGTTGCGCATCACATGGCAGATGGAGCGGGTGGGGTCGGTCCCGCCGTCGTGTTTGAGGCCGAGGAAGGAGGCGAAGGCGGCCGGCCAGTTCCGCCGCCCGCCTCGGGCCAGGGGAGGCACTCGCAGTGCGATCACCGGGATGCGGTTCTCGTCCGGCTCGTACAGGCGGGCGATCTTGTTTTCGTAGTGGCGGCCGATGTACTGCAGGATCTCGGTCTTTCCGGTGCCACGTGGGCCCTCGATGATGACGCCGGTCTTGCCGTGGGTGCGTTCGCGGTTGGACAGCAGGTGATCGTGGACGGTGACCAGGGCGCGGCCGATGGCGGGGGTGGGAATGGTCGGCATCAGGGCGTGATAGCGCAGCCGCAGGTCGTTGTCGGCGACCTTCGTGCCGGCCGGCGGGCTGTCTGCCAGGTCTGGCCGGGTGCGGTCCAGCGCGGCGAAGGTGCGCCAGTTGGTCAGGGTGTTGAGCCACAACGGTCGGGGCGTGGTGAACACCGGCGTGGGGGCGGGGGAGTCGACCAGCAGACGGATGTCATCGTCCTGGATGTCCGGCAGCTCCATCATCACACGTCCTCCTGCGGGGAGTCGGTCTCGGCGGGGAGGTCCAGCAGCAGGCGCGCAGCGGCGTCCAGGCCGTCTTCCAGGTCATCCAGGCCTGCCAGAAGCCAGGTGTCGTCGGCCTCTGCACGGTCAGGGCCGTCCTCGCCGACCGTGGGGCCCAGGCCGGCCTCTTCCGGAAGGGAGGGGGCGTCGGGGGCGTACAGGCTCGTCTCGTCGAGCTCCAGCACCGTCAACGGCCCCAGCGCGTCCAGGTCGAGCGCGGCCGCACCGGCGAACGGATCGAAGTCGCCTTCCCCAGGCGGCGCCCACCCCGCTTCCAGCCCGGGCAGGGGCCCGTAACCGTCGGGCACGCTCGCCACACCGGGCTCGTCCGGACCCTGTCCCGCCCGCTCCAGCAGGTCGGCCAGGACCTGGGCGATGTTCTCGTCGTCGGTGTGGCGGCCGCCGCGCGCCACGTACTCCGCGGTGGCCGTGTCCCACAGGTGCTGTGTCCACGGGGCGCCGATCAGGTGCTGGTGCTTGAAGACGGCGGTGATCCACTCACCGGAGCGGTGGTCGCGCAGCCACACCTGCTCGGGGGTGTAGGGGTTGTAGCGCAGCTCCCACCCGTCGCGCTTCTTGCCCTTCAGCCCCGACGGCGTGTTGCGGACCTCCTCGAGCTCTCCCTTGTAGTTGTCGTAGGTGCGGTTCTTGAAGCGGATGCCCTCATCGCGTACACCGACCCAGGCGGTGGGCAGCAGCTGCAGATAGTCCTTGAATCCCAGCGGGATCGGCACGTAGCCAGCCGCCTGCACTCCTGCGGCGTACACCTGGTTCGGTGTCAGCGGCGGCAGGTTCGGCTCATAGGGGCTGCGCAGCTCCTCGTGCGGCCGTGCCTGCCAGCCGACTGCGATCCACTCCTGCAGCAGATCGTCGAGTTCCTGCAGGGTCCACAGCCGGTCGGGATCGATCTCCTTGCCGCGGCGGCTGAAGTCCCGCCCGGTGTAGGAGTTGACGCGCTGGCTGAACAGCGACTTGATCGACTCGAAGGTCCGCTCGACGATCGCCTTGTCCGTCGGGGTGCGCTTGCGGGCCGGACGCACGGAGATGCCGAGGTAGGAACAGGCGTCGAAGAAGGTCTGTCCGGCGAAGACCGTGCCGTGGTCGATCACGATCGTCTCCGGCATGATCACCGGCCGGGCCGCGGCGTGCTCCATCCGCGCATCCACCTCCAGCAGCTCCTCATACGGCAGATCCGAACGGGCCGCGGAGGCCGCCGCATCGAAGCCGGGTCGCATCGGGGCCGGCACCATGCACAGCGCCAGCAGCAGAGATGCGTCCACCGCCTTGGTGGCCCGCCCCTTACTGGTGCCGGTGCTCAGCAGGGCACGGGTCTGCTGCCGGGTTTTGCGCCGGCCCGGGGTCTTGGCCCGCAGCACGGCGGCGATGATGCTGCGCGTGAAAACATCGATGGCCGCCGTCAGCTCCACCTGTGTGGGCTGCCCGTCATCGCCCAGCACCTTCACATCCAGCGCCGTGGAGTCGATCTGCACCAGCTCGCCCGGGGCGGTGGCGGTGGTCACCCCGAACGGCGGCGCCGGACGGTTGAGCCGGTCCTTACGGCGCCGGGTGGGATCCCGCAGCTGCAGCGCGTCGATGCCCAGCCGCTTCAGCAACGCATACAGGGTCGGGTCGGCCGGCACCTTCACTCCAGCACCCAGGCGGGCCCGCGCGGTGCGCCGCAGGTTCTTGAACAGGGTGCGCGCGTCGGTGGCGGCCTGCTCCTTCGCCTGGCGTTCGTGCAGGGCCAGCAGCAGGTCCACGACCCGTGAATCGGTGCGCCCGTGCAGCGTGCTTTTGCGGGTGCACCGCTTGTCGACCAGCCCCCAGATGCCGTCCTGCTTGTAGGCCAGCCGCTTGCGCTGGACCGTCTTCCACGACACCGTCCACTCCAGCACGGCGCTCAGCTCGGCCGCCTTGCGCTGGTAGCGCTCCACCAGCGTGAACCGGTCCGGATCGTAGCCCTCGCGCGGTCTGCTGCCCTCGGGCACACCGGGCAGCAGCCCCGTGTCGACCTCGATGACATGCCGCTGCCAGGTCCGTGCATCCCGGGCGCAGTCGGGGCTGACGCCCTCCAGCATGGCCCAGTTCGGGAACGGGCGGGCCGCCAGCACCAGGCCCGTCGAGTCGAGCACGGCGAAGTCCTCGGCCACGGCCAGGAACTGAATCACCGCCGCAATCGGAGACGCCGCGCTGCCCGGAGCGGGGACCAGATGCACCGTCGTGCCCGACAGGGCCGACACGGTGTACTGCTCGCCCATCCACCGCACCCGGTCCCCGGGCGCCACAATGCCGCGAGGCGCCAGCCCCGACACCCGTGGCCGAGTGGCGAGTACCTCGCTCACGCCGCATCCCGGTGCACCGGGCGGTGCATCGCCGACGGCAACCGGCCCGACACACTGATCACGCTGTCCGGCCCCATGGCCCGGTTCCACTCCATGGCCAGCTCCTGCCGCCACAGCAGGTGATACAGGCGCGGCAGCGTAGACAGCCGCGGCAGTCCCGTGGCCCGCACTCCCTCTTCCAGCGAACGCGGCGTGCGGAACGCGGCCGTCAACGCCTGCTCGACGTCACGGTCGCCGAAGCGGGGATGCCGGTAGCGGGAGACCCACCGCAGATTCGCCAGCGCCATCGGCGCCGGAATCCGCGGCATGCCCAGCTCCCAGCCCGCCTCTTGGCAGGCCTGGCGCAGCACCTGCTGCTGGCGCTGCCACCGCGGGCTCGGTCCGCTCACCGGAGGACAGGCCACGACCAGCGTCGCCCCCTGAGCGGTGCGGACGAAGAAGTCCGGCACCACACTGCGTTCCCGGCCCCGCGCACGCCACTTGATCTTCGCAGGCCACGCGGTGAACTCCGTCACCGACGGATCGAAATCCAGCAGCATGGCCACCGCCAGCACATTCATCGACCGGCAGCCCACATGCCTGCCCGTCGTCGCCGCCCACCACCAGGTGGCGATACTGCGCTGCGACGGATGCCGGACCGGCTTCCACACCTCGCCCCGGCGCGTCAGCGGCACCGCACCCGCCCGGGCCACAGGGACCGTGATGCTCCTGCTGCCGTCCTCGATCCGGTGGACGACCTCCAATGCGTCAGCCACCGTATTTTCCCGCTTCCTTTCCAAGCCCGCATCCGACGCGGACGTCACCACTACCGCAGAGAGCAACCACCCACAGCAGCAGGGAAGTTGACTCTAGTGCAGGGCGGCCACCACGTGATCCTTAATCCGCCATCCAGGCCGTAGAAGCGCCGACAACAACCGCTGCCGTCCAGGTTCAACGGGCATGACGGTCCGCAGCAGCCGGAGCAATTCCCGCAGGACGCGCTCCACCGGGTACATCTTTTGTCCCTAGATAGGGGTGTTCGTCCGGCACGTCGCCTCCTGTATCGAGCCCTCCCGGCACAGCCGCCCCGCGATGACGCGAATCCGACGGGCACGGCACGTGAGCCTGGCAGATTCGGCGCGTGCCAGCAGACCACGGTGACGAAGCCAAACTCTTTGCGCGCGTGGATGAGCTCCTCGCCGACCTCTCGGCTCAGCGCATCCCCCTGCCCCCGCCCCCCGAACGGACACGGCGGCGCAAGGCCGCCGGTCTGTCCACAGCCCAGATAGCCGATGCACTGGGCTGCCCGGCCGAGGAAATCGAAGCCTGGGAAACCGGAAACCAGGAGCCGCTCGCCGCGCGCCGCGCCGCCTACGCGCGCCTCCTTCAGGGACTCAAAACCCTGCAGCAGCCAGAACACCAGGGCCCGCCGCCCCGTCAAGAGCCGACTTCCACACCGCCCTTGCGCGTCGGCAAGAAGGCAGAGCAGCCGTCGCTCTTTCCCGCCACCACCCCCGTGGCATCCCCACCAGGCAGCCAGGCCGCACCCTCGCCGACCGTCAAGCCCACCGGACCGCTGGCCGTCATCGACCACGCCGCCACCCTGACCGCCCACTTCACCAACGGCTCCCAACTGCCCCTGGAGGCCGACGACCTTGTCTCCCTCCTGCAGTGGACACTGTGCAGCGGCCTGCGCCGGGACAAGCTGACCAAGCAAGGCCTCGACAGCGACTGCGACCCACTCATCGTCCTGACCCCCGCGGCCAGCGCAGCCCTGCACCTGCCCGCCACCCTCGATGACCGCGCCCGCCTGCGACTTGCCGGCTCCCACCCGGTCATCACCCAACTCCAGCAAGCGGGCTTCAGCCTCACCCGCCGCGGCTTCGGCCCCTGGCCCCGCATCTTTCGCCCCATCGAGAACAACAAACGCGCCTCCGTGCAACTGGCCATCACCGCCTGGGGAGCTCTCTCCCAGGACGGCTGGAACCTTCCATCGCTGCTGCCGACCGAACTCGCCCGCACCCTGGGCATCTACACCGACCGGCTGCTGACCCCTCGCGGCTCTACCGCCGTGTGCGGCGAGGAACTCATGACCGCCCTGCGGCCGCCGACCAGAGCACGCCGCGACCCCGACAGCGGACGCTTCACCTCAGCGCCCAACCCCCGCGGCCTGCACACAATCCTGGAACCTGCACCGCCCGAGGCCCCCAACGCCCATCCGCTGGCCCGGGGCCGCCTGCCCGAGCAGGCCATGGACGAGGAAGCCTGGGACTGGAGCCGCCCGCCCAGCGACCAGGAGACGGCCGAATTCGCCCACGTCGTCGGGCTCGACACCAACCTCGCCTTCGCCGCTTCCGCCTCCGGCCTGCCTGTCGGCCTTAACTCCCCGCCCCGCCACGTCCTCGCCCCCATCTTCGACAAGAAAATCCCGGGCGCATGGCTCTGCGATCTCACCCACGCCGCGCTGGACCCCCGCCTGCCCTCACCCTTCACCGCCACCGGACAGGCCCCGACCGGACCGGCCTGGTACACCACGCCCACCCTGGACTATGCCCAGGAACTCAAGATCGAGGTCCAGCCGATCGAGGCCTACTTGCGCGACGACCACGGCCCGTACCTCACCTCCTGGTACGAACGGATCCGCAACGCCTACCTCGCCACCATGGCCGACCTCGGCGTGCACGAGAAGATCCCCCAGGCCGACTACCTCGATGCCATGAAGAGGCTCGCCACGGCCGACCCCGCCCTGCTCGGCCTGCTCGCAGCCATCAAAGCCACCGCCAAGGGCGGCCTGGGCAAACTCCGGGAGGGGCCACGCCAGATCACCGCCCCTTACACCCGCTGGTCCGCCTTGAACAAACCCACCTGGCGCCCCGATATCCGTGCTGCCGTGGTCTCCCGCGCCCGTGTCACCCTGCACCGCAAAATGCGCAAGATGGCCGAGGAAACGGACCGCTACCCGCTCGCCGTGCTCTCCGACTGCACCCTCTACCCCGCCCGCATGCCCACCGCCCTCGATGTCATCCCGACAGGACCTGACCAGCAAGGCGTCCCCGGCCTCCTGCGCCTGGGCGTCAACCCTGGCCTTGCCAAGGAGGAAGGTGTGCAGACCATGGACTGGTACCAGCACCAGCACACCCAGGGCCTCAACCCGGCCCGCTACATCAAAGACTCCAACGCCTGACCAGGCGCGTGCCGTGACGGCCGTCCATAGGCACAACCGGCAAACGTGAGGCACTCCTGCGGCATGGTCAGCGACGCGCGGGCGAACGCACCAACCTCTGGACCGCGTAGTCCCGCAGCAGAATCCGAACGCGCCGCGTGTTACCGAAGAAGCAAGGACAGGAAGACGCAGCGTGCAAGCGAAACAAGCGCCGTCAAACATCCCGTGACGGCACGCGGGCGGCCAACTCTGCGGCGAAGCGGCCGGCCTGCGCACCCCAGTCGTGATCTACCGCCCCGAAGTGGTACAGCACATCCAGCAGTTCGTGCGCCTCCGACAGCGTGAACAAGGCCAGGCGCGGCTCGGTCAGGTCCGGCATGACGCCGGCGTCGAGGAGATCGTCGTCCATGTACGGCCAACGCGGGGTGGGCGAGCGCGGTTACGGGCCTGCCGCCGGCGTCTCCACCACGCCCGGTCAGCCCCAGGATGTGCTGGTCATGGACGAGCCCAGCCGCCACGGCAGGCACGACACCTCCTCCAATGACCCGTGCAGAGGAATCGTCCGATGCGGCCCCAGCAACGGCAACGGCACACTGCGCGGCACCGCCCGTTCCTCCTGCCGCGCACGCCGCGTCACGACCGGCACCGTATTACGGTGCGACATCAGCCACGCCTCCAGCCCGCGATGCCCTCCGTCGGCCATCTCCTCGCGCATCCCGAGCCGTTCGCCCACCCACGCCGTCCAGCGGCCCGTCGACCAGCCCGCCGGGCCGCCCGCGAAACTGCGCCCCACCGCGCGCTGGCGCTCACGCACTGCCATCGCCTCCGCCACGGTGACCGCTTCGGGATACACCACCAGCGGTACCGCCCACAGCGCCGAACGGTCCACCCCCAAGATCTCCTGCCGCTTGCGCCATACCCCCCGCCAGGCCATCTGCCGGCACTGCCACCAATACACCGCCACCTGCTGCGCGTCCGCCATCAGCGCCCTCGTGTACGGGCCCGTGCGGCGCTCCAGCCGTACCCGCCGCACGTGGGCCTCCACCACCTCGGGCAGCTGCTCCAGCCCGATCTGGAAGCGGTCCTGGGCCGTCGCGGTCCACCGCCCGTGCCGGACACACACCGCCCACTGCTCCGAGGGCATCAGCCACACCGGCCGCTGGCTGCGGCCCGCCGCGCACAGCTCACAGGCCAGCACCGGCAGCTGGCCTTCGGGCCAGGACTCGATCTGTACCTGATGGCGCGCCCGGGCCCTGATCCGGCTGTCGCCCAGCGACACCAGCGCCTGGACCAGCTGTTCAACGCTCCGTCCGCTGGCCTCCGCCAGCCGCTGGCATGCCACCGGCCCCAGGCGCACTTCCTCACACCTCGGGTCCGCCAGTCGGATGGTCCTGGAGGCACCGATGTGCTGGGCCAGCACCTCAAACTGCATTCCATTGCGCTCTGCCAGCCGCCACAGATACGACGCGACCGTCTCGCCCCGTAGCATCACCACACGCCGCGGTAGCGGCTCGATCGGCTCGTCGATCCCCATCCGGCGATCGTGCCAGCGCCGGTCGTCAGCACCGAACAAACAGGCCACCCCCGCGACGAAAGCCGCCTGCCTTGTCTTTGCGTCTTCACGCCGACACCGTCCAAGAAGCCCTCGACCGGGCAGACTCCCGCCACTGGACGCGCACGCCGCCCCGTTCCACACGCGCCCGACTGACCTACCTCCTCCATCAGACTCGACACGACACGGCCACTCTTGCCCCACTGCTTCAGGCGGACGCTGCAGACCTCAACGCGTTACACGAGACCGGGGAGTTACCCGCTGACCATGCGCTGCACCAGAGGGTGGAACGCGAAGTCGTCCGCCTCTGGCAGCCCCAGGTCCGCCGACGTGCACACGCTGCCATCCTCGCCAACGACGGCCAGATAATGCTCAGCTTTCGCGCCTGGTTGGGCTTCACAGCGGTCGCCGGTTCAAGCGACGACCCACGCCTGCGTTTTCTGACGCTCAGTCTCCAACCCCCCTATACGCGGAGCCTGTTCACCGCGCAGCACCAGGGGGCCTCCGAAGCTGAACTGCGGGCCATCCTCAGCGACGCTCTCGGCGCCTCCTACTTCCACCGCAACCGGCCGGCACAGAGGACCCAAACCGTGAGCCTTGAGCGCATCGACTATCTGGAGTTCTACTACTGAGCCGGGCGCTCCACTCCTTGGCGCCGTGTGTCGATCTGAGCCGAAGCGCGATAGTTGTCACATAGGCAGGCTTGTTGTCACCGGCCGGACTGCAAGCCGTGAGGTGCGTACGGCTGGATGATCTGGCTCGTGGCGAAAGGCAGCCAACTGCTGGAGGGCCTTACAGCCGACCTCCGTGATTGAACGCCCACCCCTGCGGAGCAGGCGGCCCGGTTCAGCCTGCCAGCTGCTGAAGCCATTCGCGGAGCAGCGCCGTCTCGGTGTCTCGCAGAGTCAACCCCGCGTCGGCAGCCGCGGGTTTGGTGGTGAGCGCGGTTTCCAGTGCGGCGTCGAGGGCGAGTGCGCGCGAGGCCAGGTCTGACCCGGATGAGGCGGGCGGGTCCGTGGTGATCGAGGCGATGACGGTGTCCCGCAGTCGTGCGGACGTGGTCAGGTCCCGCTCCGAGGGCTCTTCGCCGATCAGTGCCAGCGTGGCGCCCGTTGTCGCCGCGTGGATGACGCGGGTCGCCTGCGCCACCGGAACCCGAAGGCGTCCGGCCTCGGCCGCCCGGCCCAGCAGTGTCACCAGCAGGGCGTGTGCCTCGTCCGCGGCCGGGGGTCGCCGCCCGGGCTGCACTGTGCCGTACATGAGCATGTAGAACGCGGGGTGCCGCACTCCGAAGTCGACGTGCAGGTCCCAGCCGCGGTAGAGGTCGGCCACCGGGTCGTCGGGGGTCAGCGCCAGTGCCTCCCGTTTCTCGGCCAGGTACATCTCGAACCCGTAGGCGGCCAGTTCGGCGAGGAGGCCGTCCTTGTCGTCGAACATCCGGTACAGCGCGGGGGCGGTGATGCCTGCGGCGGCGGCGACAGCGCGGGTGGAGACGGCCTCGCTGCCGCCCTCTTCCAAAAGCTTGGCGGCCACCTGCAACACCTGGCGCCGCGCGGCGCGTCGTCCCTCGTTCATGGAACAACGATATCCGATTTTGCGTATCGTCGCCTTATCGATGCTACGGTTTTAACCGGAACGACGATCCACGCTCTTGTGGTCGGCCTTGCCCCGCGACATCTGGGCATGCGCCGCACCCCGGCCGGGGCCGTCGGCCCTCACTCGTGGAGCAGTGCGGCCGACCGCCGCAGCGGGCAACGCGTCGTCCGCCGGACCACCACCGAACACGCCGCCGTCGCGGCAGGAGAGGAACACCCATGTCCGATATCTCGATCGTCATCGCGTCGCATTCCGGCTACGGCCACACCGCGCAGATCGCCACGGCCGTCGCGGACGGCGCGCGCTCCATCGCCGGGACACAGGTCCAGCCCGTGGACGTCGCCTCCCTCAGCGACGCTGACTGGGAACTGATGGACGCCGCGGACGCCATCATCTTCGGCACCCCCACCTACATGGGCACCGCGTCCGGGGCGTTTCACGCTTTCGCCGAGGCCAGCAGCAAGCGGTGGATGACCCGCGCCTGGAGCGACAAGCTCGCGGCGGGATTCACTAACTCCGGCTCCATGAGCGGCGACAAGCTGCACACTCTGCAGTACCTCTCGCTCCTGGCGGCCCAGCACGGAATGCTCTGGGTGAGCCTGAACCTTCTGCCGGGCTGGAACACCACCACCGCCAGCCCCCAGGACGACAACCGCCTCGGCTTCTACCTCGGTGCCGGCGCGCAGAGCTTCAACGACACCCCCGCGGTCCACGACGCGGACCTGAACACCGCCCGCCACCTCGGCCGGCGCGTCGCCGAGCACACCCGCATCCACCGCGCCGGACTGGCCGCCGCAGCGCACTGACCCAACGGGTCGCCAGAAATCTACCTTCCAGATTTCTTTCAGAGGAGTGCGTCATGCAGCACCGGACACTGGGAAGCCAAGGCCTTGAGGTCTCGGCGATCGGCTACGGCGCGATGGGCCTGACCATGGCTTATGGACCCACCGACGCGGAGGCCGGCGTCGCCGCCCTCCGCCGCGCCCACGACCTGGGCGTCACCTTCTTCGACACCGCCGAGATGTACGGCTGGGGCACCGGATCCAACGAGATCCTGGTCGGCAGGGCGGTCAAGGACTTCCGCGACGACGTGGTCCTGGCCACCAAGTTCGGGGTCGACATGTCCGTGCCCCCGGAGCAGATCGGCGGCCCTCTCAACAGCCGGCCCGACAACATCCGCAAGGTCGCCGACAACAGCCTGCGCTACCTCGGCGTGGATCACCTCGATGTCTTCTACCAGCACCGCGTCGATCCCGAAGTGCCCATCGAGGAGGTCGCGGGCACCGTCAAGGAACTGATCGACGCGGGCAAGGTGAAGTACTTCGGCCTCAGCGAGGCCGGACCCGAGACGATCCGCAAGGCGCACGCCGTGCAGCCGGTCTCCGTCCTGCAGACCGAGTACTCCCTGTTCGAACGGGACGTCGAGCAGCTCTTCCCCGTCCTGGACGAACTCGGCATCGGCTTCGTCGCCTACTCTCCCCTCGGCCGCGGGTTCATCACCGGCACCGCCAAGCCCGCCGGCCAGTACGAAGGCAGCGACATACGCAACGTCGACCCGCGCTGGCAGCCGGGCAACTTCGAGAAGAACGTCGAAGCCGTCGACCGGCTCGCCGAACTCGCGGCGGCCAGGGGCGCCACCGTCTCCCAGCTCGCACTGGCCTGGCTTCTGACCCGGGGCGAGCACATCGTGCCTATCCCCGGCACCCGCAGCCCAAAGCGCATCGAGGAAAACACCGGCGCCGCCGACCTCACCCTCACCGACACCGACCTCAAGACCATCGACGAGCTCCTGCCTCACGGCGGCTTCGGCGCCCGCTACGCCGGGGGGCACGTGCCCACCTGGACCTGAGATGTGGTTCCTTCCGAGTGCGGACAGACCGCCGAAGCAGATCACTGTGTCTCAGTCCATCGCCCGGCCGCAGGTTACGGATCATGATCCGCAAGCAGCGTGGCGGGGCTTTTTGAAAGTCTGGTCCCAGGGCACGTGGTCTCCAGCCCAGCGCGTCTCCCCGCCACGGCCTTATGGAACCGTCCCAGACAGTCATGGGCTTTCGGTCTCGCTACTGGTGACAGAAAGGCTGCTGAATGAGCGTTTGTGACAAGTCACGTGCCTCATTGGTGACAACCAGGCTGCTTCGACCGGTCTTATTCATCAGCTCAACCGGCTCTGCAGGTGACAACAACTGAGCTTCGGCTCACGATCACCGGCACGGCGCCGATTCCGTCGCGTCTGCCTGACAAGCCTGGAGCACGCATCGGGAGTCGGGTAAACCGCGCGGACACGCACGACGTCATCAGCGCTCCAGCGAGAGCAGCATTGCGAGCGACTTGTTCCGGCCCGCCGCCCTCGGCAGACCGGTCAGGAAAACGCCTGATCACGACCAGCGGCCCACGGTCAGCAACCTCGGGCTCGCCTCGGATCCGCCGGCCCGCCCCTTGCACACGTTCGCCGAAAGCACTGCCGCGGCCCGGATCCACCCCACGCCGTGACGGGAGCGCATTGCTCATTTCCCGCGGTCGCGCCGTCGTGCTCACGTCCGGGCACCCCGGCCGGTGTGCGAGATTCCTCGTAGGGCAGCATCTGCTCATCAATCGCCTGGCCGTGAGGGGTCGTCATGCATTCCACCAGCCGCGCCGCTGGGCCTGCCCTGCTGGCCTGCCTGTTTCTGGCGGGATGTTCGTCTGTCCCGCTCGGCGTGCCGGATCCGTCGTCATCCGGCGCTGCGGTGCCGGCCGTGTCTGCGTCCGGTGCGGCGGGCGGGAGTCGGTCGATCGCGGTCGGGGCCGGCCCGCAGAAGCACTACACGGTCCAGCAGCAGCCCGCGGCGGGCAGCTGCCACTACCGGTATGAGAAGGGGGAGCCGCTGGAGGACCCGAAGTGCACGCCGGGCGCGATCTCCCCGGCCGTCACGCAGGCGAACCTGAAGTCGACGATCTGCCGCAAGGGCGGCTACACCTCCGGGATCCGCCCCTCCGCCTACGTGACCGGCAAGGAGAAGAAGCTCAACGCCGCCTCCTACGGCTACACCGGCCGCATGGCCGACGCAGAGTACGACCACCTGATCAGCCTCCAGCTCGGTGGAGACCCCAACGACCCGCGCAACCTGTGGGTCGAACCCGCCGATCCCGGCCATCGAACGGGCGCCGGCGTCAACAACAAGAAAGATCCGGTGGAGACCAAACTGCACACGGCAGTGTGCTCAGGCAAGATCACCCTCGCGCAGGCGCAACAGGCGATCGTCACCGACTGGACCACGGCGCTCAGCACGCTCCACGTCAACTGAGCGCACGGCACGCTCTGTGGCCCATCGAGCACTTCGGCGATCGGTGCCGGGGCGACCGGTGCGCGCAGAGATGGGCCTGTGACTCCGGTGGGGAGGCAGTGCCGGACAGGCCGTGTCCGGGAGGGGAGGTGCCGTGACGAGCCCCGTCGCCGGTCGACCGCCGCAAGACGGGCAGCAAGCATCACCTGATCACCGACGGTCGGCATCTCACCGGTCGCCGACCGGGTCGGTCACGCCCGCTAACGCCCCGAGGCGCTCTCGGGCGACAGGGGCTACGACGGCAACCCCGACCGCCATGAGCTACGGCGACGCGGGATCCTGCCGGTCATCTCCCTCAAGGCCCGGTCCGACATCCAGGGCCTGGGCAAACTCCACTACGTCGTGGAGTAGACGTTCGCACTGCTCCACCAGTTCAAGCGCCCGGCAGTCCGTGGGGAATGACGCGTCGTCCTCTACAACGCCCTCGTCTCACCGGCCTGCCGACTGATCTGCTGGAGACGTCTCAACAACTCATGACCTGGCCGTGTCGTGATCCCAAAGGCCGTGGGACAGCGTCATCGGGAAGGCCGTCCCCGATCATCGCCACAGCCGCCGCACCGTCCACCTCCTGCACCCGGCCGGCCGTCGGGAAACATCACCTCGAAGCGAGGATTGCCGAGTGGCCTGGTTCTCGGAAGGTCGGCCGCGGCGCTTCAGGGCATCCGAGGCGGTGACCTGAGCGCCCCATGGCCCGTTGCTCTGCTGGGGCTGTTCATGCGGGCGAGCGCTCTCGTGACCTGGGGAGGGGGACGATGCCGGAGGACGGGGCGGTTGTGGTGCTGCGGGCGGTGGCCGAGCGGCTGGAGGCGGCCGGTCATGGCTGGGCCCTGGATGGGGACCTGCGCCCGGTCAAGCAGCGTGTGTTCAACCTCGCCGCGCGGGGCTTGGTGGAGTTGGCGGGGCGGGAGGACCGGGCGGAGTTGTCGGCGTGGGAGGGGCGGGCGGTGCGGTGGGCGGCGCGCCCGACCCCGTGCGGTCACGACTTGCTCCTCTACAGCCGCCTACGTCCCCAGCCCGCCGCGGAGGAACCCGGGCCGGGGCTGCACCGGGTGGAGTTGATCCCGGCGCAGATGACGGCGCTCCGCTTGTTCGTGGCCCTTACGGGCCGGCTGCGGGTGGCGCCTGCCGACGGGCTGGCGGAGCGGGTGCGCGCGGCCCGGCGGGAGGCGGGCACGAACCGGCACGTGCTCTACCTGTCGCGGGAGCAGATGGAGTCGGTCGCGTACGGGTTCTGGCTGCACAAGATGTCCGGCTCGGCGCTCGAGGCCAACCGCTTTGCCCGCGACTACGGCATCACCCACCAGCCCGCTTCGCCCGCCGAGCACTCCCCGGGCAGCGCAGCCCCCCAGGTCCGTCGGTAGGCAGGGGGCGGCTGTTACCCACTTTCGGGTGACGCCTCTTCGCGTGGTGGGGTGGCGTGCCGTGGCGGACAGGCACGAGGTCTCAGCAGCGCGAAGGGGCGTCGCCGCATCACACCGTCAACTACGTGCATACACGGGATAAATGGTCGTTACAGACGACAGTCACAGAGAAACGGGCAACCCGTAACACAAGCCCTGTTCCCCTCCGGACTCCGACGAGTGGCGGACAGGGTGTGTGTGCGCGGCCGGCCCGGCCGCCACCCGCACACCGCACCGACATCCCCTTCGGCCCTGAACGCCGGCGGGGGAGGGTGCCCGCACCATCTGGGGGACTTCTTGTCCGCTTCTGCTTCCGTCACCGCCCACCGTCTGGCCGCCGCCGCGCTCGCGGCCGGCGCTCTCGTCTCGGTGGCAACCTTGCCGGCGTCCGCGGCCGACCACCGTCCGGCCCGGGAGAGGGTGGAGATCTCCGCCGTCCAGGCCGACTCCCCGGGACGCGACGACCGCTCCAACCGCTCGCTGAACAAGGAGTGGGTGGAGCTCACCAACACCACCCGCCAGAGCGTGAACCTCGACGGCTGGACCCTGAGCGACGACTCCGGCCACCGCTACACCTTCGAGCACTACCGCCTGGCCGGCCGCGCCACCGTCCGGATCCACACCGGCGTCGGCCGCGACACCCGCACCGACCTCTACCAGGACCGCCGCGCCTACGTGTGGAACAACGACCGCGACACCGCCACCCTGCGCAACGACCACGGTCGCCTGGTGGACGACTCCTCGTGGGGCCACCGCCGCGGCGGCCGCCACTGACCCCCCTCCTCCAGCAGGACTACGCCACGGGGCGCTCGCCCCGTGGCGTGACCTATGTCGGCGGCGCTCGATCCGGTGGTGCGGCCGGCGCGCCGCTTCACGTTCGGCGGCTGCCCGAGTCCGTCCCCAGTGGAGCGTTCTCCGCGCGGTTTCCCGCGCCTGGCGCCGGTGGCGAGATGTGTGGACGTGGTGGCTGGAACCCGGCGAGGCCACGGACGCACGTCCCGGACCAGCGGATATAGATCGTTTATATGTGCCAGTAGATCATCTATGCCTGAAACAGAGTAAAACGCTGTGCACTCTTCGTGCTCACTGTGGTTCGATGGCGTCAACGCGCGGCGGGGGCAAGCGTGTTGACCACTGGTGCCCCTGTCGTATGTGACGACACCGGGGGTACAACTTGAAACTGAGAAGCTTGTTCGCTACGGGAGTTGCGGGCCTGGGACTGCTGGCGACGGCGGCCGCGCCGTCGGCCATGGCCAGCCCGCAGAGCACTCAGGAACTGCGCGTCACCGTCACCTCGCCGATGGCCGGCGCCGACGCAGCCAGCGCTCAGGCGGGCGCGCGAGTCAGCCCGGCCGCCGCTGCGACCTGCACGATCAACCGCATCACGATCAACCGCTTCAGCGAGTGCGAGTGGGTCACCGTCCACGTCGACGTCATCCAGGTCGTCAACGGGCGCCCCGTCCTCAAAGGCACCGCGGACTTCAGCGTCAAGCACCAGATGACCCTCAAGGCCAACTCCGCCAACTGGAGCGAGAAGTTCACCGTCTCCAAGGCCACGACCACCGGTCAGGGCCGCGGCGTCCATGTCAACGTCGCCGCCAAGTCCGGCGGCGGCACCAAAGCGACCGTGTCCTTCCCGCAGGGCCACACCCTCGACAGCGCGGCCAGCGGCACCGTCGGCTACAAGACCACCATCGCCCCCAAGAAGATCCTGCCCAAGGCGAAGACGGCCTACAGCTACACCTTCACCAAGGCCGGCTACAGCCCCGGCAAGGTCTCCTACGCCTCCGCCGTGTACCGCTGCGACAACTACTACGGCAGCACCCGCACCAACCGCTCCGGCTGCGCCATCCCTGAGGTGCCCACCGGCGTGAGCATGGTCGGACTGGCCCGCATCGACGAGGGCATCCGCAACCTGCGCGCCCGCGGCGGCCACTACGGCGACCCCAACGGCGGCAAGCCGCTGCAGTGGATGATCAACAAGACCGTCGAGGGACAGCACCGGGCCGCGGTCTGCCCGCGCACCGCGCCGGCGGACATGCGACGCGCCGGCCGCACTTCGTGCGACGAGTACCCCTTCGCCTCCACCTACGAGGGCGGCACCACCCTCCCCGCCACCCAGCGGGCGATCACCTGGGTCAAGGTCAACGAGAACAAGGCCCAGGGCGGACGCATCACCGCCTGGCGCGGCCAGATGCACGTCATGGACCACGACCCGTTCTACGTCATCGCCTGACCGCCCGTTACACTCCCGCCAGCCCGCAGCGCCCCTTTCCCACGTCACCCGGGAAAGGGGCGCCCGGCCGTGTCCAAGGAGGCAAACCCCATGCTGGTACGCACGTCCTCGTTCACCGTCGAACTCGGCGAGAACGGCTACCTCATCGGCTTCACCGACGACTACGCCTACCCGGCCGAAATGCCCTTCGGATGGCGCTGCGGCCCGGCCACCGACGCGAACGCCATCGTCCTGACCACCACCGACACCGGCCCCCTCCAGCTGACCATCGAAGTCCACGACGCCCCGCCGCCACCGCAGCCCAGCGGCGCCTGGGAACCGGCGGAGGAAATGAGCCTGCACACCGACCTGCCCACCCTCTGCCTGGCGACCCTGGAACAGGGCGACATCCTGGACGCCTGGCCCCAAGACGAAGCCCCCCTCGACCTCCTGCCCTCCCCGCACGGCGACGCATGGGTGCGCATGCGGCTCTACTGCCACGCCGACGACCCCGAACCCGGCATCGGCGACCACGGAGAACGCCACCTCGTCCAGCTCTGGCCTGCCCCCAACACGCCCCCCGTGCACCCCGAGATCACCGAGGCAGACCGGCAGGCCCGCGCCGAATACGCCGCCGACCAGGCCACACCCGTGGACGACTACACCATCACCTATCCCGACCTCGGCTAAGCGAGCAGCACTCACTTCTGGTAGCCGAGGCAGCGTGGCCGACCTTAAGCACATCGAGCGGCCACTCTTGACTAGATCAACCGGCTGGGTGGCTCACCGAGGCCGCCGGCCCGCCAACTGGCTAGGTTCGACACCGCGAAAAGCATCCTCAAGGAGCTGACCCGCCTCGCGGAGAACGAGCCATACCCGCAGCTGAGAGCCCGCACAACGCGACGAACCGTTTGTGAGAGCGCGCCAGACCTGCCGGGCCGGACCGCTCTCCGTCGGTTTCCATGAAGGCCGAACGCTCTGCGAGGTCTACGCCTCCGTCGCCCACGCCGAAGGGCGGCCATCATCTCCGGCACAGGGGAGCTGCATTCCGCCGCGCTCGAGGCGTGGTCCGTGCTGCAGGCCCCGGCGCCCTGGGCGGCAACTCAGGCTCTGTTCGAAACCCGGTTACGCCGCCGGCAGCGCCACGCGCGCCCAGACAGACTTCCCCCGGTCTTGGGCATCCGTGGTCCAGCCCCACGTGTTGCTGAGCGCGTCCACGATGGGAAGCCCGCGGTGACCTTCCGCCATCAGCTGGGGAGCGGTGAGCCTGGGGCTGAGATGGCTGGGGTCGCGTACGACGCACAGAAGGGTGCGGGGACGCAGGGTGAAAGCCAGCCAGACCCCGGCGTGTGGATCGTCTGCCGAGACTGCATCGGGGCGGCCGTGACGGACGGCGTTGGCGACGAGTTCGGAAGCGATCTGGACGGCGTCGTCGCGGATGCTCTGCAGATTCCAGCGGCGGATCGTCTGGCGGGTGAACTGCCGCGCGATGTAGCAGCAGTGGCGTGAGGCGACAGGGATGCGGCGGGCGGCGAAGGGCGTGCTGCCCAGGCCCGAGCGGACGGCGAGGTTGGGCGTGGAGGCCAGCGGCTCGCCGAGGAACAGCGCATGGTGTCTTCGTTTGTCGCGCGCGGCAGACGTGGACTGTGGCTGGAATGTGCCCTCGACTCGTGGCGTCATCGTCCGTCCCCCGGAACTGGTGCCGTGCTTTTCACGCACGACGTGCCGTCGTGCCCGTCACTATTCCGGCCCGCTCCTCGTTCCTGCAAGCGCGACTGTGCAATTGCAGGACGCAGGTATTCGTACAGACAGTCGGTCTGGCTGTCGGCGGGGAACGGCAAGAGCCGGTCGGCCTCGGCCGGCTCGGAGGGACGCGGTGAGGTATGCAGCAGGCGGAATACGGTGCCGGGGCAGGCGTGATCGAAGGGGCGCGCTGGCGTAAGAGCCGCCACAGCGGGGGGAACGGCAACTGTGTCGAGGTCGCGTGTCTTTCGAGCGGACATGTGGCGATGCGCAATTCGCGGTTCCCCGACGGTCCTGTCCTCGTGTACACGCGAGAGGAGATCGCGGCATTCCTCGGGGGCGTGAAAGACGGCGAGTTCGACTTCACCATCTCGTGACCGGCGGTAGAGATATGGCCACTTGCTGACACGGCGGAGTTGCGGCTGCGATACTTTGCCTCCCATCAGCCCCATTGGAGTGCGCGTATGGCAGCCGACCGTCAGGCGCCGTCGATCCTTGGATTTCCGCACCGCCCGGAGTGGGGTCCGGCAGCACACCGCAAGGCGCTCGCCGGGCACCTGCGACGCTGCCGTGACCACGCGGGGATCGCTCCCCGGCAGGCCGCCCGGTGCATCCACACCTCCGAGGCGACGATCAGCCGCATGGAGACCGGGCAGACGGTCTTCAAACACGCTGATGTCGAACGGCTCCTGGACGTCTACCGGAGGACAGATCCGCTCGAACGCGAGCAGATCGCGAACCTGGTCCGGGAAGCCGCCAAGCCGGAGGTGTGGCAGCCGTACGCCGATGCGGCGCCGCCCACCCTGCGTCCGCTGCTGGCCATGGAACCCGCGGCCCGCCGCATCATCTCCTACGAGCCTCAGCTGGTGCCCGGCTGGCTGCAGACCGAGGAGTACGCCGAGATCGTGATACGGGCCGCCCACCCCAGCAAGCCGGCCAGGGAAATCGCCGGACGCGTGGCCTTGCGGATGCAGCGCATCCAGATGCTGCGCCGCGCGGAGTCGCCGCCGGTCCTGCTGGCCGTGGTGGACTCGGAAGTCTTCCGCCGCCCGGTCGGCACACCGGGAGTGATGTACCGGCAGATCAAGCATCTGCTCAGCCTGCTGGAGGAACTGCCCTACCAGCTTCACCTTCAGATCGCCCCGCTGACCGTGGGCGCCGCCGGTGCCATCGGGCATCCGGTGGTGCACCTGCGGTTCTTCGCCCCCGAGTACCTGCCCGACATGGTCTACCTCGAGCAGTACGAAGGAGCCATCTACCGGGACAAGCCCTCGGACTCCGAGCGCTACCAGGCCATCTTGAACAACCTGTGCGGCGTGGCGAACCCGGCCGAGCAGACACCGGCACTGCTGGAGCAGGCCCTGGCCCACTGGCGGTGAGCGCCGCCGCGCAGCAGGCCGGCTGCGCGGGTCAGCGCCTGACGAAGCCGACCCCGCCGTACTCCTCCCACTCCCAGCTGAGCTGGGCGGGCACATCGTCGGGGCGGGGGCGCCACATGGAGACCTCCACCAGGTCGGGTTGGATCAGATCCAGGGGCGTGCAGAAGTCGGCCACGTCTTTCTTCTCTCGCACCCGTCCCCAGTGGCCCTGAGTCCGCTCGTCCATGAAACGGCTGACGAAGTCACGGACCTCGGCGGAATCGCTGACGAGCTGGCAGACGACCATCATGCTGCCGGCCGGCAGCCGGTTCGCGACCCGGGCGATCAGTTCCGCCGGCCGGTGGCGATCAGGGATGCAGTGCAGGACCGACACAAACAGGGCAGCCACCGGCTCGCTGAAATCGATGAGCCGGTCCACCGGTTCGCTCGAGAAGATCGCGTCGGTGTCACGCATGTCCGCCTGCAGCACGGCCGTGTTCTCATTGCTCGCCAGCAGTACGCCGCCGATGGTACGGACGATGGGATCGTTGTCGACGTAGACCACCCGGCTGGAGGGGTCCACCCGCTGGGCTATCTCGTGGACGTTGTCCTGCGTGGGCAGCCCGGAGCCGTGGTCGATGAACTGCCGAATGCCGTAGTCGGCTGCGAGTACATGGACCATGCGGCGCAGGAACTCGCGGTTGTTCAGGGCGAGTTCGCGCAGGCTGGGCACACGGGTGAGCAGCTCCTCGCAGGCCGCGCGGTCCGCGGGATAGTTGTCCTGGCCGCCCAGGAGGCTGTCGTACATGCGGGCCACACTCGGAACCGTGACATCCACCCCGTACGGCAAGCTCACGCGCGCGTTCCCTCCCGCCCCGCACGCCCCCGACGGCGCGCACCTGCGATGCGATGGATTGTAGAGACAAAGCATGTCGCCATGATGCGCAACGGCCGGAAACTCACTCCTCAGAGGCAAGAGACGGCAACCGGGGAAGATCTGCCGGACGTATCCCGAGAACCTCGGCGATACGGTCACGGCTCAGGTGCATCTGCTCATGCAGAAAGCATGCGTCGTTGTGCAGCGTCTGCATGTCCTGGCCCATCGGAACAGTGGCAGGACCGCACGTCGCACGGTCGACGTGGTCGTGCAGGATGCGCCAGGCGACGGCCGCGGGACCCGCGCCGCCCAAGATCGCGGTCCAGGACACCGCCAGCTCGGTGAAAGCCGCAGTGACCACCCTCTCGGCCGCCTGGCGCCGTCCGATCCGCAACACGGCGTACTGCAGGTAGGGGTCATAGTGGCGTTCACGGAAAGCGGTATAGGCCGTCAACGCGGTGCGCTGGGCACGCTGCTCCTGCGCGCGGACGGGAGCGTGGCCCCGTTCGGCGGCGGCAGACGGTGACTGCTCAGACACCTCGGCAGGACGGGGGCCGCTCACGGTCACTCCTCCGGCACGGCGATGTGCGCCGTGCCCTCCGGCAGGCGGGGGTCGTCACACATCAGAAAGGTGTAATGCACGGCTTCCCACAACGGCTTGAAATCGTAAGGACGCCCCCCGAGTGCATACACCAGAGCGGCCAGCACTTCCCATTCCGGGACGTCGATGCCCGCCAGGACACGACGCGCCTCCAGCGCGGTGACCGCCTTGGCACTGAGCTGCTCAATCCGCTCCGCAGTAGGCGACTTGGCCGCCCGGTGCAAACCCCGCACCGCGGCATGCAGCTGCGCGATGGCGACCCCGACCGGCTGACGCCCGTGCGCCGTCATACCGTGCGCCGCCTCGAACAGCACACGTAGTTCAGCGGCTTCCGCCTGGAAAAGGCGCGCCAGGGAGCACGTGAGATCCCAGGTGGGCAGCCGGTCACCCGACAGGACGCGAGAGATGAACGACGCCGAAAGCATGGTCGCATCGGCAACTTCCCGGATCGTCAGCCCGCTGGCCACCTGCAGCTGCGTCAGCGCCGACGCCAACTGGCCAGCGGGAGAAACCACTTCAGCGCACCCGTCACTGGCTGCGTCCTCCGGCACATCGGCGAGCCGGACAGGCTGCGAGCCACGCCACCGGGCGGGAGCGGCCCGTTTGTCGTTGGCATGCAGATCCATCATCCGGGCGACCCGCTCAGGCCCCCACCGCGCCCGCGCCGTCTCCGGAGCAACGTGCGCGGCCCTGGCTACCGCATCCCATTTCTCACCCCGGTAGCGGGCGTCCTGCACCGCAGCCGCGGTATAGATATCCAGCTCCCGACGGATTGCTTCGGCTCTCTCCAGGAGCGTGCCCAGCTCCTCCTGACGGATCTCGCTGTCCAGCAACTGCTGCGCCAGCCGGCGCACCTCGGCCGCCACCGCAGCACCCAAGGGCCCCTGGACGGCGGCGACCGGTTTTTTGCGTGCCTGCCGGTTACGCTGGGCTCGCCGACGGCAGGCGGTGCTGCAATAGAGGCGACGCCGCCCGGTCCTGGTGTTCTGCACAATCGGGCCCTCACACACCGGACACTGCTCCGGCTGCGACGGATCAACCGCCACGTTCGTATACCTCTCCTGTATCCCACGCGGCGGGCCACTCCCGCCGACGTTCCTGAACACGGGGTTCCGAGCGGCCGCTTGCCAGCTGCTGCAGGCCGGCCGCCCGGAGGGAAAGGGTCAGTCCAGGCGGGCCCAGAGGTATTCGATCCGCGAGGTGCGCGCTGCTCCCGCCGCGACGGCGGCGAACGCCACGCACGCGGCAGCGGGCCACTGGCTGACGGAGGGCAGGACAAAGGACAATGCCAGCACCACGACTGGGCTCAGACTGACCGTGACAGCGAGGGCACGCAGGCGTGCGCAATACCGGCTGGAATTGGTACCGTCCAGAGGTGTCCCGGACATCACGGTGCCCTGGACGACATTGGGGTCAGTCATCTTTTCCTCACAGAATTGAAGGCTGGTCAAAATGCGCAGGGGCCCTGGTCTGTTGGTGCCATCCTTTGGGCCGGGGCCCCCCATCCTGCGTGAGACTAGCGCGCTTGCCGATCGCACCGCCAACAGAGTGAGGCGTTAACCGAAAACCCGGCCGCATCGATGTGCGAAACAACCCTTGAGGGCAAGGGTGTGCCCGATTCGGCCGCACTGATATCAATGATCGACCACGCGTGACCGAAATTGAACTCTTCTGCCTTTAAGTATCTCTGATGCACCGTAAGCCGGTGCGTGAAAAATCAGATGGGGCGCACTCCGGAGCGCCTATGGGCGCATTCGCCATCCGGCTGCTCACGGCCCGCCCTGCCCGTCCGGCGGACCGGACGCGCCGCGGACACCCCGCCCCCCGCTCCGGATCCCGTGCCACCGCTTGGGCGCCGGAAGCGACCTCGAGCAGCCCAGGCTGAACGGGTCGCGCTCCCGGATCAAGAACGCCCCTCGGCCGAAGCCGGAAACGCCCGCACCCGCACGGCCGATTGCCGTGCGCACTCGATCGCCAGCAGTCCGCACTCCACACGAGCGAGGTGCTGCGCATATACCGAGCGGGCTTTGACGCCTCACCGTCGACGCTCTAGAGTGAGTCCCGAATCAGATAAAAGAGTGCGCATGACGAGTGGGGCGGACGTGCTTCTGACGACCGGGCAGGCAGCTGAAGAACTCGGCTGTGCCGTCACGACCTTCAGGCGTCTCGTGCATGCCGGGCTGCTCCCCGGGCTCTCCCGCCGCGGAGTGCGCGTCATGATCCCCCTGACCGTCGTGCAGGCCCTCAGCACACGTCGCCACACCCCCCTTGACCAGCTGGACACCCCGGAGGTGGCAGTCCTGCGCGTGGACACCGCCCAGCCCTCCGACGCCCCCGACCGTGACTGGATCGGCTTCGCAGCCAGCCTCACTCCCGATGCCCTGGTCAAGGCGCTGCGGGGCTGGTGGCGGTGCGACGCGGCGAGCGTCGCAGCCGGGGGAGTGCTCCCGGTCACCTTGTCCGGCTACGTGGTAGCCGTACTGACCGGGCTCGAACGGTGGGAGAAGAATGCCGAGGGCCGCCACGCCTTCCCCGATGCGCGCCTGGCCGGATACGTCACCGACCTCGCCGCCCCGCATACAGTGATCACCTCTGGCCTGGACGGCGACCGTCGGCTCGCCGGACTTCTCCTGGGTACCCGGCTCGCCTCTCAATCGGGCGGGGCCATCGCCTACGTCACCACGCACACCGCCGACTAAAGCCGGCTGGACAAGGAAGCCCCCGATGGACGCCCAGAGCTACAGCGCCGCGCTCACCGAGCTGCGGACCGTGCGGGATGCGATCAAAAAGGCCCGGGCGGAACTGACGAGACTGGAGAGTGACCGGGACAGGCGGGTCGTCCAGTTGGCCGCCTACGAGAAGGCGAAGGTGGAGCGGATCGCCCCGGCGTCCGGGCTGAGCGTGGCCGACGTCGTCGCCCTCGCCCCCCGCCTGGCCCCCGACAGCCTTGCCGCGAACGACGTCCCCCAGCCTCCGGTGACCGAGCCGCCCGCAGCACAGGCTTCCACCGCTACCGTGCCGCTCCCGCCTCAGCAGGCAGCGGCCGCCGCCCCCGCGATGACCACCGCATCCGCACGACCTGACGCCCTAGATGCCTCGGCCGAACCCGCGGCCAAGGAGACGCCCGCCGCTCCCTACACCCCGCGGGAGCTGCCCTCCATCCCGGAGGGCAGCAGCGGCGATGCCTGGTTCACCCATACCCCCGGCCTGGCATCTACCCGGCCCAACTTCACCCAGCAGGCCCGCTCCACCGTCTTCCTGGACACCACCACCGGCGTCCTGGTCCACCGCAACCAGACCCACCACCTCGACCTCGCCGACCGGTCGGCCGCAGCCATCCTCACCGCCGTCTTCCACACCATCCCCGACGGCGTCGAACGCATCTACATCACCGCTGGCGACCCCTGGCATCGCGACGCCGACCGCTACCCCTACCTGCGCGACGCGGTCGCCGCCTGGCTGAACGCTCCCATCCCGGGCTGGCGCACGGACACCGGCCGCGGCCGCGACCGCATGGCCGGGCACTTCGTCCACGCCCGCAACCCCGTCGGCCGCTACCAGCGCGACAACAGCGACCACCACGTGGAGATCCGCTCGGTGGGGGAGTGGTTCGACCTCGACGGCGACAGCCCGCACACCGTCCGCGACGCCTTCGTCCTGCTGTGGCAGGCCCTTCGCCGCCACTGGGACGACGCGGTCCTCATGGGCTCCCCGTCCCAGACCGGCCGCGACCTGTGGACCCGCACCATCCCCACCCGGGGCCAGCACGCCGAGGGCTTCCCCGTGCTGTCGGAGGAACTGCGCGGCCTGCTGCACGCCACCGCAGGACAGGGCCGCAACGAACTCATCACCCCGCCCCGCGTGCCCGAGCAGCTCCCCCAACTCGTCGAATACGACCGCACCTTCGCCTACGCCAAGCACACCTGGAAATCCCCGGTCGGCACCCCCCGCCGCATCACCGCCCGCACCTTCGCCGCATGGTCGGAGAAGGAACAGATGCGCGCCCTGTACGGGTGCGGGCACTGGCAGATCCGCGTGACCGTCCCCGACACATGGGATCACGTCGGCCTGCTGCCCTCCCCCGCCCCCGGCGACCGCGCCTGGCACTACCCGGCCACCCCCGGCACCACCTTCACCACCTGGGCCGGCGGCCCCGAGATCCATACCGCCCTGACCAACCCCATCCAGCCCTGGAAGATCGAGATCCTCGACGGCATCCTCTGGGAAGACGGCAAACCCCTCGACGACTGGGCCAAGAGACTCAAGGACACCTGGACCAACCTCACCGCCCAGGCCCACTTCCAGGGCGACCCCCAGCAGGCCCGCGCCGCCCACCTCGCCTCCCGCGCCGTGCGCTCCATCCTCCTCTACGGCATCGGGGCTTTCGCCCAGCGCCCCCGCATGGTCACCGGCACCACCCCCCGCGCCCTCGAGCGCGACGTGCCCCCGGACGCCGAGATCATCGGCTTCGACAACGACCTGATCACCTGGCAAAAGCCCACCGGATTCAGCCGCGACCCCAACGCCCACCCCGAATGGGCCGCCGCGATCTGGTCCGCCGCCCGCGCCGCCCTCCTCACCCAACGCCACCGCGACGACGACACCTACGCCGGCGCCCTGCACACAGCGCCCGGCACTGTCATCGCCTTTCGCACCGACGCTCTCTACCTCACCCAGCCCCACAACTGGCCCTACCACCATCAGCCCGGCGATTACCTCCTGCGCGGCCATCTCACGGGCCCGCTCACCGCACCGACCACCGAAGAACAGCTCCTGACCCTGCGCGACGCCGGACGCGCCGCACTCACCGCTAGCCAGGAGGCCTGATGCCATCCCGGCGCCGCAGCCGCCGTCCACAGCCGCAACGTGAACTGAACGACGCGGCCCTCCTCGCCGACCAGCTTCAACATGCCGGCTACACCAAACGTGACATCGCCCGCATCATCGACCGCGACCCCTCGCTGGTCTCGCAGTTCTACACCAAGAACAAAGGCGCAGCCTTCGTCACCGCCCTTCGCCAAGTCCTCGCCGCCGTCGAGACCGGCGGCATCACCGACCTGCCCGAACTCGCCGCCATCGCCGCCCGCCACACCACCCGCCGCGTCACCGCCGACGGTGCCCGCGCCCGCGTGCGCGCCAAGGCAGTCCTCATCACCCCCACCGGCACCGGTACCGGCCGCGCCGGAACTCAGGCCATCGCCTCCGGCTCCACCCGCCTGCGCCCCCTGATCGCTGAAGCCGCCCGCCAGAGGCTTCGCCTGGCCTTCACCGTCCGCCTCGCCAAGACTGCCTACCTACACCCCTCCGGCAGCCGCACCGACTCACCCGGCATTCGTCGGGACGTCACCCAACGCGCTGACCACACCGAAGAGCGCTCTTACGGCTCCGCCCAGACCGGAGGCTTCGACGCCACCGACTTCGCCCGCCGCGTCGACGCAGCGGGCGGCGACGTCACCGCAGCCGTCCATCAATGGCTCGTGGAGAGCGGACGCATCCGTGCCGGCGCCCAGATCACTCACCTCGAAGTGCGCACGTGGCGCCCGCGCTGACGTCAGCAAGCCCTGCCGGCTGCACCGGATCGCCGCCGGGCCGTACGGAATCCGAAGTTTTGTGACTGTCCGCGCGCCGTGACGGGCCCGGCCTCGCCCCAGCAGATGTGACTACAGGTCTGCGGGACGGGTCCGGTCCACGTGACGCTCAACTGCTGCATCCCCACGCCGATGCGACCGGCCAGAAGGCCCTTTCTCAGGCAGACTGCGAGGCCTGCTCGGCAGAGGCGGCTGTCGTGGTGTCGATGGCGGTGTAGAACACTGACGTGCCTTGCTTGGTGCGCTGGGCCTGGTTTTTGGCCACGAGCCCTTCCAGCGTCGTACGCACCACGGTGGCCTTGACCGCGCGCTCGGGATGCTGCTGTCCCAGGGCGGTGGTGATCTCGGCCGCCGAGCGAGGCTCGCCCTGGCCGGCCAGGTGTGCCCGCACGAGCTCCACCAACGTGGGTGCAGCCGTCGGCGCGGCCGATCGTGCAGCGGTGGTCTTCTTGCTGGCCCGCTTCTTCGCAGGTGAGGCTTTCCCCGCCGGCGCGGTCTTCTTCGCCTTTGCCTGCTTGGGCGCACCGGATGCGGCCGCAGCCTTCTTGCGGGGCGCGGGCACCGACGTGACAGGCTCAGCCTCGAGTGCAGCGGACGCCGCGGGGATGCCGAGGGCCTGCTGGAGGCTCACCAGGATGGTGTGATCGTGCTGTAGGGCGGTCAGCTTCTCCTGCAGTGCTTCGATCTCACCGCTGAGGCGTTGTTGTTCCTTGAGGTTGCGCTCCAGGTCGCCAGTCACCTGGGCGCTGTACTGGGAGGTCAACTCGGTCGTCTGGGCAGTAATTTCGGACATGATGCTTGCGCCCTTTCTGTGTTCAGCCGCTGATGAGCGGCGCTCTCATGGCGTACGCGATATCAAAGGCTCATGCCGTGCAGCCTGCTGGTGCGTAGTGCAGTGGCAGTTGCTGTCGCACAGCTGCGTTGTAGCGATAGTAAGGAAGCCGCCCGCGTTGTTCTCGCTTGTATGGCTGAGATGTGTGGGACGGGCTCCGGCGGCGGGTTACAGCGCTGGCCTGCTTGCGGGAGGGAGGGGGAGCCGGTGATGCGATGCAGGTTTCCAGTGCACCTCGTCGGTGTCCCGTTGATGCTGCCAGGCTGCCAGGGTTCCGTTTGCCGCGAGCCGGTCGAGAAGTTCTCCCGTCTGCTGACAGGAGTGTCCGCACAGGCGGGAAATGACAGTCATGTCGGCGCTGATGCCGGACAGTCCGGTGTGGGCTGCCAGTACCAGGGCCGTCAGACGTTCCGCCGGCGCAGCCGTCGACGGCACGGCCAGGGGGGCAGGCTGCAGGGCCCAGTGAGCGGCCCGCCGGCGAGCCCCGCGGCCGGGGGCCTGATCCAGGATGGCGTCGTCCAGTAGCCGGACCCGCATGACTGCGGCGCGGGCGGTGGGCAGTTCGAGCCAGCCGTCCCGGGCCAGTTCCTGCCACACCTCGGCGCGCCGGTACAGGCGCATGCCGCGCAGCAGGCCGGCCGCCAGCCGGGCGTGGCCGTCTGCGTCGGCGCGCAGGGCGCATTGCACAGCGAGCAGCCGGGCGGCGGGAGAGGTGACGCAGCCGAGCGCGGACGCGAGGTAGGTGAGCATCTCCCGCACACGCCGGGACTCATCGTGAGACTGCGGCCGCGCCGGGGGAGGAGAAGCGGCGGGCCGGCCCGGAGCGAGGACGGTGTCGGGAACGGCGGCGGTGCGGCTGGTCGCGGCGGCACATGCCCCGCACGCGTCGGCCAGCCGCCAGATGCGGCCGCTGCGGTCCCGTGTGAGCGCGAGCAGCACCGGTCCGGCGCACCCGCGGTGTCGCGGGTGCCATGCGCACCCCCGCTCACGACACTGACAGATCCGCAGATGCCGGGGGAGAGCGTCAGTGCGGGCATGGCAGGCCAGATGCGCCAGCGCCGCCGACCGCGCTGAAGCCGCCGCGGAAAGAGGGGGATGGGCGGTGCAGTGAGGGCAGACGAGGCGGGGTCCGTCCGTCTGCTCGCGCAGCTCCACCGTCCAGATACGCCGCACCGCCTGATGCGCGCCGCCAAGCCTCATCGGCTGGTCGTCCTCCCGTCTGCCTACGCCGCGTTGACCGCTGCCCGGCCGTGGGAGCCGGAGACCCCCGGCACGCTAGTGCAGATCCCTGCACTGCAAACATCACTCTCGCCCGGACAGATAGTGCAGAAGTCTGCACTGACAGGGCAGGGGTCTGCACCGTCGGATGGTGGGGTGACGATCTTGCCGCCCGACCCCGACTTCAACGCGCTGCGCATCGAACTCGCGCGCCTGCGGGGCGAGCGCGGCTGGACCTTCGACGAACTCGCCAGCCGCAGCGGCCTGGCCCGCCGCACCCTCATCGACCTAGAGCACGGCCGCACCACCGGCAGCCTCACCACCTGGCACACCCTCGCCCACACCCTCGACGTCTCACTCGAGAACCTGATGGGCAGCCTCTGCACCGGCCACACTCCAC
Organism: Streptomyces hayashii; assembly: GCF_024539815.1. Classification (GTDB taxonomy): domain Bacteria; phylum Actinomycetota; class Actinomycetes; order Streptomycetales; family Streptomycetaceae; genus Streptomyces; species Streptomyces hayashii. The sequence goes on from NZ_JAHHIU010000039.1 coordinate 125,272, forward strand.
CCGGTGCGCAAGGCCCCTGACCCCTCACGCGACCGGGCGAACACCGCGCAGCAAATCACCCGAACCGGCGAGCCGAATAGAACCTACAGTCGACCAGCAGCCCACACGTTCGCTGCGATTAGGCCAGCCGGGCGACACGCCTGCCGACGCGTTGCGTACTGCCGCACCCCGCCTGGCACGGTCCACGCATGTGCCCCCACCCCCACCCCGCACACCGCCACTGGGACGGCAGCCCTCGCACCACACACCCGCGCCGCCCACTGCGGGTATCCGCCACCAGCCCCAGCCGCCTGCTGCGCACTGGCCAGAGCGGCCACTGCCGCCGATGCGGCAACCGCATCGACATCTACCAACGCACCGACCAGCAGCCCGTCGCCCTGCACCCTGCCGAACTAGCCAGCGACCACGTCCCCGAAGCCTGCCGCTGGCACCTGAGCGAAGGCGTCGCACACCCGCACGACGACAACAGCACCTGGTGTCGCATCTCCCACCATGTCATCTGTCCCCGCCACACCCCCGCCCCGCATCTGGGGCCACACCTTCAAGCCCTGCGCCGTCAGCTCTCCCTGTGCACCCGCCGCCTCATCGACACCGGCGCCCTCCCTGCAATCCCGACTGCCACCCCGCGACCGGTCACGGCCGCCGTCCCCGCCCGCCCCGTCGTGCAACTGCTCCTCAGCCGCTACCTGGCAGGCAGCGCCATCGAAGACATTCAATGTGTGACCCAGACCCGCCGGCGCCAGCGCTGCCCCCGCCCCGTACGCGACCCGAGCCTTCCGGCCGGCCGCTGGAGACTGCTGCCCACCGGCCCCAGGCGCGGCCAACTCACCCTGCCCACCCAGCTGATGGCTGTCTACGACCTCGGTCACCTCCCCTACGCCGAACAACTGCGCTGGCGCTCCCAGCGCTGCCCCGCCCATGAGGCCGCCCTCGGCGCCGCCGACCTCGCCCTGACCGGATGGCAGGTCTTCGACCCCCTCCTGCACGTAGCACACATCCACACCCGCCTCCCGCACCCTCACAGTGCAAGGAGGTGACGATGCCGCACCACGCTCTAGAGATCATCCTGACCCGCCCTCTCTCACCGGCGGCCCTGCACCACGCCACCCGCAGGCTGCCGCTCGCCGCCAACCACGACGCCACCCGCCTCATGGCCCTCGTGCCCGCCAAGACCTCCCACCGAGCCGCCCGCCGAATGCGGCACCGGCTCGGCGAGCAGCTGCCCATCGACGTGATCACCACGCACTATCCCGACCCCGACGCCAAGGCGCTTCTCAACGTCACCTTCCTGCCCCCCGTGCACACCGCCCCCGCAGCCGCGGCCCGCCGCGAGGGCCAGAGACCAAAACGAGCGGTGGAACTGCCCATACGCCGAGCCCTGGCCGAACACGCCGACCAGGAAACCGACCGCCTCGACCGGGCGGTACACCAACTGCCCGCCCACACCACCCCCGCCTACCTACTGTCCGCCGTCGGGCAGGCACGCACCCGACTCCCCGAAAGATTCACCCCATGAAGCCCACCGACGAACAGACGGCAGCAGCCGACGCCTTTTACGCCGGCCACCATCTGGCCCTGCAGGCCGGCGCCGGCACCGGGAAAACCACCACCCTCGCACTGCTCGCCCGCACCACCCAACGCCGCGGCCGCTACCTCGCCTACAACCGCGCCATCGCCCAGGACGCCACCGCCCGCTTCCCCAGGAACGTCTGGTGCAAGACCGCCCACGCGCTGGCCTACGTCGCCGTCGGCCACCGATACACCCGCCGCCTGAACGCCCCCCGCCGCCCCGCCTGGCAGACCGGACACGCCCTCGGCATCACCAAAGCCGTCCGCATCGGCGAACGCGACCTCTCCCCAAAGACCCTCTCCTACGCCACCCTGCGCACCGTCGCCCGCTTCTGCCATACCGCAGACCCCGCCATCACCCGCCACCACGTGCCGCGCTTGCGCGGCCTAGAAGACCTCGACCTCCACGCCGAACTTGCCCAGCACGTAGTGCCCTTCGCTCACAAGGCCTGGGCCGACCTGCAACACCCCGAGGAGGGCACGGTCCGCTTCGACCACGACCACTACCTCAAGATCTGGGCCCTCACCCAACCTAAGATCGACGCCGACTTCCTCCTACTGGACGAGGCTCAGGACACCAACCCCGTCGTCGAACAGATCTTCCTCGCCCAACGCGAGCACGCCCAACTGGTCATGGTCGGCGACTCCGCCCAGGCCATCTACCAGTGGCGGGGTGCCAAAGACGTCATGACCGGCTTCGACGGCACCCAGCTCGCACTATCCCAGTCCTTCCGCTTCGGCCCCCTGCTCGCCGAAGAGGCCAACCGCTGGCTGCACATCGCCGACGCCCCCATCCGCCTCACCGGAACCCGGACAGTGCCCACCGAACTCGGCCCTCTCAACCGGCCCGACGCAGTCCTGTGCCGCACCAACGTCGGCACCATGGCCCAGGCCATCAACTTGCTGGCCGCAGGTCACCGCGTCGGATTGGTCGGAGGAGGAGATAGCCTGCGCGCCCTGGCCCTGGCCGCCCGCGACCTCAAGGAAAGCCGCCGCACCACCCACCCAGAACTGCTCTTGTTCCCCTCCTGGGGCGAACTGCAGGACTACGCCGCCCACGACCCAGCCGGACGTGACCTGCAGCCGTTCGTCGACCTGATCGACACCCACGGCACGGACGCCATCCTGGCCGCAGTCACCCAATTCGTCCCCGAACAGCAAGCCGAAGTAACCGTCTCCACCGCCCACAAGGCCAAGGGCCGCGAATGGGCCCGCGTGAAAATCGCCGAAGACTTCACCCCGCCCAAAGACAGCGACCAACAGGACGCCATCGGCCGCCCGGTACCCGGCCCCATCGACGAGGGTGAAGCCCGCCTCGCCTACGTCGCCGTCACTCGCGCCCGCCACCGCCTGGACATCGGCGGCCTGTCCTGGATCGAGGATCACCCTGCCGTATCCATCGCACGGTCATAGACAGTCTCGGCTGAGAGGTCTTGAACAGGTGAGGGCCCTCCGGTCCGGTGTGGATTGCGACGTCTACACCAAAAGAAAGGCCCGTAATACACCCCTGACCGAGACCGGACGCTTGCGCCTGGCCCGCTGCGTTGTCGACGACGGCTGGCCGCTTCGCCGGGCCGCCGAACGCTTCAGGTCTCACCCACCACCGCCCAACGCTGAGCCCGTCGCTACCGCCGGTTCGGCGAGGCCGAGATGAGCGACCGCTCCAACCGCCCGCACCACAGTCCCCGCCGACTGCTGCCCCGCACCGAGCGACGGATCATCAAAGTCCGCGTCCTGTGCCGCTGGGGATCGGCCCGCATGGCGCACCTGTTGGGCCTGGTGCCCTCGACCGTGCACCGCGCCCTTGCCCGCTACCTCCTAGCCCGGCTGGCACACCTGGACCGGGCCACGGGCGGTAGCTGCAGCAGCAGGCGCGGGCCTCGCGGCACCGGCCTGCGGGTGATCTGGCTCAGCCGGCCGGGCATCTGCACATCCAGAACCTATCGAACCGTCAGACAACCAAGATCGGCGAGGTCAGGTATCCAGCTCAGCAGTGGTCCAAAACAGTTGCGATCATCACGCGGTGCGAGGCTGAAAACCTTAGCTTGACCGAAGCGTCCGCATCTGAGGGTCAAAGCAGATCAAGCCAAATCTGTTGGCGACCTGCGCCACGTGGGCAGATGTCATTTCTGCAGTACTCCACGCGAGCCCGATGTAAACATATGGCCCACTTGCACTTTCGGAAAGAGGCGTTGAAGCCCAAGGCGTGTCATCTCCGGTATCCCTATCGGGCCAGCGCTCAGTAAGTGCGCTCAAGAAGTCGGTGATAGCCCTTACTGGCGGTGTCAGCTCATCGCCTTCAAGATACTCATCGTACAGGCGATCATGCACCTTAGCCGCTTCGCGACTATTTGACGGCATGTCTCCTTGCCAAATTGCCAAATCGTAGCTCATCTTTCGCTCACTTCGTTTAGTGGGCCGTAATGCTTTTCACTCGCCAGCGCCATCTTTACCGTCTCTTTCTACCACGCCTTCGCCCCACCGTAGAGGATTACGTTGACGTCGGCCTGTGGAAGCAAGTCACCACTCTTCAAACCCCAATCGCTCATTTGATCGGATCGCAGGATCACGTTACCGCCGTCCGAAAGCTGCCCATACACTGTCTTCTGCGGCTTAGTCAGCTTGGCCGACGGGCCATTCTTCACTTCAAAATATTCGGGCGCGCCCAAACTGGCACCATTCCTGGTTGCGACGATATCAACGTACGATATCGTCCCGTGCTTCCCTTCAAGCTTCACATGCGTCCCCATGATCTCGTAACCCCGATCCTGGAGCTCCTGTACAGCTCTTGCTTCGCCTGCAGCCCCCTTGAGAAATGGCGCTCCCTTACTGCCACCGGGAAGGTCTCCTGCGAAAATACCGCCCTTCACATCACACGACACTTGTAGAACGCCGTCGTGGCCGGGTCCACCACACCCTGTTGTGTGCTCAGGCCCACTCAGGAGTTTGCTAAGGACACCCCTACCTATCTGGAAAATCTCATAGGAGAGTGTAGGAGCATTAACGTGTAGAGGCTGACTTCCCAAGCTCAACTGAAAGTCTGAAACCCCTCCCTTACACGAACTCACCCAGCAATTCGACATGTTGCCAATGCCGGACGAGCTTTGCTGGGTGCCAGAGTTGCTGCTGCCGGGGGTGTTGGTGGGGGTGCTACCCGAGCCGGGGTAGTCGTGCATCGCCGCGTCGGTGCTCGCCTTGTTACCTGGCGTGCCGTTTATGCACGAAGGGCAGTTGCGGGTCGGGCAGTCGATATCTGCGCACAGCCCGGAGGGGTCGCTTTTGGTGATGGGGTTGCCGGCGGCGTAGGCGTAGCCGGCGAGTTGTTGGTCGTCGGTGGCTTCGAAGAGGGGGTCGAGGCTGGTGAAGCGGCCGAGGGTGGGGTCGTACTGGCGGGCGCCGAGTTGGGTGAGGCCGGTGTTGGCGTTGTCGGGGGCGTTGAGGAAGCCCCTGTTGTCGAGCCAGGTGACGGGGGTGCCGCGGGTGCCGCCGTAGGGGGTGAACTGGCGCCACGTGGGGGTTTGTGCGGTGGAGTCGAGGTACAGGCCACTGGTGCCGTGCGGGTCGCTGATCTGGAACTTGTAGTTGGTGCTGGTGCCTGTTCGGACTACGGTGCCGCCGCCGGGCAGGGGGAGATAGCGGACGCCGGTGGTGGTGGTTCCAGTAAGAGTGAGCTGCTCGCCCGGCAGGTACAGGGTGGTGCCGGTGGGGTCGGTCTGGAGCAGGACGTTGCCGTCGGCGTCGTAGATGTAGCTGGTAGTCCCGGTCTTGCCGCCGCTGACCTGCGTGAGCTGTCCGGCGTCATTCCAGGTCAGGGCCTGGTTGCCGGACGCGGTGGTGTTGCGGGTGGTGGTGTTGCCGGTCTTGTCGTAGGTGTAGCTGGTGGTGGCTGTGCTGGCGCCGCTGGCTTGGGTGGAGGTCAGGGCGTGGGGCTGGACGGTGCCGTTGCCGTTGTAGTCGTAGGTATAGCTGGTGGTGCTGTCAGCGCCGCCGGTAGTGGAGTGCTCGACTTGATGCTGGCGTTGTCCGAGGGCGTCGAAGTCCCAGCTGGTCCAGTAGGCCGTCCCGCCGACCAGCGGGTCGCTGACCTGAGTGTGGGCGCTGGCTGTGGGGGCGGTGTTGCAGGCGTCCGTGGCGGTCCACGCCTGGGCGAGCCGGTCCAGCTCGTCGTACTGGTAGCACTGTGTCTCGGTTGCCGCCGTGGCGCCCAGTCGGGTGGTGACCTGCTTGGTGGTGTTGCCTGCGGGGTCGGGGGTGTAGCTCTGCTCGTCGACCTTGGCCGGGGTGGTGGAGCGGGTCACCAGTTGGTCGGTCAGCGCCCCCGTGTGTGGGTCGAAGGTGTTGGTGAGGTACGCCAGGTTCGTGCTCATGCCCAGGGTCTCCTGCAGCACCTGGCCGTTGGCGCTGTAGGTGGTGCCCTGGGCGTAGCCGTAGGAGGTGGTGCCCAGTCCGCTAGGCAGGTCCAGGGCGGTGGCGTAGCTGTGGCTCACGATCTCGTTGGGCAGGCCGCCGCCGAGGGGGTAGTTGTCGGTGTACAGCAGGCCGGTGTCGGGGCTGTAGGTGTGGCGGAAGGTGTAGGTCTTGCCGCCGAGAGCTCCGTGCACGGCCGGGATGGTGATGGACTGGCCGAGTGATTCTCCGAAGGCGTTGAAGGCCAGTTGCTGGGTGGTGTAGGTGTTGCCGGCGTTGTAGGAGGTGGCGGTGGTGGCATGGCCGATGGGGTTGGTGACGCCTGAGACGGCGTTGTCGTTGTCGTAGGTCCAGGCGGCCGTCTGGTTGCCGCTGGCGCCCGGAGCCTGGGCGGCGACGGTGGAGGCATATCGGCCGGTCGGGCGGTTCAGCACGTCGTAGGTGCTGGAGACGCTTTTACCGCGGGCGTCGGTGGTCTGGGTGAGATTCCCGGCCGCGTCGTAGAGCATGCTGGTGGTGCCGGCGTCCGGGTCGGTCTTGGACGTGGCCCGGCCGAGCAGGTCGTAGGTGGTGGCCCAGGTGCTGCCTTTGGAGGTGACGGTGTTCTGCTTGCCGTGCCCGTCGTAGCCGTAGGCGATCGCGTTGAAGGTGCCGCCGGCGAGGGAGAACTTGCCGGTGAAGGTGTTGAGCGGGACGGTCACCGTCGGGCGGGCGCTGTAGGAGTCGACCTCGGAGGTGCGGCCCAGGGGGTCGGTGCGGGTCGTCTTGACCGTGGCTCCGGTCGGCGGGATGACGGTGGTTGTGTCGCCGCTGTAGACGGTGGTGGTCGTCTGCTTCAGCACCGAGTACTGCTCGGAGTCGTCGACGACCACGCGGCCCAGGCCGTCGAAGGTGTAGCGGTCCTGGTTGGGGATCTGGGAGTCCTGCACCGAGGCCACTGTCAGGGAAGGCACGGCGTTCGCTTCCCAGTAGGCGTTGTTGCTCTTCCGCACCCAGCCGTGCGAGTCGTAGAACGCCTCGGTGATCAGTCGGCCGCCCTGCGGAGTCGGCGTCTGGGTCTGCCGGGGACGGCCGAGGGAGTCGATGAGGGCATAGGAGGTGGCGTAGCCCAGGGAGTCGTTCAGTGCCTGGGTGGCGGTGCCGGACTGGCCGGTCGGGGTGACGGTGTAGGTGTACTTGGTGTTGGCGGGTGCGGTGACGGGGCGATTGTGCTGCCAGACTTCGGTGGTGCGTCCGAGTGCGTCGTAGTGGACGGTATCGGTGATCTGGTTGGTGTCGGTGGTCGTGAGGATGAGTCCGCGGGTGGGGTCCGACGTGGTTTTGGCGGTCTGGTTCTTGGCGTTGGTGATCGTGGTGCCGGTGGTGAGTCCGACGCTGTCCACGGTGTAGCCCGCCGTGGTTTTGACGCCCGCCGCGTCGTAGCTGTCCTTGGGGCGGCCGTAGGTGTCGTAGGTGGCTCGTGTCTGGGTCTGCCAGGTGTACGCGCCTGCGCTGTAGCCCGAGGCCTGCCGGGTCATGGTGACGTCGCCCTTGGTGGGCGCGGTGGTCTGGGGGAAGGCGGTGGCGAAGGTGGTGTCGTCGTAGTACGTCCTCGTCGCGGAGATCACCTGGTCCGGGCGGGAGACGCTGGTGGGCGCGGTGAGGGTGTTGAAGGCTTTCGGCACGGTGGCGGGGGTGTTCGGGCTGAAGCCGGCGCAGGCGACCGAGTCGGATTCCTGTGAGGCGGTGAGGCCGACCAGGTTGGCTGCCGTGTTGGCCTTGGCGTAGGTGGTCGCGGTGCACTGATCGTAGGGGGCGGCGGCCGGCACCGTGTGGGTGTAGCTGTACGTCAGCAGACCGAAGTTGTCGTCTGTGGGGGTGTCGTCGTAGGTGTTGTCGGTCTGCGTGATTCGCCAGGTGGTAGTGCCGTCGCCTGTAAGAGCCTGGCGGGACCATGTCTCGGCGACGCCGGTCGTACGGGCGGTCTGGGCCGGCAGGCCTGGGCGGGCGCGGGTGGCGGTTGCGGCGGAGACCCAGTAGGAGGTCACGGTGGAGTTGTCTACGGTGCCGCCGGCGCCGGTGTAGGCGGCGGTCTCCAGAACACTGCCCGCCAGCTGGTCACTGTCGGTGTGCACGCCGCCTTGGGAGTCGGTGACGTTCACCGAGCGGCGGCTGGAGGAGGACAGCCAGTCGTCGTCCATGCCTCGGTAGTAGGAGGTGACCGTCTTGGTCTGTGGATCGTTGGCGCCGTCGCCGGTGCGGGCTTCTACGCTCGCGTAGCCGCGGAATTGGCCCCAGGTACGGTACTTGGCCTTGACGACCTCGTTGTCGTCGTGATGCCAGGCGGCGCCGCCGTTGTAGATGTAGTTGGTCTGCTTGGCAACCGCGCCGCCGGTGCTGTCGGTCTCCAGCACCTGGGTGACCGCGTACTTCTCGAACCAGTCGGTGACGGGGTTGAGGTAGTCCTTGGGCGTCCAGGACACCGGGTAGCAGGACTTGGTGTTGGTCTTGGCGTCCGCTGAGGAGACGTATGTGGCGGTGCAGGGGTCGGGCAGGTCGTAGCTGATGGAGGTCAGGCCGCCGAGCTCGTTGGTGATGCCGGAGATGCGATAGCGGTACAGGCCCGGGAAGTTGGAGGTGTCGACCCGGTTCTTCAGGTCCACGCCTGCGAACTTCACGTCCGGCAACGTGACGGGGGAGGCCGAGCCGCCGGCGGTGGTGTCGTCTCCCTCGTGGGTGATCGACGCCAGCCACAGGGTGGGCGAGGTGCCGTCGCCCGTGGCCGGCTCGCTCTGATGCAGGGTGTAGGTATCGATGGCCTGGTACTTGGCGGCCGCCGCACTGTACTGCTGCACCTTGATCGAGGTCAGGCGGACGGTGGAGAAGAACGACGGCGATTGGGCCTTGCAGGTCGCGCCCGAGGCGCACACCAAGTCGAAAGGCACGTCCGGGTACTGGCTGGCGGCGGTGCTCGCCGACAGGGGGTCGCACGAGGTGAGGGTGCAGCGTGCGGCCGTGTCGTAGACGACCTGGTTGGGAATGGTGCCGTAGGCGCCGCTGTCGCGGAATCCGTAATCGAGGCGCGCCACGTGGGAATCGCGGACGTAGGAGACGTTGTGCGCGCCGCTTTCCTCGCCGTAGTAGTTAGTGTCCTGGGCGTAGTAGTACGCCATGGCGTTGGCGTGGGCGTCCACGACGTAGTCCAGGTGCCATTTGTAGGCCATGGTGCACACCGAGGCGCTGAACCCGGACGAGTCGTAGCAGGGGTCACCGGAGTGTGCTGAGTACACCGGGACGCTGTCCACCGACTTGGTCGTTGCCTTGCCGGACGCCCAGCCGGGCAGCTGGTTGCGGCCGAAGTAGTACTGGGTGCCGTCCCGCTCGGTGACGATCCAGTAGTCGGTGTTGTAGGTGCCGGAGCCGTTGTTGGTGTTCGTCTTGTGGGTGACGGTGGCGCCGCTGCCGTCGGCCAGCTGCCATGTGCCGTCGGCGTCGTTCCTGATCACAGAGATGGATGAGCCGTTCAGTGACAGGGTCAGGACCGGGCCGTCGTAGCACCTGTCGCCGCTGGAGACCGGCGAGGCGCTGCCTTCCGGGTCGTCCGAGCAGGAGGTGAAGCTCTGCTCGATGTAGGGATCGGGCGTGGCCCAGCCGTCGCCCACCCAGGACGCCTGGGCCTGGGTGGAGGAGGTCTGCCCGTCCACTGAGCCCGAGTTGTAGGCGAGGCTCATCGACGGCTTGAGCAATCCGGAAGAGGGCGCCAGAGCGATCGGGTAGTCGTAGGTGAAGTTGCCGGACGAGCTGCCGCTCGTCCAGGAGCCGGATGGCGCCAGTGCGGTCGCCTGGTAGTTGCCGGCCGCTCCGCTGTCCGCGGTGGCGGTCGCGGTCGCCGCCAGCACCATCGGCTCTGCCCTGCCGGTGGCGCCGGCCACTGCCGTGGTGGAGTGCGAGCGGGACAGGGTAGGGGCGTGTCCAGACGCTGACGTCCGGGGTGACAAGGCTTGCGGCTGGGAGCCCTGCAAGGGCAACGTGGTCGTCAGCTCGTGCGCCGCACGGTCCTGCTCTGTGGCGAGGGGGGTTTGGGTGCGGCAGGCGGCTCGTTGCGGGGTGGTGAGGGCGCAGGCGGGGAGCTTGACCAGGTGCAGCCGGTCTGCATAGTTGCCACCGTAGGCCTGCGCGAATGTGCTGTAGTCCAGGCCCAGTTGGACGTTGCCGCGGCCACCGGCCGCAGGCTGGGCGGTGAGGACGAGGCCGGCCACTCCGAGCTTGTCGGCGTCCTGACGGGGCAGCACGCGTATCGAGACACCGTCCGGTCCCTGGTAGGAGCCCTTGGCCGGGGCTACCGCGCGGGCCCACACCGGTGTGCCGGCGGCCGATGCCTTCTTCCCCTGTTTCGCGCCGCCCTCAGGGGGCGCCAGCGAAGCCGCCCCGGTGGAGGCGGCCGGCCAGCGGGTCTTCGCCGGGTGGAAAGCCCTCTTGGTCTGGTCTTTGACCGTCAGCTTGCGCGGGGTGAGAGTCTTCGCACCCTGCACCGATCGCGTCTGGTGCACAGCCGGGGCTCCGGCTCGATCCATGGTCTGCGCGGCGGCGGGGATCGCGGTGGGTGAGGCCAGTGCCAGGGCCACCACGGCGCCGACGATCCGCCTCCGGGCGCTGTTATGGCGCGCGTTCCGTCTCTGCCGAGCTGTCCTGGCCATCATCGATCCCCCCACTTGCCCCGTATGCAGGCACAACGGCCCGGCGACTTGATCAAGCCGCGGCTGCGCGGGTGACTATCGCAGAACCCGCGAGGGGCGGGACAGTGATCAATTCCGGCAACTCTCCACAATCAGTTGCCAAGAATTCACAAAGCTTCACTCATCACTCCGGCATGTCAGGTCATCTCCTCATCAATCGGCTCTGCCGCAGAGGGCGAAAAGACTGTCCACTTAAGCGCCGATCGGCATGTCTGATCATGTCGGAGTAGACCTGGGGGTACTGACGGTGAGATCCACCCTGCGCAGCAGGTTGCTGAGCGTGGCACTGGCTGCCGCGCTGGGCGCGCTGTCCTTGTCCGGTGCGGCGGCGTCCGCCCGCGCCAGTGACGCGACTGAGTCCTCGTCACCGCAGTTGCCGCTGGATGAGGCGCGTGCCTCGGCCCAAGCACAGGCCACCGGCAAGGCGGTGGACGTGGCGGCAGCGACCACGCCGACAGCGACGGAGGCGGCCAACGCGGATGGCACGTTCACCGTGACCCAGTCGGTCGCGCCGGTGCGCAAGTACGCCTCCGGCGGCTGGAAGCCGCTGGACTCCACTTTGGTCCGGCGTTCCGACGACACCGTCGCCCCGGTGCTGACCACTGCGGACCTGGCCTTGTCGGGCGGTGGGGACGGGCCGCTGGCGGTGATGAAGGACCACGGCCGGTCGCTGTCGCTGACGGCGCCTGCCTCGATCAGCTCGCTGCCCAGTCCGACGCTGGACGGCCCCAGCGCCACCTACCCTGACGTCCTGGGCGGTGTCGACCTGAAGGTCACCGCAGACGCCCAGGGCGGCTTCTCCGAGGTCCTCGTCGTCAAGAACGCAGCAGCTGCCGCCGATCCCGCCCTGAAGACCCTGGTCTTCCCCGCCCAGACGAAGAACGTGACACTCGCCGTCGACACGGCGGGAAACATCGCGGCCCGGGACGCAGATCACCGCACCGTGTTCTCCGCGCCGGCCCCACGGATGTGGGACTCTGCTGTCGCCAAAGCGGCAGCAGGCCGGACCGCGCTGTCCGCCCCAAGGGCCGTAGCCGCGGATACCGACCAGCCGGGCGCCGGCGCCCACATCGCGCCGGTCGTCGCGTCCTACGCCTCCGGCGGCATCCGTCTGACCCCGGACGCGGGGCTGCTCTCGTCGTCCTCCACCGTGTACCCGGTCTACATCGACCCCACGTACGCTGCGGGCGGCGCACTGACCAGCTGGACCTGGGTCAACTCCGCCTTCCCCAGCACCAGCTTCTGGAAGGACACCAGTTCCACCGGGCTCCACGTGGGCTACGAAGGCTGGGAGACGCCTTATCACAAGTCCCGGGCGTACGCGAAGTTCTCCGTGGACAGCCGGATCTTCGGGGCGCATATCGTCGACTCGCATTTCTATGCCACCGAGACGTACGCCCCCTCATGCACCGCCACCCCGGTGGAGTTGTGGCAGACCGATCCGATCGACTCCGGCACCACCTGGAACAACCAGCCGGCCTGGAAGAGCCAGTGGGGATCGAAGAGTGTGGCGTACGGCTACTCCTCCTCCTGCCCGGCGAAATCGCTCGGCTTCGACATCACCTCGCGCATGCAGGGCGTGGCCACCGAGGCCAAGCTGACCAGCCTGACACTGGGTTTGCAGGCCGCTGACGAGTTGGACAAGTACGGGTGGAAGAAGTTCGACCACGCGACCCTTTCCATGTCGACCACCTACGATCACCAGCCCAACAAGCCCACGATGCTGGTCACTTCGCCGGCCACCTCCTGCACCAGCACCGTCAAGACCGTCGGTGACGGTGACGTGGCCCTGTACGCGCAGGTCTCCGACCCCGACGGCGGCACTCTGTCCAACACCTTCAACATCACCAAGACCTCCAACGGCACACAGATCGCCAAGCCCACCGTCACCGCCGCATCCAAGAAGAACGCCGTCTACGTGCTGAAGAAGTCTGTACTGGAGGCCGCGGCCGGCGGCTCTCTCCTCGGCGTGTCGTGGAACGTCACCTCCTCGGACGGCACCTACCCCTCGCCGGTCTCGGCGACCTGCAAGTTTCAGTTCGATGCCGGCCGGCCTGGAGCTCCGGTCATCACCGACGCCTCGGCAAACGACTGCGGCGACGAGGCGAGCCCGGCCTCGGACTCCTACCAGGTCGGCACCCCGGCCGGCTTCACGGTGGCGCCCAACGCCTCCGGCGGGAGCACCGGCAGCTACCTCTACCAGCTCAACGGCGCCACCCCCGTCTCCCTGGCCAGCACCGGGCCCAACACCACCATCAGCATCACTCCCACCCGCGGCACGAACGTACTGACCGTCACCGCGGTCTCGGCCGGCGGCAACATCGGCGACACCGCGAACTGCATCCTCACCGCCTCCCCCGCAGCCACCGCCGACGATGGCGACCTGACCGGCGACGGCATACCCGACCTCACCGCGGTAGGCGCCCAGGCGGGCCTGTCCAGCGGACTGTGGCTGGCCCACGGAACCGCCGACGGACAGCTCACCACCAGCGCAGCCGACCTGGGCGCACAGGGCACCGGGGTCAACACGACCGGCTCACCGACGGACTGGAACGGCACCCAAGCCGTCACCGGACACTTCAACACCGGCACCGGCTTCAACGACGTCCTGGACTACGACCCCGCCACCGGCCGCGGCTCAGTGCTGTTCGGCAGCGGCGACGGCTCAGCGCTCCACCCCTTCAGCGGCGACCAGAGCAACGTCAATGCGACCGTCTTCACCGACGGCACCGGCAACAAGACCACCAGCATCGCCAACGGCGGCGACCTCTACCACACGCTCAACGGCGAGCCGGCCACCGGCTACCCCGACCTGCTCATGATCGCGGGCGGGAAGCTGTGGGACGAGCCCGCCGACCCCCTTCCCGGCGTGTTCGTCGGCCTCGACAACGCGGTATGGCTGACCGACACCAATCCCACCGGCACCGGCGACTGGACCGGCTGGAGTCTCACCACCAGCCTCGTCGACGGGCTGCCCGCGCTGTTCGCCCGCCACACCAGCACCGGCTCCCTGTACTACTACACGCCACAGCAGCTGCAAGACCTCGCCTTCGGCAACCCGGTCACCCCGCAGCAGATCGCGACCAGCGGCTACAGCACGGCAACGCTGCCCGTTGTGCAGGCCGCCGACCTGAACGGCGACGGCTCCCCGGATCTGCGCACCGTCTCCACCAGCGGCGCCAGCACCACGCGATTCTTCAACGCGGCGACGGGAACCCTGAGCGCGCAGACGGCGCAGACCCTGGTCGCCCCCGGGCACGCCTGGCCTCTCGCTGATGGCACCGAGGGCAGCGCGGCCAGCGCCGCCGACACCTCCAGCGGGCTGAACCTCACCGGCAGCGGAGCGGGAGCCACCTGGGACAGCGACGACGTCTTCTCCCCCAACCTGGCTCTGGACGGCACCGCCAGCGGCGCCATGACCTCGAACGCGGCACTGTCGGCCTCGAGCGCCTTCACCCTGTCAGCCTGGGTCAACCCCACCGCCTTGGGCGGCGTCATCGCCTCCCAGGACGGCGTGCACAATGCCGGCTTCATGCTCTACCCCCAGGCCAACCGCGAGTGGGCGTTCTGCCTGGCCACCTCGGACGCCACCCGCGGCTACGACTGCACGGCCGGCGGCACGGCCATCATCGGCCAGTGGACCCACCTGACCGCCACCTACGACCCGGCGACCAAAGCCACGACGCTGTACGTGGACGACCGTCCCGTAGCCCGCGGGTCGCACACCGCCATCTCAGGCTTCACCGGCAAGTTCACCCTGGGCAACAGCCTCACCAACGACGCCCGGGCCTCGTACTTCAAGGGCAACCTCTCCGACGTCCAGGTCTGGAACGGAGTCGCGCTGAGCGCCGTCCAGGTCGGCACCATGGCCAACATCACCCTCCCCAAGGCCCCGTACACCTTCGCCGACGTCGCCGACGCCACCGGTGACGGCAATGTCGACCTGGTCGCCGCTGATGCCACCGGCAGTCTGTGGCTCTACCCCGGAAACGGCAACGGCGGCTGGTCCAGCGCCGCCGTATACATCGGCTCCGGCCTCTCCACGTACACCTTCGCCGGCATCGCAGACTTCAACGCCGACACCTACCCCGACACCGTCGCCATGAACGCCGGAGGCACCCTGCGCCTGTTCCCAGGGGACGTCGGGCACGACCTGATCACCCCGGTCACCAACTTCCCCAGCGGCTGGAACGGCTACGCGTTCGCCGGCGTCGCCGACTTCAACCGTGACGGCAAACCCGACCTCATCGGCCGCTATCCCGACGGCTCCCTGAAACTGTTCCCCGGCACCGGCACCGGTGCCAGCCTGGGCGCGTCCGTGCAGATCGGCACCGGCTGGGGCACCTTCACCTTCGCCGGCGTCGCCGACCTCAACGCCGACCACAACCCCGACGTCATCGCCCGCGACACCACTGGCGCACTGTGGCTCTACCCCGGCAACGGCGGCAACGACCTCGGCGCCCGCAGCCAGATCGGCACAGGCTGGAACGGCTACACCTTCGCCGGGATAGGCGACTTCAACGGCGACGGCAACCCCGACGTCATCGCCCGCGACGACGCCACCGGCACCCTGTGGCTCTACCCCCGCACCGCCACCGCCTTCAGCACCCGCCAACAAATCGGCAGCAGCTGGTAGACCGACGCACCACTCATTCCGGGGCTGCCGAAGCGCCCACGACAGCAATCGGCAGCCCCGGCCACCTCGACCGCGAACAGCCCCACACCACACTCACCTGCACCTACGCCCTCTGGGCCAACATTCATGAGAAGCGCCGCTCTGCCTTCCGTACCTCGCAAGACGAAAAGCGCAGCATGCGTAGCAGCGCTCCTCGCCTGGTCAGCTGTCGCCTGCGGAGCGGACACCGGGAAGGTCATCGCGACCGCAGACCCGCCTGAGGTGTCACCTGCGGCCGCTGTGGCGAGGGCAGCCAAAAACGCTGCAAAGATCGCGTCACTCCACTACCGACTCAGCGGGCCCGTGCCGACGAAAGGCCGGTCGGCCCGGGCCTGGGGTTGCCCGCCGAGCAGGATCACCCACAGACGAAGCGACCGCCACGCCCTGCCCCAACCAAGGACGGAACGGAGCACCGTCCTACCTGCGCGACGAATACCGAAAACGGACGGGCCCACCCGTATGGAAGCGCAGCAACCGAAGCAGCCCGGACTGCCGAGATCACCTGCAGCAGCCCGGACTTGCGCCATCGGGCGGACCTGTCCCGTCTTACCCTGCAATGCCGAGTGCGCCGAACACCTCGTCAGCCTCGCCACCCGTACGATCGCGCGTGCCCCGGCTTGGACAGGGCTGCCGGTGTACGCGGTCCTGTGCCCGTTCGCACGCCGCACGGGACCGCGATCAGCGTGTGCAGACCCTGCCCGTATCCCACTCCACCCGCCTCTGCCCTCTTTCCGTGATCTCGCGGCAACAGATCTGGGAATGACTGATTCCGCCACCTTCTGCCTGAGCGGACGTGTCGTCACACCGCCGGAGTCTCGGGCGGACGCCCCGGAGGAACCGGTGATCGTTTCGCCCTGGTGAAGCCGCCACCTGTACCGGTCCACGGCTGCTCCCCACCAGCCGCTGCGCCTGCCCCCGACACGGCCGCAGAAGGTCCGGGAAATTCCGGAGTCGTGCGTGCCGTGGCCCGAACTCAACCTCAAAGAAAGCGAGTTGAACACATCCGGCTGATCGGTTGTCAGTGCCGGGCGTCAACATGACTGCGACGCCGGGAAACCCATCACCAGCTGGAGGACCAATGCCCTTTGTCCGTTCGTACGTGCGCTCCGACGGAACGCCGGTACGCGGACACTCCCGATGGGCGCCGGGCGCGCGCCGGGAGATGACCATCGTCGCCGCAGTCGGCCTGGCCGTGCTCGGCTACAGCAACGCCCACACCGCTAACGGCTCGGACAGCACGCAGCCCACGCCGTCGGTCACCTACCCGATCCGCTTCGGCCACACCGACAGCAAGCCGCGGGCGGCCGTGCCGAGCCCGACGGTCTCCTACCCGATCCGGTTCGACACACCGACCGCCAAGCGAGCCAAGCCCACACCGAGTGTGTCGTACCCGATCGACCTTTCCGCCCTGACCGGCCAGCGGTGACCCGGCGCCCACCGGCCCGGCGGCGCCCTGCACGGCGCCCCAGCCGTCGCCGCCAACAACAGCAGGCACCGTTCGTCGGCCTGTGCGTGAGCGCAGCCGTAGTGCTCCGGCTGGTGGCGAAGGTGGTCGGTTGGCGAGCGTCCGGATGGTCCAGCACAGCCATCCCCCTGCTGATGGGCACACTCGAGATGTCACCTCCATCGTCGCGCAAGCCGCGAAGCCGCTGAAACGAGTCCTCCGACGCCTCAACCAGGGAACGCGGCGCGCAGGCTTCGAGGGCTTGGAGTGGTTGAGCAGCAGGCACAGGAGCTGGAACGGCCGCTCGGTATGCCCCCACCCTTGGCGAACACCGCGGCGACTACCGCCATCGCACCCACCAGGAACTTGCTGCCGCCGAGCCAACTGGTCAGTCGTGTATGGCGGTGTTCTAGCCCCTGGGGGCTCTGCGGCCCAAAACGGTCACTTGCAGGCCGACGTGGGAGCGAGGTCGGCCACTTGGAGGCCCTCGTGCGCAAGCCAGGCTGCCGATAGGAGCGGCGCGGCGCCCAAAGCCCCACTGCGCGGCTCACTTGGGTCGGCAGCATCGGCCTGCTTCGTTTCCTGCCCGGGCCCCTGCCTTCCTACGAAGCTCACGGAGGTATGTGCCGCAGCACTATGCGTAATGCGCCCCGTGGAGTACGAATAGCCTTTATTCTCCCTGGATAGCGGGTAGAGGAAGACGCGGGTGGGGCGGGAGGGGACTACCATGCGTGATCACCAGGAGGGCAGGTCGCTACTGGGCCCGGAAGTCATTCTGGGCGTGGAGCAGGTTCCCCAGGAGACCCGAGCGCGTATCGCACACGAGTTGGAACGCATCATGGAGGCCCGTGGGGGTCTCCTGCACGCATGCAGCGCCTTCAACGCTCTATACCTGGGCTACGACCCCGCCACGCGCCGCTATGCCACCGAGCCGGACCCGGATTCCTTCCTCGAGGTACAGGCCGGCGGAAGCCTGCCGGTACTGCCGGCCGGATCCTTCGTCAGGCTGACGCGCGGCGCGCGCGAGTTATGGGGCGAGATCGTCGCCGTGTTCGGGCGGCGCGACGCGGTGGAGCAGGACGGCTGGACCGCTGCTGCGTTATCGGGAGCGCCAGCGGAGAGCGACACCGACGAGCAGCGCTTGCTGATCGACACCAGTGTGTTCGGACCGTTGAGCGCCGACGAAGCGGTAGAGCTCGGAAGATGGCTGCGTCCCGGTGGCGGTCTGGAGTACGGCCACCTGATCGGGGCTGTACCGGCCGCCGTGGGAGAAGTCTCCTCACGTGACCAGATCGGGTCGCACGCGGCGTTCCTCTCCGGCGCCGGACGCGGCTTCCTGGAGCTTGGCCCGCTCCCGAGCTGGCTGGACAAGGACGCCGACGCCGAGACCGTCGCCTGGGCTGTACGGTCGGCAACTACATGCGTGGCGGACATCATGGCCTCCAGCCGGGCCATCCGCACTTGGGGCCTGTTCGGCCGATCGGCCTCCGCAGTACAGGACTTCGCCGGCTCCGAGCGGGCGCAAGAGCTGCGCAGGTCGGTGTCGCGGCCCGGACCGGGCGGCGCGGCGCGCTACTCGGCACTTTGGCCGTTGTTGACAACGCTGCCCGCCGACGAAGCGGAAGACACACGGCCTCAGCCACTGTCCGGCGTTGCGGGAGCCGCTCAGGTCGTTGACGCCAACCTTGCCCTCGCGGACGCCGTGACCGGCCACCGCTACCGAAGCGGGGTTGACGTCCGTCTCGACGATCGCTGGCTGGAAGGCGGGGTGTGGAGGGCGCAAGCCGAACCGGTCACCGACCTGCTGGCCGGACTGGATCCGCTGACCCCCGCAGGGATCGGATTCGCGGAGTCCGGGCCTACGGCACAAGACCTGAACCAAGCGCGCGGTCTGGATGCCGGAGCGAGCCGGGTCCAGGTCGAGCACGTGGACGACGAACTGGTCGTCTTCACCGTCTCCATGGGAGCCAGGGACTTCGCCGTAGGCAGGCTGGAATTGACACGGCCGGTAAAGAACCTGCTGCCCGAGGGGCAGATGATCCTGCACCTGCACCACGACAGCGAGCACCTTTCGGACACGTCGGCGCTGCAGCGCGCGTGGCCCGCACACTCCGGCATCACCGGTGTGACCTGGCCGTCCACCATGTATCCCGGCGTGCGGCTCACCGTCGCGGCAGCAAGGGCTGGACGGCGCCTCGTCGCAACGACCATGCGGCTTGCCGAGCCTGTGCTGGTCGACGGATTCGGGCCCGTCCGCTGGGAGTGCGACTGGACTCTGTTCGCCCACGGCCTGGGCCTGCCTGCTTGGTCGCCGGATACGGCCGCCCCCCAGCGGTGGCAGCCCTCCGTGAACACAGGGGCCTGGCGTCCCGCGGTTGCCGCGTTGGAGCACCTGATCGTCGAGGCACTCAGACGAGACGGAACCATCGGGCCGGCCGGCAGCCGTAGCCTCCATGGCCGTCGCCTGACCGCCTCGCTGTTCGGCCCTGAAATGTGCACTGCCGCGCTGCTGTGGACGGTCATCCACACCTGCGAGGACATGGCTGTTCTGGGCCTGCTCACGCAGACGGCGTCCAACGTCGGCGAGCCCGACGTCTTCACCTGGTGGCCTGATACTCCCGAGGCCTGGGAGGCGCGTAAAAACGCGGACTGGGGTGGTGACGGCCTTCCCGAGACCGCGATGAACCGGCATTGGGTCAGGCCCCGCGAGCGTCGTCTGCCCAGCGGGCAACGGGCTTCGCCGGAATCCCGTGCCGCATACGCACGCTGGCGCCTCGACGTGGAAGGCCGTGACGCCGAGACCGAGCTGCCAGCCGGCATGACGTTCGTCCACGGACACCTGCGGGGCACCGGCCCAGGCCAGCCCTGGCACCGCTACCTCACCCAGAACGAGCAACAGGAAAGGCGCAGCGGAAACGGATGACACGAACCAAGATGACGGTGAAGCAGCGCGGCCCGTATGTGGAAGCGCCCGCAGCGCTACGAGAACAGGTAGGCCTCAGCCTGGCCAACCTCGGTGACCCTCTGGGCGACGTCTTCGCGGTCGTGGACGAAGCCCAGCTGAACGACCTGCTCAACCGGGTGGGCAGGACGAAGCGCACTCAACTGCTGCAGATGCTACGGGTTCCGGCCATGGGCAAGCTCACGCCCACCATCAGTCGGCATGCCCTGACACAGCTACGTTCCCAGCGTTCCTCCAAGTACCGGCCTCTCGAGGCCAGGATCCTGGGCAGCCCTCTCTTCGAAGGCCTTTCACAGGCGAGACGACAGTGGTCGGAAGGACACCGCGACGGCGTCCTCGAAAGCATCCTCGAGCAGTCCCCCCGCGCGGAACTGCTCTTGGCCGCGATTGCCTTCTGGGAGTCAGACCCCGGACAGGCCCGTGTTCTGGCCTGGGCACTACGCAACCGGGCTTTGCCGTCCTGGCCCGCCGAGCACGTGTCACGCCTTGCGGATGACTGCGACCGCTTCGCTCAGGAATGGGCCGAACGGCACCTTGCGCACACCGCTGGCCTGAACGCCTCGCTGGCCGACCACGAAGACGAAGACGAGGCTGACGCAGCAGTGAATGTCTCGGTGGAATCAGTTGCGCAGTGCGACGAGATCGCGGAGCGTTTGAAACAACTCTTCGCGCGTGCTGCCGCTGACCTCAGACAAGCCGCTGAACGCGTAGGGGCAGGGGCACTGCCCGATCCCGGGGTATGGGAGGCGACCCAAGAACTACTCACGTTTCTGCCAGCCGTGCGATACGCGCTGGCCCGAGTGAGCGATCAGCCAATCGGCGACGTACCGGAAGACCACCAGGCCCTGGCGGCACTCTTGCGTGAGCGCAGTCGAATACTCGACCGCCGCACACGATGGCTGCCCGCACTCAAGACCGCAACCCAAGCAGCAACACCACACGAAACAGAGGTCGTTGGGGAGCTGCGCCAGCAAGCGGCACGGCTCCTCGAAGCAGAAGAGTGGGACGACAGCGACGTACAACTGGCCGCACTGATGGCCGACATCGTCGCGCTCGCAGAAGCCGTCGCACACGATGACGACACCCGTGCCGAACACCTCGACAGCAGATTGCGCACCGCCCTGTCCGATCGCATGCGCCCCGTCTTGCTGCCACTCCTGCGCGGCAAGATCACCTTCCCCCAGGACACACCTGCTGCCACGCCACCACCGCCTGCGGACTCCCCCCGACCGTCACCGGACCCCGGGGACGCCACGCCCGCGCACGACAAGGCCCTCCCGGCCGGCGACGACGCTTCCACCACCGGCGCCGACGGCACCGAGACCACGTCCACGGCAGCGCAACCCGCCGACGACGAAGTGCCCGCTGCCTCCCACATCCCCGTTCCCGGCCGGCAGGGGCAAACGGAGACAGCATCCAGCGAGGGTGCGCAACAGACACTGCAGGCCGCTCGCACGGGAAACACAGCCCTCCACACCCAGGAGCGAGCCTTCACCACACCGCTCGCTCCCGCACCGCTGCTTCCCGATGCCGCGGCAGCGCCAACCGCGGCCGACGATCACGCGGACCCCTCGCACAGCGCCGTCGCCCACCTGCTCCAGGCCCACGAACCAGCTCTGGCCTACCACGTCGCACAGATTGCCGACCAGACCGAGCTCGCAACCAGTCTCAAGCTGCACGTCCTGTCAACTGCGATGCGTACCGCGACCGGCCCGTGCGCCGAAGCGGTCCACACCGAGATCGCTCATCTCGCCGGCCAGACCATGCCGGAAGCCCTTCCGGACCGCATCCTGCTCGCTACCTCCCTCTTCCGCGCCTGCCTCGTCTCCGCAGATCCGGCAGCCGGTGAACTCTTGCGCCCGCTGGCCCAGTCGCTACACACGCTGCCGTCCTTCCGCACCACCCTGACTGCCACTGCCGAGGCCTGTGCCCGCGGCCAACTCGGTGTTCACTCCATCACCTCCAGTAACCCCGACGACTCCGGCGACACCGAAACGAACGTGGACGTCGCCTCCGTCTGCACCCTCGCCCGTGAGCACCTCGCCGAACCGCGCAGCCTGCACTTTCCCCGCGCCAACGACATCGTCCGTGAGTGGTGGAGCGAACACGGCCCCATCGGCCACATCCTGTACGCGGTGGCACGGGACGACCGCCCCCGCCTGGACGCAGTGCAAGCCGAACTCGTGGCCCTGCGCAAGCCCGACGTCCTGGAACGACGACTGACCGCCACCGACCAGCAGAAGAGAAACAACAAGGCCCGTCTCCAGGGAGCCGCCAGGCGGCGCATCCTCCAGTACGCACACGAATCCCTCGACGTCGCGCACACCTGGCTGACATCCGTCCAAAGCCTGGAATCCTTCCAGCCGCCGCCGGTCTTCTCCCACCTTGCCCAGCGCGTCAAGGACCACGCCACCGGCATGAAGACGGAACTGGCAGCCACCGCAGAGGAACCGGACCCCCTACTGTCCGCCACGGCAGCCCTATGCGCACAAGCCATGCAGACCAGCGTCGGCTTTCTACGCACCGGCAGACTCTCCGGCGCCGAACCCACCGTCCTCACCGCGCTCAACGCCGACTTGCTGCGCTGTGCGGACCTGGACTTCGACCTCGAGTTGAATCCCTTGCGCTCCGTAACCATCGACGACGTACGCATCGCCCAGCGAACCGACTGGGAAACAGCAGCACGCCAGCATGCTGCCGCGGAGAACTACGCCACCGCGAGAACCACCCTGGAAATGCTCGAATCACATGCCGGCAGTAGCGAATCCGTCGGCAAGTTGAGCGAAGAGCAACACCGACTGCTGCCGGAGAGCAGGAAGAACGTCACCACACTGCACCGCGACGTCACCCACCACGCCGAGACGGCCGCCCGGCTCGGCCAGCTGCCCGAACCCGGGCGTTCCCACATCATGGCGCGCCTGGAATCAACCAAACGAGCACTCCACGAAGACAACCTCGGCACCATTCGTCATGAGTGCGAGGGCATCGTTGATCAGCTCAACACCCTGTCGGAGCAGGCCAAAAACGCCTTCCGCGCCGCGGCAACCCAACAACTGAACCACTCAGATGCACGTGCCGACCTGGCAGACGAGATCTGGACCCTGATCGCCGACGGAGATCTCGCCACGGCCGAGGAGTTCCTCATCGCTGCCCGTGACGGCATCAGCCCGCCCACGGCAAACGTGGTCGCCGACTTCGATGCCTTCTTTCCCGCTGTCCACGATGCCCTCCGGTCAGGAATCACGCCGGAACTGGTCAAGGACGCCGGCAACGGGGTACAGCGTGAAGCCCTCGACTTCTCCGAACTGACACCCGTCCAGCGTTCCCAGGCCGCGAACGCACTCACTGCCCTGCAGCAGTTGCACGGTCAGTGGAACACGCTGCGCCCCAAGGCCAAATTTCAGCAGCTCCGGCCGGTCCTGCGGCTGGCAGGCATCGAATACGACCAGGAGCGCCCGACCGAACTGCCCAACCCGGCCAACCGGCAGTGGTTTGACCTCACTGACGTCAAGCTTGTCGGCCCCGCGAAATTGCCGCAGTTCGGTTCAGGAGCCGACGGCCGACTACGAATGATGATCACCCGGTCGGTCTCAGATGCCCGGACGCTGATGGGCTGGATCGAACAGGACGTCAGCCAGCTGCCGGTCCTGATTGTCGTCGCGTCGGCCTTGAGCGCAACACAGCGCCGCGCCCTGGCCCATGAATGCGTCAGTCGCCGCGACAAGCCGATTCTCGTGCTGGACGCCTGCGCGGTGGCCTTCCTCGCAGCCCGGGGCACCGGCCTGTTCGCCACCACCGAGCACATCCTCGCGCCGTTCAGCTCCGTCACACCCTATTTCCCCGAAGCCAGCGACACCCTGCCCACCGAAATGTTCTACGGCCGCAGCGATGAGTTGTCCGCAGTCCTCGACCCGCAGGGCTCAAGCATCGTCTACGGCGGCCGCAGACTCGGCAAATCAGCGTTGCTCAAAGCCGCAGCCTCCCGCTACCGGCAGACTAGGCACCAGGTAAGCCTGTACATTCCCCTCCCGTCAGGCATGGGCCTCACCCCCGAGGTGCTCTGGGACCTGCTGGGCAGCAGTCTGGAGCAGTCCGGCATCGCCGAACGCCGCAAGCACCGGGCGAGCGGGATGCGCCAAGTCGAGGTGGACATCAATGCCTGGCTCGAGCAGGACAAGGCGCGCAAGCTCCTCGTCCTGTTCGACGAATGCGACGAGTTCTTCGACGGCGATGCCCGCAAGGGCTTCGTCCACACATCGGCCCTGCGTAACCTCATGAGCGCCAGTGGGCGCCGCTTCAAGCCCGTCTTCGCCGGCCTGCACCAAGTCCAACGGTTCGCCGCTCTGCCGAACCAGCCGCTCGCCAGCGCCCACTTCGGTGAACCCCTCGTCATCGGACCGCTCAGCCCCGCCGCCGCCTACCGCCTCCTCCAAGAGCCCATGCAGGCACTAGGAATCCGCTTCCACAGCGACATGCTCATCCACCGAGCTCTGGCCTACGCGAACTACCACCCAAAGATCATCCAGAACATCGGACTCGCCCTCGTCCACGAGACCCACCATCACCGCACTCCCGCCGACAGCCCACCATGGACCATCGACGAGGACACGTTGGAACGAGTCATCGGATCGGAGGCACTCGCCAAGAACATCCGAGACACCGTACGGCTCACCCTTCACCTCGACCCCCGGTACAAACTAATTGCCCTGGTGGTGGCACTCCACGCCCACCGCAAAGGCGTGGACGAACCGATCGCAGGCCGAGCATTGCGAGCGGAATGCACCGAATGGTGGCCCCACGCCCTCGCTGCCACCACACCAGACGAATACCGCGCCCTGCTGGAAGAAATGACGGGCCTCGGCGTGCTCACCTCCGACGACGCCGGTTGGCGGCTTCGGTCCTCCAACGTCCTGCGCCTGTTGGGAACCCCGACGAGTATCGAGGAAGAACTCTCCGTCCAGGAGAGCAACGCCGTCACGACCCTGTCCGCTACCCACGGCCGACGCCCACTGCCGCCCAAGGCCAGGATCAGCCCGCTGACGGAAGCCCAGATCGCCGACCTCACCACCCGACGCAACGGGGTACGGATCGTTCTGGGAACCCCCGCACTGGGCCTGGACGACGTCCACGGTGCCCTCAACAGCCAGCAGCAACGCATCGCGGGCCGAATTGCACCCCTCATCGCGCCCACGACCCCCGCGGGCTACAAGAAACAGCTGCAGACAGGTGCTCCAGGACGCCAGCACCGCATCATCCTCAGCGACATGCGCCCTTTCGGTCGCGAAGCCCTCCGCCTGGCACTGGACCAGGCCATCACCCTCCAACCCCAAGAAGGCGTCACCCGCTGCGTCGTTGCCCTGGTCGACTCCTCGAATACGGACCACATGCGGGAGCTGAACGGCGCCGACGAAGAGAGCATGGTCTTCCTGAAACTGGCCACCGCAGATGGTCTACGCAGCTGGACATCGGAGCAGGACGCGATGGCACCGTACTCCGACACAGCCGTGCGGGACGCACTCCTGAAGGCCACCGGAGGGTGGCCCACCCTTCTCAACCACGTCCTTCAGATGGCCAATCGCGGTCAGACCCCCTCCAAAACACTCGCTCAGCTCCAGGCGGACCTCGAAAACGCAGTGGGGATGTCGCTCATGGACGACTCAGGCCTCGCCTCAGCCATCGAACTGCATCCCCTGCTCCAGCAGATCGTCGAATTCGATACCCCGCTGCCCGTGGAAGACCTCAGCGAGCTGCTTCAGCCCGAACACCCCGACGCTGCACATCTGCTGGCGTGCCTGCACCGTATGAACATCCTTGTGGACACCGGCCAGCAAGAACTCGTTGTCGAGCCCGTCTTGGCTGCCACCTGGCGGCGGCAGGCTCTCCAATAGCCGGAACCGGAGCTCTCGAGGAGGGCCAGCCATGTGCCGGACGCCGGTCCGGCATCGTGGCAGGTTCATGGCCGCCGTGCGGAGCCCACCGCGGCCGTAGTCGACGCGCAGAGCGTGAAGACCTCGGCAAACGTAGCCGAGATCAGTCAGGGCATCGACGCCGACAAGAAGATCAAAGGGCGCAAGCGGCACCTGATCACGGACACGCTCGATCTGGTGCTGGCCATCCTCGTCACCGCGGCAGCGTGAACCTTGATCAGATGCTCTCTAAGGGGCATGAGCAACGACAGTCGTTAGCCTTTTGCGGCAGAAAAACGATTATGCGCTCCGGTCGCCGGTGATGAAGGGCGCACGGTGGCAATTGGCTTGAACCGTCTGACTGTTGCCGTCTGTGCCTTTAGGATGACGGTCTGTTTCGGATGCTCATCTGTCCCACCCGTACCGGTATCACTCGCACGTCACACCCTCCCCGGAGAGGGAGATTCGGAGCAGCTCGACCGTGTACCTCACTCGTTTCTCCGCGTGCGGCTTCCGTTCTCTGGCTCGGGTGGAGGATATCCTCGTCAGCAGCCCGACGATCTTGGCCGGCCGCAATGACGGTGGCAAGAGTGCCGTACTGACAGCGTTGGCCTACCTCCTGGGGCGCCATCGTTTGACGGACGAGGACCGTACCTATCGGCAGGCGGAAGCCTCGCCAGGAAGCCGTTGTTCCGAGACATGGGCGGAGGGCGTCTTCACGCTTGACGCCAGCGAGCAGGCCGCCACCGCCCTGTCGCAGACCGTGAGGATCCGCCGCATCGCCGAAGAAGGCCAGACGGCCCGGTGGGAGTACTACGGTTCCCGCCCCGTCGACAGCCGACTGCACGACGTGGCCCGGCTGCTGAAGGGCGAACTGGCCGAGCTGGTGGCCGAGTTCTCACTCAACCCTGCCGGGCCCCTGAAGGATGACCTGCTGCAAGCCGTCACCGCTTACGCAGCCACAGCACCTCAGGCGGAACAATGGCAGGCCCTTCCCAAGGAGCTCCAGGAGCGGCTGCCCCGGCTGCTGCAGTTCGGAGGCAAGGACGAGCGCCCGGACGACGCGGTACGCACCGCTTTGAGCAGCTGCTACGAGACCTACCTGTAGGATGACACGCTGCAGGGGCGGGTGAGGGAGATCGAAGCGGAGATCACCCAGCGCCTGGAGAAAGAAGCCGACTCCCTGTGCCAGCACATCCGCCGACACTGCCGCGAGTTCGTCGGCGTGCAGGTCAAGCCGGAGGTGTCCTTCAAGGGGGGCTTCAAACGCGCTCCGCTGGAGGTCTCCAAGGCCGACGGCGAACCGGTCGACCTCACCCGCTCAGGTCAGGGAAGCAACCGCCGAATCGCGCTGGCCGTGTGGGAATGGACCAGCGACCTCCTCCAGCACAGCGAACTTGCTGCTGCGGGGGAGGGGGACGAGCCGGAGCCGACGCAGACCATCGTCGTCTACGACGAGCCCGACACCCACCTCGACTACCGCCACCAGCGCACCGTCATGGACATCATTCGCAAGCAGTGCGCCCTGCCCCATGTCAGCGTGGTGGTCGCCACTCACTCCATGAACCTCATCGACGGCGTCGACATCGCCGACGTCGTCCACCTCCGTCTCAGCGAGCAGGGCCGCACCGTCGTCGAGCGTCTGGCGGACGAATCCCACGACGGCGTCGACTTCCACCTCGGGCAGATCGCCGCCGCAGTGGGGCTGCGCAACTCCGTCCTGCTGCACGAGCGCTGCTTCCTCGCCGTGGAAGGACCCACCGAACAGCAGTGCCTGCCCCTGTTGTTCCGCCTCTCCCAGGGCCTGTCCTTGCAGGCTGCCGGCGTCGCCCTGTGGGCGTGCGGCAACAACGAAGGAGCCCTTCACCTGGCCGGCTACCTCGTCAAGAACCGCCGCACCGTCATGCTGATGGTCGACGCCGACAGCCGCACCAACAAGCACTTCAGGACCGAACGGCTCATCCGGACCGGACTCGACCTCGCCATGCAGGTCAAATATGTCGGCGAGCCCGAAGGCTTTAACGAACTCGAGGAACTCTTCACTGACCCCCAGTGGGCCGCAGCCGCCACCACGCACTGGTCGCGCCCTGAAGGCAGGCAATGGACCCCCGAGGACTTCACCGCGCACCGGGGCGGGAAGTTCAGCAGCCGTGTTCTGGCCATGATCAAAGAGGGGGCCGAGCGGACTAGCCCCGACGGTAAGGACGACATGCTCTACAAGCTGGTGGCCACCCTTACCAGGGCCGAGGACGTCCCCTCGCAGCTGAGGGACGCCTTCAGGGACATTCAGGCGCTGGCTTCCTGACGGATCGGTTGGCCCGGCGCTGCAGCATGCGCTCCTTGCGCTGCTGCAGCGCCGGGGCCACCCACGCATGCCAGCCCACCTCCGCCACATACTGCTGGCCGTGACCTCGTGCCTGGATCCCGCACCAGCGGCACCCGTCCGGCGCCGCCACAATCCACTGCTTGCAGAACGCGATAACGACATCACATCCTCCTTCCCCCCACCGCACATCTTGCCCCCTACCAGTGACAATCACCCGGCGGCGGCACCCCACCCACCAGCCGGGGCAAACCGCTGAAACTCCACGCACTGCGGCGCGTCACGGCTTCCGCAGCGACGCCCGTTTATCAGGAAAACCGCCCGTAACCGCTCTCCCTCTGGTTACTGTCTGTGCTCATGCGGTTTCTGCACACTTCGGACTGGCATCTGGGCCGCCGGTTCCACACAGAAGACCTGATCCCCGCCCAGGAAGCCTTCCTCGACCACCTGGTCGACACCGCCCGAACCGAGGACGTCGACGCGGTCCTCGTGGCAGGTGACATCTACGACCGGGCCATCCCCAGCCTGGACGCCGTACGCCTGTTCAACCGCGCCCTGCACCAGCTCGCCGACCTCAACGTGCCGATCATCATGATCAGCGGAAACCACGACTCCGCGCACCGCCTCGGCGTCGGATCCGGGCTCCTCGCCCGTGCGGGCATCCACTTGAGGACGGATCCCGGTACCTGCGACGTCCCGGTCGTCCTCGAAGACGCCGACGGCCCTGTGGCCGTGTACGGCATTCCCTACCTCGAGCCGTCGATGGTCCGCGACCGCCTGGAAGCCGAAGCCGTCTCCCATCACGCCGTGCTGACCGCAGCCCTGGACCGCATCCACGCCGACCTCACCAACAACCAGTCGGCAGGCACCCGGTCCGTGGTCCTCGCGCACGCCTTCGTCACTCCTGGCACCGGGCTGCCTGAGGAACGCGATGAGAGCGAGGAGGCCGAAAGTGAACGCGAAATCGCCGTGGGCGGTGTCGCCCACGTGGGCGCCGACGTTTTCCACGGGATCGACTACGTCGCCCTGGGCCACCTCCACGGCCCCCAGCGCGTCACCGACCGCATCCACTACAGCGGCTCACCACTGGCCTACTCCTTCTCCGAAGCCCGCCACACCAAGTCGACCACCCTGGTCGACCTCGCCCCGGGCGCCGGTCCCGTCCTCATCCACCGGCCCTGCCCCGTGCCGCTGCGCCTGGATCGCGTGACCGGCTTCATGGAAGATCTCCTTACCAACCTCGCCCACGAGCCGCTGAAGGACGCCTGGCTCGAGGTCACCCTCACTGACACCGCCCTGCCCTTCGAGGCCATGGCCCGCCTGCGCCGCCGCTTCCCTCACACCGCCAGCCTCAAGCACAGGCCCGCCCTCATCCCCGTCCAGGCCACCAACACCCCCACCTACAGCCAGCGCCTCCGCGGTCGCGGCGACCTCGACATCGCCGGCGACTTCATCAATAGCATGCGCGGCACCGACCCCACCCCCGACGAACACGACCTGCTCGTTCAGGCCGTAGAAGCCTCCCGCCTGAACGAACAGCAGAAGGAAACCGTCTGACATGCGCCTGCACATCCTGCGGCTCCAGGCATTCGGACCCTTCGCCGGTACCCACACCATCGACTTCAACGCCCTGTCTGCCGACGGCCTATTCCTCCTGCACGGCGACACTGGAGCCGGCAAGAGCACCATCTTCGCCGCCATCTGCTTCGCCCTCTACGGCAAACCACCCGGCGACCGCGACCTGCTACTGCGCAGCCATCACGCTTCCGCCGGCCTCCTGACCGAGGTCACCCTTGAGGTCACCCTCGCAGGGCGCCGCCTGCGCATCGACCGGATCCCCGCCCAGATGCGCCCCAAACGATCCGGTGAGGGCGAGACCTCACAGAAGGCAGAAACCCGCCTCAGCGAATGGGCTGTCGACACCGACGGCCAAGGCCAGTGGGAGCCATCCAGTAAATCCCACCAGGAGGCCGCCCTCGAGATCACCGGCCTGCTGGGCATGAGCCGGGACCAGTTCTGCCAGGTCGTCCTGCTGCCGCAGAACGAATTCACCAAGTTCCTCCACGCCGACGCCCACGGCAGACGAGAACTCCTCGGCAAACTCTTCCGCACCGGCCGCTTCTCCTTCATCGAGCGCTGGCTCAACGACCACAGCCGCACCACGGAGAAGAACCGTGACGCCGCCCGCGACGACATACTGCGCCTGGCCGAACGCATCCACCAGGTCGCCGGAACCGACCTGACTACCCAGTACACGGCGCCCGCCCTCGACGACCCACACACCCTCACCGAGCCCGCCCGCGCCTGGGCCCAGGATCTCCTCCGCGTCAGCCACACCGACCACGACAAGACACTTCAGGCAGCCGCAGTGGCCAAGGAGAACCTGACCGCACAGCAGGTCCTCGAAGCCGCGGCCCGCGAACTCCACCAGCAGCAAGCCACCTACACCAGCGCCCGACAGCAACTCGACCTGCTGCAGCAACAGACACCGCACCAGGACACACTCATTCAGCGCCGCGACCAGGCCCGCCGCGCCCAACAGGCAGCACCGCTGCTGCACGCTGTGGACACCGCTGCAGACGACCACACCCGTGCCCAGAAATCCGAACGCACCGCCCGCGAGCACCTGCCACCTGAACACAAGGACCTGGACGCCGGCCAGCTGGAAACCACCGAGCAGCGCTTTCGCGCCGAAGCTGCCGTCCTGACGGCCCTCATCCCCGAAGAAGACACCGTCCGCCGGCTGACCACCGAGCTGGAACGCACCGACGCCGAACGGCAGGATTTCACCACCCAGCAACGCACCGCCCAGGACTGGCTCGAAGCCGAGCCCGCCCGGCGCCGCACCCTCGAAGCCCGGCGAGAAGCCGCCCGCCAGGCCGAAGAGGAAAGCCGCCACCACCAGACCGCCCTGGACAACCTCAAGACCCGCCTCGAAGCTGCCAAACGCCGCGACACCCACCTCGCCAAGATCGTCAAAGCCGGACAGCAGCTGGCCGATGCAGAGACAGCCACCGCCAAGACCGGCGACACCTACCTCACCATCCGCCGCCGGCGCACCGACGGCATGGCCGCCGAACTCGCCGCCACCCTCACCGACAACACCCCCTGCCCGGTCTGCGGATCCTGTACCCACCCGGCGCCCGCCGCTCCCCAAGACGGGCAACCCACACGCCAGGACGAACAGGACGCAGAAGCTCTCCATGAGCAGGCTAAAGCCACGCAGGAAGCCGCAACAGCCGCACTGCACAGGCTCCGCGAACAGGCCGCCACCGCCACCGGGGAAGCCGGCGACACCCCACTGACCGACCTCCAAACCCAGCACACCACGCTCACCACGGAGCTGACCGACACCCTCGACCGCGCTGCCGACCAAGGAGCCGTCCAGGAAGAACTCCTCACCCTCGACGGCGAGCACACAGCCCAGACCCAGCAGCACAGCACCGCCACGGCCGGCCTGTCCGCCCGCAACGCCCACTACGACACCCTCACCCAGCAACTCACCGACCTGACCGCCAAGCTCACCGCAGCCCGCGGCACCCATCCCACCGTCGCCGCCCACGCCGACGACCTCACCCACACTGCCGACCGCCTCAAAGACACCGCAGAGGCCTCCCGCAGCCTCGCCGCCGCCGTCCAGACCCTCACACACCGCACCGACCAGGCCACCCAGGCCGCCAAGAACCAGGGCTTCGACACCCTGGCACTCGCCCAGCAGGCCCTGCTCAAAGACGAAGAACTGCGCGCCATCGAAGAAGAGATCACCCAGTGGCGCGAGGACTGTGCCGCACACACCGCAGTCCTGGACAACCCGGCACTACAGCAGGCTGCTGCGCAGCCTTCCGCCGACCTCGACACCGCCACAGCTGCACGGGCCGCCGCAGATGACCAGCATGCCGAGGCAGCCGCCGTCGCCAGCGCCGCCCACACCCGCAGCCAGGCCCTCACCACCCTGACCGCCGACCTCGACGCCGCCGTCCAGCGCCTGCAACCGCTCGAGCAGGCCCACCTCACCGCCCGACACCTGGCCGAACTCGTCACCGGCAACTCACCCAGCGCCCGGGTGCGCATGCAACTGGAGGCCTACGTCCTGGCCGCCCGCCTCGAAGAAGTCGTCGCCGCCGCCAACACCCGCCTGCACATCATGTCCGAAGGCCGCTACACCCTCTCCCACTCCGACCACCAAGCAGCCCGCGGCGCCCGCTCCGGCCTCGGGCTGGAGATCACCGACTCCTGGACCGGCCGCCCCCGCAAAACCGACACCCTCTCCGGCGGCGAATCGTTCTTCGCCTCCCTGTCCCTCGCCCTCGGCCTGGCCGACGTAGTCACCCACGAAGCCGGCGGCAACCCCCTGGACACCCTCTTCATCGACGAAGGCTTCGGCACCCTCGACGAAGACACCCTCCACAAGGTCCTCGACGTCTTGGACTCCCTGCGCGCCCACGACCGCACCGTCGGTGTCATCAGCCACGTCCCCGAACTACGCCGCCGCATCACCCACCGCCTGCACGTGCGTAAAAGCCCCACCGGCTCCACCCTCGCCCACCTCGCCGAGGCAGCCGAATAGCCTGCACGCTGACAGGGCGTGGCACCTTGCCCCGCCTCTCAACGTCCGACCGACCCTCACGGAGCAGCACACCTTCATGGCTTCCGAAATCGAGCTGCGGTCCCACCAGAAGGAAGCCGTCACCGCGGCCACCACAACGCTGCGCACACACCCGCGAGCCAGCGTGGTGGCCGCCTGCGGCACAGGTAAAACACTCATCGCCGCTCGCACCGCGGCCCGGCTGGCCGTCCGCGGCCGCGTGCTCGTGCTGCTGCCGACGCTGGATCTGCTGTCCCAGACGATCCGCTCCTGGCGTGCGGCAGGGCGCAAAGGACCGGCACTAGCGGTGTGTTCGGCCCGGCAAGCTCTCGACCACGAACCGCTCAGCGCCGATATCCTGATGACTACCGCGCCCAGCGACCTGGCTGCGCTCGCCAGTCCAACCGGCGCAGGTCCAGTCACGACCTACGCCACCTACGCCTCCCTGCCCGCGGTGGTCGCCGCCCACCGCGACCACCGCTTGCCCCCCTGGGATCTTGTGGTCGTCGACGAGGCCCACCGCACCGCCGGCCGCCTCGGCAAAGCCTGGGCCGCCGTCCACCATGACGACGAGGTCCCCGCCGCCCGCCGCCTCTACCTGACCGCCACCCCCCGCATCTGGGACGCCGACGACATCCCCGCCACCGGCGAGGCGGACGCGGTCGCCTCCATGGACGACGAAACCCTCTTCGGTCCCGTCGCCTACCGGCTCACCCTCTCCGACGCCATCGACCTCGGACTCCTCGCCGACTACCAGATCCTCGTCCCCGTCGTCACCGACGAAGACCTCCGCGACTGGCTCGCCACCGGACCGGGGGCGGGCGTGGACGGACTTCGCCTCGCCGGCCGCCAGGTCGCCGCCCTGCGCGCCATCCACGACCACCGGCTACGCCGCGTCCTCACCTTTCACCACCGCGTCGCCGACGCCCGCGCCTTCGCCACCACCCTGCACGACACGGCCGCCACCCTCCCTGCCGAACTTCGCCCCAAGGACCTGTGGGCGGACTGGATCAGCGGCCACCACGCCCCCCAGGTCCGCCGCCGCCTCCTGCTCGAATTCGCCTCCCACACCCGACCCGACACCCCCGCCGTCCTGTCCAACGCCCGCGTCCTTGGGGAAGGTATCGACGTCCCTGCCATCGACGCCGTCGTCTTCACCGACCCCAAGAACAGCCCCGTCGACACCGTCCAGGCCGTCGGCCGCGCCCTGCGCCAACAACCGGGCGCAGGCAAGAAGGCCACGCTCGTAGTTCCCGTCTACCTCACCCCCGGCGAAGACCCCGACGACCTCCTCGGCGCCGACGCTTACACCCCTCTGTGGCGCACCATCCAGGCCCTGCGCGCCCACGACAGCCGTCTCGAGGCCCGCCTGGCCGATCCCCGCACCCAACGCCCCACCATGCCCGCGGAAGACCCCGAAGCCTGGCTCCGCTTCGACCGACCTACCCAATCGGAAGAAGTCGCCCTTGCCCTCTCCCTGCGCGTCCTGGCCCCCAAGAGCGCCGAATGGCGCCGCGGCCTGGCAGCTGCCCGCCGCTACCACCGCACCCACCGCCACCTCGACGTCCCCCAGACCTACGAAGACACCACCGGCTACACCCTTGGCCGCTGGCTCACCTGGCAACGCCACCTCCACACCATTGGCGCTCTCGATCCCGCACGTGGCCAGGCGCTCGAACGCCTCGGCATCATCTGGGACCCACGCCAGCAGGCGTTCGAGCGGGGCCTCGCCCACGCCACCGCCTACGCCGCCCGCCACGGCCACCTTGCCGCCCCTGTCGACGAGACCCACGACGGCTTCCCCCTCGGGCGCTGGCTGTCCACACAACGCACCCGTGCCCACGCCCTCACCCCGCCGCGCACTGCCGCCCTCACTGCTCTCGACCCATGGTGGAACCCGCCCTGGCCCATCACCTGGCAGCGCGCCTACCACGCCGCCCGCCTCGGACTCGGGCAGACCGAGCACGTTGCACGAGCGGAGGAGTGGCTCGACACCCAGTACACCCAGGCTGGCCGTCTTCACCCCGGACAGCACCAGCTCCTCAAAGAACTGGGCAGAGACCTGCCGGACACCACAGCCCCCTCGCCGCAAGACACTCAGATGCCGGCACGCGAGCGGGCCTTCCAGCGCGGACTGGCCGCCGCACGCGCCTTCCAGGAGAGGGAGGGGCATCTCGACGTCCCGCAACGGCACATCGAGAACCTCGGCGACGAGCCCGTGAGCCTGGGACAGTGGCTGGCCAACCTGCGCAGGCGCCGCTCGCGCCTCAGCCCGCAGCGCCAGGCGATGCTGACCGAACTCGGCCTGTGACGCCGAGCACCCCGGCATCCCGGTTGCTTCCGCACACGGGAACCGGCTGTTCCCAGGCGGAGCCGAGACGGTCGGCAGCATGCCGCGCCGCGCAGCAACCGCCTTGAGCAACAGCGTCGCAGGGGCGGCTTCTTGCCCGACGGCCCACATGGCGGCGCTGCCAGCTGGTGCGAGCTCCAGCTCCCAGAAGATGCTGTGCCGCGCAGCGCCTTCGGTAGCCCATGCCTTACTGTCCACCTGTGGTGCGGACACTACGGCTGGCGTGGCTCAGAGGACCGTTCCCCAGGACCCGACCGACCCGCAGAACCTGCGTGCGAGCGGAGATCTGCAGCCTGTTGCGCGAGGCGCACCAAGCCGGAGCCCGGCTGGTGCAGTTCCCGGAAGGGGCGACCACCTACCCCGGCAAATACGTGATGTCCTCAGCCGGCCCGGACAACCTCGCCGCATCGGACTGGACCCGGCTCCCCTGGGATCTCCTGCGCCAGGAAGCAGAGGTGATCGCCGACCTCGCCGCTGATCTCGGGCTGTGGGTCGCATTCGGTACACCCCATCCCGTCACCGCGCCGAATCGGCCGCAGCACCATCCCACCCGCGCTACGAATACCGAACACGGACGGTCTCACCCGTATGGAAGCTCAGTAACCGAAGCAGGCGCTGTCTGCTAGAAAACACCTGCAGCACACCGGACTTGCGCCATCGGGCGGAACTGTCCCGCCCTACCCCGAAATGCCGAGTGCGCCGCACACCTCGGCAGCGCCTTCACCCGTACGATCGCGCATGCCTCGGCTGGGACAGGACGGCCGGTGCACGCGGTCCCGTGCCCGTTCGCACGCCGCACGGGACCGCGATCAGCGCGTGCGGGCCCTGCCTGTATCCCATTTCACCCGCATCCATCCTCTTTCCGTGATCTCGCGGTGTCTCCTGCCCGATCGACCTTTCCGCCCTGGCCGAACAGCGGTGACCCGGCGCCCACCGGCCCGGCGGCGCCCTGCACGGCGCCCCAGCCGTCGCCACCAACAACAGCAGGCACCGTTCGTCGGCCTGTGCGTGAGCGCAGCCGTAGTGCTCTGCTGGTGGCGAAGGTGGTCGGTTGGCTACTCGCGCACTGGTGGCTGCTGCTGGTCGTGGCCGTCATCGCCGTGCTCGCAGGCATCGGGTGGTGGCAGCAGCGGGCTCAACGTGTGCAGTGGGAGCGGACCCAGGCGCGCGCCATGCGCTACGGACTGTCGCAGCTGGACGCACTGGCCCACCGGCAGTTCGAGTACGCGGTCCGGGATCTGATGCGTCCGGACGGCTGCGTCGACGCCGTCCAGGTCGGTGGACAGGGCGATCTGGGAGCGGATGTGAAGGCGACCGACCCGCTGGGGCGACGCTGGGTGATCCAGTGCAAGCACCGCCGTCACGGCGAGCGTGGCGCAGCTGTGGGCACACCGGAACTGCAGGTGCTGAACGGCACCGGACGCCCGGTCCATAAGGCCGACGTGGTCGTGATGGTCACCAACGGCAGGATCACCCAACCCGGCCATATCTTCGCCCGGCAACAGCGGCTGCACCTCGTCGACCGCACACTGCTCGCAACCTGGGCCTCCGGGGCGCGCCCCCTGTGGGAAC
Organism: Streptomyces hayashii; assembly: GCF_024539815.1. Lineage (GTDB taxonomy): Bacteria > Actinomycetota > Actinomycetes > Streptomycetales > Streptomycetaceae > Streptomyces > Streptomyces hayashii. The sequence continues at coordinate 161,780 of NZ_JAHHIU010000039.1, forward strand.
TCCTACCCGCGCTGCCTCCGCCCCGCAGGCCCTCCGCACAGTCCTGACCGTCCCGCCGTCATGCAGGGCACCTCACCAGGCCTCTGCCCAGCCGTCCCCTCCAGGACAGCCGGTTACCCGGTAAAGGCCTGCCCGTGAGCGTCGATTGACAGGGACAACGTCCGCGGTCGTTTGGCCAGCGCCCCTCAGACGGTGCGGCGGCGCCGAACTATCTCTGTTCTCGCCAAGTGGACACAACGGAACGGGGCGACAACCGGATCAGGTCCGGGTTCCCACAGAGAGCACATCAGCAGCTTGTACCCGCCACTTCGCAGGCGGGGTACTCGCTCGCGCGAAGAGGACGGAGTGGACGATGACACCGCCGTGCACTTCACCGGGACATCCCGAGTGAGGGGGAGTAATCCCGCACAAAGCTCGCGGAGGTGAAGACTAGCCAGGTGCTGTAGGTCGACTGCTTCTCGGGCGGCACCGTACTTACAGATCTCCGGATCTTCACGGACCGGCGTGCCCCTCATCGCCGCTGTGCCTGCACACGATTCGCAATAGACGCCAAAGTGTCATGATCAAGCCAAGGTCCGCGGATATCAAGCCAGAGTCCAAGGAGGGGATGGATCATGTAACAGCAAACCTCTGTAGGGTCATCCGTGCAGAGTTCATCGATGTGTAACGGGGGAAGGGAATGCAGGAGGATCTTGACCTTTCGGTCAGCTCGCTTGCGTGGGGATCGATGCAGAATCTCAACCGTTCCAGATGGGTCTCTCGTGCGGCGCAGCAGGGAGCCTGGACCTAACGCGGAGCCGGAGTATACCGTCAAATCTGGCGCGAGCCGCAAACCGCCTTTCATGAAAAAATCCGGATATCCCGGGTAAAATTTAAGCAAAAATCATGATTGGGTCGGTGTGTGACTGTGGCGCCCTTTGAAACCCATAAATGGGCTACACGGCTAGGATTCCAACACGCATGACGCTCGCAATTCGAACCTACTACATCTATGCCGCCTTGTGTTCGGTAGCCTATGCGCTCGCCGCAACTCTTCAAATTGTCTATCAGGTCTCGGTAGTTGGGCTGTCCCCTCTGCAACTCGTACTTGTTGGCACTGTGCTCGAGGCGACGGTCTTTATCTTTGAGGTGCCAACTGGTGTTGTGGCCGATCGCTACTCACGTCGACTCTCTCTCATAATTGGCACTTCCCTCTCCGGCCTTGGATTCGTGCTTCAGGGTCTCATTCCTGAATTCTGGGCGGCCATCGCCTGCTCTTTTATCTGGGGCGTAGGCTTCACGTTCGTCTCGGGTGCGGGACAGGCCTGGCTTGCCGATGAGATCGGCCCGGAGAATGCTCAGCCCGCCTTCACTAGAGCTCGGCAGATCGATCTTGTCATGACCATCGTTGGGACAGTCGCTGCCTGTGCGCTCGGTCTCAAGGATCTCGGACTGCCGCTACTGGCGGCGGGGGTCACCTTCCTCGCCGTGGCTGTGTTCCTCATCTTCGTCATGCCCGAGAACGGCTTCACGCCGACTCCGGACGAGGACCGGGAGACCTTCAAGGCGATGTTGAGGCAGGCCCGAAGCGGCGTTGCTGCCATTCGCTCCAGCCGCGTGGTGCTCACCATGACTCTGGTCAGTCTGTTCGTCGGATTGTCGAGTGAAGTAGTGGACCGGCTCTGGGTGGATCGAATTCTCAAAGATTTCACCCTCACGCCTGTGGCCGGACTGGACGGGCCAACGGTCTGGTTCTCCATCTTCTCTCTTATCGGAACCGCCATATCGCTGGTTGTGTCCTTGACGGTCAATAAGGTCACTCCGGAGGCTATGAATAATCGGCATCCCAATCGGCTGATGGCTTTGCTGATGTCGATCCAGGTCGCCGGAATCTTCCTCCTCGGCGTCAGCCCAGTTATGGGACTTGCTCTCGCGGGCCTCTGGCTGCGCAACGCCAGCCGTGACCTTGCCTACCCGGTCCAGACGGCCTGGATGAACCGAAATCTGGACTCCAAGGTGCGCGCGACGAGCTTCTCAATGGCCAGCCAGGTCGACGCATTTGGCCAGGTCGTGGGTGGACCTTCGATTGGTGCGATCGGCAGCAAGCTGGGCGTCACGGCTGCCCTGGCCTCATCCGCAGTCGTGCTCAGCCCTGCCGTCGTCCTGTACCTCGGTCTCAAATCTGTGCGTACGGATAGCGCGGATCCTTCAGACGTGACAGATAATAATTCGGCTGGACGAGAAACCGACCCGGCCGCAAATCTTTAGCTGGCTCAACCATAGTCCAGCGAGGCGGGGGATTGTCGTGTCGTCCAAATCCGTTCATGAGATATGTAGTGACGCTGGTGAAGAAAACTGGCGCGATGTCGTAACAGCTTTATGGAACAAAGCCCTGGGTCCGGCGATGTCGCCAACTGACGGGTTTGTCGCCCAGGGCGGCCACTCTTTGATGGCCGTGAGCCTGGTGGCCGATATACAACGGGCTACGGGCCGACGCCTGCCCATTAGCGCGCTGCTCCGTGACAACGCGTCCCTGGCCGAAGTCTGCTCTCTGGTTGAGGCCGAGACGTCTGTCGTCTCCCCGGTGCCTTCAGATCGCGTGCCCCGACGCCCCGCGAAGGTCCAGCGATTCCTGCCGGCGCAGGAGGCCATCTGGGTCGATCAGCATCTGCAGCCGACAAAAGGGGCGTACAACGTTGTCGGCGTACTGCGGGTCGCCGCTCGTCTCGACCGGGAACAGTTGGATCGGGCGCTCGCCGCGACCGTCGCCCGGCACGACGCACTCCGGGCTCACGTCGAGGAGTTCGCGAGCGGGCCCGCGCTGGTCTTCTCCCCGAGCAGCCCTCCCGGCCGGTTCGTGGAGTGCCGTGCAGAGACGGATCAGGACGAACAGGTGAGCCGTTTTGTCGAGGAGTTGACCGCTACCATCGCGACCGACAACTCGCCGATGCTTCGCGCTGGCATGATCTGCACGCCTGGTCACACACATCTGGTACTGGCCCTCCACCATCTGATCGGCGACGCCGGATCTCTGGACGTGCTGTTTGCCGACCTTGCCGAGGCCTACGAAGCTCCCGAGGAGCCGCTGCACGGATCCCCGCCCAGCGCGAGCTTTGCGGCCTTCATCGAAGCGGAGAACCGCGAGCGAACTACAGAGCGGGTTCGCCAGGACGTCGCGTACTGGACACGGCATATGCCCGCAGCGCCGCAACCGCTCCCGATCACCGCCCGCACGACGGCCCCGGCCGCATCGCAGGCCGACCCTGCTGTGCTGACCGCTCACGCGCCCCTCGACGAGCGCGTCGTCGCCGGGCTGTCGGGTGCGCTGCGGGCGCGCGGTCACACCATGGCCACAGCGCTGCTGGCAGCCACCGCCGCGGTGCTGGGCGGTGTCACGGGCGAGGACGAGATTGTCCTCGGTATGCCCGTGGACAAGCGATACCGCGCCGAGTCCGCTGACCTGGTAGGGCTGGCATTGTCGGTTCTCCCGCTGGTGTTGCCGACCAGCAGCTCCGGTTCCCCGGTGGATTCCCTTGTGGCCGTCCGCGACGCGCAACTCGACGCCAGCGAGCACGATTCCGCGACCCTGGGCGACCTGAGCCGCGGGATGCCGCGCCGCCCCGGCCCGGATGCCGCGCTTGTCCAGGCTTGGGTCAACGACCTGAGTCACCGACGCGCGCCGGAGAGGTTTGCCGGCGCCCCGTGCCACTACGCCGACGCCCGTTTTCTCCGGCCCCTTTTCCCCTTCAACGTTTATCTGAATCGAGCCGAGGCCGGACTTACGCTCACCGTGACCACACGCGGCAGGCTGCTCCAGGACCCTTGCCTGATAGATGACCTGGCGCAGCGGATCGTGCAGACGATGCAGCGGCTGGCGGGTTGCCCGCCCGAGCGGATGAGGTCGCACACACCGGCCGAACCGCTTGCCTCCGGCGAGCGGCCCCGGCTCGCCGTGGGCGACCTCGTTACTGGTGCCCCCGATTCTCCTGCCGTCCTCTCACCCTCCGGAGTGTTGAGCCGAAGGCAACTTACCGGCAGGACGGTCGAACTCTCGCGCTGGCTCGACGAGCACGCCATCGCCACTGGCGGCACTGTGCTCATCGAGGCCGACCGCTGTGAGGCGTTCCTCCCGCTGCTGATCGCCTGCTGGCAGAAGGGTGTCGTCACCGGGATCGTCGACCACGCTCTGCCGGCCGCGGTGCGCGACGCGCGGGCGGCCCTGCTGAGCGCCGATGCTCGTATAGAGGTGACTGCCATCGGATGCAAGGTCACGGCCGGATCTGAGGAGCACCGCAGACCGTCCGGGAGGATGCCCGTAGGCACCAACCACGTCCTGTTCACCTCGGGCTCCACCGGTGCTGCGAAGGCGGTTCCGGTTTCCTCCGCAGCGCTGTTCGGAGCTTTGGAAGACTATCTGGACCACTTCCGTCCCACAGCGGTAGACCGGTTCGCTCTGCTGAGCGGCATCGGCCACGACCCTGCCCTACGGGACTGCCTGATCCCCCTCCTGTGCGGAGGGACGGTGAGCGTGCCGCCGCAGCATGCCCTGACCCATCCCCGGACGCTGTTTCAGTTCGTGAAGAACGCGCGCATCACCGTCTTGCACGCCACCCCAGGTCTGCTGGATCTCCTTGTTTCCGGAAGCATGGGGGACCGGCTCCCCGATCTCGGCCTAGTCGTCAGTGGCGGCGACAGCCTCCGCATGGGCACGGTGCGCGAGCTCAAGAGTGTCTCCGACGCGGTGATTTTCAATGCCTACGGGTGTACCGAGTCCGCACAGATCGCCTCGGTACACCCGGTGGATAGGGAGTGGGCCCGCACCTTGCCCTCCTCCGAACGCGTACCGATCGGTGATCGCTTCGGCAGGACCGAAGTGGACGTGCTCACGCGGGAGGGCCGTCGAGCGCTTCCCGGCGAACTCGGGGAAGTCGTCATCAGGGGTCCGCATCTGGGCATCGGTTACGGGGGCGCGGAGACAGGATTTCTACACACGGGCGACCTTGGCCGGCGGGACACGCGTGGGCTCGTCCATCTGACTGGACGTGTGGACCGGCAGCTCAGCGTCGACGGTTACCGTGTCGCCCCCGAGGAGATCGAGGCCGCCGCTCTGGCACACGACGCCGTCGCCGCGGCCTGGGCGGGGATGTGGGCACAGGACGGGCCGGCGGTGCTCACCCTGGCGGTGCGGACCGCCCCGGGCGCGGCCGTGGCCGCCCTGAAGGAGCGTCTCCGGGAATGGCTGCGGACCAGGCTGCCGCGCTATGCGGTGCCTCCGCGGATTCTGCTGGTCGAGGACTTCCGGTTGAGCCGCAACCACAAAGTCATCGGGCCCGGGGGAGTCCTGGACGGGGACTCGGGCCGCGGCGATGACCAAGAAGCGGGTGAAGTCGAGCAGATCATTCTTGAAGTGATCCGCCGTCACACCGGACTGTCCTTGTCGCCGGCCGTGAACTTCTTCGAAGGCGGCCTCACCTCCCTGCATCTTTTGAACGTCCATCCCGTGCTCGAGTCACGACTCGGCGTCAGCTTTCCCGTCGTCGACATGTTCACCCATGTCAATGCCGCAGAACTCGCCGTTGCGATGACGCACGGCATCCGGAACGTGCATGACAAGGAGCGTCGGGAGCCGCGTCGGCGCAAGCCGCACCTTCCCGCGCACAGCCGTCAGCACCTGTACGAAGAGCTGGAGAGGTAATCTCGTGGCTGATTCCGAACTGATCGCCGTCATCGGTATGTCCGGGAGGTTCCCCGGGGCTGCTGACCCGTTGGCACTCTGGGCCAACCTGACCTCCGGGAAGGTCTCGACAGCGCGGCTCACCGAGGACCAGATCCGCCGGTCCGGCGTCCCGGCGGATGACCCAAAGTCCGCGTCCTATGTGCCCGTCGTGGCCTCCGCCGCTCAGCTGGACATGTTCGATCCCGGCTTCTTCGACATGACCCGGCGAGAGGCCGAGATCTGTGATCCGCAGTTCCGTCTCTTCCTCGAGTGCTGCCACGACGCCCTGCTCAACGCCGCACTGAGTCCCGCAGCCTCATGGGACGTCGGTGTCTTCGGGGCGGCCGGGAACGACCACTACACCGACCTACTCCCACCGCGCTCGGGCTCCCGTTGGCGCAGCACCGGCGGCATGTCCGTCGGAACCTGGAACAACGTGGATTACCTGTCTGCGCTCGTGTCCTACAAGCTGGGCCTGCGCGGCCCCAGCATCACGACGCAAACCGCCTGTTCGAGCTCCCTGGTCGCCGTCCACCAGGCCGCGCAGGCACTGTTGTCCGGCGACTGCGAAGTAGCCCTGGCCGGGGGCGTGGACGTGGAACTCCCGTTGGACAGCGGCTACTGGTGGGACGAGGGCGGTCCCTTGAGCCGCGACGGCTCCTGTCGCCCCTTCGACGCCGATGCCACGGGCACGGTCTTCGGTTCCGGTGGCGGCGCGGTAGTGCTGAAGCGGCTGGACGACGCGCTTGCCCACGGTGATCCGATCCGGGCCGTTATCCGAGGATCGGCGGTCAACAACGACGGCGCCGCCAAGGTTGGCTTCACCGCGCCCAGCGTCCTGGGACAGGCCGCCGTAATAAGTGAGGCGATGATCCGCGCCGGTGTTTCGCCCTCGGACGTGCGGATGGTGGAGGCCCACGCCACGGGCACAGCGCTGGGAGACCCAATCGAGGTCGCTGGCCTCGTCAAGGCCTTCAACGCTCTCGGGCCAGCCGGGTCCGCAGCATGCGCCCTCGGCTCCGTCAAGGGCAACATCGGTCATCTTGGACACGCCGCAGGCATCGCCTCCCTGATCAAGGCCGTGCTCTCGCTGGAGAACGGGACTATCCCCGCGAGCGGTTCCTTCACCTCCCTCAATCCGAAGCTGGGACTCGACGGTTCTCCGTTCTACGTCGCAGGAGAACATGAGGTCACCCGTTCGCTGACCGTCGCCGGCATCAGCTCCTTCGGCATGGGCGGTACCAACGCCCACGTGGTGCTGGAGAAGGCTCCCGAGCGGACTGCCCCGCAGGCGCCGGAACACCCGGCCGTCCTGCTGTGGTCGGCCAAGAGCGCCCGCGCCCGCGAGGAATACCGGCACCGGCTCGGTGCCCGGGCGACCGGTCTGCACGCACACCCGCCTGCCCAGGTCGCCGCCGCGCTTCGTGCGGTCAACGACGAGCCGTACGAGTGGCGTGCCGCCGTGCTGGCCGACCCGACGGCCGGCGCGCTGGACCGGCTGCTGGCCGACGACTCGCCCGCGGTGGTTCGCGGTCATGCGGACGACAGATCCGGTCTGGTCTTCCTGTTCCCCGCAACAAGTGGTCATTACACCGGATGGCAGGACCTGACCGCCGTTCATCCCGCCTTCTCCTCGGCGTTCGCCGAATGCCGCCGTCGCTTCGAGGACCACGGCATCGATCTGGACCGATGTCTGGAGCAGGCCCGCGAAGGCTCCTCGGCCCACGGCGCGGACGAACTGCCCTTGGTCTTTTCTGCGGCCTGTGCCACGGCTGCCCTGTGGCAGGCCTGCGGGATCGAGCCGGACACCGTCCTCGGTCACGGCGTCGGCGAAGTGGCCGCCGGTGTGGTCAGCGGCGTGTTCGGCCTCGCGACCGGTGCCGCCGTCGTGGCTGCGATGACGCGCGCCCTGGCTTCCTGCCCGGAGGTGTCCAGCCTCCTGGTCGCCGCGAGCGCCGACGACATCACCCCTTTGCTGGTCGAGTACGGCCTGAGCCTCTCTGCGGTGGACAGTCCCCGGCAGCTGACCGTCACCGGAGCACCCGATGGGATCGGCGCGTTGAGGGAGGAACTGCGCGGACGAGGGGTGCGCTTCCGGGAGCCGGTGTCCGCATCGGCCTGGGGGTCCGCGGACGCGGCCTCCGTCCCCGCCGCGGTGACCGCCGCCCTGGCAGGGCAGCCGCTGACACGTCCCTCGCTCTCCTTCCGCTCGGGCTCCCTGGGAGGAGAGGCCGCGCAGGAGAGCGTCGCACAGCCGGAGTATTGGTCGCAGCTGGCCGTGCGCCCTGTCCTCTTCGGGCAGGCGGTCGCAAGTGCCCTGGCCGACGATGCCCTCCTGCTGGAAACGGGGGCGGGCCGCACGCTTACCACCCTGGTCCGCCAGCACCCCGAGGGCAAGGACCGCACCGTCGCCTCGCTGCCCGGCGAGGGCGGACCGCAGCCGGACGCTCGTACCTCGCTGCTGCAGGCGGCCGCGGTGCTGTGGACGCGAGGCCACTCCGTCCGCTGGGACGCCTTCTCTCCCGACGGGGACACCGTCCGGGCGCCGCTTCCCGGATACCCCTACGAGCGCACACTTTGCTGGCCGAAGCCGACGACGGCAACGCAGCGTCCGGCCTCCACCACACCGCCTCCCGCGGAAGTGCCTGTGTCCGCAGCAGCATTAACGCTTCCCCACTGGGCAGTCGCGACAACGAGCGCGCTAGCGCCTTTCACCGCCGACGCTGAGGCCACCGCGGGCCGGGTGACGATGCTTGTCCTGCCCCAGGGCACCGATGCCGGGCTCTTCGCGGGCACCTCGAGCGGGGACGACGCCATCGTCGTGCACGTCACGAACCGGCACCACCCGCTGCGGGACGGCTCGTGCGAGGTGAGGCAGAAGCATCTGTCCGACGACCTCCGGCGGTTGCACACAGATCTCCAGGAGCAGGGCCAGCGGGTTCACCGGCTGGTCCACGCCCTGACGTTCACCAGCACCGAAGGCGACCTCGACGCGCAGTTGGAGCAGGGTTACCGCAGCGTCGTGGCGTTCGTCCGCTCGTTCGCGGAGCACGAGGCCGCGAGGTCGCCCGAACTGGTGGTCCTCACGTCGCGCGGGGCGGATGTGAGCGGGCTGGAGACCGTAGCGCCGGGTCGGGCGGCACTGGTGCCCCTCGTACGCACGCTGGTGGCGGAGGGCGCGGTGACCGGCGCGTGCCTGCTCGACGCCCCCGTCGGCACCCCACCTTCCCGACTGACGCGCCACAGCCGGGTCGTGCCCAGAGAAGCGACGGTCGCCGCCCTGCGGGGCGAGGTGCGATGGACGCCGGTGGAATCCGCCCTGCAGGTGTCCGACGCCCTCCCTGCGGACACCTGGCGCGCGGGTGGCACCTACCTGATCACCGGCGGGTACGGAGCGCTGGCCGGTGCGGTGGCGGAGCAAATAGCCCTGCTCGATCCGCAGGCGACCCTCGTGCTGCTGTCGCGCCGCGAACGACCGCTCACAGAGACACATCTGGCCGCCCAGGAACACGGCGCACGACTGGTCGGCATGGTGTGTGACATCACGGACCGGGAAGCCCTGGCGGCGACCGTCACCACGGTGCGGCGTGACCTGGGAGAGATCCGCGCCGTGCTGCACCTCGCGGGAACGGCTGGCTCCGGGGTGGCGGTCCTGACGGACACCGCGCGCACGGCAGCGACGATCGGCGCCAAGGTTGCCGGGACCGCCAACCTCATCGAGGTCATGCGCGATCTGCCCACTCCGGAGGCCTTCGTGGCCTTCTCGAGCCGCAGTGCCCTGGACGGCCAGCCCGGAGGCGCGGACTACGCCGTCGCAAACGCCGTCATGGACGCGCTGGTGAGCGCGGGCACACCGGCCAGGCGTTCGCTGACCATCAACTGGCCGGCATGGCGCGACATCGGCATGGCCGTCCCTCACCTGCGCGCCGAGCAGGACCGGCAGGAACACAGCCGGCGGCCCGAGCACCTCGTCACGGTGCGACTCGAGGCGACGCCGGGATCGATTCTCGACGAGCACCGCATCGACTCGGTGCCGGTCATGCCCGGCACGGGGACGCTGGATCTGGTCATGCGCACCGTCCTGGAGCACACCACCGCCGACGGTCCCCTGGAGTTGCGGGACGTCGTGTTCAGCACCCCGCTCACAGTGGCGGAGACGCACGCCGTTGCGGTCGAGCTCCACGACGGCGGATCCGGCGGCTGGACGTTCCGCGTGACATCAGCGGACGACCCCGCGGACGTCTACGCTCGGGGCAGCGCGATCGTCTCCGAGCAGCCGCGTCCGCAGCTGGTCTCGGTGCCCGAGTTGCGTGCGCGCTTGACCACCGAGGTACCCGCCCAGGATGGTCTCGGCAGCGGAATGGTCTCCTTCGGCCCGCACTGGCAGGCCGTCACCGGCATGTGGACGGCTGACGGCACAGCCCAGAAGCTGCTGGCCCTCCAGGTGCCGGACGCTTACCTGGAGCGGTCCGGTGACTTCATGCTGCACCCCGTACTGCTCGACTGCGCCACTGCGGCCGCCCGCGACCCGCAGGACGCCCTTCACCTGCCGTTCCACTACCGCTCCATCACACGGTACGCGCCGATCCCCGACCGGGCGTACGCCTGGATCCGACGGACCGGCGCCGCCGAAGGCTCCCTCTGGGCCGATGTCGACATCCTCGCCGCGGACGGGAACTGCGTGGTGCGGGTGGAGGGCTTCACCATGCGCCGCGTCGATCGGACAACGGTCCGGACGGCGAACGCCGGGCCCGGCGCCGACGCCCTCGTGCCGCGACCCGCGCGCGGCATTCCGACCGAGCAGGCCGCGGGCCTGGTGCACACCATTCTCACCTGCGACGCCCGGGGCCGGATCGCGATTCCTCAGTACGTCGACGGCCGCCCGGCCAGGGCATCGGGCCCGGTCCCCGCGTTGCAGCCCGGAGAGGCGGTCGGCAGTGTGGCAGAGCCGACATCGACCCTTGGGGCCGCCACCACCGTCGAACGCCTTCAAGCGCTCTGGGCAGAACTGCTCGGTGAGGACTCGCTCACGCCCGACGCGGACTTCTTCGACCTCGGGGGCAACTCCCTTACGGCGGTGGAGCTGACGGGCCGCATCCAGGAGGAGTTCGCTGTCGACCTCGACCTCGGGGCTGTCTTCGACTGTCCGACCCTCACCGAACTCGCAGAGGCCATCGTCGCCGCGAGGGAGAGCTGATCAGCATGCGTCACACACGCCTGTTCCACGGCTGGAGCGTCTGGTCGGACGTCGTCCTGCGCAGCGCCGGCTTCCCCGCCGACCAGGTAGCCGCACTCAGCTCGCCCGAGCTGGCCGCGGCCGCCGACGCGGCGATCGGCTCGGCCGAGCCGGAGGCCCGCCAGCACTACCTGGAGACGTTCTCCTCGGTCGAGATTGGGATGACCCGGGCGCTCCAGGAGACCGCCAGCGACCCGAAGTTCCGGGAGGCGGTGGCCTGGCAGAATCCCCGCCTGTTAACTGACTGCCTCGACAAGACGGCACGCGGTGAGCGACGCAACTCGAAGGGCCGCGAGCACGAGTCCACCATTGCCGCCTATCTCCAGCGCTACTGCCTGAAGAACGACACCATCGGCTTCTTCGGGCCGGTGAGCTGGGCCCATTGGCAGGAGAACACCCAGGAGGCCGTCGTCGTCGACGTTAGGCCGGAGGAACTCGAGCGCCGCACCCTGTATCACGAGACCTGGGCTGTGGACGCGATCGCCACAGCGCTGGCGGACATCGCAGAGATCCGGCCCTGGACAGTACCCCGGCTCCACCCGGCCCATTACCGAACGGGCGGGCAGATCCGGCGCTCCGGGCGGCCGGTGCTGCTGCTCAAACCCGAGCAGCAGACACTGCTCGATCTGGTGGACGGCGTCCGCACGGTGCAGGAGATCGCCGAGGAACTGGCATGGTCGGAATACCCCGACCTCGGCGACTGGGAGACCGCATGGACCGAGCTGTCGGTGCTCGCCGCCGAGGGCATACTTCACCTGGACTGGACCGGCCCGATCGAGACGCATCCGGAGGCGACCCTCGCCGCCCGCATCGATGCCATCGGGGACCTGGCCGTCCGAGAGACCCTGCAAGGCGTCCTGAGGGAATATCTGACCGCGGCCGACCGAGTGCACCACAGCGCCGGCGATCCGCAGGCGCTCTCCACGGCGCTTCAGGACCTCGGCTCCGTCTTCACCAGGATCACGGGAGAACGCGGCCAGCGCAGGGAAGGCCAGACGTACGCTGGCCGCACCCTGGTATACGAGGACACGAAGGGCTCGACCCGCATCCGTCTGGGAACGGGCGTCCGGCAGACCCTCGGTGAGCCGATGAGTCTCCTGCTGCGGTCCGCGGACTGGCTCGTGCACCGAATCGCCGAGGAGTACAACCAGCTCTTCCTGGATCTGTACCGGCGCCGCAGCGCGCAGACGGACGAGAGCCAAGTGCCTCTCACCGCCCTGCTGAGTCTGGCCACGCCCCATCTCTTCTTCTCCCAGCGGGAACTGCCCGAACCGGTCCGGCGGGCAGTGGCCGAGTTCCAGCGGCGCTGGATCGAGATCCTCGGAGTGCGGGACGACGACGAGGAGGTCGTCGTGGAGGTGGACTCCATCAGGGAGGCGGTGCTGAGCGCGTTCGCGACTGACTCCGCACCTCCGTGGGCCACCGCCCGGTACCACTCACCCGACGTGATGATCGCGGCCGAGAGTGTCGAGGCCATCAACCGCGGCGAATTCCTGGCCGTCATGGGTGAGATCCACGTGGCGTTCAACTCCCTGGAGTGCAGGGTTCTGGTGGAACAGCACGATGATCCGCGGCAGTTGCTGGCGGCGGTGGCCGACGAACTGCGGGGTGAGCGGATTTATGCCGTGCCCGCCAAGGAATGGCCCGCGGTCGGTTCCCGGGTCGCGCCTCCCTCGGCGCTGCTGGTCCCCGAGTACCGCTACTGGGCGATGCACCGCCCAGCTATCGATGCGCCCGGCCCAGTCTGGCCGGCGGCGGATCTGTACGTTCGCCCCAACGGCTCCGGCACGCTGTCCGTGGTCGACGGCGGCGGAAACGAGCTGGCACCGCTGACCGAGGTTGTCGGCGAGTTCCTCTCCGCGGGGGCCGTGAACGCCTTCGCCATGCTGCCGCCCATGGCCCGGCGACCGCGGGTGCGGATCGGCGAGCTGGTGGTCGCCCGCGCTGCCTGGCGTTTTCCCGCCGACGACCTGGAGTGGGCCTGGATACGCGACGAACGAGAACGCTTCCTCGCAGCCCGGTCCTGGCGCCTGCGCAATAGCCTCCCGGAGCGCGCCTTCTATACCGTCCCGGTCGAGGACAAGCCGGTCCACGCCAACTTCACCAGCATCGTCTACGTGAATCTGCTTGCGAAGGCGATCCGGCGGACCCGCGATGCCGGAGGCGACGTCGTGCTGAGCGAAATGCTGCCGGACACCTCACAGTTGTGGCTGCGAGACGGCGAGGGCCGGGCCCGCACCTGTGAACTGAGGATGCTGGCGGTACGCCGGACGGACGGTGCCGCATGACCCGGGCCCGCGAACTCATGTCGGGCGAGCAGCAGTTCTGGACCTTCGAGCAGCTCTACCCGAAGCAGCCTGTGACGAACGTCGCGATCTGCTTCGAGCTCGACCAGGCCGTGCCGCCCGGCCACCTGCACCATGCAGTGGCAGCGCTCGTGGAACGTCACGAGGTGCTTCGGACCAGCTACCACAGCGTCGGCGGTAGGCCGCTCGCACAGGTGGACGACGACGCGGAAACGGCTGTTCTCACGCTGTGCGCCGACTCGAGAGAGCAAGCGCTGGAGCTCGTGAGGTGGCAAGTCCGAGAACCCTTCGACCTGACCCGGGCGCCGCAACTGCGCGTCGTCCTCGTGTCCTGGCGCGGAGACCGGCACTTCCTGCTGCTGGCAGCGCACCACATCACCCTGGACGGCACGAGCCTGGCCGTAATCTCCGCCGAACTGAGCGCGGCCATCGAGGCGTACGCCCGCGACAGTGAATGGAAACCCGACCCGCTGCCCCTCACCTACAGCGAACTGGCCGCCGCCGAGCACGCCGCAGCGGACGACGGGTCGTGGGACGCCGCCCTTGGCCACTGGCACACGACGATGGAGACGGCATCCGGCCGCTACCCCTTGACGCAGCTGTCGCCGGGAGGTGCCGAGTTCGGCGCACACAGCCGAACGGTCCGGATCGACGCGGGCAGGGCCGGACGGATCCGGGCCTTCGCCCAGTCGCAGCGGGTGAGTACCACCATCCTGTTCATGACCTGCTGGTCACTGCTCCTGCAACGCCTGGGAGGCGGCTGTGGATTGGTGCTGGGTGTCCCGGTGTCGGGCCGCGCCACTCCCGAACAGGAGTCACTCGTCGGACTAGTCATGAACACCGTGCCCGTGGCCCTGCCGGTGCTGGACACGGGCCCGTCGGCGTTGCGCACCGTCCGTAACCGCTTCCTCCAGGCGCTCCGATACCGGAATGTCCCCTTCTTAAGGATGGCGCGGGCGATCCGGCCGGGCCACTCCCTGGAGACCGACCCGCTGTACCAGGTCATGTTCACCCACCGGCACGAATCCGTGCTGACCTGGGGAGACCGGGCGGCTCCACACATCGATCTGCCGCGCGACAGCTCCGAGGCCCCCCTATCGATGGGCGTGACCGAGGAGGCGACGGGCACGATCAGGCTGGGCTTCGACGTGGCTACCCATGACTTTGACGCGTCGTTCGCCGACCGGCTGGTCGCCGAGTACCAAGAGACGCTGCTGCGGATGGTCGGCTCCGCCGCCTCCGATGGGGCGGAGGGACGATGACACGGCACTACGACGTGGTGGTGGTGGGCGCACGCTGCGCCGGCGCCTCGATCTCCTATCTACTGGCACAGTCCGGGCTGTCGGTACTCCTCCTGGACGCAGCCGCGCTCCCTTCCGGAACCATGTCGACCCTGTACCTGCAGCCCCAGGGGGTCGCACTGTTGCGGGAATGGGGCCTGCTCGAGACGGTGATGGCCACGGGGTGTACCCCCATACGGGAGATCGTCTACCGGGCGGGGGAGACCGTACTGCGCGGTGCCGTGGGCGGTGCGGAGGAATTCGGGTGCGCTCCGGAGCGTGCGGATCTCGACGGGACACTGGTCGAGGCAGCGGTCGCCTTCGGAGTCGAGTTCCGGGACCGTGCCCGGGTCCACGAACTGATCGTGGATGAGGGGCGCGTACGAGGCGTCCGCTACAAGATCTCGGGCTCCCGGGAGATGCTCGACGCCCGATGTCTCCTGGTAATCGGGGCCGACGGCATGCGGTCGACCGTGGCCCGCCTCGTGGGTGCCGCGGACTTGCACCGGGCGGCTCCGGCGAGTTGCGTTTACTACGCGCTCCACCCGGCCGTCGACGATACCCTTCGTCTCTTCGAGGAGGACGGGCTCTACGCCACCCACATCCCCACTACCAAGAACCAGGCGGTCCTCGCCGCCTACTTCCCGCAGCACCGCTTCCCCGAAATCCGTCAGGACGCGCGACGTCACTACGTGGCCGCCCTCGCGTCGTTCTCTGAGCTACAGGCCCATCTGCGGGACACCGGTGGGGTGTTCCACGGTTTCACCGGCACCGGCGATCAGCAGAACTATCTGCGGCAGACGTCGGGGCCCGGTTGGTCCCTGCTCGGCGACGCGGCACATCACAAGGACAGCATTACCGCTCTCGGCATGAGCGACGCGCTCGGCCAGGCGGCGGTGCTGAGCGAGTCGGTAGCCGATTCCGTGCACGACCCCGCTCTGCTCGACGAGGCGATCCGCAGATGCTGGGCCGACCGGCACGACGTTCTGTTGGAGCACGGCGCGGCCGCGCACAACATGGCCTCGCTATACCTGTCGCCGCGACGGCGTGCCCTGCTGAACCGGATCAAGGCCACCGGTCTGGAGACGGGGTTCTTCGCCGTCATGGAGGGGCGGTCCTCGCTGGAGGGCCTCATGGGAGAGATCGAGGCACGGCAACCGCACGCCACCACGGCAGGCGGAGGTGCCCTGTGACGGAGCGGCCAGTGTCAAGCCAGGAACCAGTGCATCGTGAAAACACGTTCGGCACCGACCGCACGGACACCTCCACACGTCCTGCGAGGGACGACGTGGTCCTGCTGCATCGTCTCGACGACGTAACCAGCTATCTCCAAGCTCAGCGGATGAGCGCCGAACTGCTGGACGGTGTTCCACGCCGGCCCGGGGAAACCGCCGAACGGCCCGTGGAACACCGCATCTTCACCTATCACCCCTTCGCTCGACTGCTCGACTCGCAGATGGCCGACACTTGGTGCCGTTCCCGGCTCGCCGCCTTGCAGGCTGGCCGCAGCACAGACGCCGTACTGATCGAGGAGGCGGTCTGGGCCGAGGGAGAGCGCGGCTTCGCCTTGGCGCTGATCACCGACCGCGGGACCGCGGAGCTCCTGCTGGCAGCGGTCGACGACCCCGGCAAGACGTCCTCAGACGACGAGTCGGGGTGGCTTCTCGGTACTCTCCCTGAACCGGAGAGCCGGGTCGGTCACCGGGCCGACGCTGTGGACTGGGATGTTCTGTCCCTGCTGACCTCGGCGCCGGACGACCGCCCTGCGGTCATCGACGACGAGGTCACCCTGACCTATCGCGAGCTGCGGGAACGTTCCCTCGCCATCGCGCGCGACCTTCGCCAGCACCACGGGGTCGGCCCCGGTGACCGGATCGCCCTGGTAGGCGGACGCGACGCCGGCACCTCCGCTCACATACTGGGAGCCTGGCTGGCGGGCGCGGCGTGGTGCGCCGTGGACCGCGGGCTGCCGCAGGAACGCCGGGCCATGATTCTCGACACCCTGCGCCCCTGTGCGGTGGTCGACACCTCCACGGTGCCCACCGCGCCGTTGGCGGGCCCGCCTTCCCGATCCGTCGTCCCGGCGGACGACGTGGCGTACTTCGTGGCCACCTCGGGCAGCACAGGCAGGCCCAAGGTCGCTGCCATCCCCGCGGGCGGGCTGCGCCCGCTGCTGCACTCCTGGACCGCCTACTACGGACTGGACGAGCCGCACCGCGTGCTGCAGATCGGCAGCTGGGAGGGGGACGTCTTCCTGGGAGACCTCCTCAAGGCCCTCGGGTCGGGCGGGACTCTGGTCATCGCCCCCCACAGCCGCCGTGCGGACGCCGAGTACCTGGCCGACACAGTGGTGGAACAGCACATCTCCTTCCTGGAGACCACGCCCACTTTGATGCGGGCCGTGCTCCGCTCCCTGGCGGGGCGGGAATCCCGCCTCGTGGTCGCCGTGGTCGGCTCCGACACCTTCCGTATGGAGGAGGCCAGGCAGCTCCGCCGGCTCAGCCCGCCCGGGACCCGGCTTGTCAACGGATACGGCCTGACCGAGTGCACGATCGAGTCCGTCGTCTTTGACTGCGCCGACCTCGAGCGACTGACGGACCTTGACCACGGGCTCTGCCCCATCGGGGAGCCGCTACCCGGCACCGCCCTGCGGGTGGTCGACCCGGAGACCGGCCACACCCTGCCCCGCGGAGCCGTGGGGGAGTTGGTGATCGACAGTCCGGGCGTGACACTCGGATATCTCGGTCCGGAAGGCGTCCTTCCCGAAAGAGGCCCGAACGCCAGCCGATTCCGTACCGGCGACCTGGTCTCGTTGCACCGCGATGGCGTGATGCACTTCCACGGACGGTCCGACACCCGGGTCAAGGTCCGCGGCCACCGGATCGAGCTCGGCGACGTCGACAACGCGCTGCTGCGCATACCCGGTGTCTCCGAAGCGTACGTCTGCACCTTCGAACGGCACGGAATGACAGAACTCGCCGCCTTCGTCGGAACCGGGCCGCAAACGACCGAAGCAGAGCTGCGCTCGGCCCTGTTGGAGAGAATTCCGGCAACCTACGTACCGGTACGGTTCTATTTCCGCGCGGAGCTTCCCCGGCTGCACAACGGAAAGCTCGACCGGGTCTCGATGAATGCAACGGCACAGCAGCAGGAGACCATCGGGGACCTTCCGGATGATCTGACAGGACGCGTCCGCCACTGCTGGGAGTCCGTCCTAGGCCACCCGGTGCGCACGGACGCCACGTTCTTCGACCAGGGCGGCACGTCTCTCCTCGTGATCACGCTGGTCGAGCTGCTGCGGGAAGTGCTGGGACCGGAACACAGTTTCGCCGTCGCGGATCTCTTCCGCCATCCCACGGTCGACTCCTTCGTCGACGCGCTGCGCGACCGCGCGAAACCGCGCGACGAACCTGCGCCGAACCCGGAAAGGTCCGGCCGACGTGAGCTTCTAGAAGCGCTGGCGCGGGATTCCCTCTCGGTCGAGGAAGCGCTGGAAAGGATCCGCACATTATGAATACCAGGAATTCCGGAATGGTCTTCGATGACACCGGAATAACCGTCAATCCGGACGGTGCCGCCTTGACGGTCATCCTGTTCCATCACGCTGGCGGCTCCGCCCTATCTCTGATTCCCCTGGTCTCCGGACTGCCGAAGAAAATCCGTGCCCGTATCGCCGAGCTGCCCGGCCGGGGCATCCGGAGCAAGGAGAGCCCGGCCACGACCTTCGACCAGGCGCTGCACGACTGCGTAGAACACACCCGCGCGTACTCCAGGGGCCGGCATATCGTCTTCGGGCACAGTCTCGGAGGGGTCCTCGCTCACGAAGTGGCCCTGCGCCACGAGATGTCCGGCGGCAACCCGCCGCAGCGGGTCATCCTCTCTGCCTGCTCCCTGGCTCCGGGACCGCGTACCGCGCCCGTGCGCCGTGGGCGGAATGAACTGCTCGAGGTGATGCGACGTCACGGCGGCACACCCGCCGAGGTCTTCGCCACCCCCCACCTGCTGGACGCGGCGCTCGTCACGCTCGGCGACGACATGATGCTTGTCGACAGCTACCGGCCGTGTCCCGCCGCCCGCGGCCGGAACGTGCCCTACAGCATCTGGTACGGCGCCTACGACGAGACGGTCGTCCCGCACACGGCGCAGTCCTGGACCGAGCGGGTCGGGGCGTCGTCGGCCGAGATCACGGCCTTTCCTGGCGGCCACTTCTACCTCACTCAGAGCCCGGATGGGGGGCGGTTCCTGAGAGACGTCGCCCGCGCCGAAGCCGCCACCCAGCCAAAGAAGCATGAGGACGTCCAGTGAGCCACCTCATCAGCAAGGTCCTGTCCCTGCTCAGCGAGGGTTCCCTGGACCGGGCCGAAGCCCGTGCCCTGGTCGGTGCTCTGCAGCAGCGTGCCGAACCCGTGGGCGACGCGCCGATCGCCGTGGTCGGCGTGGCCGCCGAGCTTCCGGGAGCCGACGGCTACCAGGACTTCTGGAACGTCCTGATCCAGGGCGTCGACTGCGTGGGACCTCTGCCCGAGTCCCGTGCGGAACTCTGCGGGCCGGTGCTCGAGCCGGGAGCGCCCGCCACCTTCCTGTCCGGAAGCTGGCTGGAGGACATCGACCTTTTCGACAATGAGTTCTTCTCCATTACCCCGGCCGACGCCCTGGGGATGGACCCCTCGCACCGGCGCTTCCTCCAAGTGGCCTACCACTGTCTTGAGGATGCCGGGTGGGCAGGCAGGATCCGCGGAACGCGCACCGGCGTCTTCGGCTCCATACCGGAGACCGACTACGGCAGCGCCGCCCCGCTCACTTCGCCCGCCGACGTACCAGGGCGGATCGGCTCCTTCGCGCTCAGCAGGCTCTCGCACTGGCTCGACCTGCGAGGTCCCGCGTTCAACGTAAGCTGCACCTGCTCGTCGTCCCTGGTCGCCCTCCACCTCGCCTGCCAGGCACTGCGTGCCGGCGACTGCGAGACGGCCCTCGTCGGCGGCGCCAACGTCCTCAGCTTCCCCGTGGCCCGGGACTCTCGCCTCGCCGACGCCTCAGGCATCATGTCGCCCTCCGCCCGGTCGCGGCCGTTCGACACGGCTGCGGACGGCGTCGGCCGGGGCGAGGGAGTCATCGCGCTGCTGCTGAAGCCGCTGGAGGCGGCTGAACGAGACCGGGACCGCATCCGCGCCGTGATCCGGGCCAGCAGCGTGAACAACGACGGCACCTCCGCCATGCTGACCGCACCGAACCCGGCCGCACAGACGTCGCTGCTGCTCGAGACGTGGCGCCGGGCCGGCTGGTCCCCCGCCGACATCGACTACATCGAGGCGCACGGCACCGGTACCGCGCTGGGCGACCCCATCGAGATCAAGGCCATCAACGACGCCGTGCGTTCGGAGACCTCCGACGTGCAGTGCATCGCCCTGGGCACGCTGAAGGGGAACACAGGCCACCTTCTCGACGGCGCCGCCGGCCTGGCAGGCGTGGTCAAGACCATGCTCGTCCTTGAGCACGAGGAGGTGCCGCCAACGGTCAACCTGTCCGAGCCGAGCAGACACATCGACTTTCTCAACAGTGCCGTGTTCGTACCGACCGAGGCATGGCCGCTGCAGCCGAAGCCCGGCGCCCCCCTGCGGGCCGGAGTGAGTTGCTTCGGTTTCAATGGCACCAACGCCCACGTCCTCATAGAGACACCCCCTGCCTGGCCGGCGGCCACCACGAGGCAGGTAGGTCCCACCCTGCTGCCACTGTCCGCCCGCACGCCGGAACGGCTGACCGAAGTGCTGCTCGAGTACGGAACCCGGACCGACCCGCGCACCCCGCTGATCGACCTGGCATGGACCCTGGCAGTCGGGCGGGAACACTTCGACCACCGGGTCGCTCTGCTGGCGCCCTCCGTCGACGAGTTCCGGCGCTTGTGCCAGGAACTGGCAGGACTCCCTTCCGAGAAGTGGGGCACGGTCGCAGGCGTCATGACCGCGTTCTCGGACGTGAAGACGGCGGACGACCCACTGCATCGGATCGGCCAGGAGTGGGCCCGAGGCGGAGTCCTGGACACCGATGCGCTCATGGGGGACCTTCGGCCGGCCATCATCACTGCCCCCGGCTACCCCTTCGCCCCCAACCGCTTCTGGCCCACCGCCCGTGACGCCGGCCGACAGCCGGAGCCGAAGGAACCCGGGGATGCCGCCACCGTCGTGGAGGTCTGCGTCGCCCTCGTCCGGGAGGTGCTTGGCTACGACGACGTGACGCCCGAGGACTCGTTCCTCGGCCTCGGTGGCAGCTCGCTCGCCGCCCTGCAGATCCAGGCGCAGCTGCTCCAGCGCTACGGCATGGAGCTGTCCATGGCGGACATCCTCGCCGCCGATTCCCTCGCCGCCCTCGCCGACCTCGTCCAGGAGGACGCATCGTGACCGCCGATGAAAAAGTCCTGCGTCTGGTGGCGCAAGGAACCATCGAACCCGCACTAGCGGAGGAACTGCTCGACGGGCTCGCGTCAGCGCAGCGGAAGCTGCCCGATGTGGCGCTCCTGGGAAGCGCGGTGCGAGTGCCCGGGGCACAGACTCCCGAGGACCTCTGGCGCTTGCTCCGGGATGCGCGGCCCGTCTCCTCCGTATTTCCCGACCGGCGACTGGACCTCGTGCTCAATGCCACACAGCAACTGCACGACCAGTATGGGCACCTGCGCACCACCTCCCTGGTGGACGACAGCCGCGCCTGGGGCGGCTGGCTGACCGGCATCGACGAGTTCGACCCCGCGTTCTTCGGGATGTCGGACTTCGAGGCCGGCCTGCTCGGGCCCGTCGAACGCATGATGCTGGAGCTCGCCGCGGAGGCGATGCAGGCGTCCTGCGTCACCGAGGCCGAGCTGCGTGGGTCGCGCACCGGTGTCTTCCTCGCGCACCAGCCCGATGCCGCCTTCCCGTACATCAAGCTCTTCGACGATCCGGACGAGCGAACGTTCCTGTCCGGCATCCCCGCGAACGTTGCCTACCGGGTCGCCTACACCTACGACTTGAGCGGCCCCGTTTTGAACATCGACACCACTTGCTCCTCATCCCTGGTGGCCGTTCATCTGGCGCGACGCTCCCTGCAGCTCGGCGAGTGCGACATGGCCGTCGTGGCCGGGCTCAGCCTCAATCTGCTGCCCTTCCAGTATCAGGAGTCGGCCAAGTTCGTGGTCAGCCCCCGCCATCTGTGCAACGCCTACGACGCAGCCGCGGACGGGACGATCTGGGGGGAGGGCGGCCTTGCGATCGTCCTGAAACGACGTGAGGACGCCGAGCGCGATGGCAACCCCATCACCGCGACCATCGTCGGTTCGGCCGTCGCCAGCGACGGCACGACCAACGGCATGGCGGCCCCGAGCCCCGCTGCGCACTCCGCCGTTGTACGCCAGGCGCTGGCCGAGGCCGGGCTCAGCGCGTCCGACATCGGATATGTGGAGGGCCACGGCTCCGGTACAGCGCTGGGCGACCAGGTGGAGTTGGACGCCCTCACCGAAGCATTCCGCAAGGACACGGACCGCAGCGGGTTCTGCAGCCTGGGATCGGTGAAAACGGTCCTCGGCCACCTCAAGGACGCGTCGGGGCTGGCCGGCCTTATTTCAGCACTGATGCGCATCCAGCACCGGTCGCTACCTGCGGTGGCCTCGCTTACGACGCCAACTCCCGCCGTCCTGTGGGACTCCAGCCCCTTCACCCTGGATACCACCGCCCGCTCCTGGGAGTCCGACGGTCCGCGCCGCGCCGGTGTCTCCTCACTGGGCATCAGCGGCACCAACGCGCACGTAGTGCTGGAGGAGTACCCACCGCCACACACGGGTGCCGCACCGCGCGCCGCCACGACACCCGTCCTGATCAGCGCGCCGAACCGCTGGTCGTTGTGGAGCCTGGTCAACCGGCTTGCCAGCGACCTGTCGGCCGAGGTCACGCCTGCGTCGGTCGCCGCCGCCTTCGCCCGCCGCACGATGGGTCCGGTCCGCCTGGCCGTGCTGGCCCGCACCCAGCACGAACTGGCCGCGAAGCTCCAGCGGCTGACCACGATCCGCGACTTCGAGCGCGTCCCCGACACGTTCTACGCTGACGGCATATTCCTCGCCGACCACAGCGAGTCCGCGGGCCGCAGCGTCGGCGAAGTCTGCCGGATTCCCGAAGAACTGCGCGAGCTGGTACACGCCTTCCTCAGCGGCGCGGACGTCTCGGCCGCCTACCGATCGCTCACCGTCGGCACGGCCGCGGCGCTCCTGCCGACGACTCCGTTCAACCGCCGACGCATCTGGCCGCACCGGGCGGAGGCGACGCACGACGTCAGCGAGCTGTTCTACAAGGCCGTCTGGAACCCCGCTCCGCTCATCCGCGGCCCGGTCATCCACGGCACCGTCCTGGTGATCGGAACCGACCCGGAACTCACGGACGCCCTGCGCACCCGGATCTCCGATGTGAGCCGCGACGTGGTCGTCCTGATGCCCGGCGACCTGTACGACTGGGAGTCCCCGGACGTCTTCCGCGCCCCGCTGGACGACCCCGACGGCTACCGCGCTCTCTGGCGGACCCTCGGCGACACGCGCACCGCAGCGCTCACCGCCGTCGTGTTCGCCGCGGGCTGGACCGCCCCGGTACAGGCGACAGGGCTGGACCTTGTACAGGAGAGCCAGCGAACGGGTGTCCTCTCTCTGTTCGCGCTGGCGAAGAGCCTCGTCGATCTCAAGTTCGATCACCACATCACCCTCGCCGCACTCGCCCGCGAGGCCCAACCCGTGGCGGACGTACCGGAGTACCGTCCCGAGCGGGCCACGGTATTTGGCCTGCTGCGGGTTATGTCACAGGAGCTGCCACACATCGGTGAGCTCTGCGTCGACCATGACGGTGTCGACGCCGACACTGTGGCCCGGCGCCTTGCCGACGAGCTCACGGTCCCGGCCCCGCAGCGCCGGCCGCAGGTGGCCTACCGCTCCGGGGAACGACTGGTACGCACCGTGGAGCGGCAGGAGGAAGGCCCATCGCAGGCCACGCCGCTGACCGTCCGCCACGGAGGGCTGTATGTGATCGCAGGAGGCACCGGCAACCTCGGACCGCAGCTGGCCCGTGCCCTCGCCGAGCGCGGAGCGGGGACGGTGGTACTGCTCTCGCGGAACGGGCTGCCGGCCCGTCAGGAGTGGCCCCGGCTGCGCACACCGGACAGCGGGCCGTGGAGCCCCCGCTTGGAGGCGATCGTCCAGGCCGAGGCGGCGGGGTGCTCCGTCGTCGATCTGACCTGCGACATCACCGACCCTGCGGCAGTGGCGCGAACATTCGCGACGATCACCGCGGACCACGGGCGCGTCGACGGCGGTTACATGCTGACCAAGCAGCTCTTTCACCAGTGGATCCACGAACTGACGCCCGACGACTTCCGTACCGGCATCGAGAACCGCGTGGTGGGAACCTGGCTGCTCGCCGAGGCGCTCCGCGAGGCAGAAGCCGACCACTTCGTCCTCTTCTCCTCGATCTCCTCCATGAGCGGGACCAAGGGGGCCGCGGAGTGCGCCGCGGTCAATCAGTTCCTGGACAGCGCAGCGCCCTACTTCACTGCGCACGGCCTGCGCACGCACACCATCAACTGGCCGCTAATCCTGGATGACCGCTCGGACTTCGGGGCTCGAACACCCATCCCGCCCATTGATCACACGGAGTTCCACGCTGCGCTGGCCCGCTTCCTTGACAGCCCGGGTGCGCTGGACATCGTGATGCGCCTCGACCTGCGGGAGGCACACTACGTCCGCCCTGTGTTCAGAATCCCCTTGTCGGAATCGATCTGGGCCCAGGCGAAGACGGCCGCCGCTCCCGGCACGGGCGGTTCCGCACAGGCGCCCGGCGGCCGCTCGATTCCGAGAGAGGCCACCGATCCCGCGGCCGCAGTGCGCGCGGCCTGGAATGGCGCGCTCGGCACCGTTCCCTCCGGGACCGACCACTTCTTCGCCTGCGGCGGCTCGTCCCTGAGCGTGCTGCGCTTCGTTCATCTGCTCGGCCAGCACACCGGTGAGGAACGAGTCACCGTCGCGGACGTGTACGCGCATCCGACGTACGAGGCTCTGGTCGCCTTGCTGGGCGACGACGTCCCCCCGGACCGCACGGCAGCAGCAGCGCGAAAGGACGACCTCGATGAACTGTTGGCCAGGGTCGAACGGGGTGACGTGTCGGCGGACGCTGCCGCCGAACTGTTGACGCGTCAGGGAGGTGACCGATGAGAACGGCCGTCCTGTTCTCCGGACAGGGAGCCCAACGCCCTCACCTTGGCAAGGACCTCTACCGCAGCCACCAGGTGTGCCGCGACGTCTACGACGAGGCATCCACCGAGCTGGGCTACGACGTGATCACGGCCGGGGAGCGGATGCAGGATTCGGCCGGCAGGCACGAGATCGTCCAGCCGCTGCTTGTCACCTACGGCATGGCAGCCTGGGCGGCGGCCCAGGAACGCGGCGTCGAGGCCTGCGTCATGGCCGGTCACAGCCTGGGGGAGATCGCCGCGCTCGCTTGTGCAGGCGCGCTGTCCCGGGCCGACGCGGTGCGCCTGGCCCGGCTGCGCGGCAGCTGGATGAGCGAGTGTCCTGCGGGAGACGCCTGGGTGGTCTTCGGCACGCCAGCACACCGCGTGCTCGAGATCTGCGAGCACTCACCGACCGGAGAGGTGTGGCTGGCGAACCGAAACCTGCCGGAGCAGACCGTCCTCAGCGGCTCCACCGCCGGGCTGGAGGCAGTACGGCGGCCGCTCGAGGAGATCGGCGCCACCGTCAAAGCCTTGGACATCGGCGTCCCGGTCCACTGCCCGCTCGACTCCCTTGCCGCGGAGCGGATGCGCGAAGCCGCCATCGGCCTGGAGGTGACCACCCCGCAGGTCCCGGTGCTCTCCACCCTCACCGGTGAGCAGCTCGGCACGCCTGACCTGATCCGCCGCAACCTCTCGGCAGCGCTGACCGATTGCGTCGACTGGGTCACCGTGATGGACCGGATACGCGACCACCGGCCGGACGCAATCCTGGAATGCGGCCCCAAAACCGTGCTGCGCGATCTCGCGCGCGCTCTCTGGCCCGGTGTACGCGCACACGCTCTCACCGCCCCCCAGAGGATGGTACTGACCGCCCGGCCCGGCGACGACCGGCCGCTGCGGGACGGTGTCCTTAGAGCCCTGCGCCTTGTGGCCGGGACACCCAGGCTGGACCAGTCACAGGGCAGCCGGCAGCAGACCCAGCGCGCCTACCAGCAGCTGCGGGACGCGCTGGACTCGCTCGACACGAAGGCTTCGGGCATTGACGCCGATGCCGCCGACATCGAGCGAGTGACAGCGCTGCTCCACGAAGCCCTCGCAGGAAAGGGCTTCGACGAGACCCAGATAGCCACAATCGTCGGAGGTGTGTCGTGACAGATGCGCGGGGCCGCATCGGCTCGCTGGCTCCCCTCTCGGGCCGCTGGCCGCTCTCCCTTGCACAGGAGCAACTGCTCTTCGTCCGAGAGGTGAGCGAGGCCGACAACGGCTATCTGTTCCCAGTGAACGTTCGGCTACGGGGCCGACTGGATGTGGCCGCCCTGATGCAGGCAGTCCAGCAGCTGGTACAGCGCCACGCGGTGCTGCGCAGCAGGGTGGTCCAGGTGGAGGGGGCGTTTTTTCAGGAGGCGTCCGCCGAGCCGTTCACCCTGACAGTGGAGGACCTGCGGCACCTTCAGGCCCAAAGCGCGCTGGAGGCGGCGGAGCGGCGCGTGCACGAGGAGGCAGAACAACCCTTTGATCTCGGTGAGTCGTGGCTGCGGGGCCGCCTGCTCCGCCTCGCCGACGACGACCAGGTGCTGCTGCTGAGCTTCCACCACATCGCCTTCGACGGATGGTCGTTGGGCGTCCTCACCCGGGAGCTCAACCATCTCTACGACAGCGCGCTCTCTGGCCGCGCACCCCAGCTGGATCCTCTACCCGCGCAGGTCGGTGACATCGCGGGCCGGGAACGGCGGCTGATCGCGGACCACGGCCTCGCCAAGGAAGAGGAATTCTGGGCCGCGCAGCTGACACCACGCGCCCCCGATCTCGCACTGCCCACCGACCGGCCACGTCCTGAGCTGCTCTCGGGGAAGGCCGGCCGCGTCTCGCTGCGTCTCGGCACCGAGCTGACCTCTGCCCTGGACCGGGTAGCCCGCGAACAACGGTGCACGCTGCACATGGTGCTGCTGGCAGCATTCGAGGCGACACTGTGGCGGGCCTCCGGCCAGACGGATTTCTGCGTGGGCGGCGCGACGTCAGGCCGGCACGATCCGAATGCCCATGGCCTGATCGGTCTGTTCGTCAACGACATCGCCTACCGGTCGGACTGCGCTGTGGGACAGACCTTCACCGAGCTGCTCAGCGGCGTCAAAAAGACCGCACTGGACGCGTACCGGCATCAGACCCTCCCACTGCAGCGCATCGTCGAGGTGGTCCGCCCACCGCGGCAGGCCAACCGGCATCCCTTGTTCCAGCACTCCTTGGTGCTGCAGCCCAGTACGGTCGAGGACAAGGGGTTCCAGCTGCCAGGGGTCCGGGCGGAGCCATTCCGGACGCTGGCGGAGGGCAGCGCCCTGGACTTGGCGGTAAGCCTCCATCACGAGGCCGACGGCCTGCACTGCGTCGCTGACTTCAGCACCGATCTCTGGGACGAGGACTCGGTCGGGCGTCTCATCGAGAACTTCCGGCGTGTCCTGGTGGCGATGACCACGGGCATCCAGGCCAAGGTCGAGGACCTGGACCTGATCGACGCGTGGGTACGCGATCCGGTGGCGTCCGCCGACGAGCCTGCGGGCACGGAAGCGAGCGACCCTCAGCCGGCCCCGGACCCGGACCGACTCGAGCGACTCCGTTTGGTGTGGCGGGAACTGCTCGGCAGGGACGTCGGGGACGAGGACAACTTCTTCGACCTGGGCGGTGACTCCATTCTGGCGCTGCACCTGGTCAACCACGCCCGGGCGAGGGGAGTCCAGATCAGGGTCCGGGATCTCTTCGCCCACCAGACACTCCGAGCCCTGGCCGCTCGTACCCTGGCAGCGGCTGCCCGGCCCGAGGCCTCGATCCGGACGGGAGGGTCGGCACATCCCCGGCCGACCGGGACGGTCCCGCTGCTACCCATCCAGTCCTGGTTCTTCGCCCAGCAGCGCACGAACACCCACTACAACTTCACCAGTCTGTACAGGCCTCCGAGCCCCCTGGACGAGCACGCCATGGGGCGCGCGGTCGCCATCACCCTCAAGCACCATGACGCCAGCCGGATCCGATTCCGCACCACGGACGACGGGACGATCGAGCAGTATTACCTCGACGGCCCGGGGCACCAACTGATGACCGTCCAGGATCTCTCTGACCGTCAGGAACCGGAGGCCGCCCGCCGGGATCTGGAAGCGATCGCTCTCGACGTCCAGAGATCTCTGGAGATTCTCGGAACAGGACCCCTCATCCGCTGCGTGCTCTTCCGCATGCCCGGAGGCGGAAGCAGGCTGCTCATCGCGGCCAGCCACCTGGTCATGGACGTGGCCAGCATGCAGGTGGTCGCAGAAGACATCGCCACCGCCTACCGAAGCCTGGTGGAGCGTTCCCCGGTGCGCCTGCTCCCCGGCACCGCATCGGTGCAGCAATGGGCCGAGGCCCTGCACCGGCACGGCAGCGAGGATTCTGCGCCGGCCGCGGACATCCCGTACTGGCAGGACGTCGAAAACCGGTTCCCCTCGGGCTACCCGGCCGACCACCCCGGGGCACCCAACTTCGTGCGCCACCAGGAAACCCGTGCCTTCCGGCTGCCGCCCGACGTCGTACGGCCCCTGCGTCAGGTCCTGCCCGGACTCCCCGGCCAGAGCCTCCTCATCGCCCTGATGGCCGCGGCCGGCTGGGCACTGGGGACCCGGATCGGCTCCCGGGGCATCGTCATCGACCTTGAGGGCCACGGGCGTGAGGACCTCTTCGCAGACGCCGATCCTTCCCGCACGGTGGGCTGGCTCACCTCCATCTACCCTTTCGCCCTGCCCACGGGAGCAGCGCTGGAGGGCCGCGCCGCCCTGGCTGCCCTGGCAGAGCAGTACCAGCGGCTGCCGGACAACGGCATGAGCTACGGAGCCCTGGCCAGCGCGGGCAGGGGCCTGACCTGGCGAGACCGATCCGTGGCGTTCAGCTTCATGGGCTCCATGAGTTCGGCGGCGAGCAGCGAGTCCGAATTCTTCACCTTCGATGCGGTGGCCCCCGAGGGTGCCCGTCACCCCGACCTGTCCCGGCGCCATGAGCTGGAGATCGACGCATTCGTGGTCGACGACGTCCTGAAGATCTCCCTGACCTACGGAACACAGCTCTACGACGAAGCAACGATCGTCGGACTCGGCGAAGCGTGTCTGGACTTCCTCCGGAACCTGAGCCGTTCGTGACGGCGCGTATTCCGCTCGACGAGAGGTGATCGTGACTACCAGCAACACATTCCGCACCGTCATGAACGAACAGCGGGACAAGGCCCTCTGGCCGGCGGGTCTGCCGCTGCCCTCCGGCTGGGTATCGGTGGGGTCAGCGGGCAGCGAGGAGAGCTGCCACGCGGCGCTGCGCGCCCTGCCGACGGCGCAGCAGTGCGCCGAGGCACTCCGCCGCCATCCCCTGGTGGCGCAGACCTGGGTGCATCCGCTGCGCACCGACACTGGCTTGGTCGTGGTGCCGGACTTCGACAAGTGCTCCGCCGCCACCGACCAGGATGCTGTGCTCGACGCGTGGGCACTCGTCTTCGACGACATGTACGCGGACAAGCCGGAGGACCAGCTCGTCGGGTGGATCGACTCGGCCACCGGAGCGCCGCTGGACACCGCCGCCATGGGCGACTGGGTAGCGGCCACGGTCGAACGGATCAGACCGCTGCCCCGCACGCGGGTGCTCGAGATCGGCTCTGGCACCGGCATGATCGCCCGCGGTGTGCTGGCGCTGGGCGGAATTGAGCGCTATCTCGCCACGGACGTCTCCGAATCCGCCCTGCGGAATCTGCACCAGACCCTCCAACCGGCAGCCGTCGTCGCGCACCGTGTCGGCGACGCCCATCGGATCGCGGCGGAACTCGACGAGGAGTTCGACCTCGTCCTGCTCAACTCGGTGTGCCAGTACTTCCCCTCGACCCGCTATCTGGCCGAGCTCCTCACTCTGCTCGCGCCCCAGATGGCCTCCGGCGGACACATCCTCCTCGGGGACCTGCGGCACGCTGGCCTCGAGCCCGTCCTCGCCGCAGAACGGGCCCGGATGCACCAGCCCGACGCCGACCCGGCCGAGCTCGCCGCCCTCGCACAGGAACTGCACCGGGAGAGTACCGAGCTCGCCGTGCACCCAGGATGGGCCGAGCGGCTCACACATCGGATTCCCGGCGTGACAGCCGTCGACACCGGCCCCCGGCTCGGGCAACGCGCGACCGAGATGACCCGCTTCAGATTCGACGCCCTACTGCACTTCGGCTGTCCGGCGCCGCCGGCCCCGAGTGCGCCCGCTCAGGACGGCGCCATGGAGTCACCCGATTGGGAACAGCTGATCCTGCGAAGCTCCCGCCCCTTCCGGTTCACCGGGATACCCAATGCCCGACTGGTCGACACCCCGGGCGCGACCGACCCCGACGCGATGACCCGGACCGCGGCGCGAGCGCGGGGAACGCTCGGGCTGCGCTACGCCGACGACAGCGGCAGCGGCGCCCTCGACGTCTTCTGGTCGCCCGAACCGAGCGCCTCCCGATGCGATTTCTCCCACCCGCGCCTGCACGCCGCCACCGACATCACCCCGGCGTTCCCACCCAGGACCACGCAGCACCTGACCACGCTGCTCACCGCCGCGCTGCGCGAGGCCTGCGGCACCCTCGACCCGGCCCTGGACATCGTCATCACGGAAGAAACACCGGCGGAGTGGCGGTCATGACCGCTTCACCCCGGCGACGTCTGGTGTGCTTCCCCGGGGCAGGCATGGACGCCGGGGCTTACCGCCGCTGGACTCCCTTGCTGCCCGAGGACTGGGAGCTGATCACCCCGACCTTGCCGGGGAAGCGCATCCGCCTGGACGAAACACCGCTGGCCACCGTGGAGGAGATGGCCGCAGAGATCCTGTCTCAGATTGCCGGGTCTCCGGCCCGCACGGCCTTCTTCGGCTTCAGCCTGGGGGCTCTGGTGGCCTATGAAGCGGCCGTCTCAGCCGACGCCCACCAAGCCCCCGAGCATCTGTTCCTGGCCGGTTCCCGTGCCCCTGACCGCCCGACTGCGGAGCTGGGCATCGGGCACCTGCCCGACGCCGAGTTCCGGGAGGCGGTCTCGCGCCTCTCGGCCGAGACACGGCTGGCGTTCGCCGACGACGCACTGGCCCAGCTCCTCCTCGAACCGATGCGCGCGGACTTCGCCGCCGCCGAGGAGTACAGCGCTGTTCCGTGGCCGGAGGTCCAGCTGCCCGTATCGGTGCTCTACGGCCTCCAGGATCCCGTCGCCCCCGAACCTGAAGTGCTGCGCTGGTCCCGTTTCACGCACGGCCCATTCCGTTCCTCGGCGGTCCCGGGCGATCACAACTTCCCCTTCGACCAGCCCGAGAGCGTGGTCGACACCATCCGTACCGCATGGAGAACCGTGAACACCGACAACCAGCAGACCGGAATAGCCCGATCAGCCGTTCGGGACGCATGGGCTCGGGTCCTCGCGCACGACTCCTTCGGAGAGGAGGACGACTTCTTCGCCATCGGCGGCAACTCCCTGCTGGCCGCGCGTGTCGCGGCGGAGATCTCGAAGCGGACGGGCGGGGTCCGGGTGCCCCTGAAGGCGTTCTTCGCCGCGCCCACCGTTTCCGGCCTGAGCGCCGTGGTCGCCGACCGGCTCTCGGCGCAGGAGGCAGCGCGATGAGCGACTGGCAACTCGAACTGAACCGC
This sequence comes from Streptomyces hayashii, assembly GCF_024539815.1. Taxonomy (GTDB): domain Bacteria; phylum Actinomycetota; class Actinomycetes; order Streptomycetales; family Streptomycetaceae; genus Streptomyces; species Streptomyces hayashii. Next base: position 193,179 of record NZ_JAHHIU010000039.1, read on the forward strand.
ACGGCACGTCCCTTCCCCGGCCACCTCACCGTGCTGGACCTCTTTCTCCGAAACGTTGCCGAGCAGCCGGACGCCGCGGCACTGACCGGGCCCGACGGACAGACGTGGAGCTACCGACGGCTGGACGAGTGGAGCACGGCGGCGGCCGGACTGCTGAGAGCTGGCGGTGTCCGGTCGGGAGACCGGGTCGCCCTGGTCAGCGGCCGGTCGCTGGAGGGCGTCGCGCTGATCGTCGCGATCCTCAAGGCCGGCGGCCAGTACATCCCCCTCGACCCGCTCTGGCCCGCCGCTCGCCTGGCCGCGTTAATGGACCGGATGACCGTCGCCGCCATCACCTGCGACCAGCAGTCCCTCCCCGTGGTCCAGGCGGTCCAGTGGTCCGTTGCCACACGCCCCGTGGTCGTCTGCCCCCAGGTCGTGCCCGACGAAGACCATCGCCAGGCGGTGACGGATCTTTTCGACTCCCTGGCCGAAGAGGACGACCCGCTGGTGGCCAATGGCTTCGTGGTACGTGGCGACGAGGGCTTCACCACTGACGATCTCCATTGGTACGTCGATCAAGTAGCGGCCCTCGTCGCGCCGCTGGCCTCGCCCACCACCAGGCTCGCGGATGTGGGATGCGGAGTGGGAACGCTCTCACGCAGCCTCGCCGGCATGGTGGAGAGCACCCTCTGCGTCGATGCCTCCTACACTTGCGTCTCCCGAGCGGTCGCCACCTTGAGAGCGTCCGGGCACCATGTGGTCGGCGAGGTGGCCACCGCCGACCGACTCGACCCCCGTGTCCTGGGCGACCGGGACCTTGTGCTGCTGGCGAGCACCGTCCAGTTCTTCCCCGACGTCGAATACTTCCTGGACACGATGGCGACCATCGTCGCCTCCATGAGCCCCAGCGGCCATATCGTGTTGGCGGACCTACTCCCGGCCGAAGCGTCGGGCACCCTGTTCGCGGTTCCCCCCGATCTGCTGGAACTCCTGCCCGAACTCGTCCCCGGAATCCGCAGCGTCAGCGTCCACCAGCGGACCACAGGGCCCGCCCAGCTCCTGGACCGGTACGACGCCGTACTGGAGGTTGTGCGAGACCCCGGGGATCCGACGCCACGACGACGCACCCTCTGGACGTTCGAGGACACCCCCCAGCAGGAGCCCCTGACGCCCGGCGGCCCCGACAGCCTTGCCTACGCCATCTTCACCTCCGGCACGACCGGCACCCCTAAAGCCGTCGAGGTTCACCACCGTTCACTGGTGAACCTCGTGACCTGGATACGCGACGACATCGGCATATCCGCCCGCGACACGCTCCTGTTCACCACCTCGTTCTGCTTTGACCTCTCCGTGTTCGACACCCTCGGGATGCTCGCGCTCGGCGGCCGCATCCGGGTCACAAGCGCAGACGAGGTCGGCGAACCGCAGACACTGGTGGACATTCTGCGCGACGAGCAGATCACGGTCTGGGACTCCGCGCCCGCCGCCATGCAGATGCTGGTCCCCTTCCTGGAGATCCACGACGACCCGGTCAGCGACCACTTGACGACCGTGCTGCTCAGCGGCGACTGGATCCCGGTGACGCTTCCCGACCGGCTCCGCGCATCCTTTCCCGGCTGTACGGTCCACGCCCTTGGCGGCGCCACCGAGGCCACTGTGTGGTCGAACTCCTACCGCGTCGGGCGGGTGGAGCCGGGCTGGCCAAGCATCCCGTACGGAAGGGCCATGGCCAACGCCCAGTACTTCGTCCTCGACGAGAACTACCGGATGTGCGACCTCGGTGTCGAGGGCGACCTCTACATCTCCGGCGAGTGCCTGGCCCGCGGATACGCCGCCTCTCCCGATCTCAACGCCGCCAAATTCCTTCCGAATCCGTTCGGCGCGCCGGGATCCCGGATGTACCGCACCGGCGACCGCGCGCGGTGGCTGCCCGAAGGCCAACTGCAGTTCCTCGGCCGCACCGACGACCAGGTCAAGATCCGGGGTTACCGGATAGAACTCGGCGAGATACAGGCGGCCGCCCTGCGGGCAGCAGAAGTCAAGGACGCGGTACCCATCACCTATGAGGCGTCGGGTTCTATCACGCTCGGCCTGTTCTACGTGCCGGACGGCACCGGCGACACCGCCCGCCTCAGGCAGGAGATGGCGGCGGTACTGCCCGGCTACATGCTGCCCACGAAGATCGTTCCAGTGCGGTCCATCCCGCTGACGTCGAACGGCAAGGTGGACCGCGCCCGGCTGCGGGAGTTGCTGCATGACTGAGGTCAGGAGCGCCGCGTGGCTCGTGCCGGTCGCGCATCCGGAGGCATCCGCCACGCTTTACGTCTTTCCCCCGGGAGGCAGCGGCGCTGCCGTCGTCCGAGCCTTCGCCGGCTCCGCCCCGCCGGATCTGCGCGTGGTCGCAGTCCGCCTGCCGGGCAGAGAGGCGCTGGCTCATCTGGAACCCCTGGTCGATGTGGACGTCATCGCTGCAGACTTGGCTGCGCAGATCGAGGCCGACTCCCTCGGACGACCAACCGCCGTCCTCTACGGGCACTGTGCCGGCGCCATCGTGGGTTACGAGGTCTGCGGTCTCCTGCCGACCTCGGCCGTTGCCGCACTGGTCGTCTCCTCGCACGAGGCTCCCGATCGCATCCCCGTCTCCATGGCGTGGACCTGGCCAGACGAGGAGTTCCTCCGGAGAGTCGCCGACGACGGATTCATCCCGGATGAACTGGCGGCGGACGAAGAACTGCGCCAACTCGTCCTTCCGGCCCTGCGTGCGGACTACGAGGCCGTCGAGACACACGTCAGCAGCCTGCCAGAACTGTTGTGCCCCGTCTTCGCCGTCCTGGGCGAAGACGACAAAGCCGTCTCGGACGAGGACATAGCGGCGTGGCGTGACCGCACCGTTTCGTCATTTCGGCTGGACCGGGTTCCGGGTGGCCACAACCTCATGGCCGACCAGGCACATGCCCTCATGCACACCATCGAAGCGGCTCGCCACCCACACGACACCGTGGGCGACCTTGAAGACCAGATGGAGGAGCCGAGTGAAAGCATATGATTATCGCCCCTCCGAAGCGGTCGAGCCGGACTGGACACGCCTTCCCGGATGGGTCGACGTGGACGAGTCCATGTGGCGCTCCGTCCGCTGGCAGCGCGCCAACACCGTCTTCAGCATCGAGCGCCTGCACAAGGTCTTCGGGAATTCGCTCGGCGACGACATCTACCGGGAGATCGCCGAGGACCAGTCCCGGCACGCGACCATGCCCCTGCGAGTCACGCCGCAGATGTTGAACACCATCGTCCCTGACCTGGACCCCGGCTCACCAGACTTCGAGGACCGGTTCCGTCTCGACCCAGTACGGCGCTACATGTTGGCGCTGAGCTCGGACCGGGCCGTCCCGTGCGTGTCCCATCCGATGGCCCAGCGTGACTCGCTGCACGAGGCCAAGATGTGGGTGGTGGAGGGCATGACTCACCGCTATCCGCACAAGGTGCTCGCAGAGGTGACCAGCACGTGTGCGCAGTACTGCGGGCACTGCACCAGGATGGACCTGGTGGGCACGTCGACCCAACAGGTCGACAAGCGTGCTTTTGCGGAGCGGTCGGACATCAGACTCACGCAAATACTCCGGGAACTGCGAGCGAATCCCCAGATCCGGGACGTCGTGGTCTCCGGCGGCGACGTCGCCAACGTCCCATGGACACGCCTGGAGCGCTTCGTGGCCGACTGCATCACGATCGACTCGGTCAAGGACATACGCCTCGCCTCCAAGTCACTGATAGGACTGCCACAACACTGGCTGCAAACGGAGGTCCGCGCAGGGTTGGAGCGCCTCTCGAAACTCGCCCGGGAACACCACGTGTCTCTGGCGCTGCATACCCATGCGAACGCCGCTCAGTCCGTCACCGCGCTCGTTGCCGAGGCATCCCGAGCCCTACTGGAGACGGGACTGCGCGATGTCAGGAACCAGGCGGTGCTCCTGGCTGGAGTGAACGACACCCGGGATGCGCTGTTGGACCTGAGCTTCGGCCTTCTGGACCAGGCCGGCATCACGCCGTACTACGTGTACATGTGCGACATGATTCCTGCGGCCGAGCATTGGCGCACCAGCCTCCGACAAGCAGTCGATCTGCAGGAGCAGATCATGGGTTATCTCCCCGGATTCGCCACTCCCCGGTTGGTCTGCGATGTTCCGCTACTGGGTAAACGCTGGGTCCATCAGTACCACCACTACGATGAAACTATGGGGATTTCGACCTGGACGAGCGAGCCAGGTCAAGAGTTCCACTACTACGACCCCTTGCATTTGTTGCCGAAGCAAGGTCTGACCCGGTGGCTGCGGTAGCCCCGTGAGGGCAGTTGTCGGACGACGTCGAGGATGGAACTTGCCCACACCACGGGACTGCCGCAGTCGTAGCGGGTAGCTGCAGTCATGACGATGTCGGGCAGCGGTGTACCTGGCCGCCGTGTGCATGCCCTGGTTTCCACGGAGGCTATGGACTGCCCCGAGTTGGGTGGAGTCGAATTACTTGGGTTCACCTTACGGACGCGGGTACAGAGTTCGCACTCCGCGCTGAGCGCGGAGTGCATTCTTTCCGTCCTGGTATGTGCGATCCACCCCACGGCCTTGGTGCCGCACCCCTCGGCGACCCGCTGGGCCTCGTCGAGGTGGTGGAGCGCCGCCGATTTAAGTTGGTTCAATGCCTCTCCCGCGACCCTTCAGACCTGCTTGAACCAAGGAACGGAAGATCGCTCCTCCAGCTACGGCTCGGTGTAGTCGGATGGGGCGACAACAATACTCAGGAGAGATGCGCATGTGGAGAAAAGCACTAAAAGTGATGGCTCTGGCTGCTACGGGATTTTTTTTACTGTCCGGAATGACCACTTCGGTGGCGCAGGGCAGGTATGTCGTGGCAGAGGGTGGGAAAAGCTGGGGGTTATCCGGAGCCGCGGCCTGCTCCGGTGTGGACGGCTACACCTGCGCCACGCTGACAGTCCCCCTCGACCATAGCGGCGGCTTGCCCGGCCAACTGGGCCTGAAGGTCGCCATGGCTGACAATGTCAATGCCCCTAAGGGTGTCCTGCTCTTGCTCACGGGGGGCCCCGGTCAGCCAGGCGTGCCGTTCGTCAACCGGTTGAGCGAGAAACTCCTACCGGTGCTCAAGGACTACCGTCTAGTAATGCTCGACCAACGTGGCACTGGCGATAACGCGCTGCAATGTCCTGCGCTGCAGCAGGAGATGGGTTCGTCGGACCTCATTCCGCCCACCGCGAAGGCGGTTACGGACTGCGCGACGGCCATAGGTCCCAACCGCCGTTTTTACAGTACGAACGACACCGTCGCGGACCTGGAACTGTTGCGCCGCGCACTAGCTGTACGCAAGCTGACGCTCGACGGCGTCTCCTACGGAACGTACACGGCGGAGCGCTACGCGCTCGCTCATCCCCAGCGCGTATCGCGCCTCGTTCTGGATTCGGTGGTCCCGCAGACCGGCTATGACTCGATGGACCGCGCCGCGCTGCGAGCGGCCCCGCGCGTACTGAGGGAGGCATGTCAGGCGATCAGGTGCACTTTTGATCCCGCAGCGGATCTCTCGCAGGTGGTTCGCACATACAGTAACGGCGTGGGCATCCTGGATACTCTGACCACCTGGGGATTCCTGGACCCGAACTACACGGCGGTGATCGACGCCCTGCATAGGGCGGCGAACGGTGAACCCGGCCCGCTGGAGACCCTGATCACAGAAGCCCGCCAGGATGGAGCGGCAGCGCCGGAGGAATTGAGCCAGGGGCTGCACGCATCAACTCTCTGCTTGGACGGCCGCTACCCATGGGGGCGCTCGGACACGCCAGTAGCACAGCGCCATAAGGCCTTGGCCAAGGCTGCCGCGGAGCTGACCCCCGCTGACTACGGTCCCTTCGATGCCGCTACGGCAACAGGCCTCGGATCCATGCTTAGTTGCCTGCACTGGCCCCGCACCCCTGTGCCACCGCTTCCCGCGCCTCATCTCCGCCTCCCGGCCATCCCGGCCCTGCTGATCGGAGGAGACCGTGACCTCTCAACCCCGCTGGAATGGCTGTACGACCAGAAGAAGCTCACTACGCAAGCGCAGGTGGTAGTGGTGAAGGGCGCCGCGCACTCGGTTCAGTCCCGGGCGACTAGCGATGAGGGGCGGAGGGCGGTGTTCGACTTCCTCCTGAGCGGCTGACCGCGCTCAGGAACGTACAACGGCCCGCCTCAGCCGATGGCTCTAGGCGCCCAAGAGCGGAAGGCTGTCGGTCGCTGTGGTCCCGCAGTAGAGGCGGGGCATTAGGGAGAATCGGCGAGATGACAGTCTCGGTAGTCTCCACACCACGACCGACACCTCCACCCTGCGCGCTCGACGAGCTTGCCGACTGAGGGCCTCGGACGACCGGGTCAGCTGGTGAGGGCGTGCCCGTGGGAAGCGTCCGTAGTCGTTCGGCGAGATCAGTTGACGATATACCTATTGCCACGCCAGGTGAGGGTGTGCGGTCGTCGTCGGAAAGTGTGCGCTCGCTGTGGCGCCTGGCCCCGCCATCGAAGTAGCTGCGGTGGGCTGTCCACAGAGGCTTCCGGTCCTGCCTGCGCCCCTGACCATCGTGCGGACGCCTCATCCTAGTGACAAGCTTGCATACCATCGGTCCACCCACCGGCCGGACCAGTCTGCCGTCAGATGCTTTCGCCTGCCGCACGGTTGGCGTGTACGGCAAGGTACGCCCGTCCGGCCGGGGTGAGGCTGTACTGCCAGGCGCTGGCGTCTTCGATGTAGCCGTGCCCGGCCGGGCCAAGCCGGAGGGCTGCCACACGTCCGATGGAGATCTTCGCGAGAGTCTGCCCAGGGGCGGCCGCGACGGCTTCGAGTGCTGCCTGCAGCCACTTGGGTAGCAGCGACGGATCGACGGCCTGCTCGGTTGGCACCGGTCGCAGAGCTCGCCCGGCGATCCGACCGGAGCGGGTGAGCCGGACCTGGGTATGCCATATCGGGCCGGTGGCACTGTCCTGAGCCACGCGCCTCAGCTCGATCAGCCCCCGCCGCTGCAGGGCGGCCAGTGTGGCACCGGCGCCCGCGTCGAGGACGTGGCGCCGGCCCAGCTGCTGCTGGGCCGAGGTGGCGTCGGCTGCCGGGTGGTCAATGCCGTAGGTGATCCACCGCCACTGCTCGGCTGGCTGCCGCTCCCGTGTGGCGTGCCAGCGGCGTTTCTGCGCAATCTCGTTGTCCTGGTCGATCGCGAACAGAACCTCCAGATAGGCTTGTTGGCGCTCGTTCAGACCCGGCAGACGGCCGCCCGCACCGCCCGGCTGCTCGCCGTGCGGCGTGGGCGGTGCGGGCGGCGGCGTCATGAGGATTCCGACTGCTCGATCTTTTCGAGCTGGTGGGACGGCAGCAGCACACTGCCGAGCTTGTAGGCCAGGTGCAGTTCGATGGGTAGCGTCACCGGATCGGCAAAGTGCGCGGCTGCGGAACGCCGTTGATGGGCCAGGGCTGCCCACGCTGCAGCCGAGTCGTCACTCTGTTTGACCGCCACGAGCAGCTCCAGCAATTGCGGATTCCACACGTCCTTGCACGTGTCGGTCTTCGCGACGATCTCCTTGTCACGGTTTTTGCCCTCGTGGCACTCCAGCCGGGAACCGCCGGGGCTGCCGGGCCCAGCGGTTGCGGGCTTGTCGGCGGTGGCGAAGAACAACCGGTCGTTGTTCCTGCTGGCCCACAGTCCGCCGCCCACTCCCACCCGATCCTGCGGGCCCTTGGTCCCGTACGCGAAGTGCTGTGCGCTCTCGTCACGGACGTTGGTGCGCAGCCGGATGTGCCGCAGTCCCTTGTACCGGTCGGCGTCGAGAGGGCGGTCGGGGTGGAACGCGAGCTTGTCGGCGACCAGGTTCGGATTGGTCAGTGCCGGGCACACCGAGCGGATGTTCTGGGCCAGCGTGAACAGGGCCAGATCCCCGCCGTCACAGGATTCGCCCACACAGTCGGCGAAGAAGTCCTGGATGTGCGCCTTCTCGAAGGTGCGTGTGCTGCTGCTCCAGGCGGACAGCTGTACACAGGCCTGGTGGTAGGTGAGCCAGCCGGAGGAGGGCAGACGCACCATGACGTGCGGACGGTCGGGCACGCTCGCCACGGCCAGGGGCATAACGGACTTGAAGTCACCGGTGCGGCGCACCACCCACAGGCCCAGGCAGGCGACGTCGGTCAGCTGATGCTCCGTGGTGCCCTGCCGGGCCGGATGCCGGATCAGGCCGCTCTGCCGGATCAGCAGGTCACCGATGGCCCTGCGGGCACGCTCCCGCTGGCCCTTCGCGCTCTTCTGCTCCTCCTGCGTGCCCTCGCTGTCGTCCTCGTCCTCACCGGCCCCTCTGGTCTCGGACGCGGCCGCAGAAGGCGGCAGCAGGTTCTGGGTGACCGCATCGCAGCCGGCCGCACCGGCCCGCACGGCCATCTTCGGGTCGTGGTCGGAGGAGGTGAACCCATCGGCGCCGCGCATCTCCACCAGCACGAAGCGGGATGTCACCCCGGGCCCGGGCTGGCCGAGTCGGCTGCGGACCTGCACCTGGCGACCGATGCCGGCGTCCTTGAGCCGGTCGTTGCGGCGCTTGATCTTCTCGTTCACCTCAAGGTCGTCGCTGATCGTGCCCACCGGCTCCACCCGCAGCAGGACCTCAAGCTCGGGCAGCGTGTACGTCTGCTGCCACGCCTGGACCTGTCTGGGCTGGTCCGCCGCGTCAAGCGGCAGGGCCAGGGCGAGCGCGAGTGCCCTGAGAGCCTCGTCGCGCATAGTGGTGGTGTCACACCACAGCACGATTTCGATCCGGGGCCCGGCGGCCGCGGCGAGCGCACTACGGTCGACGCGCAGGAGTTCCTCGGCGCTCAGGCGCGTGCGTGCGGGGACCGGCACCCGTACGTGGGGCTCGTCCACTGTCGCGAAGCCCTTCAGAGCGGGCACCAGCTGGCTGAAGATGCGCCACTTGTCCTTGGCGGAGACGCCGTCGCCGACGGCGTGCCCGGTGTTCTTTCCTAGCCCGGGCCGGTAGGGGACACCCGCGACCGGCTCCCGGGGCAGTCCGTCGTCCCCGGTGCCGGGTTCCAGGAAACCCAGAGGGTCGCGGGCCAGGCCAGTGGGGGAGGGCAGGAAGTCGAACGAGCCCAGACGCTCCAGCGTGGGCACCAGGTCGTCCGCCCACCCCATGGAACCCTGCTTCTTGCTGGCCGGGCCGGAATGCCAGGCCATGGAAGCCAGCCCGAACGGGCTGCTGGCATCCGCCCAGGGTGAGGGGGAGAACAGGTGCACGCCGATGGCCCGCTTCGCATCGAACACGTTGTACCGGGCCCAGCGGCGCATCCCGACACGCACGTGAAGCCGCGGCCGCGGCGTGTCTTCCAGGCTCCTGGTCTGCACCGACAGCCGCAGCGTGTAGGACCAGGGATAGCGCACCCCTCCCTTGCTCTCGTACACGTACGGCGGCCAGGACACCAGTTCCGCTCCGTCCCGGGCGGCGGTGCGCCGCCACCGGGTCGTGTGCACCGCCCGCACCATCACCCCATCCTGCGTGTCCGTGCCGCCGTCGGCTTCGTCCGTGCCGTCCGTACTTCCTTCGCAGGCCGGTCCGGTTTCCGGGTCGCCATGGACGACGTGCCAGTCTGTCAGGCACAGATGCGTGGCCAGCGCGTGCGGCACCAGGGTGTAGTCGGCGCTCTGCGGATCGGTGCCCGGCCCGATGTCGAGGGTCTTGCGTGTGAACGTCAGGTCCTGGCCGCTGAAGGTGTCCAGGATGCCGGCCAGGACCGCGGTGTTGATGACCGGCGGGCGTCCGCGGCGCTGCGCCAGGTCGTTGCGGTATTGCGCGGCCGCCATCAGGCCGCCCTTGACGAACTCCACCAGCAGCGCACGGTCCGGTTTCTTCTCGTCCGCGTTCGCCGACCACGCCAGCCACGTCTCACCCCGCCGCGCGCGGGCGTCGTGGGTGAGGACCTGGGGCATTAACGCGGCGATCGCGCTGTTGACCGCCCACAGAGGGATGGCCCGTTTCTCCTCCTCGGCCTCGCCCTCCGCGGTGGCCGGCCTGAAGACCTGTTCGCGCAGGGGCTGCGCCCACTTCGCGGGGAACTCGCACGTCCAGTACGTCGCCAGATCATGGCCGGCGAAGGACTGCAGGACGAGAGAGAGGGGCTGCAGGAAGTCATAGCGCACGGTGCTGCTCCACGAGGGTGTGCAGGGACTGTCGAAGAGGCCGGTACAGCGGTCCGGCGATCGCCTCATCGGGCCCGTCGAGTGCTTCGTCGAGGGCGTCGAGCATGCCGACGAGCATGCTGTCGTCGTGTCGGGGGTCGAAGGCGGCGTCGCAGAAGTAGACGCGGGCCGTGGCGCCGCCGCGCAGCATCCGGCCGATGATCTGGTCCAGCGGGACGATGTTCGTCCAGTCCATGGCACGCCGCTGGGCCGAGCCGGGGTCGGTCGCCGTGTACTGCAGCGTGCCCTCCAGCAGGTTGAGCCACATACGGCGGGCCAGCTCGCGGAACATTGCCGCCCGCTCGCCCAGCGTCGTGTCGGGGCCGGCCGAGGGGACCGAGCGCCGGATCTCCTGAACCGCCCACCGGTTCATCGTCTGCACGTGGTAACTGAGGTCCTCGGGGTGCAGGTGGGGACGGACCAGGTAGAACGCTGCGCCGAGGGCGGCGACGTGGTCGTCGTTGAGGATGTTGTGCCCGCGTTCGATGGCGAGCTGAGGCGCGATGAGGATCCAGGCGTCCGTGTGCCGGGCCATCGCGTGCACCTTGCCGCGGGCGATGGTCTGCCTGCTCCAGTGATGGCTGCCGGACGCGTCGTCGGGCACCATCTGCAGGATCTGGTCAGCCCATTCGGGCCGAATCCTGACCAGGTGCTGCAGCACCGCTTCGGCCTCGCGGTAACTGCCCACCAAAAGCAGGACCCGCCGCCGTCCCTCGGGCAGCTCGTCACGGATCTCCTCCAGCAGGCTCTTGCGCGGCCCTCGCAGTCCCTGCTGCCGCTGGCACAACCCCGCCAGCAGCTCCCGCAGCGCTTCCAGCCGCTCCTCGCCCTGCCTGCCTGACACCCTCACCGCGAACGAGGCCCCGCTGGAGGACGGCATCCTGACCGGCAGATACCTGAGCATGATCCGCTCATGCAAAGGCACCTTGTCACCCGTACGGGAGGCGAGGATCCCCGCAACGGGAACCTGCACGTCATAGCGCGGCGAGTTCCCCGCCCAACTGGTGGCCGACAGCAGCAGACATGCCGGCCCCGCCTCCTGCCCGTCCGCCGACCCCCCGTACAGGTGCGGCAGGTTGAGCAGCAGCCAGCGGCCGACCCCCGAACAGCGGAAGAACGACAGCGCCCCGATCTGCTCGAACTGCCCCTCGTGTTCCCGGTACTGGAAGCCCAGCAGGTTGCCCATCGGGGAATCCGGCACCAGCGGAAGGTACTCGGCCGGCGGACGGTGCACGAGGCTGGAGCCCATGGCCTCCAGCCCGGTCTCCATCTCCACCTCCCAGCAGGCACGGGTCAGCAGCGCCAGCTTCTCGGCGAGCAGAGCGACGACCATGGTCACCTGGAACCGCACGGCCAGCCGCTCCAGCGCCTGCTCCCCGGCCAGGACGACGTCCTCCTGCTCGCGCAGCCACTCCACCAGTTCCTGCGTCACCAGTCCCGACGGCTGGTAGCCGCGTGCGGTCAGATCCCGCAGGAACGCAACCGACGTATCCGCGCCCCGGTAACGGCCGGCCGGGTTCTCCAGCCACGCCAAGAAGACCAAGCGCCACCGCTTGAAGACCTCCTCGTCCGCGTCCCACAAGCCCGGCTGTTCCCCCCGGGGCGTGCCGTCCTGGCCTCGCGGCCGCGGCCGGTGCGCGATCTCACCGGCCAGCCCCAGCGCCAGCCGCCACTCGTTGAAGTAGCCCTGGCCAAGCCATTCCCGCACGTGACCGTGCTCGGCCAGCAGACCACGCAGATGGGTCACCAAAAGCCCGGCCGTACTGATGTGGACGGACCAGTCCCGCACCGGCTCGCTGAACAGATGCTGGCCGCGGGTATGGCGCATGTGCCGCTCGAACAGCGGCCGCACCTCGTCCAGCCAGGCGTCCTCACCCGGCCCGGCCAGCGCCTGCGAGGGACTGAACGCCTGGTCCCACTGGATCTGCACCCGGTCGGCCTCGTCCACCACGAACGCGTCGCTGCGCTGCCACGCCAGCTCCAGATACCGCATGTCATACCGCGACAGCTGTTCGGGAACCCGGCAGTGCATCAGGCTGGCGGGCGTGGCCACCCACACCGCAGCCTCCACCAGTTCTCGTGCCGCTTCGTGCCGCCCGCACACCGGAAGCAGCGAACAGTCCACCGCAGCTTCCCGCTGCTGCTCACCGTTCTCAGCCCCCCACGGCCGCAGCCGGCGCACACACGGGGCGTCCTTGAGCGCCAGCGGCTCGGTCAGCTCCGCCAGCCCCTGCAGCACGCACTCGGTGGAGATCCACCGCAGCCGCGGGTCCTCCAGCAGCATCAGACCCCGGGCATGCACGTCCGCCGGGCGGTGGACCTGCTGCAGGTGCCGGCCGCGGTTGGCCGCCCCCAGGATCGGCGCTGCCCGCACCCCGTACCGGCACAGCGCGGTGACCATGTCGAGAACGGACACGACATCCCCGAGGACCACCGTCAGCGTGTGCCGGCGGTGCGGCTCGGCACCCGCCCACACCGCGGCGACCGTGATCAGCGTGGTCTTGCCGACGGCCGGCATGCCCACCACGTGCATCACCTCCGCCAGCACCAGCTTCTTCGACGCCCGCAGCCGGCCGTCACTCTGACGCACCAGCAGATAAAGATCGTCGATGCGCCCGCGCCAGTTGTTGCGCAGCCCCAGCCGCGCGTCCACCGCGTCCATCAGATCGGCGGTCTCCGCAAGCGCCGACCAGCGCAAGGTCACCTTCTTGCGCCGCCGCCGCGCCCCATGCCGCTGCGCAGGCAGGGGCGTCATCCCCTCCGGCACCACCACACTGGCGTCCGCGCGCCCCATGCGGTAGCGCACACCCTCCTCGGCCACAGGCACCCGCAGCTCACGATGCTCCGGCAGCGCCGCCAGGGCCTGCGCGTAGATGTGCTCCCGGTCCGACACCACCGCCAGCGAACCCCGCCGCTCCGCAGGCCGCGACGGGTCCTTCACGTCGAACATCCGCAGCATCTCCGGGAGCGCCTGATACGACTGCAGAGCCTTGCCCCAGTCGCTCTGGCTCTTCAGCTCGCTCACCAGCCACCGCAGCGCCGCCGAACTGGCCACCGCCTGCTGATCGCGCGTACGGAACTCGTAGCCGTTCATCAAGGCCCAGGCATCCCCGGCCGCCGCACCCCGGGCCCACGAATCGAGCGCGAACAGCCCGAGTTCCACCGACGCCACCAGCCGCACATCCACACGGCCCAGACCGTTGCTTTTGGCCGCCCGCTTCAGCTTCTGCCCGAACTTCCTGTACCAGCCACTGCGGTCACGGGCCACAGACGACCTCCCCCATCGTGCCCAGATCGGGGCAGGACGCCACCAGATCCCTGTCGGATACCACTTCGATCTGCGGCTGCGCCCGCAGCGCCTCGCTGCGCCGCGCGAGGATCTTCACGTAGCTGCGGTTGGCACGCAGCCGGTCGTGGGGAACGACCAGAAACCCCCTGCCGTACGCGTGCGGATCATCCGCCCCCCACGTCGGGAACATCTTGATCCGCCGCGCCAGCAGATAAGGGCTGCGCCAGTCCTTCACATCCACCCCGACGCTGAAGCCACCGGGCCATACGGCCACCAGATCCAGCGCGTCCAGCTTCGGATACAGCACCACCCGGGCCCCCCGCGCAGCCAGCCGCCGCGCAAGATCCAGCTCAGGTGCGCCCGGCAGCGCCACGAACCGCACCAGCTCCGGCTCCAGCCGCCGCGCCCCCTGCGCCTCTACCCAGACCGGCTCCGGCAGATCGGCCCGCCGCGCACACCGCCACACCCCACACCGCACCCGGCCGTCCGCCCGCGGAGCGACCCACTGCCCGCAGCCGCCGCACACAGCCACCCGCCCGCCGAGCGTCACCTCCGCCGTGACCCGCCCGTAGGACTCCTCCATCCAGGTGGCCCACTGCGGCACGTTAAGCACCGCGTTTTTCGCCGCCACGAACTCGTCCGGCCCCAGCACCGCGTGCTCGGTGACGAACAGCCGCCACCGCGCGTACAGCTCCGGTCGCCCGAGCTGGGCAGCCATCTTCTTGATTTCCTTGACCAGCGTGCCCTCGTGCACCTCGGACACCACGTCCTGGGCCGAGACGGCCCACTCCAGGCAGAACTCGCTCGGCTCGCCGCCGATCAGGAGCCGCTCCCCGTCCACCTGCGCATCGGCATCGAACTCCAACGGCCAGGAGTCGACCGGCCGTTCGGCGCACCACACACCCACCAGGTCCTGCACGCCCACAGGAGCGTCGCGGCCCGCCCGCACACACAGGGCGGCCAGCCGGTCCAGTCCCAGCTGCAGACTGCGGTCATAGGGATGCTGAAGCCGCCGCACCCCCGTCCAGCCCTGCATTGCCACCAGTCCCGACGCCACCAGGCTCAAGACCACTTCGCCAGCACGCACCGCACTGGCCCGCCCGCTATACACCGGGCCGATCTGTGTCAGACTCACCCGCCACACGCTAGAGGCCACCACTGACAGTCACCGGCTAAACCGAGCAGTAACCCCAAGTGACCTGCCACGACGCGCCGCGGACTCTCCCCAGCGGTCCCTCAACCGGCAGCATCACAGAACCCGGCCGCGCATCTGCAGCCGGGTCAGCAGGCAGCCGGCCGGGTACAGCGCCGGCTCATCCGCGGCTCCTGCTGGACATCCGGCGGATACCAGCCACCGGTCAGGTGCGAGCCGCAGACTCCACGTCCCCCGGGCCGCCGACCTGAGCACGCCAGAAGGCGAGGTTGCCCTTGATGACGGGGATGGTGGGGTCATCGCTGTCCAGAACCTGCTGCGCGACCGAGAGCATCCGGGTCAGAACACGCACGGCTTCCCCCGGCCTGCCCGCACGTCCCTGCCACATCGCGGACTTGTCGAGAGCTGTCAAGATGGCGATGTGCCCGGCGCCGAGATGCTGCTCTACATGCGCGATCAGACCCCGGTACGTCTCGATCGCCGCACGCACATCTCCGGCGGCGGCGTACCAGTCGCCGAGATCCTCGAACGCCTTCACGGTACTGAGGTGTCCGGGCCCCAGAACCCGCTCCAGATCGGGACACAGACGGTGAAGTCCCGCGACCGCCGCGTGCGGATCTCCCGCTTCGCCACGCGTGACGGCAAGGCTGTGACGCGCCTTCAGAACATCCGGATGATCCTCGGCGAACACGTGCAGCTGGTCCTCGATCAGGAGTTCCAGCACGCGCACAGCGTCACGGGCTCTTCCCGCCTCACCCAGGCACACCGCGAGACTGGAGCGGGAAATGAAGGTGTCCGGGTGGCGAGAGCCCAGGATACGAGCCCGGTCCGCGGCGATGGCCTGAAGATCCGCAGCAGCCGCGGCAGGATCCGTCCCAGCTTCCAGAAGGGCGAGATTGTGGCGGGCGGCAAGCAGCTCGGGGTCATCGGTGTCGAAGACCTCGCACATGTCCCGGATCAGTGCCCGGTAGCCGGTGACGGCTTGGTCCGTGTCACCTGTTGCGGCCTGCCAGCGGGCAAGGCTTTGCCGGGAGGTCATCACGTACGGATGCCGCGGCCCGAGCACCCGTGTCTGGTCCCGCACGAGTACCTCAAGCAACACGACGGCCTGGGCGGCGTCTCCCGTCTCACCGATCCACCGGGCAAGGTTGTGACGTGCCATCAGGGGCCCGTGGTGATCGCTGCCGAACTCCTCCTCCATGGCAGGAACCAGGTCACGGTAGGCCTCCGCAGCCTGTTCAGCCTGGCCTGCCACACCCTTCCAGTAGGCAAGGTTGTGCAGTGTCGTGAGAATCGCCGTGCGCTCTGCCCCGGCGCGCCGCCGCCCGGCGAGCACGGCGGTCAGAGCGGCGACCGCGCCTGAAGCGTCTCCGGTATCCCCGCGCGCCACCGCCAGATCGTGACGGACCGACAACGTCTCCAGCGCGCCGGCCCCGTACAGCCGCCGGTAGTCGGTCTCCACGCTTTCCAAGGTCGTCACTGCTTGCGCGAGGTCCGC
The DNA here is from genome assembly GCF_024539815.1 of Streptomyces hayashii. GTDB lineage: Bacteria > Actinomycetota > Actinomycetes > Streptomycetales > Streptomycetaceae > Streptomyces > Streptomyces hayashii. Next base: position 209,338 of record NZ_JAHHIU010000039.1, read on the forward strand.
GGACTTGTTCTGCCAGCGGCCCAGCATGTGCCGCGCGATCAGTGCGCAAGGGTGATCAGGCCCCAGGTACCGGGAGGCGAGCGCGACCAGCTGCTTGAAATGGTCGCGCGCCCAGGCGGTGCTACCGGACTCGCCCGCGCTGTTGCCCAGCCGGAAAAGAACCGGACAGGCGCTCTCGTCGAGCCACAGCGGATGGCTGTCCGCGTCCTGGTCCAGGGCGGCCAGCGCACTCGCGCTGGCCCGCAGCCGCTGCGCGAGGTCCTGGTCGTCCTCGGGCTGGGGCCAGATCTCGAGCAGAGCGCGTGCGGCCGCCGGCAGGACAAGGGTGGCGCACTGCTGCCAGGCATCGCCCTCACCGGCGGGTACGCGGTACTCGCGTACCGCGCGCTGGATCAGCTGGTGGACCCGCACAAACCAAGAGACTTGACCGTCACAGTGCCCCACACGGTCGATCAGGTGCAGGCGGTCCAGCGTCGCCAATGCGAGCTCGGCTTCCAGCTCGTCAACATCCCGGCCTGCCTCACTGCGCTCGGCCAGCCAGGTACAGGCGGCCCCGCTGCCGAACAACTGCTCGGGAATACCTGTGGTTCCGTCGAGGACAGCCGCCAGCTCCAGCATCGGCCTGGCCAGCTTGCCCGTGTGCCGGTCGGCCTGCTCGATGGAAATGTCCCACAGCGCAGCCACCGAACTGCCGCCAGAGCCACCCCGCACAGCGGGGGTGAGCCGTTCGAGAGTCAGCCGGCGATCCGTCAGCAGACGCCGGTAACGAGCCACGCTGCAGGAGACGTTGTAGTCCAGATACGCGGCCGCCCGGGACAGAGCCAGAGGAAGGTGCCCCAGATCCTCTGCAAGTCCAGCCAGTTCCGCAGCGAAGTCGCTCCCGGGATCAGCGGGCCGCCGCAGCATGCCGCGCAGGCAGGCGAGTGACTGGGCCGGGGTGAAGACACCCACCGGCAAGAAGGCATGGCCGCTCATGGCGGCGAGATCTTCTTCGCGGCTGCGCGTGGTCACGATGACCCTGCCGTCGCCAGCCGTGTGCTGGGGAGGCCAGAGCCCCTCCATCACACCGGGGGAGTGCACGTCGTCAAGAACGATCAGCCACCTGCGTTCCGCTGTCCGCAGCCAGTTGAGGAACCGGCGGGCCGACGTCGCGGTGTCCTCGCCCTCAGGCGCCAGCGCCAGCATCCCGGCCGCCTGCGCATAAGCGCCGACCACATCCGACGCACTGTGCGCCGTCACCCACAACAGCACGTCGACACCGCGCGCATCCTCGCCGGCAGCAGCGTGGCAGTACCTGGCGGCCAAAGACGTCTTGCCCACCCCTCCGGTACCAGCGATCACCCGCCCCCGCACCGGATGGGACGCACTGTGCCCGTCGGCATCGCTCTCCGCGCACTGCAAGGCACGTGCCAGCGCATCCTGGGACCCCCGCTCGACGAATACCTTGCTCACATCCGGCACCAGCCCCAGACGCAGCAGCCCGCCGTTCCCCGGCGCCTGGTCCTGCATCTGCTGTGAGCCGGCCCACCGCAGGTAGCCGCCAATCCCGCCGACCAGCCCGCCCTGCCCGGCCCCGGCCTCAGCGATACGCTCCAAGAGATACTCGGGGGCATCCTGCAGCGCATAGCGCACCAGATCAGGATGGGCCGCGAACTTCTCGTCCAACCAGTGGCGCCCCCGCCACCTGCGCACGAACGGGAACGTGACCCGCAGGCCGTCGAACCACTGCTGCTCGGCCGGGGTCGGGTCGATCGGCACGAGCAGATCCCAGTGGTCAGGCTGATGGCGTGCCACCGACACCAGGGACCGCACCACCTGCTTGCGACGTCCCGGGTCCATCCGGCCAGTGAACGACTTCGCCTCGTACACGATGAGTTCGCCGTCATCCGTGTACTCGAACAGGTCCCGGCCACCATCCCCACCCTTGCCGTCGACGGCCTCAGCCCGTTCCCGCAAGCGCATCACCAGCAAGGTCACCACGGACTCCGACAGCGCCGGATTCTCGGCCAGCTTCTCCCACGGCACTCTCACCACAAACCCACTCTACGAACCCCCTCCGACACCAGAGACGTTCCGTGCCGGCGGCCTGCACCGGCAAAGGCTCGCCGAGAGGGCTGAACCGCAGGTCCCAGGCCCGTTGTGCAGACGCCCCGGAATCCCGCACGAAGACGCTGCGCCCCTCACCAGAACGGACGTTGAGACCACACCGCACGCAAGGACGCCCGCCCCCCACCAAGGCCGCTGACGCGCCATGGGCAAAGGCCCGCCGCCTCAGTCTCTTGGCCGGAGCAAGACGACGGGCCTCTCTCAGACGCGGACATGCTCCGCACCCGCCTAAACACCGACGCCACGCCACTGCAGGCACCGGCGAACTGTTCAACGATGCTGCCACGAGGGGCGTTTAGTCCAGAACATGTGAACTTATGCACGCTCCGCAGGCCTTGGATAAAGCGTGTGACCAGTCCCACACTGCGAAGTGTCATCCTCGCGGGGCTTTCCGCCGCAGTCCTTGGCCGGAGCACGGTGAAAGGCCCTCTCAGACACGGGAGTTCACGCCATGCACCGATCTCCGTCATCGGCCGGAGGCCCTTACCGTCGGCCCCTGTGCGGCACACCAGTTCCAGGGCACAGCCACGTGATTGTCCTGGTGGTCATCGTCCTGCTGGCGGTCACCGTAGGCATCGCCGCGCCAACCCCCGCAGCTGCGGCCAGCACCGCAGCCCTTGTCCAAGCAGGAGCCGCTGTGTGGATTGCGCTCCGCCGCTCCGGCGCCTCGACAGCTGACAGCTGATGCCGACGCCAGCAACACCGGCTCCCCGCCTTCCGGGCGGGGAACCGGCGTACGGGATCCAGAACATCGCGCAGTGCGTGGAGCGCGCCCAGGCCGGCGATGGCGCGGCGTTCGCGCAGCTCTACACGGCCTACAGCGACACGGTGTACCGGTACCTCTACTACCGGGTCGGGGGCAGGCCAACCGCTGAAGACCTGACCAGCGAAGTATTCACTCGGGCGCTGCAGCGCCTGCATACGTTCACCTGGCGAGGGCGAGACTTCGGGGCCTGGCTGGTCACCATCGCCCGCAACCTCGTGGCCGACCACTTCACCTCGGCGCGCTTCAGGCTGGAAGTGACGACCGGCGAACCCCTGGACAGCAACGACGTCGAGCGAAGCCCTGAAGACGCAGCCATCGAAAGCCTTCGTAACACCACTCTGGCCGAAGCACTCAACAGACTTCCCCACCGCATGCGGCAGGTCACCTGGCTGTGGGCATCCGGCGAGCCAACCGCCCGCATCGCACAGCAGCTGAGCATCAGCCCTAGCACCGTCAGGGTCCACCTCTTCCAGGCACGCCAGCGCCTCGCCACCGACCCCCTCGTAGCCCTCCTCACCAGCCCCACACGCTCCTGACCACACCGCCCCGTCAATCCACCACCTACGCCTCTTCGGAACCGGCGAACTCACAGGAGCTCGCCATGCGCGTCAGGAGCAACCACAGACGGTCCGCCCGCCCCGGCTCCCAAGCTGGCAACAGCGCCCCCGACACCGGGTCGAGCTGGCCCCGCCACTGCGCGACACGGTCCCGCACCGACGTCTGCCACCCGTCCCAGTCAGCCCCCGGCAGACCGCTGACAACCGTCAGCCGCAACGGACACCCCAGCGCCCCCAGGCGGCGCGTCAGCGCCGACACCTGCTCCTGCGTCCATGCCAGCACCCGCCGCCCACCCAAGGCCCCCTCCAGCACCTCCACCGCCGCGCCAGGAGGACAGGCACCGTCCGGCACCTCACGGCTACGGGCCCCGGCCAGCCGTACGACGACATCCACCAGTTTCGCCCCCCTCCCGTCCACCGCCGTCACATGGGCCGCGGCCGCCGGACGCACTCGCCCCGATGCCGTCCGGCCACCCTCCACCATCTCCACCCACACCACTGCAAGCCGGGAATCCTCCAGCAAGCACCGCGCCCACCCGGCCAGCACCCCACGCCGCTGCCTCAACGACACCTGCAGCGCCGCCACATCACGCAACCGCCAGCACATCGGGCACAGCCTCTCCCCGGCACGGACGACAAGAGACCGGTCGCAACAGGCACCACAGCCCACGCACACATGCGCCTCACGGGCACGCCGACTCGCCGCAGCCTCCAACTGCCGCGCAGACGACGCCGTCGGCCGAGTGGCCTCCACCCGGTAAAGCCCCACCACCCCGCGACGCCCGCGGTGGTAAGTCCGCACATGACCGCTCACCCCACCCACAGGCTCCCGCGGAAGATCAGCTGCCAGCAACTGAGTCTTGGACGCCATCGACCACGGCACCTCCCCCCAGTCCTCCTACGAAGCGGCCATCCCCACCTCCATTCCTCACACCCTGTGATGAATCGCCAGCCCCGAAGATAGCCCGCAATACCCATCTCAGCAAACACAAAATGGCATGTGAACAGCCCTTTTCAAGTTTACAAACTAAGTTTCAACCACCTGCTGAGCCAACCCCCACTCCAGCCCAGCCCGCAAAAAATCACCCACCGTGACAACCTCATCTGCCCACCGCTCATACTCCGCCAGCGCCTCCACCGCCCCCCGATCC
>NZ_JAHHIU010000040.1 GCF_024539815.1 Streptomyces hayashii
ACGCCCCTGAGTCTGCACGGTGACGATCGGTGAGTCGCGTCGTGATCCGCTCCCTCGTTTGCGACCGCTGCGGCGCACAGTTCGGCAACGCGTACCTCCCGCTGGCCACGCTGCGCCGCCGGGCGCGCGCTGCTGGCTGGCGACAGGGCGGCGCTCCGGACTTGGACCTGTGCCAGCTCCATCCCAAGGCCGGTAGACGATGAGCCGCCCCGGTGCCCGGGCACGGGCCGATCATCAGCACGCCGCCGATCAGGCCCGGCAGATGCCCGGCCGGTGGGTTCTCGCCGGAACGTACGGCAGCCGAGCCAGCGCCGAGGCGGCCGCGATCCAGGTCCGCACCGGCAGACGGACCCCCGCCTACCTGCCCGCCGGCTCTTTCCAGGCCCGCACGGAAGTCACCCAGGACGGTGCCGACCTCTGGGTCCGCTACGCGCACCAACCGGTACGAGAGGCCAGCGACAGCGAGGCCGCGTCCGGCCCCGCGGCCCACTGCGCCCGCCTCGGCAACGCCCCAGAGAAGGACTGACCATGCACAACACCCCGCACCCGCTCGCCGGGCAGACCGTCACGGTCACCGCCGCCGTCGACGGCGCTCAGGGCCCGCACCAGTTCCGCCTCGAAGACTGGAACGATCGCGTCTTCGGCCAGTCGTGGACGCACATGCAGGGCAACCCCGTCTCGCTCGCCTACGCCATGCGCTCGGGCTTGACCGGTCTGCCGCTGGACAACGAGGTCGTCTACGGGAAGGTCGGTCCGTTCGCCCACCTGGTGCACGTCAGCGAGATCCAGGGCGGTGCCGCGTGACGACCCCCGCCGTCGTGCGCCGACTGCGCACCTACTTCACCGACGCCCAGACCCGGCGCCTGCGCACCCAGCTGACCGCATCGGAGGCCCGCAACCGCAGCCTGGAGCAGCGGCTCGCTGACCTCCAGGCCGCCAACGAGGCCGCCGACAGACGGATCCGCGAGACCACCGGCGGCGCGGCCTTCGACCCGGAGCAGCCGTTCGGCGTGCTTCCCGCTGACGGAGCCGCGACGTGATCGCCTACCTCTTCCTCGCTGTCGGCGCGTCCGGGACTGCCGCGGCCGCGTACTTCGTCGCCCCCGCCGGCCACGGTCTCCACCGGTACGTCGTGCCCCGCTCCACGCTGCGCGCCGATCTGGCCCGCAAGGAACGCCAGGTCGAGGAACTGGCCTGCCGCCTGACGGGAGCTCTGTCCGAGCTCGGGAGCGTCGAGGGGGAGCGTGACCGCCTGCGCGCCGAACTGGGCAAGGCAGAGCAGCTCGTCACGGATGCCGAGGGCGAGGCGAGTGAGCACCGCAGGGAGAACAGAGCCCTCAAAGCCGCCCTCGCCAACGCCAACGCGATCCGACCTCTGGTCCCGGTACACGCCCTTCCTCCCGCACCGTCGACTCCCGTGCCGTCCTCGACGGCCGTGCCCCTCTCCCAGGCCCCGATCGCCCACCGGCCGGCACCCGAGCCGACCTGACCCCTACTCCGCGCCCGCCGTCCGGATGTCACCGGCCCGGCGGCGGGCGCGGCACCACCACCGAGAAGAGAAGCCACCGATGTTCAAACGCAACCCCCCGGCCGCCCCGGCCGTGCCCCACACTCCGGCGATCAGCCTTGAAAAGGTCCCCGCCAGCCTCGTCTCGCTCGCCAAGACCGCGACGGTCTCCCTGGAGAAGAACGGCCTGTCCGGGCAGCGGGCCGCCGTCTACCTCGTCGTCGACCGGTCCTGGTCGATGAGGGAGTACTTCAGCAACGGAAGCGTGCAGCACCTCGCCGACCAGGCCCTGGGTCTCTCGGTGAACCTGGACGACGACGGCGTCGTGCCGCTCGTCCTGTTCGATTCGCGGCCGTATCCCCTCGTCGACGTCCGCCTGGACCGGTACCAGGGCGTCGTCGGCGAGCAGCACCGGCTGCACGGCGGCGAGAACACGATGGGCGGCACCCAGTACTCGATCGCGATGAGCGCCGTGATCGAGCACTACCTGAACTCGGGAGCGACCGGCCCGGCACTGGTCATCTTCCAGACAGACGGGGGCCCCCAGGACAAGGACACCGCACGGCTGCAGCTCGCCCAGGCCTCCAAGCTGCCGATCTTCTGGTCGTTCGTCGGCTTCGGCCAGCGCGAGGTCAGGTTCCTGAAGCAGCTGGACACGATGCAGGGTCGACTCATCGACAATGCAGGCTACTTCCACGCCGGACCGCAGCCGCTGCGCCTGCCCGACGCCGAGCTCTACGACGGCATCACCAAGGAATTCGGCCCCTGGCTGGCCGCCGCCCGCTCGAAGGGCGTCCTGGCATGAGCGGCTGCGCCCGGGCCGTCGCGGCCTTCGTCACGGTCGTCGCCCTCCTTGGTCTCGCCGGCTGCAACGACAAGCACGCCGAGCCCTTCAAGGACGCGCCCCGCTCCGGCCACGACAACGGGCAGGCCGCCGACCTGATCCGCATGCCCGACGGGTTCTCCAACGCCGCCACGAAGTGCGATCACGGCAACCGGCTCTACATCGCCTACCACGGCGACTCGACCTACGCCGCGCTCGCCGTCGTAGGCGCTGACCCCACCTGCAACTGACCGGCCCGGCGCGGGGCCGACGGTCCCGCGCCTCCTCCCTGGAGCACCTGTTGAAGCGCACTCGCATCACCCAGAACCTGAACACCACCGACCTCATCGCCATCGTGGCCGCCG
>NZ_JAHHIU010000041.1 GCF_024539815.1 Streptomyces hayashii
GCTCTCCCAGCTCGACGAGCGGATCGCCGAGCTGTCCGCCGAGGCCGAGCGCGGTGCCACCGTCACGGCCGGCGCGGCCGCAGTCAAGCGGGCGAAGGCGCGCGTCACCTCGGTGAACGAGGCCCGCACCTACGAGCGGGGCAACGGCCGTTCCTACCTGCAGGACCTCGCCAAGGTCCAGCTGAACATGGACTCGGGCGAGGCCCGCGACCGGCTGCAGCGCCACGCGCAGGACGTCGCCAGCGACCCCGAGTACCGGGACCTGGACCGCACCGACGGCAACGGCGGCTACTTCGTTCCGCCTCTGTGGCTCATGAGCCAGTTCATCGAGCTCGCCCGCGCCGGCCGCGCCTACGCGAACCTCGCGAACAGCCAGCCGCTGCCGCCCGGCACCGACTCGATCAACATCCCGAAGGTCGCCGCCGGCACCGCCACCGCGGTCCAGACGGCGGACAACGGGTCTGTGGCCGAGCAGGACATGGACGACGACTTCGTGACCGCCCCGGTCCGTACGATCGCCGGTCAGCAGGACGTCGCCATCCAGCTCCTCGACCAGTCCCCGGTAAGCTTCGACGAGGTCATCTTCCGGGACCTGACGGCGGACTACGCCACGAAGACGGACCTGCAGGTCATCTCCGGCTCGGGCAGCTCCGGCCAGGTCACCGGTGTCCGGGCCACGTCCGGCATCGTGACCATCGCGTACACCGACGGCTCCCCGACGGTGGCGAAGCTGTACTCGAAGGTCGCCGACGCGGTGCAGCGCGTTCACACGCTGCGCTACATGGCGCCCACGGTCATCGTCATGCACCCGCGCCGGTGGGCGTACCTGCTCGCCGCGACGGACAGCACCGGCCGGCCGCTCGTCGTCCCGAACAGCGGGAACCCGCAGAACGCGATCGCGACGCTGGGCGCGGTCGCGGCGGAGCAGGTCGTCGGGTCCATGCACGGCCTCCCGGTCGTCACTGACCCGTCCATGCCGACCACGCTCGGCACGGGCACCAACGAGGACGTCATCCACGTCCTGCGCGCGTCCGACCTGCTCTTGTTCGAGTCGGGTATCCGCTCCCGGGTCCTCCCCGAGGTCGGCTCCGGCAACCTCACCGTCCGCCTCCAGGTCTACGGCTACCTCGCCTTCACCGCGGCGCGTTACCCGAAGTCCGTGGTGGAGATCGGCGGCACCGGCCTCGTCGCGCCGGCGTTCTGAGCCCCGACCACAACCGAACAGCACCAAGGAGAGGGGGCGGCCGCCATGGCGAACGTCTTCGACCGGCTGCCCCCACTCCTGGCGCGGTTGGGGCTGCGCCTCGAACACGTGCTGCACGTCGGAGCCCACCTGGGAGAGGAGGTGCCGTTCTACCGTCAGGCCGGCATCTCCTCCTTCACCCTGGTCGAGCCGTCCCCGCTCGCGGCCGGCCGCCTGCGGGAGATCTACCCCACGGCCACCGTCATCGAGGCGGCATGCGGAGCCCGACCGGGCCGGGGGACTCTGTCGGTCAACGCGATCCGCACGTCGTCCACGCTCGCCATGCCGCACCCCGACGACCGAATCCTGAACCAGCTGGCCGTCGACGTCACCACCGTCGCCGAGATCGCACCCGATGACGCCGACATGCTGGTCGTCGACGCCCAGGGCCTTGAGCTCGACGTACTGTGCGGTGCCGGAGAGCGGCTGCCGGACTTTCAGATGGTGGTGTGCGAGACCTGCACCATCGACGACCCGTCGATGGCGGCACCCCACGACGCCGTCGTCGACTTCATGGCCGGCGCCGGCTTCACTGTCGCGGACGTCTGGGAGCGCAGCTACGAGGAGATCTCCTGGTACGTGCGCGGGACCCGGGGCGCGGGCACCCGCTACGACCGCGTCAACGACGTCGTGTTCGTGCCGGAGTCGACTTGCGGGTGATCGTGGCGGCCGCCGGCCCCCAGACCAAGTGGGGCGGCTACCTCGGGGTCCGCTCCCACTTCGCGCCCGCCCGGGCGTTCCTCGGGGCCGGGCTGATCGTGCCGCTCCTGGAGCTGGCCCTCATGCAGGCCGTGTTCTGGTCCGACGACGTGTGGCTGACGGCTCCGGCCGACGACCCGCGCCCGTACGAGGCGTTCGGCCGCTTCTACGGCGTGAACACGCACATCGCGCCGGCCGGCGTCCACCACACGTCGCCCAGGAGCAGCACGTTCGCCTGGTCCGGGGCCCATACGGGCCTCGTGGACTCGAACTCGTTGCGCGCCCCGGCCGGCCTCGGCACGGTGTTCGCCGGCGCGGCCGAGCCCGGCTTCCGCTTCTACGGCCGCGAGCAGGCGTCAGCCGTGACCGGTACCCCATACGGCGAGATCTTCGCCCAGTCCTGGACCGACAGCTGCGAGATGGGCCGCCTCACCGACGCCGTCCGGCGCGAGCAGGACGCGGGCCGGGCCGACCGCAGCAAGCACGGCTGGACGATGCTGCGCCTGCTCCAGGGCACCCCGCTGCGCGAGCACCTCGTGCGCCCCCCGTGGTGGGTCGAGATCGACGACGCCACCGACGACATCGACGTCCCCGCCGACTACCGCCGCCACCCCGCCACCAGGGGCCTGCACAGGGGAGGTTCCACGTGCGTGTGATCGGCATGCTGTCCTGGTACGAGGAGCCCGCGCCGTGGCTCGCAGAGTGCGTGGCCGGCCTCGCCCAGCTGTGTGACCACCTGATCGCCGTCGATGGCCCGTACGCCATGTTCCCCGGCGCCACCCGCAAGCCGGCCTCCGGGTCGGAGCAGGCGGACACCATCGCCCGGGCCGCGGCCGGAGCCGGGATCGGCTGCACGATCCACGTCCCGCGCGAACCGTGGTGGGGCAACGAGGTCGCCAAGCGGGACTCCATGTTCCGCCTCGCGATGACGATGGCGCGCCCCGGCGTCGACTGGCTGCTGCGCGTGGACGCCGACGAGGTGTTCACGCAGGTGCCCGTCGACACGAAGAAATCCCTCGCGGAAACCGACCTCGACGTCGCCGAGGTGACCCTGTGGGAGCGCGGCGACGGCGTCGACTCCCAGCAGCCGTTGCGCGTCCTGTACCGAGCCCTTCCCGGCATCCGGATCCAGCAGGCCCACTACGTCGTCACCGTGCCCGGCCTGGACGGCGGGCACCGCGTCCTCGTCGGCAACGACACCGTGCACCAGGCCGAGAACGCCTACCCGCTGTGGGACGTCCGCCTGGAGCACCGCACCCGGCAGCGCTCAGCCGCCCGCCGCGCCCTGAAAGAGCAGTACTACGCCCAACTCCCCCAGATTGAGCAGGTGAGCGAGCTGTGACGAAGCAGCAGGTCCGTGACGTCGACGACGACTACAAGCAGGCGATGATCCACGAGTGGGAGACGTACGCGGCGTCCGGGCGCACCGAGCAGGCCGACCACGTCGCTTCCGTGCTGCTCGCCGAGTACGACCACGACGTCCACGACGACGGCCAGGAGAAGAAGGAGAAGGCGGTCGAGAACCCGCCGGAGAACGCGGCTGCGTCCGGGCCGAAGGAGACCGCGGTCGAGGAGAAGCCCGACACGACCCGTCAGACCGCACCGGCCGCCGCGAAGAAGGCCGCGGCTGCCAAGCGCACAGCCGCGAAGCCGCAGACGGAGAGCAAGTAGCTGTGGCGGAGCACGCGTTCGTCGTGCAGCTGGAGGCCTCCGGTGAGGTCGTCCCCGCGGCCGAGCTTCCGGTGAGCGACCCTCCCGACGTCGAGGAGCCGGTGACCGGCGTGCCCGACGAGGAGGAGCCGGCCGATGGCTGAGGGCCTGAGCACCACGCTGGTCAGCAACCTGCTGAACACCCTGCGGGCGGCCGGCGCCGCCTTCGGGCCGGTCGCCACATACGTGCAGCTGCACACCGCCAACCCGGGCGCCGCCGGGGCTACGGCCGTATCGGCCGGGTCTTCGACCCGTATCGCGGCCACGCTCAGCGCGTCGGTCGCAGGGTCCGCGCTCGCCCTGTCGGCTGACCTGGGACCGTGGACCAACGGGGGCAGCAGCGAGACCCTCACCGACATTTCGGTGTGGACGGCCTCGTCCGGCGGGACGTTCCTGTTCTCCATCGCCCTGACGACGTCGAAGGCATGGGCATCTGGTGACACCTTCACGCTGAAGACTCTGGGCGTCAGCCTGACGCCACAGGCGGCGTAACGGCCAGCGCCCCGACGGCAGGAGCGGGAGGCCGCAGTGACGACCTTCACTGACGACTTCAACCGCAGCGACGGCACGAGCCTGGGCGCCTCCTGGGTTGAGGTGAGCGGCGACTGGTCGATCGCCTCCAACCAGCTCAGCCCCGGGGCGGCTGGCGGGACGATCATCCTCCGGGCTGCCGGGGCGATGGCCACCTCCGACCACTACGCGCAGGTCACGATCGCTGCGACTGCAGCCGTCAGCCACGGCGTGTGGTGCCGCGGCAACTCGACCATCAGCCAGGGCTACTTGTGGCGCAACGACGGGTCGAACTGGTCCTTGTTCTCCGTCGTGGGTGGCAGCTTCAGCTCCATCGGGAGCTACGCGGTAGCGGCTGTTGCGGGTGACGTCGCGAAGATCCAGGCGGTCGGCTCACTGATCAAGGGGTTCGTCAACGGGATCGAACGCGTCTCAGTCGTCAACACGGCCGTCGCGACCGGCACAAGCGTCGGCATCCGCTCCGAATCAACCAGCGCGATCCGCTTCGACAACTTCACCGGGGCAGATATCGCCACCGGCGGCTCCACAGGCGACACCGCACTCACGGGTACCGCCTCTCTGTCCGCCAGCGGGTCGCGGGGCACCGGCGGTTCCTCAGCGCTCACCGCGACCGCAACCCTGAGCGCTGCGGGCCTGCGCGCCACGACGGGCGACTCCGCGCTGACGGCCACGGCGGGGCTGGCGGCGAGCGGGCAGCGAGGCGCCGCCGGCGATGCGGCCCTGGCAGCCACGGCCGGACTGACCACGAGCGGTATCCGGGAAGCGTCCGGGGCCGCGGCCCTCGCCGTGTCCGCGACGCTGACCGGCGACGGCACAGTGACCAAGAGCGCCGACAGCGACCTGGCGGTCACGGCCGACCTGGCAGCGAGCGGCGTCCGTGACACCCCGGGTGCCGCGGCGCTCACCGCAACCGCCGTCCTGGACGCGACGGGAACGGCCGCCCGTCGCCTCGACACGGCACTCGCCGTCACGGCCGCGCTCACAGCGACCGCAGCGAAGGGTGCCGCGGGCGGCGGCAGCCTCGCCATCGAAGTTGCTCTGCATGCCTCCGGGCAGGTCGATGGGGCGGTGGTGCGCGGCACCCTCCTGAAGGCCGCTGCGGCACCCGTTCACCAGGCACGGCGCGGCGAGTCGGCAGTACCCCGGGCACAGGCCGGCCGGCCAGCCCAACCGAC
>NZ_JAHHIU010000042.1 GCF_024539815.1 Streptomyces hayashii
GAGCGGCTGACCGCGGTGGTGCACACGGCTGGTGTTCTCGACGACGGTCTGGTCACGGCGCTCACCCCGGAGCGGCTTGCCGCTGTCTGGGGGCCGAAGGCCGAAGCCGCCCGACACCTCCACGAACTCACGGCAGACCAAGACCTCTCCGCATTCGTGCTGTTCTCCTCCGTCGCCGGCACTCTCGGAGCATCAGGCCAGGCCAACTACGCCGCTGCCAACGCCTACTTGGACGCGCTCGCCGCACACCGACGCGCGAGCGGGCTGCCGGCTGCCTCCATCGTCTGGGGGCCCTGGTCGCAGGTCAGCGGCATGACCCGTGATCTCACCGAGGCGGATCTGCGCCGCATGGCCAGTGGCGGCCTGCTGCCGCTGGAAGCCGCGGAGGGCATGGCGCTGTTCGACGCCGCCTGGACCGGCAGCGAACCCCGGCCGATCGCCGTACACCTGGAGTCGACCACGCTGCGCGCCAACGCCGCAGCCGGCGCGCTGCCGCCCGTCATGCGCGGACTGGTCCGGACGCCGATGCGCAGGGCCCGTGATGTGTCCGCTGTGGTTGAGGGGTCTTTGCGGGCGCGGTTGGCTGGGTGTGGGTTGGGTGAGGTGCGGTCGGTGGTGGTGGGTCTGGTGCGTGAGCATGCGGCTGTGGTGCTGGGTCATGGTGATGTGGGTGGGGTGGATCCGGAGCGGGCGTTCAACGATCTGGGTTTTGATTCGTTGACGGCGGTGGAGTTGCGGAACCGTTTGAATGCGGTGACGGGGCTGCGGTTGCCGGCGACGTTGATTTTCGATTATCCGTCGCCGGGTGTGCTGGCGGAGTTCCTGCGTGGGGAGTTGGTGGGCGGGGAGGCGTCTGCTGTTGCGGTGTCGCCGGGCTTGTCGGGGGTGTCGGGGTTGGCGGTGTCGGAGGATCCGATTGCGATTGTGGCGATGGGGTGTCGGCTGCCGGGTGGGGTGTCGTCGCCGGAGGATCTGTGGCGTCTGGTGGTCGAGGGGCGTGATGGGATCTCGGCGTTTCCGGAGGACCGGGGTTGGGATGTGGGTCGGTTGTTCGATCCTGATCCGGATGCGGTGGGTAAGTCGATGGTTCGCCATGGTGGGTTCTTGCATGATGCGGGGGAGTTCGATCCGGGGTTCTTCGGGGTCAGTCCGCGTGAGGCGTTGGCGATGGATCCGCAGCAGCGGTTGTTGCTGGAGACGTCGTGGGAGGTTTTGGAGCGGGCGGGGATCGATCCGACGTCGTTGAAGGGCAGCCGCACGGGCGTCTTCGCCGGCGCCATGTACCACGACTACAGCGAGGCTGTCGCCGCCGGCAGCCTGGCCTCCGGCCGGATCTCGTACGCCCTCGGGCTCGAAGGTCCTTCCGTCACGGTGGACACGGCGTGTTCGTCGTCGCTGGTGGCGATGCATTCCGCGATGCAGGCGCTGCGCAGCGGTGAGTGCTCGCTCGCCCTGGCCGGAGGTGTGGCGGTGATGTCCACACCCATCGCGTTCGTGCAGTTCTCGCGTCAGCGCGGTCTTGCTGCGGACGGGCGGTGCAAGTCGTTCGCGGCGGGTGCGGACGGTACGGCGTGGGCCGAGGGTGTGGGTCTGGTCCTGCTG
>NZ_JAHHIU010000043.1 GCF_024539815.1 Streptomyces hayashii
CGCAGGACGGGGATGCCGCTCCCCGCGGGCACGAGCGCGGACAGCACCGCATCCGGGCCGAGTTCGACGAACGTCGCCACACCCCGCCCCACCAACGCCCGCACACCGTCCCCGAACCGAACCGCCTCCCGGGCATGACGCACCCAGTACTCCGGCGAACACAACTCCCCCCCAGACACCACCTCACCAAAGACATTCGAGACCACCGGAATCCGCGGAGCCCCGTACGACAGCTTCTCCGCCACCGCACGCAACTCCCCCACCACCGGATCCATCAACGGCGAATGAAACGCATGACTCACCGCCAACCGCTTGACCCGCACACCCACTTCACGCCAACGCTCCTCCAACTCCGCCACGGCAGCCGCATCCCCCGACACCACCACCGACGACGCACCGTTGACGGCCGCGACCGCCACCCGCCCGTCCAGCAACGGCAGCACATCCGCCTCCGACGCCTCCACCGCCAGCATCGCCCCACCCCCCGGCAACGCACCCATCAACCGACCCCGCGCCGCCACCAACGCACACGCGTCCTCCAACGACCACACCCCCGCCACATACGCAGCCGTGATCTCACCCACCGAATGACCGGCCACGAAATCCGGAACCACACCCCACGACTCCAACAACCGGAACAAAGCCACCCCCACAGCGAACACCGCAGGCTGCGTGTACTCCGTCCGCCCCAACAACCCACCACCCTCCTCGAACAACACCTCCCGCAACGAACGCTCCAACACCAGATCGAACCTCAGACACACCTCGTCCAACGCCTCCGCGAAAACAGGAAACACCTCATACAACTCCCGCCCCGCACCCACACGCTGACTCCCCTGCCCCGAGAACATGAACGCCACGGCGCCCTCCACGGGCTCCCCCGTCACCAGGTTCGGGGCCCGGCGGCCCTGGGCGAGGGCGGCGACCGCGGCGAGGCGTTCGTCGCGGTCGGCGCCGAGGACCACGGCTCGGTGGTCGAGGGCGGATCGGGTGGTGGCGAGGGCGTGGCCAAGGTCCCGGTCGCTCACGTCGGGGACGTCGCGCAGGACGCCCTGCAGGGCGGTGGCCCGCGCGTGGAGGGCGGCGCGGTCCCGGGCGCCGAGGAGCCACAGGGGCGGCACTGCGGACGCGGAGGCCGTCGGGGGCGTCGCGGGCTGCGGGGCCGGAACAGACTCCGCGGACTCCAGGATGACGTGGGCGTTGGTGCCGCTGATCCCGAAGGAGGACACGCCGGCCCGGCGCGGCGCCTCCCCTCGCGGCCACTCCTGCGGCTCGGTCAGCAGCCGGACCGTGCCGGCCGCCCAGTCGACGTGCGGGGTCGCCGCGTCCGCGTGCAGGGTGGGTGGCAGGACGCCGTGGCGCATCGCCATGACCATCTTGATGACGCCGGCGACACCGGCGGCGGCCTGGGTGTGGCCGATGTTGGACTTCACCGAGCCCAGCAGCAGCGGCCGTTCGGGGTCGCGGCCGTCGCCGTAGGTGGCCAGCAGCGCCTCGGCCTCGATCGGGTCGCCCAGGACCGTTCCGGTGCCGTGGGCCTCCACCGCGTCGATCTCTGCCGGTGTCAGCCGGGCGGTGGCGAGGGCGTGCCGGATGACGCGTTGCTGTGCGGGCCCGTTGGGCGCGGTGAGACCGTTGGACGCGCCGTCCTGGTTCACCGCCGAGCCGCGGACCACGGCGAGGATCTCGTGGCCGTTGCGGCGGGCGTCGGACAGCTTCTCGACGAGCAGCAGGCCGACGCCCTCGCCCCAGCCGGTGCCGTCCGCGTCGGCGGAGAACGCCTTGCAGCGTCCGTCGGCGGCCAGCCCTCGCTGGCGGGAGAACTCCACGAACGCGCCCGGCGTCGACATCACCGTCACACCGCCCGCGAGCGCCATGTCGCATTCGCCGGAGCGCAGCGCCTGCGCGGCCAGGTGCAGGGAGACCAGGGACGCGGAGCACGCGGTGTCGACGGTGACGGCAGGGCCCTCGAACCCGAAGGCGTACGCCAGCCGGCCGGAGACCACGCTCGCCGCGTTGCCGGTCAGCAGGTGCCCGTCGAGTTCGGCGTCGGACATCGCCAACAGGGCCGGATAGTCCTGCCCGTTGGAGCCGACGAAGACGCCGACGGGGCGACCGCGCAGCTCCACGGGGTCGATCCCGGCGCGCTCGACGGCCTCCCAGGCGGTCTCCAGCAGCAGCCGCTGCTGCGGGTCCATGCCCAGCGCCTCACGCGGCGAGATCCCGAAGAATCCCGCGTCGAACCCGGCCGCGTCCCGCAGGAAAGCGCCCCGCGCGGTGCTGGTCGCACCGGAGGCCAGCAGTTCGTCGGTGTCCCAGCCGCGGTCGGCCGGGAAGTCCCCGACGGCGTCCCGGCCGGCGGCGAGCAGCTCCCAGAAGTCCTCCGGCGAGGACACCCCTCCCGGGAACCGGCACGCCATGCCCACGATGACGATCGGCTCGTCCGGCGTGCTCGCGCTCGCGCCGACGGCGGACGTGCCATCGGGCGACGCTCCCTCGTCCGACGCCGACCGGGCGCACAGGTGGTCGGCGAGGGCGGCGGGGGTGGGGTGGTCGAAGACGAGCCCCGCGGGCAGTTTCAGCCCGGTGAGCCGGGTCAGCCGGTTGCGGAGTTCGACGGCTGTCAGCGAGTCGAAGCCCAGTTCACGGAAGGTGCGGTGGGTGGGGAGCGCGTCCGTCGCGCCGTGACCGAGCGCGGCGGCGGCTTCGGCCCGTACGAGGGCGACGGCCTGCTCCCGGCGCTCGGCCGGGGACAGCCGGGCCAGGCGCCGCCGCCATTCGCCGGAGTCGGCGTCCTGCGCCCCGCCCGTCGGGGCGGCCTGCGCCTCGGGAGCGAGGGAGGCCAGGAGGGGCGACGGTCGTACGGCGGTGAAGGACGCGGCGAAGCGCGCCCAGTCCACGTCGGCGACGGTGACTGCGGCCGCGCCGTCGGTCGCGAGGCGGCCGAGGAGCGCGACCGCGCCGTCCGGAGTCAGCGGCGCGAGGCCGGAGCGGCGCAGCCTGGCCTCGGCGGTGTCGCCGTCGGCCGCCATGCCGACCCCTGCCCACGGTCCCCACGCCAGTGAGGTCGCGGGAAGTCCGAGGCCGTGGCGGTGGTGGGCGAGGGCGTCCAGGTAGGCGTTGGCGGCGGCGTAGTTGGCCTGTCCGGCCGCACCGAGCGTGCCCGACACGGAGGAGAACAGGACGAACGCCGAGAGGTCGAGGTCGCGCGTCAGCTCGTGCAGTTGCCAGGCCCCTACGGCCTTGGCCCGCCAGGCCTGTTCGAGGCGCTCGGGGGTGAGGGCGTCGAGAACGCCGTCGTCGAGGACGCCGGCGGTGTGGATCACTGCGGAGAGGGGACGTTCGGCCGGGATCGCGGCGATGACGTCGGCGAGCGCCACGCGGTCGGTGACATCGCAGGCGGCGACGGTGACGGAAAGGCCGTCCAGCTCCGCCACCAGTTCGGCCGCGCCTGGCGTGTCCATGCCCCGACGGCCGAGCAACACCAGCCCGTCCGCGCCGAGTTCGGCGAGCCTACGAGCCACCTGCGCTCCGAGACCCCCCAGACCACCGGTGATGAGGACCGTGCCGGACGGGCTCCATTCGGCGGCGCTCGGCCGGGTGCGGGTGAGGCGGCGGGCCAGGATGCCGGATGGACGGATCGCGACCTGGTCCTCGGTGCGTTGGGAGAGCACCCTCAGCAGCCGGCTGGCGGCACGCTCGTCCAGGGCCTCCGGCAGGTCGACCAGACCGCCCCAGCGTACGGGGAGTTCGAGCGCCACCGCCCGGCCGAGACCCCAGACCGCGCCCTGCGCCGGGGCGCTCAGCTGGTCCGAACGGCCCGCGGACACCGCGCCCCGGGTCAGACACCACAGGGGCGCCTCGATCTCGGCGTCCTCCAGCGCTTGGACGAGGGTGAGCGTCGTATGCGGTGCGGTGGCCTCGACGGTGGCGCCGAGGGCCAGGAGTGACACCACGCCTGCGGGCGGTGAGGTCTCGACGAGGGCCGCGCGGAGCAGTCCGGCGACCTGGTCGCGGGTGGCGTCGACGGGAACGGGAATGCGGACGGGAGCGCCACCGGCCCGGGTCAGGGCTTCGAGGAGGGCGGGTTCGAGTCGCTCGGCCTGCGGGTCGTCAAGGGCGGGCTCCAGAAGGATCCAGGGACGGGACGGGTCCCGGGGCGGTTCCGCGAGGGTCGCCGGGCCGAGGGTCACCGGTTGCCAGGACTCCCCGTAGCACCACCGGCCGGTCTGCTCGTGCTCGCGCTGCCGGACACGCCAGGCGGAGAGCGCGGGGAGCAGCGCATCGAGCGCTTCGGCGGAATTCAGCCTCAGTTGGCGGGTCAGGGAGCCTGCGTCGGCTCGCTCCACGGCCTGCCAGAAGTCGCTTTCCTCGGGGGTCGCGCCGTCTCGGTGGTGGTCGGCGAGCAGGTCGCCCAGTGACCCGGGCTCCAGCCAGTAGTGCTGGTGCTGGAAGGGGTAGGTGGGGAGGTCGACGGGGTGCGACCGTGCGGTGGTCCGGCCGGTGCGAGCTGCCAGGCAGGGCGACCAGTCCAGGGCCGGGCCGTGGACGTGGAGCGTGGCCAGGGCGGAAAGAAGGGTCGCCTCCTCACCGCGCTCACGGCGCAGAGCCGAGGCCAGAACGGCGCCGGTGACCGCGCGACCGGCCTGCTCGTCCCTCTCCGCTTCGGCCGAGATCGTTTCCTGGGCCATGGCGGTCAGGACGGCATCGGGTCCCAGTTCCAAGAAGTGACGCACGCCCTCGCGGTGCAAGGCGCGCACACCGTCGGCGAAACGCACCGCCTCACGGACATGACGCACCCAGTACCCCGGCGACCGCAGATCCGCCGCAGCCGCCACAGCCCCCGTGACATGGGAGACGAC
>NZ_JAHHIU010000044.1:0-2544 GCF_024539815.1 Streptomyces hayashii
GCCTCGCCGCCAGCTCCCTCGGGTTCCCGCCCCTGAGTCGGCGGACTGCCGGTGGGCAACGGCCCCGCCGGCGCTACCGCGCTGCTCGACGGCTGTGGCTCTGGCGCGGGCGACACCGGAGTGGACGTTCCCGTCGCTCCTGGGATGGTCACCTGCGGACCGTCGCGCGGTGCCAGGTCGTCACTTGTCGCCAGATACAGGGCTGCTGCCGCCATAGCTGCAGTTGCAGCGGCTCCGGTTCCGACGAATGCCGACCGATGATTTCGTAGCCAGGCTGAGGCGGCTGCAGCGCCACCAAGAAACAGGCTGAGGTGTTTTTTTCGTCTGGCCGGCACGGTGGGTAGTGCGGCCACTGTATTTGCCGATCCTGCACGGATACCGATGTCGTGCAGGATCCTTTCGCTGTCGCGCTCGACGCGTAGCTGCGTGAGCTGCCAGCTGAGTTCCCTCAGCTGCCGGAAGAGCACACACACGATCAGAGCGATTGCGCCGAGTGCGCCCGCGAGAATGATTTCGATCATTCCCATCCCCTACGAGCGGCACACGGTTGGACCAGTTGCGTGGGTGGTGCAGGTGTTGAGGATGCGTCAATTTACGACGGAGGTGCATGCATAAATGTGCATCGTGATCTGTTCGTGATGAAGCGTTGGGTAAGGGCTTACTAGGCGCTACGACCTGGAGTTTCGCGGCGAGTTGGCGCGTCGCCCTCCTCTTCTTGTGCGCTTTCGATCTTCGAGGCCAGGGTGCGGAGCAGCAGGGCCTTGTCCCGCGGGCTGCGGGGCTTCTCGTCAAGGGCGCCGAGAATGACCCTTTGCTGCCATTCCTCAAGTTCGGCGAGTGGGGCCGCGCTTGCCGGTGCATCCGGTGCTGGCGCCTTCGAGCGCTCCAGCTCGCGCAGGATCTCCACGGCGTCCGTGCGGCCCGTCTCGCCGAGGCGCTCCGAGCTGATGTCGAGCGCCCAGCACATGTGCGCCAGAGTCGCGTCCAGCGCGATGACCGAAGTGCCCGAGTCGCTGCGCCAGCCCTTCTCGATCTGGCGCCAGCGGCTGCCGCTGAACCTGATGTCCATGCGTGCCGCTGCTGCCTCCGGACTGAGTCCGGAGGCCTCGCGGACGAGGCGGATGAGTGTCGCCTCCGCCGGCGGTGGGGGTGTCGCCGGTGCTCCCATGGCCGCTGCCTGCCCTCGTCATGCATCGTATTGGACTTTCTTGAACTGTAGCGAACCCCAGGTCATCCCTGCCTAGGGCTCCACACACAACCTCCACAGTCGGTAGATCGCAGTACGAGGCCGAAAGCGGATGTCAAAGAAAGTCGCACCTACTGATCGGTAAGGACTTGTACTGTCAGATACAGGGTCGTACTGTCTCCGACATGAGTACAAGAACCGAGCTCGACCGGGGGCGCCTGAAGCGCCGCCGGATTGAGGCGGGGCTGAACCAGACCCAGCTCGCTCGGCGGGCCGGCGTCAGCAAGCAGCTGCTGTCGATGGTGGAGAACGGGAACGCGAACTTCTCGCCCGCGTACCTGGGCAAGGTCGCCGAGGCCCTGCAGTGCACCATCGCGGACCTGCTCGTCGACGAGGACGAAGCCCCGGACAACGACAGCGCAGGCGCAGCCTGATGGGCGCGCGCATCTGCCGCACCGCCAATGAGGCGTTCGCCGCAGGGTGGGACGAGCCGTGTGAGCACGGTCAGCCCGACCCGGGGGAGTGCCGACAGTGCGGACTCACGGACGTGGAAGTTGAGCGTCTCTCCGTCGTCCTCGGCGGCCTGGCCACCCCGGTCCGCCACGAGGAACGCGCCGCGGCCTGATGCGCACCCTGCTCGACGTCACCTGCCGCTGGCTCTGCCAGACCTGCGGCCACCGAAACCCGGTCTTCCGGTTCGAGTGCCGCCGCTGCCGCACCCCCCGCCCCTGAACGCACTGAGGGCCCGCCGGACGCACCCGACGGACCCTCGGCCCACCGCCCAATCCCCTTGAGAGGAACGAGGTGGACCCGATGCGCACCAGCATCGCACACACCGACCTCGACATCCCGAGGCCCACCTTCGCGCCACCGCTGCACATCGCTCGCGCCCAGGCCCGCAGCGTCCTCGACGAGGCGAACGCCCTGGACCTGGACACCGCCGACGAGTTCGAACTCGCCCGCGAGTTCGGCGGCCTGTGCGAGGTCCTGCGGCAGGTCCTCGCCGCGCTCGACGCCGAGGACGGACGCCATGCCTGAGCCCCTGGACGCCGAGTACCTGACGAAGACGCAGCGGATCATCGCGGACGTTCCGTCGGGCCCGTGGGAGGTCATGGCGAACGAGCACGGCCTGCCCGACCAGGTCGGACCGATCTGCTTCCTGGAGACCTGGAGCGACAGCGAACGCATCCCTGTCGTCGAGTTCATCGCCTTCGCACGCGAGGCACTGCCCCGCTACGTCGGCGAGGTCGCCCGGCTCAAGAACCGCCTGCGCGTGCTGGAGGCCGCTCCACGGAGGTCGAGCGCGATGGCTGCTGACTCCCGAGTCTTCCCCTGGGCGGCCAGCCTCGACGCCGACC
>NZ_JAHHIU010000044.1:2644-4266 GCF_024539815.1 Streptomyces hayashii
GGCCGCTCCACGGAGGTCGAGCGCGATGGCTGCTGACTCCCGAGTCTTCCCCTGGGCGGCCAGCCTCGACGCCGACCAACTCGCCGCGTTCATCGAGGACCTGTGGGGCGCGGCCTCCGGGGACGACGACCTCGCGACCCTTGACGCGATCGAGAAGGCCGTCGCCAAACACAGCCCCCTTGCTGACCACCCCGTCGTCAGAGAGCGCACGCGCTGCCCGCTGACGAAGGGACAGGTCAGCCTGCTCACCGAGCTCGCGAACGGCGAGACTCGCGAGAGCGCCGCACGCAACCTCGAAGTGTCCGTCGACACGCTGCGGTCCCGCTGCGCAGCCTTGTACAGCCGGCTGAACGTCCACACCGCGGCACAGGCCGTCGCCATCGCCGTCTCTCACGGCTGGCTCCCCGACTTCCGCATTCCCGACTGCGCCACCCTTGCGCCCCGACGCCCGGTGAACAAGTGGCGTGAGGCGCACGCGGAAGCGGTCGCAGCGATGCGCGCCCAACCAGGCACGCCGGTGGAAGTCGGCCCCTACACGACGCGTCAGGGAGCGCGGGGGGCCGTCTGGCGGATCCGTCAGGGGCTGACCCAGGAGTACAGGCCCGCGGGTCAATTCGATGCCGAGGCGCACCGCAGGGGATCCGGGGCCTGGAGCTCCTGGATCGTCAGCGCCCGCTACCTCGGCGAACCGGCCACCCACACCACCACCGTCCTGGAAAGGACTGCGCCATGAGCGCCCGCACGCTCGACTTCCGCATCCACGTCGTTGCCGACGACTGGCTCGCCCTGGCCACGCGCATCGAGCTGACCAAGCTGGCAGAGGAGTTCCCCGTCGGCTCGCGGGTGCGCCACGCCTGCGGCCGCGAGGGCACGGTGGCTCTGGACCAGCCCGAGCACGTCCCCGGCCGCTTCGACGGCAAGCCGACCGCCGTCTGCCTCGCGGGTCCGGACGACGAGCCGATGGTGTTCGTCACCTGGGACAACGAGTACGAACTCGTGTGGCGCGTCTGGGTGCCCGTCTCGAAGGTTCGTTCCCGGCAGGCCCCGGCCGTCAACCGGCCCGGCAACACGGCCCGGATCGGGGGCCGTCGATGAGGCACGCGGTCATCACCCCGGACGGAACCCTCAGCCATCACGACGGCGAGCCCGACTGGCAGGCGCTCATCGGCGTCGAGGGCAAGACGCGAGTCCGGCTGCACTCGTCCCTCGCCGTGGCCGGGTGGGTCAACGACGTCGGCCTCCTGCGCCCCAAGGACTACCCGTTCAACGTCGTCGGTTCCTGCGTCCTCGCCTCCCTCGGCGCGAACGTCCAGCCGTACAACGGCAACGTCGTCTTCACCGGCTGGAACCCGGCCAACACGCCGCTCGGCCTGCTGGAGATGGGATCGCTGCCCAAGCCCGTCGAGTTCCTCGACACGGTGCACGGCGACGTCCACAAGGCGCTGGCCGGCCTCACCCCGCGTGAGCTGTCGCCGAGCTGGGCCGAGCAGATGCGCGAAGTCGCCGAACACTGCCGCACCGCCCCCACCCCAACCCTCACCGTCCGCCCGGTGAGGTTCTGATGACCACCCGCCCGTCGTTCACGCCGTCTGCCGCTGCTCGCCACTCCACGGCCGCCGCAG
>NZ_JAHHIU010000045.1 GCF_024539815.1 Streptomyces hayashii
CCCGCGGCGGACTCGTTGAGGGTCGGCGCGCCGGATGGCCGGGTTGCCTGCGAGACCAGGCGCAGGGTGGCAGTGCGGCGGGCGAAGTCGCCGCTGGTCAGGCGGCGCAACCGTACGGTTGCCTTCGTGACGGTAGCGCCGCTCAGGGTCCGCGGCTTGGAGCCGTAGAAGGCGCAGCCGGTCATGCGGCCGTACGCGGATCCGGCGTAGCGGCCCTGGTAGGTGTCGAACGCGTTGACGCTGGCGCCGTCGGAGCGCCAGGAGCCGTCGCGGTAGGTCGCGGTCGAGACCGGCGCGCAGGTCAGGGATCCGGTTGTCACAGCCGGCTTGGGGGTGGGTGCGGTGTCGCCGGTGTCCGGCGTGGTGTCGACGGGGGCCGGTGTCGGATCCGTAGACGGCGCGGCGGCGGCGACGGCGATGGCGTAGTAGAGGGAGCCGCTTCGTTGGATCAGCAGGGTGTCGCCTACCGCGACGGTGAGCCCGACGACGGTGCGGACGGTGACCTGGATACCGCCGATGTTGGCGGAGCAGGCTCCGCCGCTCGCGGTGGACAGGGCTCGTCCGCGTAGCGTGCCTTGCCCCGCGAGAGAGACGCGGGTGTCTGCCCAGTCCGCCACGGCTACAGCACCCTCACGGTGAGGCTCATCTCGCCCGGGCTGTAGGGAAGGGACAGTGACTCGATCATGCAGGGCGCACTGGTGAGCCCTGCGCCGGTAACGGAGACGACGTCGCCGGTCATGAGGCCAGGGTGCGGAACCATTGTGATGGTCAACTTCCGGGAGGAGGTGCGTCGCAGCCGCTTGAGGGTGGCGTCGGCGGCCGCGCGACACTGGGCGATGGTGGTCAGCAGGGGCGAGCTGTACGTGTACGGAACGGGCAGCGGACTGAAGTTGCCGCCGTACCAGTACGGATTGCTGCTGTCGAGGTCGTAGGCGACGCCCTGGATCTGTACGCCTGCCGAGGTCTCGCCCTGAGCGACGACGACGTTGAACGCGCCATCGCGGCTGGTGGTGGACTGCCAGCGCACGACGGTGCCGCCGACGCCGTCCGTGAGTGAGAGGACCGGCGTGCCGGTGTCAGCGAGTGGCTCGATCCGTAGAACACCGTCGTCGGTGACGCGCCCGGTGGCCGGCCAGGCGTTGAGGACTTCACTCAGGGCGCCGAGGCGGTCGTCGTCCCACTCCATGCCGAGCGGGATGGCCCGGTCGGTGAGTGCGCCGTCGATCTCGACGGTCAGAGCCGGCTCGACGAGGGCGCGGACGGTGCTCGCCAGGGTGCCGGCCGGCTGGAACGCGGACGCGAACTTGGCCTCGTCGATGAGGGTGAGCAGGCCCTGAGTCTCCACACTGACGGTGTCGTCCTCGGCGGTCGAGCCGGTGACGAGGAACCAGCCGCGGGTGATCCACTCGAAGTCGCCTGCGACTTCGACCCCGTATGAGATGCGCAACTGCTGGCCGTATGCGGCGAGCGGGTGCTGTGGGTCGATGGTGGGGTCCCAGGACACTCCGCGGTCCTCGACGGGCACAGTGAGGGTGACCCGCTCGGGGATAGCGAGGGAGCTGTCACGCTCCTCGCTCCCGTCAACCACGGGCACGTCGTCGGCGAGCAACTGGTCGCCGAGCCACGATTCGACGCGCATCTGCATCGTGAACGATCGCTGCACGACCTCAAGCGCATCGTCCGAGATGGCCAGCATCAGAACGACCTCTGCGCGAGCGCCAGGAGGGTCGCGTTGTCGTCTGCGACGTCCTGGAGGCTGGAGTAGTTGTTGCCGATGTCCTGGAGCGTGAAGCCGCGGGCCTCCAAATTGTCTGGCCACGGCTCGACTTCGATCGCCTCAAGGATCCACCAGCGGAAACCGTCGTACCAGGTGGGCGATTCAGTGTCCTCAGTGATCGCGAAGTAGCCGTCGAGACGGGACATGGTGGTCTGCTTCCGCAGGAGGATGACTCCTCCGGTCGCTCCGTCGAGGACGGCCTGCAGATCATCGCCAGCCTCGTCGGTCTCCGTGCGCACCTGGATCGTCGCCTGGGCCTTGGAGCGGCGGCGGGAGACGACGACATAGCGGCCGCCGACGTTGAACACGGAGGCGTCACGGGTGCGCTGTTTGTCCAGCGGCGTCTCCAGCCTCACCGCGGCTCCGAGCGCCTGTACCGCGTCGCTGATGACGTCCGTGGTGACGGTGCTCGTGATGCTGCCTGATGTGACCGTCCACGTCAGACCGTTGGCGTCGGTGAGCTCGGCCAGATATGAGACGGCGACACCGAAGGGCTGTTCGGCATCCACCCGCAGCAGGGCATCGGTACCGGTGACATCGACCGCGCTCGCCGCGCGGACTGGCGTACGGCCGGTGTCGAGGACCCGGTACACGGTCGCGTTGACGATGTTCTCGGCGAGCATGCCCGTCACC
Organism: Streptomyces hayashii; assembly: GCF_024539815.1. Taxonomy (GTDB): domain Bacteria; phylum Actinomycetota; class Actinomycetes; order Streptomycetales; family Streptomycetaceae; genus Streptomyces; species Streptomyces hayashii. Next base: position 2,411 of record NZ_JAHHIU010000045.1, read on the forward strand.
GCCGTCAGCACGCGCGGAGGGGAGGCGTTCTGCGCGGTCGCGGCGAGAGCGGCGCTCGCCTCGCGCACGCGCAGCACGCCAGCTACGCCGGTCGTCGCCACGGCGGCCGTGGCGGCGAGAGTCGCAGCCTGAGTGCCTGACCCTGCGGTCACTGAGCCGGTCGCCGCCCCGAATCGGCCCGCGTTGCCGGAGGTGACCTGATCGTCGGCGCGCTCGGTCACCGTGCCGAAGGTGATGCCGGTTGCCGTGACCGCCTCCGCTGTCAGGGACGCGGTACTCACCGGCAGCGCGTACCCGATCAGGGCGAAATCCCCAACGGCCCACGTCAGGGATGCCGCGGCCACGACCGAGAACCCGGTGCCGCTGGAGGTGTCCTCACCGCTGCTGGATCCCCACCTCCAGCCGGTGCCTGCGCTGCGGGACAGTACGTGGATGTGGCCGGCGAGCAGGGAACCGGTGCCGGTGGGCAGCGTCGTGGTCGGTGCCGCATCCGAACCGATCAGGACGCGCGCGAACCAGGTGAGCCGCCGGGGGCCGGTACCCGAGCCGAAGCTGCCCCCGCCCCCGGAGAAGCTCTCGATGAGCGTCCAGCCCGAAGGCGTTGAGGGGATCGAGTCGTTGGGGTGCCCGGAGACGACCTGGAGGATCGCGAGCCGCCCGGACGTCGCCCCGGCCGGGTACGCGGGCGTGATCGTGTTCGCCGCCTGCGAGAGGGCTCCGACGGCCACATACGAGATGGTCACGGCTGGCGCCCCACCTTGGCCCGGAAGGCTGCATCGCTGAGGCCAGCCTTGATCATCGGTCGGACAGTGCCGCGGATCACGCCGAGCAACTCGCCGCTGTCGAGGGTGAGCTCACCGACGAACTGGCCGCCCCCTCCAGCGTTGGCGCCCTGGACAACGGCCGCCAGCTCCCGGACTGCTGCAGCCTGCTCTGCCGCCACACTGCCAACCCCTCTCGGGATGACCACCCTCTGGGTGGACACCCCGGCGGCCGCGTCTGCCATGCGCTGCGCGGACGTCACCACGTGCGGTGTGTGGGCGTCGATCCCCGCAGCGGTGCCGAGCGCGACCATCTTGCCGACCTGATCCCGGAACACTCCCGACGGCGACTTGATCTTCAGCTTCGCTTTGACCGACTTGATGAGCGCGTCGGCCAGGAGCTCCATCTGCTTCTGCAGTGCGGCCTGCTGTGCCTGCAGGCCGGTCAGGAAACCCTTCCCGGCCTGCGCGCCGGCGTCGTACATGGTGTCGGCCATGACGAGGCCGAAGTTCGTGGCGAGCTTGTTGCCGCTGGCCATCAGCTTGTTGAGCTCGTTGATGTCGGCGTTGGAGACGTCGCTTCCGCCGAGGATCGTGGCGAGCTGGCTGCCGGGCCCGGCAGCGGCGAGCTGGGCGATGAGGTCCTTTGAGGCACCGCGCGCCTTCAGAGACGTGCTGAGCCCGGCAAAGTCCCCTGTGGTCTTCTGCTGGTCCCTCATCTGCTGGATCAGGGCGCCGATCGAGGTCGCGGACGTGCCGCTGATGCCGAGGAAGTCCTGGATGTTCGTGGTCTGGTCGGCGGCGAATTGCTTAGCGGCCGCGATTTGCGCGGCCACGGAGGCCTTCTGCGTGGCGAGCGACTGCAGCTTGGCCGACGTCTTCAGGTTGCCGGGGACCATCGAGTTGGCGCCGGCGTTCTGCAGCCGGCTGTTGAGCGACTTGATCGCCGCCGCGATCGTGGCCGCCGAGCCGGTGGTCAGCGTCGTACGCAGGCCATTGGCGATGTAGTTCGCGATGTCCGTGCGGGTGCGCCGCTTGGCGTTGGCGAGTTCCTCCTTGGCGGCCGCGAGCCGCGTCTTCGCCGCCTGGACGCCGTAGTGACGCTCTTGGGCGCGCTCCAGCTCGGCCCGCCGCTGGTTGACCTTGGCCTGTGCGTTGGCGACTGTGCCCGAGGCGTAGCCGGGCAGCTTGATGCCGTTTGCCTGGGCCGCAGCGACCGAGTCCTGGTGGCTGAGAATGGTTTCGCCGCCCTTGAGGTTGATCAGCTCGGGGCCCTTCTCCCCCACCCACGCCCAGCCCGGGGCGGCACCGCCCTTGGTGCCCTTGGCGTAGCCGCCCGGCCGGGTCATGACGCTGAGCCAGGACTTGCCGTACGTGTGCATGGCGTAGTTGACGCCGGCGTAGATGTTGGCGAGGGGGTCGGTGATCCCGCGGCCGCGGAACGGGCCGGCGTAGGCGTTGAACGTGGACGGGATCGTCTGCATGAGTCCCTGCGACGGGTGGCCCGCCTTCGCGTTGGAGTCCCACAGGTTGATCGCGTTCGCGTTGCCTCCGGACTCCATCTGGATCCGCTTGAGCACGGGCCCGATCGCGGTCGCGGGCACACCGAGCATCGACAGGACCTGCGCGACCTGGGGGGTCCAGCGTGAGACCGCCGCGCCGAGGGGGCCTACTCCGCCTCCGCCTCCGCCGCCGAACAGGTCCTTGAAGAAGCCGCCCAGCTTGCCGCCGAGGCTGCCCAGCGCGCTCATCGCCTTGCCGGGAAGGCTGGAGACGCTGACGATGCCCTTCTTCACGATGGAGCCCAACGCGGACGGCATGTCGCCGAAGACTTTCTTCGCGATCGCGGTCCCGCTCGTGGCGGCGAGACCCTTGAAGAGACCGGAGACCAGGTAGCCACCGATTTCCGCGAACACCGTCGACGGCGAGTGGATGCCGAAGAAACTCTTCACCGCGCCCACGACGGGATCGATGACCCACTTCTTGATCCACGAGCCGATGCCCTTGATCCCGGAGACGATGCCGGACTTCAGCCCCGAGATCAGGGCGCTGCCCTTCGAGAAGAGCCACGAGCCGGCCTTCACGAAAACGCCGACAGAGGGGCTGACGACGTTGCGCATGATCCAGCTGGCGATGCCCTTCGATCCGCTGATCACGCCGGACTTGAAGCCTGACACCAGCGCCGAGCCGCGCGACCACAGCCACGATCCCGCGGTCTTGAAGACCCCCACGACGGGGTCGATGACCCAGGT
>NZ_JAHHIU010000046.1 GCF_024539815.1 Streptomyces hayashii
CTGCCATAACCGGCAGTCAGGGAGCTGTCTGTGCCAGCAGTTTGCGTGCTGCCGTAGCCGGCGATCAGCGAACTGTCGGAGCCCGCAGTGCTCGTGCTGCCGTAACCGGCGGTGAGATCACTGCCCAATTGAGCTGTTTGCGTACTGCCATAACCGGCAGTCAGGGAGCTGTCTCCCCCGGCAGTCTGCGTGCTGCCATAACCGGCAATCAGTGAGCTGTCGGAGCCCGAAGTGCTTGTACTGCCATAACCAGCGGTGAGATCACTGCCTTTGCGGGCTGTTTGGGTGCTGCCATACCCTGCGGTCAGAGAGCTTTCTCCGCCGGCCGTTTGCGTGCTCCCGTAGCCAGCGATCAGCAAACTGTCGGAGCCGGCGGTGCTCGTACTGCCATAACCGGCGGTGAGATCACTGCCTTCTTGAGCCGTCTGGGTACTGCCGTAACCGGCGGTCAAGGAGCTTTCGCCCCCGGCCGTTTGCGTGCTGCCATACCCGGCAATCAGCGAACTGTCGGAGCCGGCGGTGCCAGTGCTGCCGTAGCCGGCGGTGAGATCACTGCCTACCTGAGCCGTTTGGGTACTGCCGTAACCGGCGGTCAAGGAGCTTTCGCCACCGGCCGTTTGCGTGCTGCCATACCCGGCAATCAGCGAAC
>NZ_JAHHIU010000047.1 GCF_024539815.1 Streptomyces hayashii
CCCGCGGCGGACTCGCCATCTCAATCAGCTCGGACTCGCCGTACATCCGGCTCGCGGGACGCGGCTCCTGGTCCGTGGCCTGGACTCTGACGATCTACTGGAGGCGGGGCTAGTGACCCAGCAGAGCGCCAAAGGCATCACCTACCCGGAATCGACCGACCACGCGCGGCTCTGGGAGCACTTCCAGACCCTCGCAACCACTGCGGACGGAACCATCCCCGGCAGCAACGACGTGCAGGTCTTCACCTCCTCCGGGACGTGGACCAAACCGGCCGGAGCGCTGTGGGTGGTCGTCGAAGTCGTCGGCGGCGGCGGCGGATCCGGGGGAACCGCCGCGGCTGGCGCGGGAGCTGCCTCGTGTTCCGGCGGAGGCGGCGGCGGCGAGTACGCCAAGGGCACCTACCTGGCCAGCACGTTCGGCTCGACCGTCGCGGTCACCGTCGGCGCGGCCGGCACGGCTGGCACGACCACGCCCGGAAACGGAGGCAACGGAGGCATCAGCTCGTTCGGGACGACCATCACCGCCGCGGGCGGCTCGGGCGGAGCCGCCTGTAGCGCGACCTCGTCCGACATCACCGCAGGCTCCGGGGACGGCGGAAGCGGCGGCACCGGCGGCGACATGCGGATCTCGGGCGGCCCGGGAGGCCACGGCATGGTCATCGGCGGCATCGCCCGCAAGGTGAACCTGGGCGGCTCGGCATTCCTGGCCCCGGCCGCCCGGCCGTCGCCCAACACGGCCGGGCAGGTCGTTGGCACGGTCGGCCGCACCTACGGCGGCGGCGCCTCAGGCTCCTCCACCGGAGCGAGCTCGTCAGCAACCGCCGGTGCAGCAGGAGCCGCAGGAGCCGTGATCGTCACCACCATCAAGGCATAGCCGACCCCTTTCCATGCAGCCCCCGAGCGGGGCTTTTTTCATGCTCTGAGGAGATCTGTGACCGACCCTGTGCCCGCCCCTACCGGCCGCCGCCTGTACCTGTACACGCCGCACCAGGACGACGAGACCTTGTGGTCGGGGCAGATCATCGCCCACCACGCCCTCGTCGGCCGTGAGGTGCACATCGTGCTCGGCACCGACGGCTCCACCTCCGCAATGCGCGACGCCCTCAACGGCGATGAGGCGAACGGCTGGTGGGGCTCATCCCACTACCCCGCGCGCGAGGGCATACCCGCGCCGCTCAGCCCGGCTGATTTCGCCGCGGCCCGGGACAGGGAGCTGCTCCAGGCCGCCGCCCAGCTCGGCGTCCCCGCTGCCCGCGTCAACCTTCGAACCGACACCCGCACGGCCAACATCACCGTTGCCGAAGCCAAGGCGTTGATCCTCGCCAACGAAGCACTGACCCCGGGCGCTGGCCACTACACGACCTGGTGGGGCGACACCGACCCGAACCATTCCGCCTTGGGTACAGCACTGCGAGAGCTGGCGCTGGCCGGGCAGGTGACGGACGCGCGGTGGGTGGTGCGCCGCTCGCAGATCGGCAGCGCCCCGGGCGCGACCGAGTACGTGGTGCCGACCGCCTACCTCGGGCAGGCCCGGCTGATGGCGAAGTGCGCGACCCGCTGTTATGGGGCGTGGGCGCCGCCCGAGGCCTACGCGATCGGCTACCACTCGGTGCAGACGGACATGGACTGGGCGGCGAGCGGCGCCTCGAACTGGATCGTGAAAACGCCCTGACCTGACCTGTCCCGAACCGCCGCCCTGAGCCAGTCGGCCGGGGCCTTTTTCATGCCCTGGAGGGCTCATGGCACAGCAACCGATTCCCGCCGACCTCGGCCAGCGCGCATACGCGGCGTACGGCGAGGTCACGGGCGGGCTCACCCACGACGGCCGCGCGATGCCCGCGTGGGAGGACCTCGGCGAGCAGATCCAGCAGGCCTGGACCGTCGCGGCCCGGGCCATCTGGGACCAGGCGCAGGAAGGCGGCACGCGATGACGACCAGAACCGGACCCCAGACCTACCCCGGAGCCGACCAATCGCACCGCTACCAGGGCAAGTTCGGCGGCGACGACATGGAAGTCAACGTCGTCGTCCTCCACACCACCGAGGGCACGACGCTGCCGGACTACGACGGCGGCGCGGTCGCCCCGACCCTGACCTGCGTGCCGGACTTCGCGGCGAAGCGGCTGAAGTGGTACCAGCACTTCGACATCGACACCTCTGCCCGTGCCCTGATCAACCGGCCGGGCGGCGTGGAGACGAACACGAACAACGTCTGCCAGCTGGAGATGGTCGGCACCTGCGACCCGGCCACCCACGCCAAGTGGACCAAGTCGGGGCAGGCGCACATCTTCTGGCCCGATGCCCCCGACTGGGCGCTGCGCGGCGTGGCCGAGTTCCTCGCGTGGATGCACACCAAGCACGGCGTGCCGCTGTTCGGTCCGTCACGGTGGCCGGCCTACCCGGCGAGCTACGGCAGCGGCGCCGGGCAGCGGATGAACGACGCCCAGTGGAACGCCTTCCGCGGCGTGTGCGGGCACATGCACGTCGACGAGAACGACCACGGTGACCCGGGCGCGATCGCCTTCGCCAAGCTGATCGCCTTCGCCAAGGAGGCCACTGGCGCGCCTGCCCCGCCGGTCGTCGAGCAGTACGAGCCGTTCCCCGGGGCGGCCTGGTTCAGGAAGGCGCCCAGATCGGCGATCGTCACCGCGATGGGCAAGCGGCTGGTCGCGGTCGGCTGCTCGGCCTACGAGGACGGGCCGGGACCGCAGTGGACCGAGGCCGACCGGAAGTCCTACGCCAAGTGGCAGCGAAAGCTCGGCTACACCGGCGTGGCCGCAGACGGCTGGCCCGGCGCCAAGTCCTGGGCGGCCCTCAAGGTCCCGAACGTCTGATGAGCGATCACCGTAGTGCACCCCCGACGGATTGGCCGGGCCTTGAGACGGTCAGCATGACCAAACTGACCGAGGACATCTATTACTGCTGGCTCGCGCACGAGACCAACCCGATGTTCTGGCACTGGTGCAAGGCACTCAAGGACGTCCCAGCGGACCGAAGGGTCCACGACGGCTGCTGGGTGGCCGCGGGCACATCGGCTCACACGCTCGTCTCTCGCGATCCTCTCCACCTCGAACCCTCGCTGTTGTGGAACTGCTGCGGCCTGCACGGTTTCGTCCGCGGCGGCGAGTGGATCTCCGCCTGACCCTCTGGCCAGTACTTGGCCAGAGACGTGGTCGACGCCATCGCTGAACAAGCGGCCGCCGGCTCGCCGCACGACTCGTCGAATCGGCCCACCCCCTGCACTGCCGTCCGCCCCGGGCGGCCTGTCGAATCGAGGACCCATGACGAACGAACTGAACCTTCCCGGCGCCGACACGGTCGTGAAGACCGTCACCACCTACGCCAGAGACCTCGCCGAGCGCGTCGTCTGGACGTTCCTCGGCGGCAGTACCGCCGTGATCGTCGCATCGTCCGGCCCGACCGAGATGTTCCACGCAACGTTCTGGGAGGCCGTCGGCACGGGCGGCGTGGCTGCGGTCGTAGCCCTGGTTAAGGGGCTCGTGGCGCGCTGGCGGGGGGCGACAAACTCCGCGTCGTTGGCTAAGGGCGTCTGACACTGCCCCATGAGCGTGTCGGGGAGGTGGTGGCGTGGACGCGGCCATGGTGACGGCGATCGGAGCGCTGATCGCGGGCCCCGTGGCCGCAGCGGCCGCCATGTACGGCAACCGCGGCGCGAACAGGGCGGCGAGGGAATCCAGCGCGGTGACGGGATACGACAGCCTGACGCAGCGGCTCGTCGCGGAGCGGGACAAGGCCGAGGCGGACCAGGCGAGGGCCGAGCAGCGGGCCGATCTCCTCGAACTGGAGAACGCGCGGCTGAGACTGCTCGTGACGCAGCTCGGAGGGACGCCATGACCGGGACGCAGTCCGTCCTCTACCGGGCGCGCCACGTTCTGTGGACGGTCTCCGTTGTTCTGTTCGTGGGTGGGGCCCTGGCAGTCGTGTGGCTCTTGGTCGACCGAGCGCAGCTCGCCGATCAGCTGGCCCACGAAGCCGATCTGCGCGGCAATGCGGTGTCGACGCTGGCAGGCGACGTGCGGGCGCTTCGCGCGCAAGTGCAGGCGGCGGGCGCGACTCCGGTAGCCCCGGATCCCACCAGGGCGGTGGCGGACCTGCCGGACCGGGCGGAGGTGCCGGTACCGATCCCGGGACCTCCTGGCCGTAAGGGAGATCCGGGCAAGGACGCCCCCACGATCACCCCGAGTCCGGGCGCGACCGGGCCCGCAGGAAGGGACGGCGCAGACTCGACGATCCCCGGGCCGCCCGGCCCCGCCGGCCCCGCCGGGCCCGTCGGCCCGGCTGGTCCGGTCGGGCCTTCCGGGGCCGCGGGCCAGGACGGCAAGGACGGACGAGACGGAGTGGACGGCCGCGACGGCCAGACCTGCCCGGACGGATACTCCCTGCAGACACCGTCCGCAGACCCCGATGCCCTGGTCTGCCGCAGAGACTCAGCTCCGCAGCCAGGGGACAGCGACACGCCCTCACGGGTGCCGCTCGCCCTGGACCCGCAGCGCCGCCAGTACGCCTGAACCTCCAGGGCCCCTCGCCGCCGCCCAAGGGCAGCGGCGAGGGGCCCTTTCGTGTGTCTCTACGTGTCGTCGCCTCGCACGTGACCCCAGAAGTCCGGGCCGCCGCCCCGCCAGTCGATGAGCCCGGTGGACTCTACGTAGGTCTCGTCTGCGTCGTCGATCCCGGCGCGGCGCAGG
>NZ_JAHHIU010000048.1 GCF_024539815.1 Streptomyces hayashii
GTGGGTGAACCGGCGCCTGCGGGTGGGGTGTTGGGGGGTGTGGTGGCTTCGGGTGAGCCGCAGGTCGCGGTGCGTTCGGGTGAGGTGTTCGTGCCGAGGCTGGCACGTGTTGCGCTCCCGTCGCCCGGCGGGTCATTGGGTGCGCGGGTGTTCCGGTCGGGTGGGACGGTGTTGGTGACGGGTGGTACGGGGGCGTTGGGTGCTGTGGTGGCGCGGCATCTGGTGGTGGTGCATGGGGTGCGCAGTCTGGTGTTGACGAGTCGGCGTGGTGTGGGGGCTCCGGGTGCGTCGGCCTTGAAGGCGGAGTTGGAGGGGTTGGGAGCGCAGGTTGTCGTGGTGGCGTGTGATGTGGCCGACCGCGAGGCGCTGGCCGGGCTGCTGAGGGAAATGCCTGATGATGCTCCGTTGTCGGGGGTGGTGCATACCGCTGGTGTGCTGGACGACGGTGTGATCGCGTCGTTGACGGCGCAGCGGTTGGCGGCGGTGTTGCGTCCGAAGGTCGATGCGGTGCTGGCGTTGCACGAGGTGACGCGGGGCCTGGATCTGGATGCCTTCGTGCTGTACTCCTCCGCGTCGGGTGTGCTGGGTGGTCCGGGGCAGGGCAACTACTCGGCGGCGAACGCTTTCCTGGATGCGTTCGCTCAGTGGCGTCGGGCGCAGGGGCTGCCGGCTGTGTCGCTGGCGTGGGGTCTGTGGGGTGACACCGGAGGCATGGCCGGTGCTCTCGACCAGACGGACCAGGCACGTATGCGGCGCAGCGGAATTCGCCCGCTGTCCGTCGAGGAGGGCATGGCGCTCTTCGACGCAGGCCTCGGTACGGGCGAACCGGCGCTGATACCCGTCAAGTTCGACCTCACCGCACTCGCCGCGCAGGCGGGTGCCGGGCAACTGACGTCCATGTTGCAGGGGTTGGTGCGCCGCCCGCGGCGTGCCGCCGCTGCCGGCGGACCTGTTCCCGTCATCTCCCTCTCGGAGCGGCTGGCCGGGCTTCCGGATGAGGAGCAGACCGAGGTGCTGCTCGACCTGGTCCGCGACGAAGTCGCCGTGGTGCTCGGACACGCCGATGCCGAGAACATCGTCCCGGGGCAGGCGTTCAGCGAGATGGGCTTCGACTCGCTCACCGCGGTCGAGCTGCGTAACCGTCTGATGAAGGCGGCGGGCACCGCGTTGCCGGCCACCCTGATCTTCGACTACCCGTCAACCGTCGCGATCACCGAGCACCTGCGTGCGGAGTTGATCCCGGACGTCGCACAGGGAACGGTGGAACTCGCCGACGTGGACGAGGCGGGGCTGCGCAAGGCCCTCGCCTCCGTCCCCCTCGAACGGCTCCAGGAGCTGGGCGTCCTCCAGCAGTTGCTGCGTCTCAACCCTGCCGCACCCGGTGCCGCGGACTCCGGCGCGACCACTCCCGTCCCCTCGGAGACGCGGCAGAGCGCCGCACACCTCATCGCCGACATGGACGTCGCCGACCTCATCGAACGCGCGATGGGCAACACCACCAACTGAGCCCGTCGCGGCCTACGGAGGAACTCAAGAAATGTCTGTGTCCGAGGACAAGCTTGTCGCGGCACTGCGCGCCTCGCTCGTGGAGAACGAGCAGCTCAAAGAGGAGCGCGACCGGGTCCTTGCGGCCTCGTCCGAACCGATCGCGATCGTGTCGGCCGCATGCCGACTGCCCGGCGGCGTCTCCTCGCCCGAGGACCTGTGGCGTCTGGTGGCCGAGGAACGCGACGGCATCACGCCGTTTCCCGAGGACCGGGGCTGGGACGTCGACGGGATCTACGACCCCACCCCCGGTCTGGCCGACAGGTCCTACGTTCGCGAGGGAGGCTTTCTGCACGACGCTGGGGAGTTCGACCCGGCGTTCTTCGGGATCAGTCCGCGTGAGGCGCTGGCGATGGATCCGCAGCAGCGGTTGTTGCTGGAGACGTCGTGGGAGGTGATGGAGCGGGCGGGGATCGATCCGACGTCGTTGAAGGGCAGCCGCACGGGCGTCTTCGCCGGCTTGATGTACCACGACTACGAAGCGGCCGTGGCCGCCGGCAGCATCGTCTCGGGCCGGGTGGCGTACACCTTCGGCTTCGAGGGACCCGCGGTGACGGTGGACACGGCGTGTTCGTCGTCGCTGGTGGCGATGCACTCCGCGGTCCAGGCCCTGCGCAGCGGTGAGTGCTCGCTCGCCCTGGCCGGCGGAGTGGCCGTGATGGCCCGGCCCGGCAGCTTCATCGAGTTCTCGCGTCAGCAGGGTCTGGCCCCGGACGGGCGGTGCAAGTCGTTCGCGGCGGGTGCGGACGGTACGGCGTGGGCCGAGGGTGTGGGTCTGGTCCTGCTGGAGCGTCTGTCGGACGCGCGGCGCAACGGCCATGAGGTGCTGGCCCTGGTGCGGGGCAGTGCGGTCAACCAGGACGGGGCGTCCAACGGCCTGACCGCGCCCAACGGTCCTTCCCAGCAGCGGGTGATCCGCCAGGCGCTGGCGAACGCCGGTCTGTCGGCGGCCGACGTCGACGCGGTGGAGGCGCATGGCACCGGTACGTCCCTCGGTGATCCGATCGAGGCGCAGGCGTTGATCGCGACGTACGGTCAGGAGCGGCCCGGCGGTGATCGGCCGTTGTGGCTGGGGTCGTTGAAGTCGAACATCGGTCATGCGCAGGCTGCGGCGGGCGTGGCGGGTGTGATCAAGATGGTGCAGGCGATGCGCCATGGTGTGCTGCCGAAGACGCTGCATGTCGACGAGCCGTCACCGAAGGTGGACTGGTCGGCGGGTGCGGTGGAACTGCTCACCGAGGCACGGGAATGGCCGGCTGCCCCGGGCCGTACACGCCGCGCGGCCGTTTCCTCCTTCGGTATCAGCGGCACCAACGCCCACGTCATCCTGGAAGCAGTCGAGCAGGACGCCCCCGAGCCGACCGTGACACGTGGACTCGTGCCCCTGGTCCTGTCGGGCAGGTCGCCGGAGGCGGTGCGCGCGCAGGCTCGGCGACTGGCCGACCATCTGGAAACGCACCCCGAACTGAGCCTCGCGGACGCCGCGTTCTCGTTGGCGACGACTCGTGCTCGTTTCGATCACCGTGCGGTGGTGGTGGCGGGTTCGGTGGACGAGGCGCGGGAGCAGCTAGCGTCGGTGGCGTCGCAGGCGGTGGTCCCGGGTCGTGTGGGTGTGTTGTTCACGGGTCAGGGGTCGCAGCGGGCCGGGATGGGGCGTGAACTGCACGCCGCTTTCCCGGTGTTCGCGGAGGCCTTCGACGAGGTGTGTGCGGCCGTGGACAAGGAGCTCGGTCGCTCGCTCAAGGAGCTGGTCTTCGAGGGTGGGGACCTGCTGGACGAGACGCGGTATGCGCAGCCGGCGTTGTTCGCGGTCGAGGTGGCGTTGTTCCGGCTGGTACGGTCCTGGGGCGTGCGCCCTCACTGTCTCGCTGGTCATTCGATCGGTGAGGTGACGGCTGCGTATGTGGCGGGTGTGTGGTCGTTGCAGGACGCTGCGACCCTGGTGGTTGCACGTGGACGGCTGATGCAGGCCCTTCCATCAGGCGGGGTGATGTTCGCGGTCGAGGCTGCCGAGGACGAGGTCACACCCCTGCTGAGGGAGGGTGTGAGCATCGCCGCCGTCAACGGCCCGTCCTCGCTGGTGCTGTCGGGTGCCGAAGACGCTGTCGTGCAGGTGGTGACCAGGCTGGAGGGGCGGCGGTCGAAGCGGTTGCGGGTCTCGCATGCGTTCCATTCGTCGTTGATGGATCCGATGCTGGAGGAGTTCCGTCAGGTCGTGGCGGGGCTGACGTTTCACGAGCCTGTTCTGCCGGTGGTGTCGAACCTGACCGGTGAGGTGGCTGACGCGGGCCGGTTGTGTTCGCCGGAGTACTGGGTCGAGCACGTACGCGGCACCGTCCGTTTCCACGACGGAGTCCAGGCGCTGCGGGAACTCAAGGTCTCCACCTTCGTGGAGCTGGGGCCCGACGGCGTGTTGTCGGGGATGGTGGCCCAGGAGTGCGTGCCCTCCCTGCGACGCGAGGTGCCCGAGGACCGAGCCCTGATGAACACTCTCGGTCAACTGCACGCCCGGGGCGTGGAGGTGGACTGGGAGGAGGTGTTCGCCGGGACCGGTGCCCGCCGTGTGGATCTGCCCACCTACGCTTTCCAGCGGAAGCGGTTCTGGCTGAACTCGAACGTGTCGGCTGTTGATCCGGCGTTCGCGGTGGAGCATCCGTTGCTCGACTCGGTGATCAGCGTGCCCGACACCGGTGGTGTGCTGGGCACCGGCCGGCTGTCGCTGGCCGCTCAGCCGTGGCTCGCGGACCACGCCGTGTCCGGCACGGTCCTGCTGCCCGGTACGGCCCTCGTGGAGCTCGCCGTCCGCGCCGGGGACGAGGTGGGTGCAAGGTCCCTGCGCGAATTGATCATCGAAGCCCCCCTGGTGATCCCCGACAAGGGTGCGATCCGGATCCAGGTCTCGGTCGGTGAGGACACAGGCGGTGTACGGCCGGTCGCGGTGTACTCGCGCCCCGACGACGCGACGCCCGGGACCCCCTGGGTCCGCCACGCGAACGGCCAACTCGACGACGAGGCGCCGACCCCCGACACCACACTCGGTGTCTGGCCTCCCGAGGGCGCGCAGCCCGTCGACCTGACCGGCTTCTACGCGGACCAGGCGAACGCGGGATATGCGTACGGGCCGCTGTTCCAGGGCCTCAGCACGCTGTGGACCCTCGACGAGGAGATCTACGCCGAGGTCACGCTCCCGGCAGACGATGCCGAGGCGGCGGCCGGCTTCGGTCTGCATCCCGCACTCCTCGACGCCGTCCTGCACTGCGGCGCCTTCACCGAGCGGAAGGCCGAGGAGGGCAAGCTCATCCTGCCGTTCGCGTGGAACGGCCTGACGCTGCACGCCTCGGGCGCCACCAGCCTGCGGGTGCGTATGACGCCCACCGGGCCCGAATCGGTGGCGCTGGAACTCTCCGACGGCGACGGCGCCCCCGTCGCGTCCGTGGAGTCGCTCGTGCTGCGCGCGGTCGCCGACGACCAGGTCAGGACCGCCGGACGGACCGCTCCCGGCACGGACGCCCTGTTCGCCGTCGAATGGACCGCGATGCCGTCCAGCGCGACGGCCGGGACCACGACCGCGGTCGTCCCGCACCCGGTCTCGATGGCCCTGGACGTCGAGGAACTGGTGCGGTCCGGCGCGTCGATGCCGGATGTGCTGGTCGTCGACGCCGTCGACGGCGTCGTCAGCGCCGAGCGGGTCCGCGGCCTCGTGGGCCGTGTACTCGGCATCCTTCAGGCGTTCCTCGCCGCGCCGGAACTCGGGTCGCCCCGCCTTCTCGTCGTGACGCGGGGTGCGGTCGGCGTCGCGGGCGACACCGAGGTGACCGACCCGGCGGGGGCCGCGGTCTGGGGGCTGGTGCGCGCTGCGCAGGCCGAGAACCCGGACCGTGTCCTGCTCATGGACGTGGACGAGGTGCAGGCGTCCCGGCCGGCCCTGGCGGGTGTGCTGGCCACCGGAGAAGCCCAGGTGGCGGTGCGCGCCGACGTCGTTCACACGCCCAGGCTGGTACGGGCCCCGGTCGACCCCGGCACCGGGACCGGGACCGCACGGGATTCGGCGGAGGCGGAGCGCGCCATGGACACGGCGGGGGCCGGGCGCGCACTGGATCCGGCGGGAACCGTGTTGGTCACCGGCGGGACCGGAACCCTGGGCGGCCTGGTCGCCCGGCATCTCGTCGCCGCGCACGGCGTGCGCCATCTGCTGCTGACCAGCCGTCGCGGACCGGAGGCGCCCGGCGCCGCGGAACTGACGGCAGAACTCGAAGCGGCCGGAGCGAACGTCACCGTGGTGGCGTGCGACATGTCCAAGCGCAGAGCGGTGAAGAAGCTTCTCGCCGCTGTGCCGTCCGACGCGCCGCTGACCGCCGTCGTGCACACGGCGGGAGTGCTCGACGACGGGGTGATCGCGAGCCTGACGCAGGAGCGGATCGGCTCCGCCTTCCGGCCGAAGGTCGACGCCGCGCTCACACTGCACGAGCTGACGCGCGACATGGATCTCTCGGCGTTCGTCCTGTTCTCCTCGGCGGCCGGGGTCATCGGGGGGCCGGGGCAGGGCAACTACTCGGCGGCGAACGCGTTCCTGGACGCCTTCGCCCAGTGGCGCCGGGCGCAGGGGCTGCCCGCCGTCTCCCTGGCCTGGGGCCTCTGGGCCGAGTCCGGCGGAATGATCGCGACGATGAGCGAGTCGGACCAGGCCCGTATGGGCCGGGGCGGAGTGCTCCCGCTGGCCACCGAGGACGGCATGGCCCTGCTCGACACCGTGCTGCTCGACAGGACCCTGCCGGGTGAGGTCTCCACGCTGGTGCCGGTGAAGTTCGACTTCGCCGCTCTGACGGAACAGGCACGGACTGGGCACCTGCCACCGATGCTGCGCGGCCTGGTCCGCCGGCCGCGCCGCACAGCCCGAACCGCGGCCGCGGGCACCGGCTCGGCGACCGGTGACTCCTTGGCGCACCGCCTCGCCACGCTGACCCACGAGGCACAGCGACGTCACCTCGTGGAGTTGGTGTCGGGTGAGGTGGCGGTGGTGTTGGGGCATGCGGGTGCGGGGGATATCGGTGCGGGTCAGG
>NZ_JAHHIU010000049.1 GCF_024539815.1 Streptomyces hayashii
CCGGCTGCAGCCGGCCCGAGCAGCCACCCGGGAGGCACCGGTGAGCGACTCAGAGGTTCCCCGCCCGGCCACGCCCCAGCTGCTCGCTCTCGCTGAGGCCGCCCGCCCCGACTGGTCCCCCGACCTCCTGCGCGATGTCCTCGCCCAAGTCCGCTGCCAGGCGGATATGTCCTTCGGCCGCCTGGTCGTCGCCATCGCCCAGCTGATCGCGGACCCGGAAGCCGAACCCCCCGACCTCCTGGCCGGGATGGCGGAACCGTGGCGACACCGCCGCCGGCCCCCCGCCCCCGACACCGCACACCGCGGGGCCGCCGCCGTACGCGCGGCCCTGAACCCCACCGAATCGACCGACACCTGAAGGGAGGCGATGGCGATGACCGCAACGATGCACATCGGCCGTCGCACCACCCCGCATCACCTGTCCCAGTCCCTCCGCGAGCGCTGGGGTTCATTCCGGCTCCGGCACTCCCGCCGCGTCCAGAACGCCTACTTCACCCGGCTGCACGACGCGCTGCCCCTGAACGAGGACCGGCACGCGCTGGAGGCTGTCGCCCTGGAGGCCGCGTTCTGCCGGCTCGCCGTCGACAACCCGGGGGCGGTCACGCCGTCCGACGGTGGCCAGGCCGCGCGTGACGCCGAGCGCGAGCAGCTGCTCATCGCCACGTGCGACCAGTGGTTCCGCGAGGCCAACCCGGGCCCCGAACACCGCTGGCACCCGATGACCGTCGCCTCGTACCACCGGCTCATGGACGGCGTCCGCCGCTGCTTCCTCCCGGGCGGTACCTCGTGAGGGCCCCGGAAGCCGCGAGCGCGCGCCGGGTGTAGGCGCTCGCCGAGCGGCTGTACGTGCTGTTCGGGCGCACGGTGCGGGAGCTGCGCATCACCCGCGTCACCTGGCCGGAGGGCAAGAAGTGGGTGGCCATGGTGATCGGTACCCACGGTCGTGAGGTCCCGGTCTTCGACCGCGGCCTTCACCACCAGGCCGCGATGGTCCTGCGCGACGCCTTCCCCCAGGCGAACTGGGGCGTCGCCCAGGACTACGACGTCGCCAACGGAGTGCTGCGTGAACACGTCGTCCGCACGCCCCTGAGTCTGCACGGTGACGATCGGTGAGTCGCGTCGTGATCCGCTCCCTCGTTTGCGACCGCTGCGGCGCA
>NZ_JAHHIU010000050.1 GCF_024539815.1 Streptomyces hayashii
GGTGGAGTTGCTGACGGAGCAGCGTGCGTGGCCGGAGCTGGACCGGCCGCGCCGGGCCGCCGTCTCCGCCTTCGGCGCCAGTGGGACGAACGCCCATGTGATCGTCGAGCAGGGACCGGAACAGGCGTCGGACGCCGCGGACCACACCGACGGGGAGCTGTCGGGCCCGATCCCCTGGCTGGTCTCGGGGAAGACGGAGACGGCGCTTCGCGCACAGGCCGAGCGACTGCACGCCTTCGTCGCCGGGCACCCCGGCCTCGACCTCGGCGCTGCGGGGCATTCCCTGCTGCGGGGTCGGTCGGTGTTCGATCATCGGGCTGTGGTGGTGGGTGGCGGTCGTGGTGAGTTGTTGGGTGGTTTGGAGGTGTTGGCGTCGGGGGGTGTGGCGTCGGGTGTGGTGGCTGGTGTGGG
>NZ_JAHHIU010000051.1 GCF_024539815.1 Streptomyces hayashii
GCGATGCCCTTCGATCCGCTGATCACGCCGGACTTGAAGCCTGACACCAGCGCCGAGCCGCGCGACCACAGCCACGAACCCGCGCTCTTGAAGCCCCCTACGACCGGGTCGATCACCCACGTCTTGACGAAGCTGGCGACGGCCTTCGCGCCGGCCACGATCCCCGACTTCAGACCGGACACCAACGCTGATCCTCGCGCCCAGAGCCACGAACCGGACGCCTTGAAAACGCCGATGACCGGGTCGATCACCCAGGTCTTCGCGAACCCGCCCACTGCTTTGGCCCCGGTGACGATGCCGGACTTGAAACCACCGACCAGCGCCGAGCCGCGCGACCACAGCCACGATCCCGCGGTCTTGAAGACCCCCACGACGGGGTCGATGACCCAGGTCTTGCCGAAGCTGCCGATGGCCTTCGCGCCTGAGACGAGGCCTGAGGTGAAGCCCCGGACGACGGCGATGCCTCTGGAGACGAGCCACGATCCCGCGCGGACGAACGGCCGGAGGACGGGCCCGATGATGCGCGCCGTGATCTTGCCGAGGCCCTCAGCGCCGCTGATGATTCCTGTGCCCAGGCCCTTGATCAGGCGCTCGCCGAAGCCGACGAGCCGCCCGCTGTAGGCAACGATGCCGACAGCGAGTTTGCCCAGCCCTTCGGTGAGGAGGCGTCCCAGTCCGGGAAAAACGATCTTCAGTCCGGCGAGGAAGCCCCGGCCGAAGCCTGCGAGGAGCTTGCCCGCCCAACCCACGATCTGCTTCGAGAACTTCGTGAAGATCTCGAACGCCCACTTCAGGAGCTTCCCGAGGAACGGGATCTTCTCCAGCGCCTTGCCGATCGCGCCGGCCCACTTCGCGGGCAGGAACGCGACGAACAGGATCGCCAGGAGGACGTCCTGCCAGTGGCTGGCGAGGCCCTTCAGCATCCCGGCAAAGTCGAAGTTGACCAGGCCGACGATGAAGCCCACCAGGAGCGACGGCACGAACTTGCCGAGGCTGATACCGATGCCGACCCAGTCGATGCTGGCGAGCAGTTTCCCGAATGCGGCAGTCAGCTTGATCGCATTGTTGGCCACCTTCTCCAGGCCGGACGCCAGGCCGGTGCCGATCGTCGAGCCGATCTTCCCCCAGTCGACGCTCTTGATGCCGCCGGTGAACGCGCCGCGTACCTGTTCGCCGATCTGCGTGGCCAAAGACTTGGGCGGTTTGACCTTCGGGGTGACGAGCGGAGCAACCGAGCCTGATCCGCCGTGCGGCATCGGCTGGAGAGCCGGGCCCTGAACGCCGGTCGTCGGCGCGACCTGCCCGACACCGTAGTGCGGCATCGGCTGGAGAGCCGGGCCCTTCGCGGGCGCGGCCGTCTTGCTGGAACCCAGGTGCGGCGAAGTGTCGAACAGGCCTCCCACGAGGTCCTTGGCCGCCGCTGCCGGCTTCGACCCGGTCAGGCCGCTCCAGAAATCCGTGACGGCAGCCTTGGCCTGGCCCACACGCTCCTGGATCAGCGCGACGGGGATCATCCCGGCGACGGTGGACCCGAACGCCTTTACCTTGGGGATGCCCTCGTCGTTGACCCATCCGGCGAGGTTGCGCACACCCGAGGTCACGCCGGCCAGAGCCTTGGTCGCGCCGGTGAGCAGCCCCGTGTCGCCGACCTCGATCATGAGGCCCTCCCAGGCGTTCTTCAGCCTGGTGACCTCACCCTTCAGGCCCTGCATCTGGATCTTGGCGATCTTGTCTGCTGTGCCCCCGGAGTGCTCCAGCTCCTTCGTCAGCCCCGCCAATTTGGCCGAGCCTTGCTGGATCAGTGCGGCCATGCCCGGGCCAGCCCGCTGCCCGAAGATCGTCATGATGTCGCCGGTCGTCGCGCCCTTCTTCGCGAGCTGGTCGACGATCGAGGTGAGCGGCCGCAGCTTTCCGTCCGCCGTGGAAACGTTCACGCCCAGTCTCTTGAGCGTGTCCGTGACCTTGTCGGTGGGCGAGAGCAGTCGGGTCACGGCGCCGCGCAGCGCGGTGCCGGCCATTGAGGCCTTGATGCCCGCGTTGCCCATGAGGGCGGTCGCGGCGACAGCTTCCTCGAACTGGATCCCGGCCTGGTGGGCGATCGGGCCGCTGTACTTGAAGGCTTCGCCGAGGTCATCGACGGAGGTGTTGGCCTTGACGGAGGCCTTGACCATGGCGTCGACGGCGTGCGGGATCTGCTTGATGCTCATGCCGTAGCCGGTGAGCACGTTGGTGGTGATCTCCGCGGCCCGGGTCAAGTTGAGCTGCTCGGACGACGCGAGCGACAGCACCGACGGCATGGAGCCGTAGATCTGGTTGACGGTCAGGCCGGCGGTGGCGAGCTGGGCCATGGCGTCGGCGGTCTGCGACGCCCCGTACTGCGTCTTCTTGCCGAGGTCCTTGGCCTGGTCACGGAGCTTGGCCAACTCCTTGCCCGTCGCCCCGCTGAGCGCGGCGACGCGGTTCATGTTCTTCTCGAACTCGCCGGCCGCTTTCAGGCTGGCCGCGGCTACACCCGCGACACCGACCGCGCCGACCGTGAGGCCCGCCTTGATGGCGGCGCCGACCTTCGACGACGTCGACACCAGCCGGTTCGCCGACCGGCCCACCTGACGGAACGTTGCTGAGGCCCGGTCGCGGCCGACGAGGGCGTACACGATGGTGGAGATGGCCACAGCTGCGCCCCCTTCTCGCGCGGGCGCGCGGTCCGGGGCCGGTAGGCCGGTCGTCTACAGGTTCGGCATGCGGGACTTGCTCGGGCCGCCGCTGAGGGCCTTCTTCTCGTCGGCCTCGCGCTCCTCCGCCTCGATGCGGTAGAGCGCCATCCACTCGCTCAGCTCGTAGGAGCTGATGCTTCTGAGGAGCTCGTCTCGGGTGCGTCCGAGAGCTCGGGCGAGGTCGAACTGGAATCGCCGCTCTGGGCGGCTTCGGAGTTTCCCTCGATCTCCTTCTCGTTGGCGTCGCCCATGCCGGACAGTTCGGCGGCGACGTCGTAGAGCCGGTCGATGACGGCACCGTTCTTCCGGCCGAGCGCGGGGGCGTCGGCGTCCTTGAAGAGCCGGTTGCCCTGCTCGTCGACGAGGCACTTCACCAGGAGCTTCGCGCGGGCGTTGTCGCGGTTGAAGTGGATCTCACGACTCCCGTCGGGCTTCGGCCGGATCTGCTGGATCCCGGCCTCGTAGGCGTCGCGCTCCATGCCGGTCAGGCCCCGCACGAGAACCTCGCCGCCCCACTCGGGGACGTCGACGGGCTTGATCAGGGTGTCGTCTGCTTCGAGGATCGAATCGGCGGAAAGGGCCATGTTCACAGTGCCTTTCAGGCGTAACGGATCAAGACGGCGGCCAGTGCCAGGCCGTGATGAGCCGTCGAGCGCCAGTGCCAGGCGGGCGACAGCGAAAAGGGGCGACGTCAGCGGATGTCGCGGGTGATTGAGTCGACGACGCGCGAGGCGGCGCGGCGACCGGCGGTGCCCGCGGGGCGGACGACGCGGAAGAAGTAGGGGTGCGGTGGCTGGGTGACCCAGACCTCGCGGTTGCCGAAGACGGGGTGCCGCCAGCGGCGGGTGCCCTCCATACCCTTGGGAAGGGCCTTCATCTTGGAGGGCATCTTGCGGCCGTCGACGCGGATCGCGACCCCGGCGTCCCGGCCGACGGTGCGGACCTCGACGCGGGTGGCCTTCGACATGCGGCCGCGCAGGCCGTCGGCGCTGTAGGGGCGCTTCGACGGGATGGATTTGATCGAGTTGCGTACGAGCGGGACGTACGGCTGGGCGACG
>NZ_JAHHIU010000052.1 GCF_024539815.1 Streptomyces hayashii
ACAACCCACGCTGCCGACTGAACTCCACGAACAGACCGGGCGACGACATCACCGTCACACCGCCCGCCAGCGCCATCGCGCACTCGCCGCGCCGCAGCGCCTGCACCGCCAGATGCAACGCCACCAACGACGACGAACACGCCGTGTCCACCGTCACCGCCGGCCCTTCCAGGCCGAACGTGTACGACAACCGGCCGGCCGCGATGCTGCCCGCGCTGCCGTTGAGGAGGTAGCCCTCCAGTTCTTCGGGAGCCTTGCGAACCCGGGATCCGTAGTCGTGGTACATGAGGCCCATGTAGACGCCGGTCCGGGTGCCGCGCAGCGACGCGGGATCGATGCCCGCCCGCTCCATCGCCTCCCACGACGTCTCCAGCAGCAACCGCTGCTGCGGATCCGTCGCCAACGCCTCACGCGGCGAGATCCCGAAGAACCCCGCGTCGAACTCCGCCGCGTCATAGAGGAAGCCGCCCGACCGCGAGTACGACTTCCCCACCGCGTCCGGATCCGGATCGAAGAGACCGTCGACGTCCCAGCCCCGATCGGTCGGCCACGACGACACGGCGTCGCCCGCCGAGGCGACCAGCCGCCACAGGTCCTCCGGCGAGCGCACGCCGCCGGGGAACCGGCACCCCATCCCCACGATCGCGACGGGCTCGTGGGCATCGTCCTGCAGCCTGCGCAGGCGCTCACGGGCGTCGTGCAGATCCGTGGCAGCCTGCTTGAGGTACGAGCGCAGCTTGTCCTCGGTGTTCACTCTTTCCCCTTGCCTGAGGTCATGAAGGTCCGTCGCCCGGCTTCGCTGTCAGATGCCGTTGTCGAGGAAGTCGAAGAGCTCGTCGTCGCTGGCCGCGTCGAAGCGGGCACCACCGGACGCCTCGTCGGCACTCGCCGGGTCCGCACCGAGGTGCTTGGCGACGAGTTGCTGCATCCGGTTCAGGACGAGGTCGCGCGCCTGCTCGTCGGGCGCCAGGGTGACGAGCGCGGACTCCAGCTCGTCCAGGTCGCTCAGAATCCGGTCCGCCAACGACTCCTCCGTCGGCCGCAGTACCTCCCACAGGTGGTCGGCGAGCGCGGCCGGGCTCGGATAGTCGAAGGCCAGGGTGGCGGAGAGTCGCAGACCCGTGGCCCGCATGAGACGGTTGCGCAGTTCCACCGCGCCCAGCGAGTCGAAGCCGAGTTCCTTGAAGGTCTGGTGCGGCTTCACGGCGGTCGCCGTGGCATGGCCGAGGACTCCGGCGGCCTGCGCGCAGACCAGTTCGCGAAGCTGCTCGGTCCGCTCCGCCTCGGGCGCGGCGGCCAGACGCTCGGCCAGGGTGTCCGCGGCCGGGCCGTCGTCCGCCGTGGCCGCCGTCCGCTGCGCGGGCCTGCGGAACAGTTCCCGCAGGATGGCCGGCAGGGTGCCCGCGGCGGCCTGCTCGCGCAGACTCGCCTCGTTCAGCACGGCGGGCAGCACGAAGGTCTCCTCGGTCCGCAGGGCCGCGTCGAACAGGGCGAGTCCCTGCTCCGACGTCATCTCCGCGAGGCCGGTCTGCGCGATGCGCCGCATGGCGATCGTGTCGAGGTGTTCCGTCATTTCGCTGCGTTCGGCCCAGAAGCCCCAGCCGAGGGCGGCAGCGGGCAGTCCGGTCGCGGCTCGGTGCGCCGCGAGCGCCTCCAGGAACACGTTGGCCGCGGCGTAATGCGCCTGGCCGGAGCTTCCGAAGGTGGCCGCGGCCCCCGAGAAGAGGACGAAGGCGTCGAGGCGGCGGTCCTGGGTGAGCTCGTGCAGGTTGAGCGCGGCGTCGATCTTCGGGCGCAGGACACGGTCCAGTTGCTCGGCCGTCAGCCCGGTGACCACGGCATCGTCCAGGACCCCGGCCGAATGGACCACCGCGGTCAGCGGCCGCTCCTGGGGGATGGCCGCCAGCACGGCGGCCAGCGCCTCACGGTCCGCGGCGTCACATGCGGTGACGGTCGCCTGCGCGCCCAGCGCCGCCAGCTCCGCGACCAACTCCGGTGCGCCCGGCGCCTCCTGTCCACGACGGCTCGTCAGCAGCAGATGCCTCACGCCGTGCTCGGCGACCAGATGCCTGGCCACCAGTGCGCCGACCGTGCCGGTGCCTCCGGTGATCAGAACCGTGCCGGCGTCCCCGCCGAAGCTCACGGTCTTGTCGGTCAACGGCGCGCCGTGCCGGACGAGCCGCGGCACGAACACCGCGCCGTCGCGCACCGCCAGTTGCGGTTCCCCGTTCCTTGCCAGGGTCGCGGTCAGTGCCTCGTCGGCGCCGTCCACCAGCAGGAAGCGGTCGGGATGCTCCCGCTGCGCGGACCGTACGAGGCCCCACACGGGAGCGTTCGCCAGATCCGCGACGTTCTCACCCGATCGGACCCCGACCGCGCCTCGGGTGGCGAACACCAACCGCGCCGTCGCCAAACGATCGTCGGACAGGAACCGCTGAAGAAGTGTCAGGGCTCGCCGCGTCGTCGCCCGAGCCTGCTCCGCCGACCGTTCCGGCAGCACGTCACCGGCTGTGAAAGGCGCGATGACGACGTCGGGAACGGACTCCCCCAGAGCCGTCAGATCCAGGTCGGGCGCCAGGACGGCCCACGTGCCCACGGACTCGCGGTCCGCCGCGACCTGTATCGGCTGCCACTCCAGCCGGTAGAGGCCCTCCTGCCGGCCGGCCCGCAGCTGTTCCGCGCTCACCGTGCGCAGGACCAGCGACTCCACCGACACCACCTGTCGGCCCGTGGGATCCGTCGCCGACAGGGACACCCTGTCCTCGCCTGCCGGGGCCAGGCGTACGCGCAGCGCGGTGGCGTCGGTCGACGTGAGGGAGACGCCGGTCCACGAGAAGGGCAGCCGGGGCTCGCCCACTCCGTCGGCTTCCGGATCGAGCAGCACCAGCGCGTGCAGCGCCGCGTCCAGCAGCGCCGGGTGCACGGCGAACCCGGCACCGCTGCCCTGCGGCAGCCCGACCTCCGCGAAGACCTCCCCGTCCCGGCGCCAGACGGCCCGCACGCCCTGGAACAGGGGCCCGTAGTCGTAGCCGGCAGCCGCGAACTCCTCGTACAGCCCGGAGACGTCCAGCTTCTCCGCATCCGCCGGAGGCCAGGCGTCGGTCGGGAGGACCGCCTCCTCCGCTGCCCCGGGCGCCAGGACGGCGCGGGCGTGAACGGTCCACTCCTGCTCCGAACGGGAGCGCACCACCAGCGTCCGGCAGCCGGAGGCGTCCGCGCCGGTCACGCTCACATGGACGCGCACCTCGCCGTGGTCCGGCACCAACAAGGGTGCTTCCAGCAGGAGTTCGCGCACCTCGGTGGCGCCGACCTCCGAGCCGGCCCGCAGCGCCATCTCCACGAACGCCGTCCCGGGCAGGAGCGCGGTTCCGAACACGGCGTGTTCGGCGAGCCAGGGCTGCGACCGCAGCGACAGCGAGCCCGTCAGCACCACGCCGTCGGAGTCCGGCACCGGCACCATCGCGGCGAGCAGCCCGTGCCCGAGGCTCTCCAGGCCGAGGCCGGCCGCGTCGGTCACCTCCGCCCGCACCGGCTCCAGCCAGTACCGCTCCCGCTGGAAGGCATACGTCGGCATCTCCAGGACGTCCGCCGTCCGCCCGCTCACCGGCCACCGCACCGGAAGTCCGGCCGTGAAGGCCTCACCCAGGGAGAGCAGCATGCGTCGTTGCTCGTCCTCGTTGCGGCGCAGGGTCCCCAGCACCACCGCGGACGCATCCGCTTCCTCCACCGTCTCCTCGACGGCACCGGTCAACACCGGATGCGCACTGACCTCCACGAACACATCGAAACC
>NZ_JAHHIU010000053.1 GCF_024539815.1 Streptomyces hayashii
CGACCAGTTGGCGGAGCTGCTGGAGCACGAGCATGCTCCGCTCGCCGTGGCGCAGAACGCCAGCGGTGTCGAGGGCGACGCCCCGCTGTTCTCCGCGCTCTTCAACTACCGCCACAACGCTCAGGAGAGGACCCCGACGCCGGCGGAGCCCGTGGAGAGGCCGGTAGGCGGCTTCCACACCTTGTTCGCCAGAGAGCTCACGAACTACCCGCTCGCCGTCTCGGTGGACGACGACGGCGACGCGATCGGCCTGGCGGTGGACGCTGTGTCGCCGATCGATGCGTCGGCGGTCGGTGGGTTGGTGCGGACGGCGGTGGAGGGTGTGGTGTCGGCGTTGGAGGTGGCGTTGGACGGTGGTCCGCAGGCGTTGTTGTGTTCGGTTGAGGTGTTGGACGAGGTCGGGCGTCTTCGGGTGCTGGCCGAGTGGAGTGGTGTGTCGGTAGGGGCTGGGGCTCTGGTCGGGGTGCGTACGCTTCCGGCGTTGTTCGAGGCGCAGGCGGTCCGGACGCCTGATGCGGTGGCGGTGGTGTCCGCTGGTGATGAGTTGTCGTATGCGGAGTTGGATGCGCGGGCGAATCGTCTGGCGCGGTTGCTGGTGGGCCGTGGTGTGGGCCCGGAGTCGGTGGTGGGGGTGTGTCTGGAGCGTGGGGTGGAGTCGGTGGTGGCGCTGCTGGCGGTGGTGAAGGCGGGTGGTGCGTATCTGCCGGTCGATCCGGAGTATCCGGTGGAGCGGGTGGCGTTCATGGTGGAGGATGCGGCGCCGGTGGTGGTGGTGACGTCGGGTGCTGTGGCGGGGGTGGTGCCGGGTTCGGTGCCTGTGGTGGTGGTGGACGAGCCGTTGGTGGTGGGGGAGTTGGCTGGTCTGTCGGGTGGGTCGTTGGGTGTGGGGGTGTTGCCTTCGCATCCGGCGTATGTGATTTATACGTCGGGTTCGACGGGTCGGCCCAAGGGTGTGGTGGTGGAGCATCGTTCGGTTGCGGGTCTGTTGGCGTGGGCGGGGGCGCGGTTCGGTGGTGCGGACTTTGCGCGGGTGCTGGTGTCGACGTCGTTCAACTTCGATGTGTCGGTGTTCGAGTTGTTCGGGCCGTTGGTGTCGGGCGGCAGTG
The DNA here is from genome assembly GCF_024539815.1 of Streptomyces hayashii. Classification (GTDB taxonomy): domain Bacteria; phylum Actinomycetota; class Actinomycetes; order Streptomycetales; family Streptomycetaceae; genus Streptomyces; species Streptomyces hayashii. The sequence goes on from NZ_JAHHIU010000053.1 coordinate 1,107, forward strand.
TCGAGGTCGTCGGGGATCTGCTGGCGTTGGCGGATCCGGGGGCCGGGGTGGGTGAGGTGAGTCTGGTCAGTGGTGTGCCGTCGGCGTTCGCGCAGGTGGTGGCCGGTGGTGGTCTTGCTGTTGAGCCTGGTGTGGTGGTGCTGGCCGGTGAGGCGTTGACGGCTGACACGGTGGCGGGCATTCGTGCCGCGTTGCCGGGGGTTCGGGTGGCGAACATCTATGGTCCGACCGAGGCGACGGTGTATGCGACGGCGTGGTTCGCCGAGGGTGATGTGGAGGGTGTGGTGCCGATCGGCCGTCCGGTCGCCGGTACTGGTGTGTATGTGCTGGATGCGCGGTTGCGGCCGGTGCCGGTGGGTGTGGCGGGTGAGCTGTATCTGGCGGGTTCGGGTCTGGCGCGTGGGTACCTGGGCCGTCCCGGTCTGACCGCGGAGCGGTTCGTCGCTTCGCCGTACGGTGCGGGGGAGCGGTTGTATCGCACGGGTGATGTGGTGCGCTGGAA
>NZ_JAHHIU010000054.1 GCF_024539815.1 Streptomyces hayashii
GCTGCTGGCCGAGCGGCGGGTCGACGGCGCGATCCTGATGGAGATCAGGCTCCAGGACGACCGCGTCGACCACCTGGCCGAGGAGAACTTCCCCTCTGTGGCCATCGGCCGCACCGCCAGCGCGGACGGCGACTGGTGGGTGGGCCTGGACCACACCGCGCTGGCGGCGGCGTGCGTCCACCACCTGGCGGATCTCGGCCACCGCCGGGTCGCCTTCGTCAACCGGCCCGAGCAGCTCCTGCGGGCCGGGTACGAGTCCGCGCATCGCGGCCTGGACGGCTTCACCAAGGCCGCGGCCGAGCGCGGGCTCACCGTACGGACGTACAGCTGCGGCGACGACGCCCCCTCCGGCCAGGCGTGCATGGAACGGATCCTGCACGACGACCCGGCCACCACGGCGCTGGTCACCCTGAACGAGGCGGCCCTGGGCGGCCTCTACCGAGGGCTCGCCCACGCGGGCCGTCACGTGCCGCGCGACTTCTCCGTCACCGGAGTCGTGGCCGGCCGGTGGGCCGAGACGGTGACCCCGCAGCTCACCGCCGCCGACGTGCCGGCCGAGGAGATGGGCCGACTCGCCGTCGACCTCCTCGTCGAACGGCTCGACCATCCCGACGCCCCGCCCCGGCACCACCTCCTCGTACCGCCCATCTCCCTGCGCGCCAGCACCGGCCCCGCCTCGGCGTCCGCGGCCGACGCCTGACACCCTCTGGCCCCGCACGGGCGCCTGGGCGCGGACGGGGTGCCACGCCTGACGGCCCGCGCGTCGACGTTCGCCCGAGCCGCCCCGCGCGCGGGGCCCCGGTGGGCCCCAGCGGTGCGGCGGCGGTGCGGCGGCGGTGCGGCTGCGACGAGGGTCGCGGCCGTCTCGTCACTTCTGGTCGGCCGTCTCCGGCGTGACGGGCCGAGGGGAGCGCAGGTGTTCTCTGAGGGCCTGCGCGGTGTTGCTGACGTGCATCAGCGCGGCGGCCTGACTGAGGGCGCTGTCGCGGGTGGTGAGCGCCGCGTAGATCGCCTCGTGCTCGGCGAGGGTCCGGCCCGCCGCCTCGTCGTCGACCAGACCGCGCCATATCCGCGCCCGCAACGTGCGGCCGGAGATGCCCTCCAGCAAGGTCAGCAGGCTTTCGTTGCCGGTCGCGGAGACGACCGCGCGGTGGAAGGCGGCGTCGTGCGCGTTGAGCAGTTCGACGTCGTCGCGGGCCTCGCGCATGGCGTCCAAGTGGCTTTTGACTTCGGCCAGTTGGTCGTCGGAGATGCGGGTGGCGGCCAGGCCGGTGGCGGCCGGTTCGAGGAGCCGGCGTACCTCCATGAGGTCCTGAAGGGCCGCGGAGTCGCCCTGCAGCAGTTCGACCGCCCCGCCCAGTCCCGCCAGGAGCAGGCTCGGCTGCAGACTGGTGACGTAGGTGCCGTCGCCCCGGCGGACCTCCAGGACGCGCGCCACGGCCAGCGCCTTGACCGCCTCGCGGGCGAGGTTCCGGGACAGGCCCAACTGGGCGGCCAGGTCCGGCTCCGGTGGGAGTTTCGATCCCGGTGGCAGGGCTCCGGTGCGGATCAGCTCGCGAATCCGCTCGATGGCCTTGTCCGTCAGAGACACCGCGCACTCCTCCCCGACCGTTCGCCCCGCAGCCCGTCGGGCACGAGCCGTCCGTCGAGTTCCATGTTCCGCCCGACCTGTCCGCGAGTCCGCATGCCGAGAGTGGCATTGATGATACGGGGAGGGACGCGGGAGATGATCGCGGCAGCCGACGACGTCGCCCGGCCCGACCCGTCGCGAGCCTCGACGGGACTCGGCGGACCGACGGCCGTCACGGTCCTCTCGGCCTCGACGCAGCCGATCGGCCCGTCCCCGGACGCGCCGGCCCGATGTTGTGCATCGCATTGACGGTCGTAGGAAAAGTGCCCTAGATTCCACCACGCCTTCGTTCCGTGCACTGAGCATCTGCCCGGTCTCCGCCCCTTCCCCCCACCAGGAGCCGCCGTCATGCCCGCCGGTACCCGTCGTCCCCGCGCCTCCCGCACCCGACTGCGCATCGCACTGGCCGCGCTCGCCTCCGCGGCCCTCGTCGCCCTCCCACTCCCAGCGGCTCAGGCCCACGCGACGGCCGCAGGACGACTGACCGGCACCCTCTCGGACGGCGCCACCTGGATCGCCGACGTCCCCGACCACTGGAACGGCACCCTGCTGCTGTTCAGCCATGGTTTCGGCCCCACCGTCGCCGCGAACGCACCCACCGAGGCCGTACGCACCGAGTTGCTCGCGCAGGGCTATGCGATGGCCGGCTCGTCCTACGACCCCCATGGCTCCATGTGGGCTCTGGAGAGCGCCGAACGGGACCAGTTCGCCACCCTCGACGCCGTCACCGCGAAGATCGGCGCCCCCCGACGCACCCTGGCCGTCGGCCAGTCCATGGGCGGGCTCGTCAACGCGCAGCTGGCCCGGGACGGCGGCGGGCGCATCGACGGCGCGCTCGGCCAGTGCGGCCTGGTGGCGGGCGCCACCGACCTGGACGACTACCAGCTGGACGCCGAGTACACGATCGCCCGGCTGCTCCTGCCCGGACAGGAGGTGCCGCTCGTGCGGTTCGCCACCGCCGCCGACGCCTCCGCCACCGCCGACCGGCTCACCAGGGCGGTCACGGCCGCCCAGGACACCCCGCGGGGCCGCGCCCGGATCGCGTTGGCGGCGGCCTTCCTCAACCTGCCCGCCTGGGCGCCCGGAGCCGACCGGCCCGCGCCGGACGACTGGGCGGGGCAGCAGGAGCAGCAGTACGCGTGGTTCGCGCAGGGCATCCTCGCGTTCGTCGAGGGCGGCCGGTACGCCGTGGAGCACTCGGTCGGCGGCAACAACTCCCACAACCGCGGTGTGGACTACGCACGCCTGCTCGTCGGCTCCTCGCACGCCCCCCGCGTCCGCGCCCTGTACCGGGCTGCCGACCTGGACCTGCGCGCCGATCTGCGCACGCTGACCGAGGGCGCCGCCGTCACCGCCGACCCCGCCGCCGTCCGCACCGCGCGGCAGACCTCGTCCGCCGGTCAGGGACTCGACGTGCCGCTGCTCGACGTCCACACCACCGCCGACAACCTGGTCCCGGTGGAGCAGGAGAACCGCTTCGCCGCCCGCGTGCGCGCCGCCGGTGACGGAGCGCTTCTGCGACAGGCGTACGTCGAGCGGCAGGGCCACTGCGCGTTCACCACCGCCGAGACCGTCGCCGCCCTGCACGCGCTCGAACACCGCGTCGGCGCAGGCCGTTGGGACGACGCCGCGACCCCCGCCGCGCTCCAGCGCTCCGCGACGGCGCTCGGCCTGGACGGAGCGGCCTATGTCCCCTACCGTCCCGCGCCGCTCACGGTCGGCCGCGACCGCGCGACGCGCCCCGCCCGGTCCGCCACCTGACGCGAGCAGGGCCGGCGGGCAGCCCCCGCGAGGTTCAGCCGGGTGCGTTCTCGCCCTCCGTCGTCACCCCGAAGGTGTTGAGGAAGGTGCATACCAATTGATAGAAGCCGACCGTGAGAACGAGGTCGGAGAACTGCTCGACGGTGAGGAACGACAGCGCCTGCGCCCGGTCGGCCTCGGTGAGGCCGTGCCGCTCCAGCAGCCGGTCGGTCAACGCGAGGACCGTCGCCTGCTCCGCCGGCAGCCCCTCCGTCGAACCGGTCCTCGCGGCGGCGATCCCGGCCTCGTCGAGCCCGAGGCTCCGCCCGATCCTCTCGTGGTGGTGGATCTCGTACGGGGCGCCGTAGACGTGTCCGACACGGAGAACGGCGAGTTCGCGCAGCGGGTGCGGGAGAGAGCCCCGGGAGATCGCGTCGCCCAACCGCACCAGGTCGGGAGCCAGGGCCGGCGAGTGGAACACCATGCGGTAGACGTTGAGGGCGGAGCGCTCCTCGGCGATCTTCCGCGCTTCGGCGGGGAGCGCGGTCAGGTCGGGGTATTCCATGGTCATCGGCCATCTCCTCGGTGCGGGGCGTCAGCCCGTCGGCTACTGCGGCGCGGTGCGGGGAAACCGTCCCGGGCTCGCCCGAACCGGCCCGCGTCGAGCGCCCCGTCGCATCGCCGCCCTCACCGTCGATCCTCGACGCCAGGCCGGTCGCCGGGCGGGCCGAAGGCCTCCAGGATGCGCTCGGCGGCCAGCGTCGCCGTGAGCTCCCCGCGCCGGACCCGCTGTTCGAGGTCCGGGGCCAGGGCCCGCACCGACGGGTCGGCGTGCAGACGGCCGAGGAGCTCGTCGCGGACCATGGTCCAGGTCCAGTCGACCTGCTGCTCGCGCCTCTTGGCGGCGAGGCGGCCGGTGGAGTCCAGCAGCGTGCGGTGCTGCTCCAGGCGTTCCCACACGGTGTCCAGGCCCGCGGACTCCCGGGCGCTGCAGCTCAGCACGGGCGGCGACCATGCCGCGTCCCTGCCGTGCATCAGGCGCAGGGCGCCCGCCAGCTCCCGTGCGGCGGCGCGCGCGTCCCGCTCGTGCGGGCCGTCCGCCTTGTTGACGGCGATCACGTCGGCCAGTTCCAGGACGCCCTTCTTGATGCCCTGAAGCTGGTCGCCGGTGCGGGCGAGGGTGAGCAGCAGGAAGGAGTCGACCATGTCGGCCACCGCCGTCTCGGACTGACCGACCCCGACCGTCTCGACGAGGACGACGTCGTAGCCGGCCGCCTCCATCACCACGATCGACTCCCGTGTCGCCTTGGCGACCCCGCCGAGGGTGCCGGCGGTGGGGGAGGGCCGGACGAAGGCCGCCGGATCGACGGCCAGGCGCTCCATCCGCGTCTTGTCGCCGAGGATCGAACCGCCCGTGCGGCTCGACGACGGGTCCACCGCGAGGACCGCGACCCGGTGCCCGAGCGAGGTCAGCATGGTGCCGAACGCGTCGATGAACGTCGACTTGCCCACGCCCGGCACCCCGCTGACGCCGATCCGCCGGGCCCGGCCGCTGTGCGGCAGCAGCGCGGTGAGCAACTCCTGTGCCAGCGCCCGGTGCTGGGGACGGGTGGACTCCACGAGCGTGATCGCCCGGGCTACCGTCGCCCGCTTGCCGTCGAGCACGCCCTTCACATAGGTGTCGAGGTCGATCGCCATGGGCTTCAGAGGTCGTGCCCGAGGTCGTCGGACAGCCGCTTGACGAGATCGTGCGCCGCGTCCGGGATGACCGTGCCCGGCGGGAAGACGGCCGCCGCGCCCATCTCCAGGAGCGTGGGCACGTCCTGCGGCGGGATCACGCCGCCGACGACGATCATGATGTCCTCGCGTCCCTCCTCGGCCAGTTGCTCGCGCAGGGCCGGCACGAGGGTGAGGTGTCCGGCGGCCAGCGAGGACACCCCGACGATGTGCACGTCGGCCTCGACGGCCTGACGGGCCACCTCGCCCGGCGTCTGGAACAGCGGGCCGACGTCCACGTCGAATCCGAGGTCGGCGAAGGCGGTCGCGATCACCTTCTGGCCGCGGTCGTGCCCGTCCTGCCCCATCTTGGCGACCAGGATGCGCGGCCGTCGGCCCTCGGCCTCCTCGAAGGCGGACACCAGCTCGCGGGTGCGGTCCACGGACGGGGACTCGCCTGCTTCGTTGCGGTACACGCCGGAGATCGTACGGATCTGGCTCGCGTGGCGCCCGTACACCTTCTCCAGGGCGTCCGAGATCTCGCCCACGGTGGCCTTCGCCCGGGCCGCGTTCACGGCGAGTTCCAGCAGGTTGCCCTCGCCCCCGGCGGCCCGGGTCAGCGCGTCGAGCGCGTCCCGGCACGCGACGTCGTCGCGCTCCTCCCGCAGCCGCCGCAGCTTCTCGATCTGCTGCGTGCGCACGGAGGAGTTGTCGACCTTGAGGACGTCGATCTGCTCGTCGCTGTCCACCCGGTACTTGTTGACGCCGATGACCGGCTGACGACCGGAGTCGATGCGGGCCTGCGTGCGCGCCGCGGCCTCCTCGATGCGCAGCTTGGGGATGCCCGCGTCGATGGCCTTGGCCATGCCGCCCGCCTGCTCCACCTCCTGGATGTGCTGCCAGGCCCGGCGGGCCAGGTCGTACGTCAGCTTCTCGACGTACGCGCTGCCGCCCCAGGGGTCGATGGTCCGGGTGGTGCCGGACTCCTGCTGGATCAGCAGCTGGGTGTTGCGGGCGATGCGCGCCGAGAAGTCGGTCGGCAGCGCCAGGGCCTCGTCGAGGGCGTTGGTGTGCAGCGACTGCGTGTGGCCCTGCGTCGCCGCCATCGCCTCGACGCAGGTGCGCGTGACGTTGTTGAAGACGTCCTGCGCGGTCAGCGACCAGCCGGAGGTCTGCGAATGGGTGCGCAGCGACAGCGACTTGCTGTTCTGCGGATCGAACTGCCTCACCAGCTTCGCCCACAGCAGCCGCGCCGCCCGCAGCTTGGCGACCTCCATGAAGAAGTTCATGCCGATCGCCCAGAAGAAGGACAGCCGGGGCGCGAACGCGTCGACGTCCAGGCCCGCTTCACGGCCCGCGCGGATGTACTCCACGCCGTCCGCGAGGGTGTACGCCAGCTCCAGGTCGGCCGTCGCGCCCGCCTCCTGGATGTGGTAGCCGGAGATGGAGATGGAGTTGTAGCGCGGCATCCGCTGCGAGGTGTAGGCGAAGATGTCGGAGATGATCCGCATCGACGGCTTCGGCGGATAGATGTAGGTGTTGCGGACCATGAACTCCTTGAGGATGTCGTTCTGGATGGTCCCGGCCAGCTTCTCGGGCGGCACGCCCTGTTCCTCGGCGGCGACGATGTACAGCGCCAGCACCGGCAGCACGGCGCCGTTCATCGTCATCGACACGGACATCCTGTCCAGCGGGATGCCGTCGAACAGCTGCCGCATGTCGTAGATCGAGTCGATCGCCACGCCCGCCATGCCGACGTCACCGGTCACCCGCGGGTGGTCGCTGTCGTAGCCGCGGTGCGTGGGCAGGTCGAAGGCGACCGACAGGCCCTTCTGCCCGGCCGCGAGGTTGCGGCGGTAGAAGGCGTTGGACTCCTCGGCGGTGGAGAAGCCGGCGTACTGGCGGATCGTCCAGGGCTGGTTGACGTACATCGTCGGGTACGGCCCGCGCAGATACGGCGCGACACCGGGATAGGTCTCCAGGAAGTCCAGGCCTTCCAGGTCCTGCCCCGTGTACAGCGGCTTGACCCGGATGCCCTCCGGGGTCTCCCAGAGCAGGTCGTCCCCGCCCGCCGCCTTCTTCACGGCCGTACGCCACTCGTCGGCGCCGCCCTCGGCGGCCGGGGTCCCCAGCTCGATCCCGGAGAAGTCGGGGATACCCATCAGGACACAACTCCCATGCGGTCAAGGGTGGCGGACAGCACGGCGACGGCGTCACAGCCGGCGAACACATACGCGTCGACGCCGGAGTACGGCCCCGGACGCCCGGCGAGGAACACATGCGCGGCGCCGGCGGCCCGCAGTCGCGCGGCCTCCGCCTCGGCCTGCTCCTCGTACAGCGCGTCGCTGGAGCACAGGCACGCCTCGGTGGCGCCGCTGTCCTCGAAGGCGCCCTCGGTGACGGGCTCGACGCCGCCCGCCTGGAACAGGTTGGCGGCGAACGTCAGCCGCGCGGTGTGCACGGCGGCCGGACCGAGCGCCGCCAGATAGATCCGCGGCCGGGCCCCGGTCGCCGCGAGATGGGCGTCCGAGCGCGCCCGCAGCGCCTCGAAGGCCTCGTCGCGGCGCACCCTCGGCAGGCCCCCGGAGCGCGGCTCGGGCTTGTCCTCGCGCACCACCGGCTTCTCGGCGAGGAACGGGAACTCGCTGACGCCGGTGATGGGTTCACGCCGCTTGGCGAGTCTGTCGCTCCGGGCCTGCCAGGTGTCGGCCAGGGCCTGCCGCAGACGCCCCGAGCGCAGCACCGCGGCCTGGCCGCCGTCGCGCTCGATCCACTGGAAGAACTCCCAGCCCGCGCGGGCCAGTTCGTCCGTCAGACGCTCCACGTACCAGGAGCCGCCGGCCGGGTCGATCACCCGGGCCAGGTGGGACTCCTCGATGAGGATCGTGGAGGTGTTGCGGGCGATGCGCCGCGCGAACGCGTCCGGCAGCCCCAGCGCGTCGTCGAACGGCAGCACGGTCACGGCGTCCGCGCCGCCCGCGCCCGCCGCCAGCGTGGCGATGGTGGTGCGCAGCATGTTCACCCAGGGGTCGCGGCGCGACATCATCACCGAAGAGGTCACGGCGTGCTGGAGCTGTGCGCCGGCTGCCGGCGCCCCGCACACCTCGGCTACCCGGGACCACAGCCGGCGCGCGGCCCGCAGCTTGGCGATCGTCAGGAACTGGTCCGCGGTCGTCGCATAGCGGAACTCCAGTTGCCGGCAGGCCTGTTCGACGGTCAGCCCGGCCGCGGTCAGCTCCCGCAGATACGCCACACCGGTCGCCAGCGAGGCGCCCAGCTCCTGCGCCGCCGAGCCGCCCGCCTCGTGGTACGGCAGCGCGTCCACCGTCAGCGCCCGAAGCCCCGGATACTCCTCGGCGCACCGCCGGGCGAGAGCGGCCGCCGGGGCGAAGTCGCCCGCCCGACCCGTACGGGCCTCATGACCGAGCGGATCCGCGCCCAGGTTGCCGCGCGCGGCATCCGCGCCGATGCCCCGCTGTGCGTAGAGCCGCAGCAACTCACGTGCGGCCGGCTCCACTTCGGCGCCCGCGTCGAGCACGACGGGCGCCAGGTCGAGAAGGACGCCGTCGAGGACCCGTTCGAGCGAGGTCGCGGGGATGCCTCCCTCACCCACGACCAGCCAGAGGGAGGTGACGCCGTTCTCCAGGTCCGCGAGCACGGCGCCGCCGTCGGCGGCCGCGTGCCGCTGCCGTACGTCCCACCCTCCGGCGGTGTTCCCCTCCGGCCTGGCGCCCCGCACATACGGGGCGAACCCGGGGTAGCCCGGCTCGGGCGCGCGATCGTTCGCGGTGTAGAGGGGACGGGTGCGCAGCCCGTCCTCCAGCGCGGTGGACAGGGCTTCCTCGGCTTGAGCGTCCTCGACGTCCTTGCCCGACTTGCGCAGCACGCCCGCGATGAGGCGCTGCCACTGCTCGGGGGTGGCGTCAGGGAACTCGCCGGCCAGCTCAAGCCCGTCGTCAGGCAGGACCGTCATGCTCGGATGCTAGGCCAGATACGGAGAGGAACAGGAGAGGGCATGGCTGTGACCTTTCCCTCCCGGGCATTGTGACCTGGCCCTCGCCGCTCCGTCTGCGCCCGCAGACGCCCCGGACGCAGGGATTCGTAGTACTCATGGAGAGTCCCACGGATCCGTCGCCACTTGGAGTCTCGATGTCCGTTCGCCGTGTCGTGCCCGTCCTCCGGTCGGACGAAGTGCGGGAAAGCCGGGAGTTCTACGGCCTGCTGGGCTTCGAGGAGGTCATGAACCACGGCTGGATCATGACGCTCGCCCCGCCCTCCGCGCCGGCGGCCCAGATCAGTTTCATGACGGCCGACCGGACCGCGCCCGTCACACCGGACCTGAGCGTGGAGGTGGACGACGTGGACGCCGCCTATGCGCTGGTGCGGGACAGCGGCGCGGAGATCGTGCACCCCCTCCAGGACGAGGAGTGGGGCGTACGGCGATTCTTCGTCCGCGACCCCGGCGGCCGGGTGATCAACGTGCTCAGCCACCGCTGACACCGTCATGCCCGCGACCACCGGCCCCGGGCACATGTCCATGGCGGCCCGCGCGCGGCGGCCGGGTACCGTGGCGCGGTGCCCGTGCTGACACTGCTGCTTGCCGATCACGCCCCCGCGGTCCTTGCCTTCGAGCTGGCCAACCGGGCCTACTTCGCCGCCTCGGTCACCGACCGCGGCGACGAGTTCTTCGCCCGGTACGCCGACCGCCACCGTGCCCTGCTGGCCGAGCAGGCGGCCGGCATCTGCGCCTTCTACGTGCTGGTGGCCGAGGACGGCTCGGTTCTGGGCCGCTTCAACCTGTACGACGTCGAGGACGGCGCCGCCGCGCTCGGATACCGGGTCGCCCAGCACGTCGCCGGCCGGGGCGTGGCGACGGCGGCGGTGCGGGAGCTGTGCGGGCTGGCGACGTCGCGGCACGGACTGCGCACCCTGCGGGCGGCCGCGGCGGACGACAACGCGGCCTCCCGGAAGGTGCTCGTCAACGCCGGGTTCGTCCCCACCGGGCCGGCCGATCCGGCTGATGTGGGCGGGAAGCCGGGCACCTGGTACCGACGGGATCTGGTACCGCCGCGCCGGGCGTGAGCCGGCGGTCGGCAGGCCGGGCGGAGACCGCCCGACCCGCGCGCCGGGTCAGTGACCGAGCCGGTAGTCGAACCAGATCCGGTGCGTGCCGTCCGCGTCGACGGCGATGCCTCCGACGCCCGTGATCCCGGTCAGTTCGCCCGTTCCGCTGCCCGGGACGACGACGAAGTACTCGTTCTCCCGGCTCTCACCCACGGTGGACGCGGCGTGCGCGAAGTTGAAGGAGCCCGCCCGGCCCTGAAGGGTCCCCTCGAAGGACTCCATGGCGACATACGTTCCCGTGGCGGTGGCCTGGTCGTAGGCCGCGGTGAACAGCGTTGCCGATCGGCCGGCGACCTCGCCGTCGTACGACTTGGTCATGGTGGCCACCCCGACCGGCGCCGCGGTCTCGACCGGGGGACTCGGCACCGGAGCCGGCGTGAAGTCGGCGACCGTGAACGTTCCTGAAGCGCGCATGTCCGGATCGTAGGGCCCACCACTGACATCGACGCCGAGCGGTCCTTCGGGCAGACGTCATGCGTCGGCGGTCGCGGGCTCCTTCTCGGCCTGCGCGGGCGCCGACGGCGCCTCCGATGCCTCGGCCGCGGTGTAGAAGACGGAAGAGCCCTGCTTGGTGCGCTGCGCCTGGGCTTTGGCCACGAGACCTTCCAGGGTGGTGCGGATCACGGTGATCTTGACGGTGCGCTCCGGGTGCGTCTCGCCGAGGGCGGCGGCGATCTCGGCGGCCGAACGGGGCTCGCTCTGCTGGGCGAGGTGGCCGCGGACCAGGTCGACCAGGGTCGGCTGCGCCGTCTTCGTCGCCTCCTTGAGAGAGGTGTCCTTCGTCGCGGTGCTCTTCTTCGGGGTGTCCTTCTTGGTGGAGTCCTTCTTCGCGACGGCGCGCTTGCGGGCGGCGGGCTTCTCCGTCGAACGGGTGGGCTGCGCGGCGGCCTTCTTCGGCTGGGCCCGCTTACGGGCGCCTGACGCGACGGCGGACTTCTTGCGCGGGGCGGGCACCGTGACGCTCCCGGCGGGCTCGACCGCTTCGACGGGCTCGGCCGTCCTGAGCGGCGTCGGCGCCGAGTCGATGGCCTGCTGGATGCTGACCAGCACGCCGTGGTCGCGTTCGAGCGCCGCCAACTGCCCCTGCAGGGCGGTGATCTCCGCGCTGAGACGTTCCTGTTCCTTGGTGTTGCGTTCGAGGTCGGCGGTCACCTGAGCGGTGTACTGAGAGGTGAGTTCGTTGGCGGAAGCATTCTCGGACATGAAGCACACGACCTTTCCTCGACGGGAGGCAGCAGACGAACGGGTCTGCCCCAGTTGCCGCCCCGGCGGTATGTCGCCCCGGCGGATCGATGCCCACCCGTCGTGCGGCGACAGTTCTCCGAGTACGGCACTGCTGGAGAGATAGTACGGACAACTGGAGTAAATGGTTCCTTGAGTGTGTCGTTGGGACGCTGCGTTCGAAGGCTGCCGCCCTCAGGCCGGCTTGCCCAGCGACCAGCCGGCTACGTCCGCGAGCCGGCCGCGCCACAGGGGCATGACGACCGGCCTGCCCGTGCCGGCGACGCCGGTGGCGTCGCGCAGATGGATCCACTGGGGGAGCCGTTGCGGACCGGGGCGCCCCTGCCTGTCGGCGACGGCCTGGTCCACCTCCTCGGGGAAGTGCTTGAGGAGTTGTGCGCCGGGCCCGTCGAAGCTGCGCAGGCTGCGCGCCCACTCCGCCGTCCAGGCCTCGTGCGAGATCAGGTCTCCGGAGAGGAAAACGCCTCCGACGGTGAGCGTGATCGGCAGGGCCGCCTCCGGATCCTGCCCGATCAGCCGTACCAGCATCTGGAGTTGGACGTCCGGCGCCGGTTCGGTCACGACCGGAGCCGCCGGTTGGTGAAGGGGATCGTGCTCAGTGGTCATGGCCGGCGGTCCTTAGGCGTCGAGGGTGGGACGAACGGTCTCCTTCCCGCACTGTCCGCGGGCATGTCCGCATACGCGCATGCCGGAGAACGGGGAGCCGTCCGCCGAAACCGAAACCGAAACCCGAAGGGGTCGGAACCGATTCCGATTTCCGGCATGGAGTGGGCGAAGAAGAGGGCGGCGGGAATTTCCTCGCGTGCCGGAACATTCTTGCGGATTCCGGGATCGGTCACAGTCGCAGGACGATCAGGGCGGTGTCGTCCGTCGTGCCGGTGGAGGGCAGCAGGTCGGCCAGGAGCGCGTCCGCCAGGGTCTCGGGAGCGCGGTGCCGGTGGCGGGTGAGGGACTCGGAGAGGCGGGACAGGCCCGTGTCGATGTCCTCGCCGCGGCGCTCGATGAGGCCGTCGGTGTACAGGACGAGCCTGCTGCCCTCGGTGAAGGAGAGGTGGGCCTGCGGGCGGGGGAGGTGTTCGGGGCAGGCGGCGAGCGGCGGATCGGTCGCCTGGTCCAGGAAGGTGACGGCGCCGTCGGGATGCACCAGCGCGGGCGGCGGATGGCCTGCGCAGCTGTAGGTGATGGTGTGGCTCTTGCGGTCGATGAACGTCGTCACGACGGTCGTCGCCTCGGCGCCCTCGACGAAGCGCGCGTACAGACCGAGGGCTTCCAGGGCCTGGGCCGGGCCGTCGGCGACGCGGCAGGCGGCGCTCAGGGCGCTGCGCAGCTGACCCATGGCGCAGGCGGCCGCCAGGCCGTGGCCCACGACGTCCCCGACGGCGACCGCGAGGTTGTCGTCGGGCAGGTCGACCAGGTCGTACCAGTCGCCGCACACGTTGAGCGCGCCGACGGCGGGCCGGTAGCGCACGGCTGCCTCGTGCGGCCCGGTCGGACCGGGCGCGGGCAGCATCGCCGCCTGCAGGGCCAGCGCGACCTCGCGCTCGCGGGCGTGCGCCCGGCGGAGGCGTTCGTTGACCTCCTGCAGTTCGCGGGCCCGGGTGTACAGCTCGGCCTCCAGCACACGGCCGCGGGCGCCGTCGCCCCCGCCTCCGCGGGCGTGAATGAGCTCGGTGACCTCCTCCACCCGGTGCACCACCAGTGTCACCCGCCCGTCCGGGCCGTGCACGGGCGCGTTCACCGGACTCCAGTAGTGCTCCTGCCACACGCCGGGCTGCTGGGGGTCCTCGATGTCGTAGCGCAGCAGCGCCATCGTGTCGCGCTCGCCGGTGTCGACCACGCGCAGCATCGACTCCCGCGTCTCCCGCATGCCTGCCGCGGCCGGGTCGTTCGGGTTCTCGGGGAAGACGTCGAAGATGTAGCGGCCCAGCAGCTGCTCGCGGGTGCGCCCGGCCAGCCGAAGGAAGTCTTCGTTGGCGTCGGCGTACACCAGCTCCGGGGTGAGCAGCGCCACCATGCCGGGCAGGGCCCGGAAGACCGCCGCATAATCGATCTGCGGTTCCGTCATGTCCTGCCCGCCTGCCTGGGTACCGAGCGACACTGTGCGTTTCCACCATAGAAGGGACGACGCCTCCGTACCTGGTTACCGCGTCCTCGCCTCCTCCCGAGTCCCGGCGGGGCCGGTCGCCGAAGCTGCCCGCAAGGCGACCGAACCTCGCGGCCCGGGGTCGCCTGAATCCCCCGAATGCCCCGAATTCCGCGAGTTCCGCGTGCTCTCCGAATTCCGCGCGTTCCCCGAATTCCGGTAATTCGGGGAGTTGCCGAAATCACGGGAACTCGCGGAGTGGGTGTTCGTCCCCGGAACGCGGGTTCAGGCGCCGCTGCGCGGCAGGCGTACGACCTGGACGAAGAAGTCGTCGATCTGGCGGACCGCGGCGATGAACTGGTCGAGGTCGACGGGCTTGGTGACGTAGGCGTTGGCGTGCAGCCGGTAGCTGCGCAGGATGTCCTCCTCGGCCGCCGAGGTGGTGAGGACGACCACGGGGATGTGTGAGAGGTCCGGGTCCGACTTGATCGTCTCCAGTACCTGGCGGCCGTCGTACTTGGGCAGGTTGAGGTCGAGGAGGATGAGGTCGGGCCGAGGCGCGTTCGTGTGCCCGGCGCGCCGGTAGAGGAAGTCGAGCGCCTCTTCGCCGTCCCGGACGACGTGCAGGGTGTTGCCGATCTTGTTGTCCTCGAACGCCTCGCGCGTCATGAGCTCGTCGCCGGGGTCGTCCTCCACGAGGAGGACGTCGATGGGGGTGGCGGAGGGGAGGGTCATGTCAGGCCTTCTTCTCGGTGTGCGCGTCGGCGGCGGTCGTCGTGAGGACGGGAGTGGGGGCGGGGGAGGCGGTGGGTGCGGCCGTCGCAGTGGTGGCGGACGGGAGAGTGAACCAGAAGCGGGTGCCCTCGGTGCGGTCGGTGTCGAGCCAGATCCTGCCGCCGTGGTACTCGACGATCTTCTTGCACAGGGCCAGGCCGATGCCGGTGCCTCCGTAGGCGTCCCGGCTGTGCAACCGCTGGAAGATGACGAAGACCTTCTCCGCGAACTGCGCAGGGATGCCGATGCCGTTGTCGCTGACGGACAGCCGCCAGGCGTCCGGGGTCCCGGGGTCGGGCTCGCAGGTCACGCGCACGTGCGGGGCGCGGTCCGGGTGGCGGAACTTGAGTGCGTTGCCGGCCAGGTTCTGCCACAGCATGGCGAGCAGCGTCGGGTCGCCGACGACCTCGGGCAGGCGTTCCGGCCGGTCGACGCGAGCGCCGGACTCCTCGACGGCGGCCGCGAGGTTGGTCAGCGCCTTGTCGAGCGTCTGGTCGAGGGCGACGGTCAGCTGGGCGTCGTTGACGCGCCCCACCCGGGAGAAGGTGAGCAGGTCGTTGATGAGCACCTGCATGCGCTTGGCGCCGTCGACGGCGAAGTCGACGTACTGCAGCCCGCGCTCGTCGAGCTTGTCGCCGTACCGCTTCGCCAGGAGCTGGCAGAACGAGGCGACCTTGCGCAGCGGCTCCTGCAGATCGTGCGAGGCGACATACGCGAACTGCTCCAACTCCGCGTTGGAGCGCCGTAGTTCGACGGCCTGGGCGTCCAGGTCGGCGGCCTGCTGGGTCAGTGCGTCCCGTTGGCGGCGGGAGGCGTCCAGTTCGGCGACGATCTGCTGGCGCATGCCTTCGACGTCCGCTGCCACCGCGGCCAGGTCCACCGGACCGTCGGCGCCGATGACATGGTCGAAGTCGCCGTCGGCCACCTGCCGGGTCGCCCTGCGCAGCGCTTCGAGCGGGCGGGTCACGAGCAGGCGGACGAGCACCGCGAGGACGAGCCCCGTCAGCAGGAAGACGACGACCATGCCGCTCAGGACCGCGTTGCGCACCTTGCGCTCGTGCGACAGCTTGGCCCGGCCGTCGCGGACCGCTCGGGCGAGGTCCGCGTTCTGGTTCGTCCACAGGGCGCGGAGGCGGTCGAAGGACTCCTTGCCGCGGTCCGCGGTGTGCTGGTCGACCGGCTGGGGCCGGCCCGGGACGACCGAGGCGGCGAGCGGTTCGGCGTAGTCGCTCCGCCAGTCCGCGGCGCTCTGCTCGACCGCCTCCAGGTCGGCGAGGAGCGCCGGGCGGCCGACGACGAGGGCGCGCAGCCGCGCAGCCGCCCCCGTCTCGTCGTGCTTGCCTCGGGTGTACGGCTCCAGGAACTGCCGGTCGGCGGCGCTCGCGTACCCCCGGACCCCGGTCTCCTGGTTCACCAGGGCGGCCTGGAGGCGGTACGCCTCGGTCTGCGCGGGCTGGATCCGCTGGAGGAGCTGGTCGCTCACCTGCGCCGTCCGGTCCAGCATGTTCGCGCCCACCACGGAGCCGACCACCACCACCAGCATCATCAGCGCCAGGACCAGGTAGAACCAGCTCTGCACCGTGAGCCGGCGCCCCGTCCAGGCCCTGGTCGCCACGTTCGTCGTCCTGCGTTCCGGCACCGCTCGCCCCACTCGTTCAGTTCCAGTTCAGGTGGACCAGGGCCACGTCGTCGGCCAGACCGCCCTGGGACTCGGCCAGGGCCCCGACCTGTGCGATCAGGCGGTCGACGAACGGCTCGGGGGCCAGATGCGCTCCCTCCCGGGCCAGGGCCAGCAGCCCGGCCTCGCCGAGTCGCTCGGCGCCGCGGCCGACGTGCCCCTCGAACAGGCCGTCGGTGAAGAGCACCACGCCCGCACCCGCGGGCACCTCCAGCTCCGACACCGGCCGGCGCGCTCCGCCGGGTACGACGCCCAGCGCGGGACCGCCGGGCGGCTCCGCCCACTCGGTCCCGTGGCCGGTGCGCAGCAGCAGGCCGTGGTGGCCGGCGCGCACCAGGCGGGCGCGTTCCTCTCCCGGCACGGCGGTGAGGCTGACGAGCGTGGCGAAGACGTCGCTGCGTGCGCGCTCCGCCAGCAGGATCTCCTCCAGCCGCTCCACCTGCTCGGCGCCGGTGACGCCGCAGAACACCAGGGTGCGCCAGGCGATCCGCAGGGCGACGCCCAGGGCGGCCTCGTCCGGACCGTGCCCGGAGACGTCTCCGACCAGCGCGTGCATCGTGCCGTCGGGGCTCTGCACGATGTCGTAGAAGTCGCCGCCGAGCAGTGCCTGCGCCCGGCCGGGGAGATAACGGGCCACGACGTCGACGTCGTCGCCGCGCAGCAAGGGGCGCGGCAGCAGCCCGCGCTCCAGGCGGGCGTTCTCCTGTGCCTGCATGTGGCTGGCCTGCAGTGCCACGGCGGCCTGCTCGCCCTGCTTGCGCTGGATCGCGTAGCGCACCGCCCGCCCGAACAGCTCGGGTTCGACCCGGCCCTTGACCAGGTAGTCCTGCGCGCCGCCGGCGACCGCCGCCAGCCCGGTCAGCTCCTCGGCCAGCCCGGTGAGCACCACGATCGCCACCTGGTCGGCGTGCGCCTTGACGCGGGACACCGCCTCCAGGCCCTGGGCGTCCGGCAGGTGCAGGTCGAGCAGCACGCAGTCGGGTATCTCGGTCGCGAACACCTCGGCGGCCTCCGCCATCGAGCGCACCCACCGCAGACGCATCTTCAGCGTGCTGTCGGCGACCAGTTCCTCCACCAGCAGGGCGTCGCCCGGGTCGTCCTCGACCAGGAGGACGGAGGGCTCCCACCACTCCCATCCGGCGACGCCGTCCCACCACCCGCCCGACGGCGGATCCGCGTCCCCGGCGTGCGACGACATCATGGTCCCGACCTTCCCGCCCACACGCGCCGCATGTCCCCACGTTATTGTCGAATGACAACAGTCGAGAGGATACCCGTACGGGTGAGCCGACCCGCTGCGGGCGCACGAAGGCCGCTGCGCTCGGTGGCCCGACGCCTCGGGAGACGCGGGCAACTGCCCTGTCCCTCAAGGCGGTTCGGGGTGACCCAAGTATGCCCGGGCGTACGTGGAACACTCACTCCGGCACAGTGGACCACTCACTGCGGCATACGGGTCAGGGGCGTCCGCGCGCGACCGCGGCCCGCCGTGCCAGCGAGTCGAAGACGACCGCGACGTACAGCACCCCGCCGGTGACGATGAACTGGATCGGCGGCTCGACGCCCAGCAGCGCCATGCCCGAGGCGATCGACTGGATGATGAGCACCCCCAGCAGCGCGGACCAGGGGGAGCCGCGTCCGCCGAACAGGCTCGTTCCGCCGATGACGGCGGCGGCGATGGCGTTGATCAGCAGCATCCCGGAGCCCGGGACCTGGCTCGCCGAGGTGAGCCGCGAGGCCACGAACAGTCCGCCGACCGCCGCCAGGGTTCCCGACGCCATGAACACCGCGATCCGCACCCGCGACACGTCGACGCCCGCCCGCCGGGCCGCCTCCGCGCCGCCCCCCAGCGCGAGGACCCGTCGGCCGTAGGGCGTGCGGCGCAGGAAGAGATCCGAGGCGACGATGACCGCGAGGAGGATCAGAAGCGCCAGCGGCACGCCTTCGAACCGCCGCAGGACGTGGACGGCGGTGAACGCGGCCACCGCCAGGAGCGCGGTGCGCACCCAGATCCGGCTGACCGGCCCGTAGGGCATCCCGGCCGCCGCGCGCCGCCTGCGGTCGCGGCTGGAGACGAGGAGGTAGGCGAGCGTGGCGAGCGCGGCGAGTCCGTAGGTGGCGACGGCGGCGTCGAAGTAGCGGCTGGTCAGCGTGGCGACCAGCCCGGTCTCGCTGAAGTTGATGGAGGTCTCCGTCCCCAGCAGGTAGAGCATCACGCCGTTCCAGGCCAGCAGGCCCGCGAGGGTGACGACGAAGGCCGGCACGCCGATCCTGGCGAACGAGAACCCGTGGAGCGCTCCGGCGGCGGCGCCGCAGGCCACCGCGACGATGACGGCGAGCCACTCCGGCATCCCGAGGTTCACGTTCAGTGACGCGAACACCGCGCCCGCGAGGCCGGCGAGCGAGCCCACCGACAGGTCGATCTCGCCGATCAGCAGCACGAAGACGATGCCGACGGCGATGATGCCGGTGCCGACGATGTCCACGCTGAGGACGGAGAGGTTGCGCGGCGAGAGGAAATTGTGGTTGAGGCCCTGGAAGACCGCCCAGGTGACCGCGAGGGCGAGGAGGACGGGGACGGGACCGAGATCGCCCTCGCGCAGTCTGCGGCGCACCGCTCGGGCGTGTTCCCCGAGCTGCTCGGCCTGTCGCCGGCGGCCGTCGGCCCGTGGGGCGTCGGACCGCCGGGAGTCGGTGGACGGCGTGTCGGCGGCGCGCGTCCGGGGCCGCCGCCCCCACCCCCCGCCCCTCACGGCCAGGTCTCTTCCGGATGGGTGGTGCGCTGGGCCACCGAGTTGTCCGCCGCGCCGGTGATGGAGGAGATGATCTGTTCCTGGGAGGTCGTGTTCACGTCGAAGAGGCCGTTGTTGCGTCCCAGCCGCAGCACCGCGACCCGGTCGGCGACGGCCTTGATGTCGCCCATGTTGTGGCTGATGAGGAGGACTCCGAGGCCCCGGTCGCGCAGCTCCTCGATGAGGTCGAGCAGCTGGCCGGTCTGCTCGACGCCCAGGGACGCGGTGGGCTCGTCGAGCAGGAGCAGCCTGGGCTCGCCGAGCAGCGAACGGGTGATCGCGACGACCTGGCGCTGGCCGCCGGACAGGGAGGCGACCGGAACCCGCACGTCGGGGATCCGGATGGACAGGGTGTGCAGCAGCTCGCGAGTGCGGCGCTCCATCTCCACCTCGTCCAGCACACCGAGCCGGTGGATCTCCCGGCCGAGGAAGAGGTTGCCGACGACGTCGAGGTTGTCGCACATCGCGAGGTCCTGGTAGACGGTCGCGATGCCCAGGACGTGGGCGTCCTGGGGGCGTCTGATCTGGATCGCGCTGCCCTGCCATTCGATGACGCCCCGGTCGGCGGGCCCGACCCCCGAGATCACCTTGACCAGGGTGGACTTTCCCGCGGCGTTGTCGCCCATCAGGGCGACCACCTCGCCACCGCTGATCTCCAGTTCCACGTCCATCAGCGCCTGGACGGCGGCGAACCGCTTGGACACGCCGCGCAGCGTCAGCAGGGGCTGTACCGGCACGGGGTCACCTCCTTCCCGCGTCCGGGAGTCCCGCTCACGGAGTGAGTCCGGCCTTGGCGCAGGCGGCCCGTAGGTTCGGGGGGCAGATCTGCGCGATGGTGTACATACCGTCCTTCACCAGAGTGTCCTTGATGTCGCCGACCGTCACCGGGACCGACGGGAGCAGGACGGCGGGGATGTCCTTGGTGCCGGCGTTGTCGACGGTCCCGGTGGCGATGGAGGCCACCGACTTGCCGCGGCCCAGCGCGACGGCCATCTCCACGGCCGCGTCGGCCGCCGACTTGTAGGGCTTGTAGACGGTCATGTACTGGTCGCCCGCGACGATCCGCCGCACGGCGGCGAGGTCGGCGTCCTGGCCGGTGACCGGCGGCAGCGGTCTGACCTCGGTGGCGTTGAGAGCGGAGATCACGGCGCCGGCGAGACTGTCGTTGGCGGCCAGGACCCCGTCGATACGGTCCCCGCCCAGGGCGGCGACGGCCGCCCGCATGTCGACGAAGGCGTTCTCCGGCCGCCAGCCGACGGTGTCGTAGGACTTGCCGATCTTCACCCGGCCCGAGAGGACGGAGAGCGCCCCCCGTTTGAACCAGCCGGCGTTGGGGTCGGTCGTGGCGCCGTTCATCATGACGATCTGGCCGCCGTGGGCCTTCGCGCCCATCGCCTTGAGCAGCGCCTCCCCCTGGAGCTTGCCGACCTTCGCGCCGTCGAAGGTGACGTACCCGGAGATCGGGCCCTGTGCGAGCCGGTCGTAGGCCACGACCGGGATGCCGGCGCGGTGGGCGGCCTCCACCGAGGGGCGGAGCAGCTGGGGGTCGACGGCGGCGATGATCAGGACGTCCACCCCTCTGGTGATCATGGATTCGAGCTGCTGCCGCTGCACCGCCGGGTCGGGAGTGGCGGCGACGGCCGTCGGGCAGCTCGGGCACAGTTGCCTGAGCTTCTTCTCGATCAGGGGTTTGTCGAACTGGCCGAAGCGGGAGGCGCCGCCGCCGGGGAGCAGCAGGCCGACGGTGGGGTTGTCGCGTCCTCCTCCGCCC
>NZ_JAHHIU010000055.1 GCF_024539815.1 Streptomyces hayashii
ACGGTGAGCCCGCGCTCGGCCGCGGCCTTGGTGAAGCCGTCCAGGCCGCGATGCGCGGACTCGTACCCGGCCCGCAGCAGGTGCTCGGGCCGGTTGACGAAGGCGATCCGGCGGTGACCCATGTCGGCGAGGTGGTTGACGCAGGCGGCCGCCAGCGCGGTGTGGTCCAGACCCACCCACCAGTCACGGTCCGGGTCGGCGGTGCGGCCGATGCAGACGGCGGGGAAGTTCTCCTCGCCCAGGTGGTCGACGCGGTCGTCCTGGAGCCTGATCTCCATCAGGATCGCGCCGTCGACCCGCCGCTCGGCCAGCAGCCGCTGGAAGGAACGGTCGCTGTCCACGCCGCTCGGGGAGAGCAGCACGTCGTAGTCGTACGCCGCCGCGGCCTCCACCACACTGCCGATGAAGTCGAGCTGCATCCCGGTGTAGTGGTTCCCGGCCGGCGGGAAGACCAGCCCGATGGTGCTGGTCCGCCCGTTGGCCAGAGCCCGCGCACTGGCGTTGGGACGGTAGCCCAGCTCGTCGATCACCTGCTGGATCTTCCGGCGGGTGTCGTCGGAGACGGGCCGCTTGCCGCTCAGGGCGTACGACACGGTGCTCCGCGAGACACCGGCCTGCTTGGCGATCTCACCGATGTTCACGGGGGCTCCTCACGACGGGTGATCGAACCGGTTCGAGAATCCAAGAGGATCATGCAGCTAAACCTCGTCGAACCGGTTCGCGTGAAGTGAAGTTAAGAGCAACCCGGACGGGTGTCAACGCCTCGCACCGAATTTTTTCGTGAGGTCCGGGAGGCGCCGGGCTGCGGCGACGCGGGGCCCGACCGCCCGGGTTCACGCGGGTTGACCGGGGCCCGAGCCCCCGGCGACCTGGTCCGGCAAGGGCCTCCGAGGGCCGGCGTGGGGAAGGTCCGCGGGTCCTCGGAGGGACCGCGGCGGGCCGCCCCGACGTGAAGGCGGCTCGGTCCAGGGATTGCCCGAGCGGCGACGAGCCTGCGGCGTCCGGCGGTCTTACTGTCGAACCGTCCCCGAGCAGGAGGTCGGTATGCGCAGTGTGACCTACTCGATGAACGTCTCCCTCGACGGCTACATCGTCGGGCCGGACGGCGACTTCGCCTGGACGGCACCCGACGAGGAGCTCTTTCGCTTCGCAATCGACGAGACCCGAGATGTCGGCGTCCACCTGCTGGGACGACGGCTGTACGAGACGATGCTGTACTGGGAGACCGCCGACCAGGACCTCGCCTTGGACGACTCACAACTTGAGTGGGCCGCTCTCTGGAAGCGGCTGCCCAAGGTCGTGTTCTCCACCACGCTGTCGGCGGTGCAGGGAAATGCCCGACTGGCCTCCGGCGGCCTGGTGGAGGAGATCGAGCGGTTGCGCGCCGAGCCGGGGGAGGGCCGCATCGCGATCGGCGGCGCGACCCTCGCCGCCGAGGCGGCCGCGTCGGGCCTGATCGACGAGTACCGGGCCAGGATCCACCCGGTCCTGGTCGGCGGTGGTGTTCCGTTCTTTCCCCGGCGCGAAGACCGGGTGGATCTCGAACTCGTCGAGAACCGCACGTTCACTTCCGGAGTCGTCTACCTCCGCTACCGCGTGGCGCGCTAGCCGAATCGCCCCGCCGGTACCCGGGCGGAACGGGCCGGGCGGCGACCTTCTCGGCCATGGACCGGAACGCGCGTCACCGGCCCGCACGCCATGCGCGCGCCGCCGCCCCCTACGGCGCCATCGGCCGTCGGAGCAGGGCTGCCTCCGACGGCCTTCCCGCGCGCTCTGCTCGGGTCATCCGACCACCGCGGCCCGGACGCACAGGACGTCCGGCAGGTGCGAGGCCAGCTGCCGCCAGCTGTCGCCGTCATCGGCGGAGGCGAACACCTCGCCGTTGCGGTTGCCGAAGTACACGCCGGCCGGGTCCGCGTCGTCCGTGCACATCGCGTCCCGCAGGACCGTGCCGTAGTGGTCCTCCGACGGCAGCCCCGCGGAGAGCGGTTCCCAGCTCTTGCCGGCGTCCGCTGTACGGAAGACCCGGCAGCGGCGGTCGGCGGGCACCCGGTCCGCGTCGGCGTTGATCGGGAACACGTACGCCGTGTCCCCGCGCGTCGGGTGCGCCGCGACGGCGAAACCGAAGGTGGAGGGCAGCCCTTCACCGATGTCGGTCCACTGGGCGCCCGCGTCGTCGCTGCGATAGACCCCCCAGTGGTTCTGGAGATAGAGGCGGTCCGGGTTCGCCGCGTCCCTGGCGACCTTGTGCACGCACTGGCCGAACTCCGGATTCGGATCCGGCAGGAACACCGCCGACACACCGGAGTTGGACGGCGCCCAGCTCGCCCCGCCGTCCGTCGTGCGGAACACTCCGGCGGTCGACACCGCCACGGTCACGGCCAGTGGGTCGCGCGTGTCGGTGAGGACCGTGTGCAGGCCCTCCCCGCCGCCGCCCGGCACCCACCGGGAGCGGGTGGGGTGCTCCCACAGCGGGCGGACCAGTTCGAAGCTCTCGCCGCGGTCCTCCGAGCGGTACAGCGCGGCCGGCTCCGTGCCCGCGTACACCACGTCAGGCTCGGCCGCCGCCGGGTGCAGCTGCCACACCCGCTCCAGCGAGGCCTTCGTGTCCTGGGGGAACTTGACCGCCGGGCTGGCCGGCTCGGTCCAGGTGCGGCCGAGGTCGTCGGAGTGGAACACCGACGGGCCCCAGTGCGCGCTGTCGCCGCCGGCCAGCAGCCGCGGGCGCTCGCCGCGGGTGTCGACGGCGACCGAGTAGATCGCCTGTGCGTTGAAGTAGGGGGTCTCGTCGAACTCCCAGACATCGCCGCGCCGCCGCCCGATGAACAGGCCCTTGCGCGTGCCCACGGCGAGCAGTACCTCGGTCATGCCGATCACCTCCGCTGTGTCCTCGACATCGTCGTCTCGGACACCGGCCAGTCTGCACCCCGCCACTGACAGTCACCTCCGGAAACGCCGTCGCCGCAGGTCACAGCGGGGATGGCGGGCCGGTGCCGCTTGACTTCGGCCAATTTCCGCAGGACGCCTGCGAGGCTGCCGGGTCCATGGGACCGTCAGGGCGGGGGACTCGCCTGAGCATCAGGGCCGCCCGCCGCGTATGGGAGGGCGGCCGGGATGTTCATGTGCTCATGAGGAGGCAGCCTTCGATGGCGTTCCGTGGTCCGAAGGTGTGGCTGTGGCGCTGGCGGCGCAACCCGCTCAAGCGTCGCGCCGACACGGTGGAGTCCTGGGTCGTGCTCGGCGTCTGGGCGCTGACCGTCCTCGCCGGGGTGCTGGCGGGGTCGGCGACCGCGGGGTCCGTCGAGAACGGTCTGGCGCGGGAGCGCGTCGAGTGGCGGCCCCTCGTGGGGCGGCTGACCGAGCAGGCCCCGGGCAAGGCCGCCGCGAGCGGTTCCTCCAGCGGCGAGCAGGTGTGGGCGAAGGTGGGCTGGACCGGACCGGACGGGTCCGCCCACACCGGCCAGGTCCGGGTGGGACCCGGCAGCGCCGCAGGCACCGCGGTCGAGGTATGGACGGACCCGCAGGGCCGCCTGGTGACCCGGCCGGCCAGCGCGTCGCAGGCCAGACTGCGCGCCTCCCTCGTCGGCGGCCTGGCCGGAGCCGGCATGGCGACCCTGCCCCTCGCGGGCGGGCGCGTTCTGCGGAGCCGTCTGGAACGCCGGCGCGAGGACCAGTGGGACGCAGAGTGGGCCCGTTTCGCCGTGCTCTGGGGCCGCCCGACGAGCTGACCGAGCGACACGGGCACACCGGCATCCCCTTACCGGGGACGTGCGGACGCCGAAGCCGTGCAGGCCCATGCCCGGCGGTGGGCTCGACCGGCCGTGGAAGGCTCCCGTGTCGCTCAGAGCCCGCGTCGGTGCTCCGGGCAGGGAGATCCCGCAGCCTCCTGCGCCGAGGTTCTTCGACCGCGAGTCCGCCGACCCCGAGTGCCTTGCCTACGCGCCGTCGCCCTCCACCACCCGCCGGCACAGCCGCAGCAACGTCTCGTCGTCGGCGATGTCGTGGCTGCCCCGTCCTCCGGAGCGCGCGGTGTGGCGGCGAGGGGCGGCGAGTTCCGTCTCCGCAAGGTCCCGCAGCGGCGCGGCGGCCGCCCCCAGAGCGCTGAGGCAGGCGGCCACGGCGGCGCGCGAGCGGGGCCGGTCGGCCCAGGCGGACCGCAGCACGCGTGCGACGGCCGGCTCCGCTTCCCCGGTGACGGCGCAGATCGCGTACGCGGCGGCCTCCGTCACCGCCGCGCCGCCTGTCGTGCCTTCGGCCGCGAGCGTTCGCCGTAGTGCGGGCAGCGCCGGACGGGCCCCGGGGCCGAGCTTCGAGAGCGAACGCGCGGCGCGCGCCCGCTGCCGGGGGTCCGCGTGCGTCAACTCCCGCAGCAGCACGGGGAGCACGGCGGAGGCGTCGCCCTCGACCGCCCACAGCGCGTCAGCCGCCGACACGGCGTCCGCCGAGGGCAGGGCCGGCCCGCCGCTCTGCGGTTCGCCCAGCAGCCCGCGCAGAGTCGGCGCGGCCTCGTGCGCGGCGGCCCCGACGGCGCCCAGGGCTTCGAGAGCGGGGCGCACGGAACCGTCGTGGGCGGCGCCGGCGCCGTTGCGGAAGCTCTGGAGTCTGCGCAGGGCCTCGGGCACCACCAGTGGATCGCGCAGCGCCCCCAGCGCGTCCAGCAGGGGCACGACCGGGCCGGGGGAGTCGAGGGGCACGGCGGCGAGTGCGCGGCACAGAAGCGGTGCGAGCGGTGCCGCGGCGGCGCCGAGGTCGACGACGGCGGCTCCCAGGTCCCGGGGGACGACCGGCCCCGTCAGCACCTCGGCCAGGACGGGCACGGCCCGAGCGTCACCGCTCCTCGCCAGCGCACGGAGCGGCCCGCCCAGCAGCGGTGGCTCCGGCCGCCATCGCCGCACCCACCGGTCGGGGCGCGCGGCGACCAGCGCATGCAGCCGGTCGGCGGCCGGCGCGGCCAGCGTGAAGAGGTCGGCGAGGACGGCGACGGCCGTGTCCCGCAACCGTCCTTCGTCCTCGCCCTCCTCGGGACGCAGTTGCTCCCCGATCAGCTCCACGGTCGTGCCGTAATCGCCGCGCCACTCCCTGAACAGCGCTCCGGCCAGCAGGACGGCGTTGCAGCGCCCCGCCGGGTCGGCGCTGGTCAACTGTCCTTCCAGCAGGGCGATCCGGTCCGGCAGCCGGTCGTCCAGGGCCGTGTGCAGAGTGCGCAGCAGGCGGCCCCCTTCCTCGTCCGTCGGGCGCAGTCGTCGTAACCGGGCCACCAGGGAGTGCACGGCGGACGCGCCTGCCGCGCCCGGCCGGCACGGGCGGTGAGCGGAGCGCTCCCCGAGCAGTCCGAGGACCTCCGGCACCAGGTCGGCGGGCAGACGTGCGGGAGCGCAGGCCGCGAGCTGGCCCAGCGCGGCGAGGCGCGGTCCCGGCCCGTACGGCGGACCGCTCTGGGCGGCCAGCAGCTCCACCGCCTCGGCGGCGTGCCCGGGGTGGCGTCGAGCGAAGTCGCCGAGACCTTCGACGAGCGCGATGACGAGGCGGTCGTCGCGCTCCACGGAGAGCCGCTCGCGCAACAGGGCCAGCACGCGCGGCGGTTCGTCGACGAACCGGACCACCGCCGCGACCGCCGCCCGGCGCACCGCCGGGTCCGGATCGCCGATCAGCCGGACGAAGACCTGGGCCCCCGCACGCACCCCGGCTTCCGCCCGGACCGGGGTCTGCGCGCGGACGTCGTCCCCGGCGACGACCTCGTCCCCGGCGACGGCGCGCTCGGCGACGCCCTCGCCCGGCTCGCCCTCTCCGATGCTCACCAACAGCTCGACCAGCGCGCTCCGTTCGCGCACCCGTCCGTCGGCGGCCAGCGTGAGCAGAAAGGGAACACAGGCGAGCGTCGAGTCGTACACCCTTCCCTCGTGGTGCACCGCGCCGTACATGCGGTCCAGCGCGGCCGCCCGCTCGACCGGCTCCGCGGAGGCGAGCCCTCTGAGCAGTCCGGGCACGTCCCGTGCACTGCCGTACGCGTGGCGCAGTGAGGTCCAGTCGACCTCGTCGATCCCCGTGAACACGTTGTCCTCCCCCGGACGGAGTGCCAGAAGTGCCAACTGATCACGAGTCTGCACCACGCCACCGACAACCGAGCGGAATCGAGCGATGACTCACAGGTGGGAAAGGTCAGTTCGCGGCGGCGCCCCTCCCCTCGGGAAGACCGCGCTCAAGAATGGCGTCCAGGTCGGCGGTGTCCGGGAGGGTGCCGAAGGAGTGACCCCAGTCGCCGGCCAGCCGGGTGGCGCAGAAGGCGTCGGCGACGGCGGGAGGCGCGTGCCGGACCAGCAGGGAGGCCTGCAACGTGAGCGCCATCCGCTCCACCAGCCTGCGGGCGCCGGCCGGGGCGGCCGAGGTCAGCCGGGACCTCAGCCCTGCGACGGCCGTGTCGAGCCGGGCGTCCGCACCCCGCGCCAGGTCGAGTTCGGCGAAGAGCGCCTCCGCGGTCGCCGGTTCGCGCGTCAACGCCCGCAGCACGTCGAGGGCGTTGACGTTGCCCGAGCCCTCCCAGATCGACAGCAGCGGGGCCTCGCGGTAGTGGCGGGGCATGCCGGAGTCCTCGACGTAGCCGTTGCCGCCGAGACACTCCAGAGCCTCGGCGGTGAAGGCCGGACCCCGCTTGGTCACCCAGTACTTGCCGATGGCGGTGGCGATCCGCCGGAAGGCCCGCTCGTCCCCGGGGCCGTCGTCCCCGCGCACCGCCCGGTCGGCGGCCCCTGCCAGCCGCAGGGTGAGCGTGGTGGCGGCCTCCGACTCCAGCGCCAGGTCGGCCAGGACGTTGCGCATCAGCGGCTGGTCGAGCAGCCGCGCCCCGAAGGCGCTGCGGTGGCGCACATGATGTCCGGCCTCGACGAGCGTCTTGCGCATCAGGGCCGCGGACATCATCACGCAGTCCAGCCGTGTGCAGTTGACCATCTCGATGATGGTCTTGACGCCCTCTCCCTCGGGTCCGACCAGCCAGGCCACGGTCCCGTCGAACTCCGGCTCGGAGGACGCGTTCGAGCGGTTGCCCAGCTTGTCCTTGAGCCGCTGCACGCGGAACGTGTTGCGGACGCCGTCGGGCAGCACACGCGGCACGAGAAAGCAGGACAGGCCGCCGGGAGCCTGCGCCAGCACCAGGAAGACGTCGCACATCGGCGCCGACGTGAACCATTTGTGCCCGCGCAGGGTGTACACCCCGGGCTCCGCCGTGGGCGAGGCCGCCGTCGTGTTCGTACGGACGTCGGAGCCGCCCTGCTTCTCGGTCATCCCCATGCCGGCGAGCAGCCCGCGCTTCTGTGTCGGCACCCGCAGTCCCGGGTCGTACTCCCGGCTCGTCAGCAGCGGTTCGTAGACGGCGGCGAGATCCGGCTGACGGCGCAGCGCGGGGACGGCCGCGTACGTCATCGACGTGGGGCAGCCGTGCCCGGCCTCGGTGTGCCCCCAAGCGAGACCGCCCGCAGTGCGCGCGACATGGGCGCCGGGCCGGTCGTCCGCCCAGGGCGCGCCCGCCAGGCCCTCGGCGACCGCGATCCGCATCAGCTGGTGCCAGCTCGGGTGGAAGTCGACCTCGTCGAGGCGGTGGCCGTACCGGTCGTGGGTGCGCAGGACGGGCTCGTGCCGGTTGGCCAGGTCGCTCCACTCCTGTGCCTCGCCGCCGCCTGCCAGCAGACCGATCCTCCGCACGCCGGCCTCCGCCCATCCGGCGCCCTCCCGACGCAGCCCCTCCAGGAGCGCGGTGTCGTCGGAGGCGTCGTAGGGAGCCAGGGGCGGCGGCTGGTTGGTGACGTCGTGCGTCATGTGCGACGGCGCCGACGAAAAGGGCTGGGACGGCGACGGGGACGGTGTGGGTGCCGGCGACGGGGACGGCGACGGGGGCGGGGACTGCGCGAGTGTCGGGACCATGCCGACCATGTTGCACTCCTCCTACGGCTGTAGCAATAGTGCAACATCGGGGTCGCACGTACAGTACGTCCTCATGCGGATCAACGTGTCGGCGCAGCCCGGCGAGGTCGAGCTGCCCCCGCTGTCCGCGCGGTCGGTGGTCCTGAGCCTGTTGCTGGGCGCGCATCCGCCCGAGCTCGCGGCCAGGGACCTGGTGCGCGGGGTGGAGCCGTTCGGCGTCGGCGGATCGACGGTGAGGGCCGCGTTGAGCCGGATGGTGACCGCGGGCGACCTGCGCAGGACGGACGGGGTCTACCGGCTCAGCGACCGGCTGCTGGAGCGGCAGCGGCGACAGGACGACGCCGTGCACCCGCACACGCGCGCGTGGGCCGGCGACTGGGAGATGCCGGTGATCACCGCGACGGGCCGCGGCCCCGCCGACCGCGCCGAACTGCGCACCCGGCTGAGCGAGCTCAGGCTCGCCGAGCTGAGGGAGGGCGTCTGGCTGCGCCCCGCCAATCTGGGCCGTCCCTGGCCGACCGATCTGGACGAGGTCGTCCAGCGTTTCACCGCCCGCCCCGACGTGCCCGCCCGGGAACTGGCCGGGTGTCTGTGGCCGCTCGACGCGTGGGCGCGGACGGCCCGCACCCTCATGGCCCATGTCGAGGGGGCGCAGCGGCCCGCCGACCGGTTCACCGCCCTCGCGGCGGTCGTCCGGCACCTGCTCGCCGACCCCGTGCTGCCCGCCGACCTTCTGCCCGTCGACTGGCCCGGCGCGACGCTGCGCGCCCTCTACGACCACCACCGCCGCGAGCTCTCCGCGGCAGTGCTCGGGTCGCCTTCCTGACCGTGGGCGGCCGTGCGAAGCGCCGTGCGGGGGACGCTTCGTACGGCCGCCTTCTCACCGTGGGGGGAACGGGGGAGGGCCTACCTGTAGGTGATGTCGGACGACGCGTACTTGCAGTAGGTGCCGTCGGCGCCGGCGCCGTTCTTGGGCGGCTCCGCGCCCGTGTTGTTGCCGATGTACTTCTGGCAGGGAACGATCTTCTTGCTGCTGTCCCCGATGATGGTGATCTTCTTCAGGGTCGCGCTGTCGCCGTAGTTGGTGTTGATGCCGACGAGCCGACCGCCCTTGTACGTGGCCTCGATGGTGTTGAGGTTGATGGTGCGCTTGTGCTGGCCGCTCTTGCAGTTGCCGCAACTGCGCACGAACGTCCCGAAGTTCTTCACCGCGAAGTTGGAGACGTTGAGCGTGCCGGCGCCGTTGAACTGGAACACCTTGTCGCTGGCTTCCTTCGCCCCGCCGCCGGAGACGGTGTAGACGTTCGACGACGACGAGCCGAGGAAGGTCGCCGCGTCCTCGCCGACGTCCTCCCACCAGACGTTCTGCAGCGTGCAGCTGCCGAGGCAGTGGATGCCGTCGGCGGCGGGCGAGCCGATGATCACGTTCTTCAGGACGGCGCCTGCCGCGAGCTCCAGGATCGGGTCCTGGTCCTCGTTCTGGCCACCGGTGCCGAGGTCACCGCTGCCGTACAGGCGCTGCATCCCGTAGTCCTTGGTGCCGGAGACCGAGATGGTGGCGGTCACCGCCTTGCTGCTGGTGGGGGTGGGCCAGGTGGCGGCGCTCGCGGGGGTGAGCGCCCCGCTAGTCATGAGCATGCCAACCGTGAGGCCGACCGCGGCCAGCCCGCCGGAGAGGGCGCGCCCATGGCGCCGGACACCGTGTGGAGTCGCTGGCGGGGGCGTCGGCGCTGGTGAAACCGCTGGTGAGGGTGCTGGTGAAGTCATGTCCCGATGCCTTCTTCCGGATGGAGGGGTGGGGATGGGGGCGCTCCGGAGGGTCAGAGCTTTCCGGCGCCCGCGCCCGAGGTCACGGAGGCGACGACGGAGGAGGCGGGCTCGGCGGTGTAGCCGTACGGCGGCTTGGTGAACGTCCCGACGCGCGACACCTCGGTCGCGGCTCCGCCGAGGTCGTTGCCGGTGAGGTTGGCGTAGCCGTCCACGTCGCTGTCGCGGACGGTCGTGACGGCGACCCGCGTCGAGCGGAAGACGTTGTTCTCGACGAGCATCTGCGCGCCCATGCGCGAGTGGACGGCCGTCTCGGCGCCGACGACGTAGTTGTCGTAGAAGTGACCGGTGCCGAAGCGCAGGCTGGGGATGCGCGAGTAGACGTTGCTGAAGTGGTTGTGGTGGTACGTCACCCTCAAGTGACCTGTGTCCTGGCTCGCGTTGTTGTCGCTGTGGCCGACGAGCGAGCCCTTGTAGTGGTCCTTGAAGGTGTTCCACGACACCGTCACGAAGTCCGAGGCGTGGTTGACGTCCAGCAGGCCGTCGTAGTGATCCTTGTCGTGATCGCGGTCGGCCGAGAAGGAGTTGTGGTCGATCCACACCCTGGTCGAGGCCTGGACCTCGATCCCGTCGGCCGGCTTGAGCGGCTTGCTGATGCTCAGGTTGCGGACGACCACGTTCGTCACCTTCTTCAGCCGCAGGCCGCCCCCGGTGAACCCGGACGACGAACCGACCCCGAGCACCGTGGTGTTGGACCCGACGTCGACCTGACCGCTCAGCGAGATCAGACCGTCGACCTTCACGACCTTCGCCGTGTCGCCGGACACGGCCGTCCTGAACGCGGCCAGGGTCGACACGGTGACCGCGCCTGCCCCGCCGCCGCCGGTCGTTCCGGCGCCGAATCCGATCGGCGCGCTCTCGGCGGCGCCGGCCGACGGGGGGAGTGCCATGAACGCCGCCGTGGCGAGCGCGGCGCACGTCGCGACGAGAACGGACCTTTGCGCATGTACACGTGAGGGACCTGAGCGCATGGGGATGCGTCCCTTCGTGGGGAAGGAATGGATCACGTATGTAACTGATGTGCGTCGTTCTGAACACCGTGCACGGGCAGTGGGGACCCAGGTGGGGTTGTTCGGGCGGCTCGGTCACACTGCTGAACGGAACGTAGGGGGCAAGCGCTTTCTAGTCAACGCTTTGCGCAGAAGACATCCGGCCACCCCGGGCTACTCCAGGCCAACCGGCGGGGGCGCGCGGACCATTGGCGTGGGAGCGCTTCCATGGCGCACCGGCGCATGCCACCATGCGAGGCGGACGCTTCCCTTCACGCGCCATATCTCACGCGCCACCAGTCACCGGCCACGCGCACGGACACCCCCTCCCGTGGGGCCGGCCCCACCGCTCCGGTTCACCCGGCGCCGGCCGTGCCGCCGCCCGCTCACGCCCGCTGTACGACTCGCTCAGGCCCGGTGTACGACTCGCTCACCCCGCACGGCGCACGCACCCCGCCCGCACGACTCGCTCACCGCGTTCGACGTCCCCGAACCGCCACCAGAAAGGGGCAGGCACGTGTCCGATTCCCTTGGAAGAGCGCTGCGTTCGTTGTTCGGCGCTCTGCTCCTCCTGCTCGCCGCGGCGCTGCTGACCGCGCCCACGGCCGGCGCCCGCCCGCAGGCCGCCGCGCAGGTGCCCGCCGCCACGCTCACCGAGGTGACCGGGTTCGGAACGAACCCCAGCAACCTGCAGATGTACGTGTACGTGCCGGCGAACGTCACCGCGCACCCGGCCGTGCTGGTGGCCGTGCACTACTGCACGGGTTCCGGCCCCGCCATGTACAGCGGCACCGAGTTCGCGCGACTGGCCGACCGGTACGGATACATCGTGGTCTACCCGTCGGTCACCCGCAGCAGCAAGTGCTTCGACGTCTCCTCGCCCCAGGCGCTCAAGCGCGGCGGCGGCAGCGACCCCGTCGGCATCAAGTCGATGGTCGACTGGACCGTGCGGACGTACTCCGCCGACACCAAACGGATCTTCGTGACGGGCATCTCCTCCGGCGCGATGATGACGAACGTCCTGCTCGGCGACTACCCCGACGTGTTCGCGGCAGGGGCCGCGTTCGCGGGCGTCCCGTTCGGCTGCTTCGCGACCACCAACGGCTCCGAGTGGAACAGCCAGTGCGCGGGCGGCACCGTGATCCACACGCCCCAGGAGTGGGGGACCCTGGTGCGCAACGCCTATCCCGGCTACAACGGCCCCCGCCCGCGGATGCAGGTATGGCACGGCACGCTGGACGACACCCTGCGCTACCCGAACTTCGGGGAGGAGATCAAGCAGTGGACGAACGTGCTGGGCGTCAGCCAGACCCCGGCCGTCACCGACTCGCCCGTGTCGGGCTGGACCCGCACCCGCTACGGCGCCACCGGTGACCGCGCCCCCGTCGAGGGCATCAGCGTCCAGGGCGTCGGACACGGTGTGTACAGCAACGGCATGGGCGCCCGGGTCCTCAGGTTCTTCGGCCTCGACGGCTCCGGGCCCGCACCCGATCCCGACCCCCAGCCCCAGCCCGGGGCCTGCCGGGTCACGGCCTCCACCAGCGCCTGGAGCACCGGCCTGACCGCGTCCGTGACCCTCACCAACACCGGCGCCTCCGCGATCGACGGCTGGAAGCTGGGCTTCACGCTGCCCGCCGGGCAGACCATCACCAACGGCTGGGGCGCCGCGTACGCACCGGTCTCGGGAGCGGTGACCGCGACCAACGAGGCCTACGACGGCACGCTGGCGCCCAACGCGAGCGTCACCATCGGATACCAGGCGAACCACGCGGGCAACAGCGCGGCGCCCGGCGCCTTCACGCTCAACGGCGCCGTCTGCACGACGGCTTGAGCCATCGTGGGCGGCCGGTGCCGCCCACGAACCGAGTATGAGACGCGCGTCCCTGCGACGAGCCGCAGAGCGCGGGGCGCGGGGCCGGGTTGTCGGGTGTCGGGGTGCGGCCGTGCGGGCTGCCGGGCTCAGGAGGGCTGGTCCGCGGCACGCGCGGTGCCGGTGGGCGCGGTCGCGGCACGCGTGGATTCCGGGGGCGCGGTCGCTGCGCGTGAACGGTCGGCCGAACCGGCCGCGGCCCTCAGCGCCGCCCAGTCCGGCAGCTTCACCACGCCCCGCCCCAGCGAGGCGCCCAGCGCCGCCTCGGCCCGCTCGATCGCCAGCCATCCCGCCCACCCCACGGGCTCGGCCCCGCTCGCCCGCAGCGAGTCGAGCGGATCGTCGGGCAGCGTGCGCCGCGCGAGAACAGGGGCGTCCTCCAGCAGGGACGTCGCCGTTTCCTTCGCGCACGGACGGTTGGTGCCGATCACACCCGTCGGGCCCCGCTTGATCCAGCCCGCCACGTACTCGCCCGGCGCGATCCCGCCCGCGCGCACCACTCGCCCGGCGACATGCGGCACCGTGCAGCTCTCCACGTCGAACGGCAACCCCTCCACCGGCACCCCGCGATACCCCACCGACCGCAGCACCAACTGCGCCTCGACGTCCTCGTAGCGGCCGGTGCCCAGGACGCCGCCGCGCCCATCCGGAGCCGTACGCTCCAGGCGCACCGCCCCCACCCTGCCCTCGACGGCGAGCAGTTCGACGGGTCGCAGGAAGAACCGGAGCCGGATCCGCCGCCGGGCGCCGCGGGCCGGCGCGGCAGCCCAGTCGCGCAGCACCTCCACGTTGCGCCGCTGCGCCGCCGGCAGCCCGGACGGATCGCCGTACGCCGGATCGGACGCCAGGTCCGTCTCGTCGACGACCACCTCGGTGTCGGGCAGCCCGCCCAGCTCGCGCAGTTCCTTGGTGGTGAAGCGCGCCTGGGACGGGCCGCGCCGCCCCACCATGTGGATCTCGGTCACCCCGCTCGCGGACAGCGCGCTCAGTGCCGTCTGCGGCATGTCGGTGGGGCTCAGCTCGGCCGCGTCCCGGGCCAGCATCCGGGTGACGTCCACCGCGACGTTCCCGACGCCCACCACGACGGCCGCGCGGACGTCCCGCACGAACCCGCCGCCGGCGGCGTCCGGGTGCGCGCTGTACCAGGACACGAAGTCCGTCGCCGACCAGCTGCCGGGCAACTCCTCGCCGGGGACCCCGAGGCGCCGGTCCGACGCGGCGCCCACGCAGTACACGACCGCGTGGTACAGCCCGCGCAGCCGCGCCACGGGAACACCGTCCGCGCCGACCCGGACCCCGCCGAGGAAGCGCACCCGCTCGTGTTCGAAGACCGCGCGCAGGCTGTGCTGGAGCGACTTGATCTTCTCGTGGTCGGGGGCGACGCCGTAACGCACGAGGCCGTAGGGACACGGCAGGCGGTCCAGGACGTCGACGAGCACCTCTGGATCCCGCTGGACCAGACTCTGGGCGGTATAGACCCCACTCGGTCCTGAACCGACGACGGCGACACGCAGCACGGCGGAACTCCTTGCCCCGGGGTACGGAGGAGAGCGCTGGTGTCTCCAGCATCGCACCGGTGCCGCTCCCCTGACAGGGTGCTGTGTCCGCGCGGGGTGCGCATGCCCGCTCGAATGGAAAGTGATCATGCGGTTACGTTGCGTATGCGTATGCATATGCGCTGGGGCGTGGAGCGGCAGGCGTGCCCGACGCGCCTGGCGTATGGGCGGCCGGCGGGGCGGTCACCGCATGCCGCGCATCCGGGTGATCTCGCTCGTCTGCTGTGCGATCACGTCGTCCGCCATCTCCTCGATCTGCACGTTGTTCCCCTGTGCCTTGACGTCCGCGGCCATGGTGAGCGCGCCCTCGTGGTGGGTGATCATCAAGGTGAGGAAGAGGGTGTCGAACGCCTTGCCGCGCGCTCCGCGCAGCTCGGTCAGCTGGGCCTCGGTGGCCATCCCGGGCATGGCGGTGTGATCGTGCCCGCCGTTCGCCGACGTCTTGCCGTGCGTCGTGAGCCAGCCCTTCATGGCCTCGATCTCCGGCCCCTGCGCCGCGGAGATGCGCAGGGCGAGCCGCTTGACGTCGCCCGAGCGGGCGCGGTCCGGGACGAGCCCGGTCATCTCCAGGGCCTGGGCGTGATGCTGGATCATCGTCCGCGCGTACGACACGTCGGCGGCGTTGGGGGTGTCGTCGTCGGTGCGCTGCTCGGCCGCTTCCTGAGGGGAAAGGGTCCGGTTCGCGTCGCCCGGCCTGCCGGGCGCGATCACCGAAGGGCCGTCGGCCGCGGGCGACTTGGCGTCGGGCCCGGAGTCGCAGCCCGCGAGGGCGAGCACCAGCAGCAGCGCGGCCGAGGCGAGGGGCTTGCGGCGGACCGGCACAACGACCTCCTGGGATCGGTGAGTCGAGAACGGGATCGTCCTCGTCTGGATCTATGCACCACTGATCGCGTCACTGAACAGAAAGACTCATTACGAGTGCGTTGCCAACCCTTGATATGTGCATGATGAAGACGATACTTCGGAGCACCGTGATCCGTTCCCCGTGAACGGCCACAAGGGAGGATGCAGTGACCCTGTTGAACGATCCTCGAACGCGGCGCAGACGGCTGGGAGTCGCCGCCGCGTGCACCGGTCTCCTCGCCGCACTCCTGACGGCGGTCCCGGCGGCCGCGACCCCCGACCCGGGGGACGGAACCGCCGTGGAGCGGGAGGTCTCGCAAGGCGCCAGGGCCGAGGCGGCCGCGGCGATCGCCGACGGCGAGATACCCGGGCAGGACGAGATCGCCCACTCCGCCAACATCTCGCACCTGGCGAACATCCCCAAGGACGCCTTACCGGGCACCAACTCGGACCTGGCCTTCCAGGGCAAGTACGCCTTCGCCGGCAACTACGACGGCTTCCACGTCTTCGACATCAGCAACCCGAAGTCGCCGAAGACGGTGGCCCAGGTGCTCTGCCCCGGCTCACAGAACGACGTCTCCGTGTCGGGGAACCTGCTCTTCCTGTCGACCGACTCCTCGCGCAGCGACAGCAGTTGCAACAGCACCACCCAGCCGGTCACCGAGAAGTCCTCCTGGGAGGGCATGAAGGTCTTCGACATCAGCGACAAGGCGAACCCGAAGTACGTCGCCGCCGTGGAGACCGCCTGCGGCTCGCACACCCACACCCTGGTGCCCGAGCGCAAGAACGTCTACATCTACGTCTCCTCGTACTCGCCCAGTGCCGCCTATCCGGACTGCCAGCCCCCGCACGACGGCATCTCGGTCATCAAGGTGCCCCGCGAGGCGCCCGAGAAGGCGGCGGTCGTGAGCTTCCCCGTGCTGTTCCCGGGAGAGGGCCCGGACGGCGGCGGCAATCCCGGCGGCCCGACCAACCCAGGCGTGTCCAAGACCACCGGCTGCCACGACATCACCGTGCTGCCGGAGAAGGATCTGGCGGCCGGCGCCTGCATGGGCGACGGCATCCTCTTCTCCGTCAAGGACCCGGAGCACCCGAAGGTCATCGACCGGGTGCAGGACAACGTCAACTTCGCGTTCTGGCACTCCGCTACCTTCAACCAGAAGGCGAACAAGGTCGTGTTCACCGACGAGCTCGGCGGCGGCGGAGCCGCCACCTGCAACGAGGCGACCGGCCCGAACCGCGGCGCCGACGGCATCTACGACATCGTCGGCAAGGGGGACAAGCGCAAACTCGTCTTCCGCGGCTACTACAAGATCCCCCGTCACCAGGCGGACACCGAGAACTGCGTCGCCCACAACGGCTCGTTGATCCCGGTGAAGGGCAAGGACCTCATGGTCCAGGCCTGGTACCAGGGGGGCGTCTCCGTCTGGGACTTCACCGACTCGGCGAAGCCGAAGGAGATCGCCTACTTCGAGCGCGGCCCGCTGAACACCACGACTTTGCAGACCGGCGGCTCGTGGTCGGCGTACTACTACAACGGCTACATCTACTCCAACGACATCGCCAAGGGCTTCGACGTGCTGAAGCTCGACGACAAGCGCACGGACCCCGCGAAGCGGGTCCGTCTGCGCGAACTCAACGTCCAGACCCAGCCGGACTACTTCGACTGATCCCCGGCCGGCAGGTCCGTCGCGAAGAACCGCGACAGATCGGTGTCACATCCCCCGCCGGACGCCTCGGCGTCCGGCGGGACCCCCAGCTCCCAGTCGAGCCGGTAGCGCGCGAACAGGTCGGCGCGCAGCCTGACGAGCGGCAGGGGCACGTTCGGCAGCACCATCGAGTAGACGGCGCCCATCAGTTGGGAGCGCAGCATCGGGTAGTCGTGGTCGGCGTCCTGTGAGCCGTGCCGGGCCGCGGTCTCCCGCAGGAGTTCGGCCAGTCGCTGCTGTTCCGGGCACTGCAGGAAGCCCTCGGCCTGGAGCAGCCCCGCCATGTGCTGACGCATCAGCACCGTGCGGTCGCGGGCCAGCCCCATGATCGCGTCGATGGCCCGGGCCATGCGCTCGCGTCCGTCCTCGGTGTGCGGCCGGCTCTCCAGCGCCTCTTCGAGCGTGCGGTGCATCAGGCGGTGCACGGCCGACTGCACCAGTTGGCGCTTGCCGGGGAAGTAGTACGACACCAGGCCGCGCGCCGTGCCCGCCCGGTCCGCGATGTCGCCTAGGGTCGTGGCCTCGTACCCGCGTTCGCCCACCAGTTCCACCGCGGCCTGCAGAAGCCGTTCCCGGGAACGCCGCCGCAGTTCTTCATTGACCGAGGCGCTGCGCGGGGACATCCTGTAACTCCTGCGTTGACTGGCTGCCAGCCAACTATACTCAGGAACCCCGGTCGGTTCCGTAACGGAGTCCGCCGGGCTGCCGCCTGCTC
Organism: Streptomyces hayashii; assembly: GCF_024539815.1. GTDB lineage: Bacteria > Actinomycetota > Actinomycetes > Streptomycetales > Streptomycetaceae > Streptomyces > Streptomyces hayashii. The sequence continues at coordinate 17,424 of NZ_JAHHIU010000055.1, forward strand.
TGGGCGACGCGGGGGATCGTCCAGAGTGGGCGTGCTTCTCCCGTAATGGTGTCCTGAGGCTACCGTCGCCGGTGCGTACGCAGGGCTCCTCGGCTCAGCCCACCAGCTCCAGCACCGGCCGTAGCCCGTCCGGGCGTTCCGCCGTCGGCAGATGCTCCACGAAGTGCACCGCACAGCCCAGCGCGGCCGCTCCGCCGTCGGCCGACGGGTCGTCACCCACCATCAGGGTCGTGCGAGGGTCGGCTCCCAACTCCTCGCACGCGATCGTGAACAGCCGTGCGTCCGGCTTCTGCACGCCGTGCTCGTACGACAGCGTGTACGTGTCGACGTACGCGTCCAGCCCGTGCTCCCGGAACACGGGCCGCAGGTCCCAGCCGATGTTGCTGATCACGCCCACGCGCAGACCGTGCTCGCGCAACCCGCTCAGCACGGCGAGGGCGTCGGGATACGGGGACCAGGCGGCCGGCGTCATGTGGCGGTCGTACAGGGCGTCGTGCAACGCCGGGTCCGGCAACGGCACCTGACGGCACAGACCGGTGAACGCGGCTCGGTGCAGCTCCGCGCTCGCGTCCCGCATCCGCCACAGCTCGGCCAGCTCGTCCGGCACCCGGACGGGAGACGCCCCGCCCGGCAGCGCGCCGGCCGCTTCCAGAGCCCGCGCTTTCTCGGCCAGCTCCGGTCCGGGCATCGCGACGCCCGCCGCGCCCAGCACCGACCGCAACCAGGACTCGGCGGACTCGATGCGGAAGAGGGTTCCGGAGAAGTCGAACAGCACGCTCGTCATGACAGCGATCCTATGAAGTCCGCCTGCCCTGCCGCCCGTTATTCCGGACGTCCGCCTGTCCGGCCGCCCGTTATTCCGGACGTCCGGCAGCCCTGACGCTCGGCATTCCGGACGACCGGCGGCCCGGCCGTGCGGGCGGCCCGCGGGGTGCCGACGGGGAGTTCGGGCCGGTGCGCGGCCGTGGTGAACGCGCGGGGCCGTGCGCCTGCTCCGATGTGACGGCATTTCGTCCGGCGGCGTGGGGCGCCAGGCCCGCGCCCCGGTCGACGAGCCGGCCGCCGCCGTGGGCGACCGGCCGTGGTGCGGCAGGCGACCTCGCGCCGCCTGCCGCGCCCCGGCCGGGTCAGAAGCGCCGACGCGGGTGCGCCGCGATCGCCAGTGCTGCCACCATGGCTCCGAGCAGCCAGCCGGCCAGGACGTCCGAGGGCCAGTGCACCCCGAGCCAGATCCTCGTCAGCCCCACGCCCGCCACGGAGATCACCGCCAGCGTCAGGGCCGTACGCCACAGGACGGGGCCGGCGCCGTGCCGATGCAGGACCCACAGCAGGAGACCGGCCACCACCGTGGCGGTCAGGGCGTGTCCGGAGGGGTATGCCGCGTAGTGCGCCGAGTCGACGGGGTCGGGCCAGACCGGACGGGCACGGCCGACCGCGGCCTTGAGCGCCTGCTGGATCAGCGTGCCCAGCGCGGCCACGGCCGCCAGCCAGCCGGCGGTCCACCAGTCGGCGTGCCGCCACACCAGCCACACGGCCACCGCCGCGCCCAGCAGGCGCATGGTCACCGGATCCCAGACCCAGTCGGTGAGGATGCGGCAGACCCGGGTGGCGTCGGGATCGGCGACGGCCCAGCGGTGGGTGGCGCGGGCGACATCGCGGTCGGCGGCCATCAGAGGGCCCCACTCGCCCACGACCGGGACGAGAAGGAGAACGGAGCACAGGCCCAGGACCAGGGCGACGTGGGCGGCCGTTCGCCGGGCGACGGGACGGGGCGGGGAGTCGGTGGACGGGTAGTGCATACGACGATCCTCGCCGACCGAGGGCGTGAGAGGCGAACCCCGGGTGGACGGGGGGCTCCCGGGCGGCCCGGCAGGCGGTCAGCCCAGGGCGCGCAGCCCCGGCACCAGCGCCACCAGCACCGGGATCACCGGAACCAGGGAGGCGGCCGCCGTCAGCCGCAGCCTGCGGCCCGCGGTGAGCCGGTCGGGTGCGGTGAGCAACCGGTGCACGCGCTGGGGCAGATGGGCCCGAGGCGCGGGGGAGGGGCCGAACACGCCCCGGCCCTCGTTGAGTTCGACCAGGGCCAGCGCGGTCGTCATCCGCCCGAAGCGGCGCGAGGCCATGTCGTCGGCGGACAGTTCGACCAGCCGGTGCATCTCGTCACGGAACGCGGCGAACACCGGAACCCGGGGGAACCCGGTGGCCAGCGCCGTCGAGCAGTGCAGCAGCCAGTCGTGCCGTGCCTGGGCGTGTCCCTGCTCGTGCGCGAGCACGGCATCCAGCTGACGTCCCTTCAGCCGACGCAACGCGCCCGTGCTCACCACCAGTTGGGGCGACGCACCCGGCAGCCACCACGCTTCGGGCCGCTCGCCCTCCAGTACCAGCAGGCTGCCGGGTGTGGCCTTCTCGCCGGGCAACAGCGGTGCCCGCAGGCGGAGTTCGGTGGTCCGGGACCTGCGGTGGGTCCGGCTGCGGAAGACCTCCCGCACCAGCATCGTCCCGCTCCACAGTCCGCCGCAGGCGAGCGCGACCGCGGTCGCCGGGGCCCAGGGGCCGGCCGCTCCCAGCGTGTACGCCTCCACCACCGCCCTCGGGGCCGGGGCGAAGAGCTGCCCGCGCACGGCCTGCCAGGCGGCCGCCGCGCTGAGCGTCATCGACAGCGCACAGCACAGCAGGACCGCGCCGACCACGCACTGCCACGCCCACAGGGCGACCACCGGTTCGCGGTCCGGCCAGTCGGCCCGGGCGATCAGCCGGGGGGCGGCCACAGCGGTCAGCACGCCGAACAGCAGCAGGACCGCGGGGACCATCATGGGCAGCACCCTATGAGCGGCGCACCGCTCAGCGGTACGCCTTCCGTCGGCGAAGTGACGCAGGCCACGCCCGCCCCGACTCCGGGCTCACATCGTGAGCAGCATGGCGAGCATGCCGATGCCCATCGACAGACGGCAGGCCCGCGCCACTTCGGGCCGATCGCCCCAGGCGACGGCGGCCCCGCCGGCCCCGGCGGCGGTCGGCAGCAGCCGCACGCCCGCGAGGAGGACGTAGCCGGTGAAGTACGCCAGCAGGGCACCCGTCAGCAGCGGGACTCCCGAGCCGCCGTGTCCGTGTGCGTGAGCCGGCGTCCCGGCCATCACGGCAGCCATGTACACCATGGCTCCGGCGCCCACCAGATGATGCAGATGATGCGCGCCGGTCCGGGCCGACCACAGCGCCCGCAGGGCCGCCGCGCCGAAGACCGCGGCGTAGGCGGGCCACGCCCATGCCGGCGGGGTGAAGACGGCCGGCGGCACGGCCATCGCGGCCATCCCGAAGCCCATCAGCGCCTCGCCGCCCGCGGCTCTGCGTTGTTCCTCGACCCCGCTGCGCATCCGCAGCAGGCAGTACGCCCCCGTCGCCGCACACAGCGCGACCAGCAGCCAGCCGGGCGAAGCCGGTCCGTGCACGCGCACCTCCCCCGCTCGACGTTCACCGACGGCTCGGCATCCGCTCGGCATCCGCTCGGCATCCGCTCGGCATCCGCTCGGCGTCCGCTCGGCGTTCGACTCGCTGTCCGCTCGGCGTCCGCCGTCGAGGGATGCGATGCCCGCGCCGTGCCGCGCGCACGCGGGCGCAAGGGTGTACACGGGGAGCATCCGAGGGAGCACGAAAATAATTTACGGGTAAAACACATGCTAAATTGATGGTCATGAGCAGTGCGACCCCCCAGCGCCCCCGGCCCCGGCCCCGACGCCGACCGCGGCACCGGCCCGAACCCCGAAGGCGCCATGGACTGCGTTTCCCGCTCTCCGGCGTCCTGCGGCTGGGCCACCCCTCGGACATCTGGTTCAAGCCCGCTCTGAGCGTGATCGCCGCGGTCGCCCCGCCGAACCTGATCCTGCTGGCCCTCGGGCGGCTGGACCTCGCCATGTACACGATGGCCGGATCCCTGTGCGCCCTCTACGCCCACAACCGCCCTTACGCGGCCCGGGCCCGCGTGCTGGCCTGGGTGGTCCTGGGCATGACCGGCGGCCTGGCCGTCGCCCTGCTCACCGCCTCGCTCACCGCGTCCCCCGTCGTCCTGGTCACCGTCGGCGCACTGCTCGCGGCCGCGCAGAAGGCTCTGTGCGACGCGACCCGTCTCGGGCCGCCCGGCAATGTGGTCCTCACCTTCATCAGCTCCGCCTCGCTGTTCGTGCCGCAGACCCCGGCCCAGGTCCCCGGCCCTCTCGGGCTGGCTCTCGCCGCCGGAGGCTGGGCCTGGCTGATCGGCATGGCGCCCCGACCGGCGCGCCCGCACGGTCCCGAGCGACGCGCCACCGCGCATGCCCTGAACGCGGCCGCCGCCCACGTCGACGCGCATGCGGCGGGCGACGGCGAAGGCCGGGCCCGCGCCGCGGCGGCCGCCGCCGTGCACGCCGCCTGGCAGACCCTCCTGTCGGCCCGCGCGGGGGAGACGCGCCGAGGCCTGGAGCGGCTCGTCGTGCGGGCCGAGATCGCCCTCGCCGCCCCCGCCGACACCGACCCGGCACGGCTGCGCGACTGGGCCCGCGAGCTGCGCGGAACCGCACCCGTCCCGCGCCCCGACGATCTCGTCGACGACGACGAGCTCATCGGAGTCGACGCCGAACTCGCCTCCGACCGCCCGCCGTTGAAGCACCGCCTCGGCCCACTCGCACCCATCGCGGCACGCACGGCCCTGGGCTGCGCCCTCGCCGGATACGCCTCCCTCACCCTCGGGGTCGGACGGCCCTACTGGGCCCTGGTCACCGCCGCGTCCCTCTACCAGGCGAACGTGACCCTCACCTGGAGCCGCGCTGTTCAGCGCGTCGTCGGCAACCTCGTCGGCGTACTCGCCTTCGCCGCGCTGGTCCCGCTCGCCCACCTGGCCCAGGCGGCCCTGGTCCTGGTCTGTCTCGCCCTCAACTTCGGCGCGGAGGCGCTGATCAGCCGCAACTACTGGCTCGGCAGCGTCTGCGTGACCCCGATGGCCCTGCTCATCACCGAGTTCGCACAGGCCCAGGACCCGGGCCGACTCATCTCCGAGCGGATCGTGGACACCCTCGTCGGCGCCGTGGTCGGTCTCGCCGCCGCGATCGCCGTCACCAACCGCCGGGCCGGCGACCGTCTCGAAAACGCCCTGACGGCGGTCGAACGGGCCCGGGAGCACGCCGCCCGCCTGCCGGTGGAGCCGCCTCCCACCGCCGGAGCCCTGGACGCGGCCCGCCGCGACCTCGCCGCCGCCCTGGTCGACCTCCGCGCCGTCGCCGACGCCGCGGCCGGCGAGTGGTGGCAGCGCGCCCTCCCCCAGGAGCGGGTCGTGACGGCCGAACAGTCGGGACACCGTACGCTCGCGGCGACGGTACGGCGCCAGGGGCTGCTCCTGGACCGGGATGCGGGCACGAGAGCGGAGGACGTACGGCGATGACGGCGACGCAGGGACGCGCGGCGGCCGGCGACGGGGCACAGGAGGGCTCCGCGGACGGCGACGGGAACGCCCCGGGGGGACGCCCTGCGGCCGAGGACACGACCGCGACCGGCGACCCGACCGGCACCGGCGACACGACCGCCACCGACGACCCGGCCACGGACCGCGACCAGGCGGGCCGCGACGACCGGGCCGCGGGCGGCGACCCGGCGAGGAACGACACGGTCGCCGCCGTCGTGCGGCAGTGGCAGACCGTCCGGCCCGACCTGGACACCGGCCCCATGGAGATCATCGGCCGGGTCAACCGCTGCGCCGCCCTGCTCCAGCAGGCCGAGGACGCGCCCCTGCGGGGAGTCGGACTCAGCCGGCCCGAGTTCGACCTGCTCGGCGCGCTGCGCCGCACCGGTCATGAGCTGACCCCGGGCGAGCTGGCCCGCGAGACCTTCTCCTCCGGGGCCGCCGTCACCAAACGCCTCAAGCAGCTCACCGAGCGCGGCCTCGTGGAACGCCGCGGTGACACCCGCGACCGACGGGTCGCCCACCTCCGCCTCACGGAGGCCGGCCGGGACCTGGTGGACGGCGTCCTGCCCGAGCAGCTCGCCTACGAGAGCGCCGTCCTGTCCGCGCTGGACGACGGCAGCCAGGGCGAACTGGCCGACCTGCTGGGCGAGTTGCTCAGCAGGCTGGAGGGGCACATGCGGGGCTTGCGGGTCTGAGCGGCGGTCTCGCCGACGACGAGGCCACCCCGAGGGGACGAGGCCGCCCCCGAGGGGTCGGGCCGCGCCGTCGCGCGTCACGAGGGGGCTGTGCCGCCGCGCTCCGCCGCCGCGCGAGGTTCACTCGTCGTAGCCCGCGCGGTACACGCCGAAGACCGCGCCCGGCGGGTCCCGGAGCACGGCGATCCGCGGCCCGTCCGGCACGGAGGTCGGTTCCATCAGGACGGTGCCGCCCGCCTCGACGGCCGTCCGCGTGGAGGCGTCCACGTCGGCCGCCGCGAAGTACGGCAGCCAGTGCGGCGGCACCTCCGGCGGGAACTTCTCGTCCATGGTGATCATGCCCCCGAAGTCGGCCCCGCCGACGCCCCACTGCACGTAGTTCTCCGAGGAGCCGACGGTCCAGCCGAACACCGTGGAGTAGAAGGTCTCCGCCCGCTCCGGATCACGGGTCAGCAGCTCGACCCAGCCGAGCGAGCCCGGCGCGTTGAAGAGCCCGGCCCCCGGGAAGGTCCGTGCCTGCCACAGCTGGAACGCGGCGCCGGCCGGATCCAGGGCGACGACGAAACGGCCCACGTCGAAGACGTCCATCGGACCGACCAGCACCTTGCCGCCGGCCTCCGTGACCAGCCGTGCGCTGACGTCCGCGTCGGTCACCGCGAACGACACGCTCCAGGCGCACGGCTGCGCCTGCTGATAGAGGGGAGTGAGCGCGGCGACGGCGGCCTCGCCGAGGTGCGCGACCGTGTATCCGCCCGCCTCCTGCCGCGGATCCGTCTGCGCGCGCCAGCCGAACAGTTCCGCGTAGAACCGCTTCGCTTCCTGGAGGTCACTGGTCCCCAGCTCGGCCCAGCAGGGCCCGCCGGGCACCGGCGCGTCGAGCTTCATGACGTTCCTTCCGACAAGGGGACCCCTTCCAGCACGCTAAGCCTCGCCCCGGACGACGGCATCCGCTGACCGTCACGGCCCGGAATCCCCGGGCCGGAGGACGCGGGACGGTCGGGACGGACGGCTCGGGGAGGGCGCCGAGGGCACGGTGCCGGGTCGGCGTGCGCCCGCGGAGCCGGAGGCGAGATCTCCGAACCGAACCGACCCGACCCGAACCGAATCGAAGGGAACCGACCCGAATCGAAGGGAAGCGAACCGAATCGAAGGGAAGCGGAGCTGATCAGATGCCCGGGCGGTATCGCATCGGGTGGTCCTCGGGCACCTCCACCAGCACGATCGGGATGCCGTCGGGATCCGCGATCCACATCTCGACCAGACCCCACGGCTCCTTCACCGGAGGGCGGACGATCTCGACCCCCTGAGTCCGCAGCTCGTCGTGCGCCGCCGTCACGTCCGCGACCTGAAGCCACAGCCGTACCGCGGGGTCGGGCGGCATCGGCGTCCGGGCGCGGCCGGAGAGCTCCAGGAAACCGCCGCCGAGGAAGTAGACGACTCCGCGCTCCGGTCCCGTGCCGAACTCGCGGAAGACGGCCAGCCCCAGGCGCTCCCCGTAGAAGGCGCGGGAGCGTTCGGGATCGGTGGGGCGGAGCAAGGTCCTGCTGCTGAGTACATGCACCATGCACCCTGAGCCTACCGGCGCGGAGTTAGGCTCATCGGTGCCCCTGACATGTCAGAGACCGGAGATCGCCCGCATGGACACCGCCGCCACCGACCTGACCTTCCGAGACGCCACCGCCGCCGACGTCGACGCCCTCGTCCGGCTCGTCGAGTCCGCCTACCGCGGTGACTCCAGCCGGGCCGGGTGGACGACCGAGGCGGACATCCTGCAGGGGCGGCGGACCGACCCCGAGGGCGTGCTCGCGGTCGTGGAGGCGCCCGACTCCAGGCTGCTCACGGTCGAGCAGGACGGCCGGATCGTCGCCTGCTGCCAGCTCGAACACCGCGGCGACCATGCCTACTTCGGCATGTTCGCGGTCAGCCCCACGGCGCAGGGCGCCGGCCTGGGCAAGGCCGTCATGGCGCAGGCCGAGCGGGAGGCGCGCGAGGACTGGGGCGTCGCCGAGATGCACATGACCGTGATCTCCGTCCGCGAGGACCTCATCGCCTGGTACGAGCGCCGCGGCTACCGCCGTACGGGACGGATGACCCCCTTCCCGTACGGCGACGAGCGCTTCGGCATCCCGCAGCGCGACGACCTTCAGTTCGAGCTGCTGGTCAAGGAACTGGGGTGACGGCACGCTATGCCGTGAAGCGGCCGGTGCGCCTGATCTCCGGGTAGTCGGTGGTCGCGCCGTCGAGTTCGAAGGCGCGGACGAGCCGCAGCTGGTCCTGGGTGTTGACCACCCAGCCGATGATCCGCAGATCGCGTTTGCGTGCCTCCTCGACGATCTCCAGGGTGAGGCGCCTGAGGTTGAGGCAGAGCGTGGCGGCGCCGACGGTCACCGCCCGGTCCACGATGTCGAGCCCGTAGCGGCTGCCGATGAGCGCGGTGCGCACCCCGGGGACCAGCCGTCCGATCTCCGCGACGGCCTCGTCGTGGAAGGAGGACACCTCCACCCGCTCCACCAGGTCCCGGTCCCGCATCACCTCGGCCAGCGCCCGCGCCGCCTGGACGTCCTTGATCTCGGCCTGCAACGGTGTGCGCACGGCGTCCAGGACCTCCTCGAAGACCGGCACGCGCTCCCCGCGCCCCGCGTCGAGGGTCCGCAGTTCCGTAAGGGTCTGGTCGGCGATGGCTCCGGCGCCGTCGGTCGTGCGGTCCACGTCGGGGTCGTGCATGACCACGAGCGCGCCGTCCTTGCTCAGGTGCAGATCGAGTTCGATGACGTCGAGGCCGGCCTGCTCGGCGGCGACGAAGGAACGCAGGGTGTTCTCGGGCTCGACGCCCATCACTCCGCGGTGGCCGATGGTGAGGAAGTTCAAGGCGCGACTCGTTTCCGTGGACGGCGGGGCAGGGTGAGCACGTGAGCGGGCGGCCGCGGGCCGGCCAGGACAGGTGCGCCTCCCGGGAGTTCCCTACCCGCCCTGCCCGCGCGGAAGCGTCGCCCTTCCGGTGTCCGGCAGGAAAAAGTGCGGTGAAGATGCGGTCACGCAGGATAATTTCCCGAAGGTCCACTTGCTGGAGGAAACCTCGTATGCATACGGTGTGCTGACGCGAGGTTCTCCAGTGGAGGATGGGACATGACGGAAATTCTTGTGCAGGCAGCTACGGAGGATCGGGTTCCTCCGACGACCAGGGTGGTGGAGCACCCGGCGTGGCGCGTGCTCAAGGATGCCGTGGAGGGGATCCGGCCCTGGCAGGCGAAGGACGGATCGATCGACTTCACGGCTGAGGGCGCACCGCCGCGCACGGAGGCCGAGCAGGCGGTCCAGCGGGTGGTCGAGGCCGTCGAGGAGCTCTCCCCGCTGCTTCCGCACGACGCCGACTACCACCGTGCCCTGGTGAAGGACCTGCGGGTCTGGGCCGACGGCGGCTTCGAGGTGCCGGACTTCCTCGACTCGCTGCTGGCCTTCCAGCCCGCGGCGAACCGGGCGGACGGCCTTCAGCACCTCGTCGTGTTCCCGATGTACACGCAGAACGGCAACCCGGACCGCAACCTGGAGGCGGTCGTGCTGCGCATGGTGTGGCCGGACTGGCTGGCCGAGCTGGAGCGCACGCGCTACGACAACCCGCTGTTCTGCGGCATCACCTTCGAGGACTTCACGGCCGGCTACGACACCAACTCGGCCGTCCTCTTCCCGGAGACCATCGCCGTCCGCGAAGCGCCGGAACGTTTCTCCTGGGGTGGCATCTTCTGCGACCGCGAGGCGGCCCGCTTCCGCCGGGTCACCGACGCCGCCGTGGACGTGCTGGGCCTGGAGCTGCCCGAGGACATCGCCGCCATGGTCCACGACCAGAAGCGCTGCGAAGAGGCCTTCGTGCTCTGGGACATGGTCCACGACCGCACCCACAGCCACGGCGACCTGCCCTTCGACCCGTTCATGATCAAGCAGCGCCAGCCGTTCTGGATGTACGGCCTGGAGGAGCTGCGCTGCGACCTCACCGCCTTCAAGGAGGCCGTGAAGCTGCAGGACGACGGTGTGCCGCAGGCCCGTGACGTGCAGTACGCGGTCCTCTTCGACCGCATGTTCCGCTTCCCCGTCACGGGCGAGCGCGTGCGCAACTACGACGGCCTCGGCGGCCAGCTGCTCTTCGCCTACCTGCACAAGCACGACGTCCTCCGCTGGACCGACAACAAGCTGCACATCGACTGGCAGCGCGCCCCGCAGGTCACCAACCAGCTCTGCGCCGACATCGAGCAGCTCTACCGGGACGGCATCGACCGCCCCAAGCTCGTCCACTGGTTCGCCGGCTACGAGCTGGTCTCGACCTACCTCGCGCCGCACCCGGGTTCCAAGTGGGCCAAGGGTCCCGACGCCCTGGACCTGAACCAGCCGCCCCGCAAACTCGTGGACGACGTGCTTCCGGACGAGTTTCCGCTGAGCATGTTCTTTGAGGCACTGTCCAAGAAGCTGAAGAGCGTGATCGCCTCGACCCGGGGCATCACGGCGGACAGCGCCGAGCGGATCGCCGCATGAGCGACCTGCGTACCGAGAACACTGCTCAGGAGGCGAGGAACATGGGGAACGGGGCTCTCAGCGGTGCGGTGATCGCGGTGGCCGGCGCGGGCGGACCCGCGGGCCGGGCGGCGCTGCTCAGGCTTGCCGAGGCCGGCGCGACCGTCGTCGGCGCGGACAACGACCCGGAGCGTCTGGCGGAGGCCGTCGACGCGGCCCGCTACGGGGCCGGGGGCGCCGCCGTCACCGGCGAGCCCGTCGACCTGCTCGACCTGGAATCGACCCGCGACTGGGCGCTCCGGGTCGAGAAGGACTTCGGGCGCATCGACGGCGTGGTCCATCTCGTCGGCGGCTGGCGCGGCAGCGAGACGTTCATCAAGACCAGCCTGGACGACTGGGACTTCCTGGAGCTGCTGCTCATCAAGACCGTGCAGCACACCTCGCTCGCCTTCTTCGAGGGCCTCCAGCGCAGCGAGCGCGGCCGGTATGTGCTGATCAGCGCCTCCGGGGCCACGAAGCCCACCGCGGGCAACGCCGCGTACGCCGCCGCCAAGGCCGCCGCCGAGGCCTGGACCCTGGCGCTCGCCGACGCCTTCCGCAAGGCGGGGGGCGCCGACGGTCCGACCTCCGCGGCTGCGATCCTGGTGGTGAAGGCGCTGGTGCACGAGGCGATGCGCGCCGACCGCCCCAACGCGAAGTTCGCGGGTTTCACGGACGTCAAGGACCTGGCCGAGGCCATCGCCGGGGTCTGGGAGAAGCCCGCCACCGAAGTGAACGGACAGCGTCTGTGGCTCACCGAGCAGCCGTGAACCCTCCGAAGACCGACGCGCGACGCCATCACGACCCCGAGGTCCGCGGCTTCGCCAGCGACAACTACGCCGGGGTGCACCCGGAGGTGCTGGCCGCCCTGGCCGTGGCCAACGGCGGCCATCAGGTGGCGTACGGGGAGGACGACTACACCGAGAACCTCCAGGGGATCGTCCGCAGCCACTTCGGGTCTGCGGCGGAGGCCTTCCCGGTCTTCAACGGCACCGGCGCGAACGTCGTCGCGCTCCAGGCGGTCACGGACCGCTGGGGCGCGGTGATCTGCGCCGAGAGCGCCCACATCAACGTGGACGAGGGCGGCGCGCCCGAGCGGATGGGCGGTCTGAAGCTGCTCACCGTCCCCACGCCCGACGGCAAGCTCACGCCCGAGCTGATCGACCGGCAGGCCTGGGGGTGGGAGGACGAGCACCGCGCCATGCCGCAGGTCGTCTCCATCACGCAGAGCACGGAGCTCGGCACGCTCTACACGCCGGAGGAGATCCGGGCGATCTGCGACCACGCCCACGCGCGCGGTATGAAGGTCCACCTGGACGGCTCGCGGATATCCAACGCGGCGGCGTCGCTGGACGTCCCGATGCGGACGTTCACCAACGCCGTCGGCGTCGACATCCTCTCCCTCGGCGGGACGAAGAACGGCGCGCTGTTCGGCGAGGCGGTCGTCGTGATCAACCCGGACGCCGTCAGCCACATGAAGCATCTGCGCAAGCTTTCCATGCAGCTCGCCTCCAAGATGCGCTTCGTGTCGGTGCAGCTGGAGGCGCTGCTCGCCAAGGATCTGTGGCTGCGCAACGCCCGTCACGCCAACGAGATGGCCCAGCGGCTGGCGGAGGGCGTGCGTGCCGTGCACGGCGTGGAGGTCCTCTATCCGGTGCAGGCCAACGGGGTCTTCGCACGGCTCCCGCACGACGTGAGCGAGCGACTGCAGAAGCGCTTCCGGTTCTATTTCTGGGACGAGGCGGCGGGCGTCGTGCGCTGGATGTGCGCGTTCGACACGACCGAGGAGGACGTGGACGCGTTCGTGGCGGCGGTCAAGGAGGAGATGGCGCGCTAGTCGCGGCGGCGACCCGGTCCCGGGAAAACCAGAGCGGCGACCTGCATAGGTATACGGTCACCTGAAAAGTCATTGACGATCAGGTGATCGTTTTCCTATGCTCTGCGCTCATGGAGCTGATCCAGGAAAACCCTGACCTGTCCGAGTATCTGGCCGCCGACGAGGCCATCGACCATCACCGTCCGCTGGTGCGCGCCACGGCGGCGCGGCTCGCGAAGGACGCGGAGGACTCGTATGCCTATGCAAGGCTGGCGTTCGAGTACGTCCGCGACTCGATCACCCACTCGCAGGACGCCGACGATCCGCGCGTGACCTGGCGCGCCTCGGACGTGCTGGAGCAGGGGACGGGCATCTGTCATGCCAAGGCTCACGCCCTGGCCGCGCTGCTGCGGGCCGAGGACATCCCGACGGCCCTGTGCTACCAGCGGTTGACGCATGACGCGGGCGACGGGCACGCCCTGCACGGACTGGTCGCCGTACGCTTCGGCGGGGCCTGGCACCGCCAGGACCCGCGCGGCGACAAACCGGGCGTGGACACCCGGTTCTCCCTGGACGGCGAACGTCTGGCCTTCGTGCCCGACCCCGCGGCGGGCGAGTCGGACCACCCGGTTCTGTACGCGGCGCCGCACCCGGCGGTCCTGGGCGCGCTCAAGGCCGCGCCCGACCGCCCGTCGCTCTGGCGGACGCTGCCCTCGGCGCTGTGAGAACGCGCCCCGCGGCGGCCCGTCCCGGCTGAGACCCCGACCCCGACCCCGCCGCGCGGCGGGCCCTGGGGGCCTCGGGCGGACGTCAGCGGGCCTCGGCCTCGCGCACCTGCTCCGGCGTGGGCGCGGTGCCGCCGAGGTGGGCCGGCATCCACCAGGTGTCGTTCGCGTCCTTGGGGCGCACGGGGTAGGCGCGCTGGGCGGCCTCCAGCAGTTCCTGCACGCGCTCGCGCAGCTGCCGGGTGATGGCCCCCGCGTACTTGTCGCGCGAGGCCTCCATGGCCTCGCCCACGCGGATGGTGATCGGGGTGTGGCTGCGCTTGAAGTTGCGCGGGTGGCCCTTGGTCCACAGGCGCTGCGTACCCCACAGGGCCACCGGGATCAGCGGGACGCCCGCCTCCTGCGCCATGCGCGCCGCGCCCGACTTGAAGCTCTTCAGCGTGAACGACTGCGAGATCGTGGCCTCGGGGAACACCCCGACGATCTCGCCCGAGCGCAATGACTCCAGCGCGTGCGCATAGGCGGTCTCGCCCTGGTTGCGGTCCACCGGGATGTGCTTCATGCCGCGCATCAGCGGACCGGAGATCCGGTGGCGGAACACGGACTCCTTCGCCATGAAGCGAACGAGACGTTTCTGCGGGAGCGCGGCCAGGCCGTCGAAGATGAAGTCGAGGTAGCTGATGTGATTGCTCACCAGCACGGCACCACCCGAGCGCGGGATGTTCTCCGACCCCTTGCAGTCGATCTTGAGGTCCCAGGCCTTGAACAAGGTCTGGGCTAGGCCGACGACGGGGCGGTAGACAAGCTCTGCCATGGGCGGGGCGAACCCTTCCTTGCTCTTTGCCGGGGATGCCTCCCGGCGGCAAAGTTACGCAGCCGTAGGTTTACGGCATCTCGCAGATCGTGCCCGAAGAACGGCCGGGGAGCCAGCCCTGGTGCCCGGCGGGGGCGAGATCCTCGTCACTTCGGTCCCCTTGATCCACCTCGCGCTTTTAACTGCCCTTTACTCCACGCGAATCGCGACCCGCCGTACGAGCAGGTACATCTCGCATCCGAGGCAGTACCCGAAGGCGGCGTTGAGGAACGCGGCGGCGAGGGCGACTCCCGTCGCCGCGAGGCCGAGCCAGCCGGGGCCGAGGGTCAGCCCGACGAGTCCGAGGCCCGCGAACAGCAGTCCCACGGCCTGCGCGAAGCGCGGCGGCTCCGGCGACTCGAACGCGGTCGGCGGCCCGAGCCGCGGCCGTACGGCCCGGCGGAACACCCAGCCGTAAGGCGAACGCCCCACGCCGCCCGCCGCGCCGAGCGCGAACGCCAGCGTCTGCCAGCCCAGCAGCCAGGCGTTCCCAGTGATCAGAACGACCGCGAGCACCACGGTCGTCACGGCGGCCCCGAAGCGCGGGCCCCTCGCGTCGATGTCCATGAATCAAGCATTCCGCATCGGGAAGGATTACCGCGGCCGGGAATCTTTGCAGTCTCGTGAACGCTGCAACAGCCGATGACCGGACTGATGGTGTGCGTGGCGGTGCTCGCGGCGGCGAGCGCCTACGGAGTGCTGCATCGGCGGCGGAGCGGGAGGGTGCGGGTGCGCGGGCGGGACGACGGCAGACGGCTGGGAGCGGACCGGCTCGGCGGCGCACTCGGCGAACGGGCCACGCTCGTACAGTTCTCCACCGCCTTCTGCGCGCCGTGCCGGGCCACCCGCAGGGTCCTCGGCGAGGTGGCCGGGGTGGTCCCCGGAGTCGCCCACATCGAGATCGACGCGGAAGCGCGGCTGGACCTCGTCCGTGAACTCGACATCCTCAAGACCCCGACCGTCCTGGTCCTGGACGCCGACGGCCGGATCGTCCGGCGCGCCACCGGCCAGCCGCGCAAGGCCGACGTCATCGCGGCTCTGGGGGAGGCGGTGTGACCTGCGGCCGGGGAACGGTGAGGCATCTCCCAGTTGCCGGGACGGACTTGACTGTGCGGGCCGGCCGTCGTCAGCCTGACCACATGCCTGAGGAACTCCTTCTCCACGGACGGGCCCACGTGGACCTGCTCCGTACCGCGAGCGCGCGCTGTCCGGTCCGTTGAGCACCCACGGCCCGACCCGCAACTTCCCGCAGAAGGACGACTTCATGACGGCCCCGCCCGACCTCGGCCTGCCCCGGCTCGCCTCTCCCGATCTGCTGCGCTCCGTCTTCAGGCGGCACGCGGCCGGAGTCGCCGTGATCACCGCCTCGGGCGGTACCGGCCCGGTCGGTTTCACCGCCACCTCCCTCAGCTCCGTGTCCGCGGAGCCGCCGATGCTCTCCTTCGGCATCGGCACCGGCGCCTCCAGCTGGCCCGCGGTCTCGGGGGCCGAGTACGTGGGCGTCCACATACTCGGCGAGCACCAGCAGGCGCTGGCCGCCACCTTCGCCCGCAGCGGCGCCGACCGCTTCGGCGCGCCGACCGTGTGGCGCGAGGGGCCGCACGGGGTCCCCGTCCTGGACGACGTGCTCGCCTGGCTGGTGTGCCGCGTCGTCGCGCGGGTGCCCGCGGGGGACCATCGCATCGTGCTGGCCGAGGTGCTCCTCGGCGACCCGGCGGGCGCGGGTCGTCCGCTGCTGTACCACCAGGGGCGTTTCACGGCTCTGCGGGATTGATCACTCTGCGGCCGTCCTGCGGAGTGGTCGGGTTCCGATTACGCTGCGTTGCACAGGTCACAGTTCAAAGCGCTTGCTTAGCGGGAATGAACTGGGTGTACTGGCGAGTAATATTTCGGTCGGAGCGCAGGCCGCCCCAACCGGGATCGGCCGCTTGAGACGCCTATGCTGCCTGGAAGAAGGCAGCCAGAACTGACGATGCAGTAGGAGAGCCGGCGTGAGCTTGAGGATCGTTGTCACTGTGAAGTACGTGCCCGACGCCACCGGCGACCGGCACTTCGCCGATGACCTGACCGTCGACCGGGACGACGTGGACGGTCTGCTCTCCGAGCTCGACGAGTACGCGGTCGAGCAGGCGCTGCAGATCTCCGAGAACTCCGACGACGACGTGGAGATCACCGTCCTGACGGTGGGCCCCGAGGACGCCAAGGACGCGCTGCGCAAGGCTCTCTCCATGGGCGCCGACAAGGCCATCCACGTCGAGGACGACGACCTGCACGGCACCGACGTCATCGGCACCTCGCTGGTGCTGGCCAAGGCGATCGAGAAGGCCGGCTACGACCTGGTCATCTCCGGCCTGGCCTCCACCGACGGCACCATGGGCGTCGTCCCGGCCCTGCTGGCCGAGCGTCTGGGCGTCCCGCAGGTCACCCTGCTCTCCGAGGTCTCGGTCGAGGACGGCACCGTCAAGGGCCGCCGCGACGGCGACGCCGCCTCCGAGAACCTGGAGGCCTCCCTGCCGGCCGTCGTGTCGGTCACCGACCAGTCCGGCGAGGCGCGTTACCCGTCCTTCAAGGGCATCATGGCCGCCAAGAAGAAGCCGGTGGAGTCCTGGGACCTGTCGGACCTGGACCTGGAGGCCGGGGAGGTCGGCCTGGAGGGTGCGTGGACCAAGGTCGACTCCGCGACCGAGCGTCCCGCCCGCACCGCGGGCACGATCGTCAAGGACGAGGGCGAGGGCGGCAAGCAGCTCGCCGAGTTCCTCGCGGGCCAGAAGTTCATCTAAAGGCCCCACGCCGACCGCCCCTCAACTTCGTTTCGCAGGAGAGCAAATCCCATGGCTGAAGTCCTCGTCTACGTCGACCACGTGGACGGCGCCGTCCGCAAGCCCACCCTGGAGCTGCTGACGCTGGCCCGCCGCATCGGCGAGCCGGTCGCCGTCGCGCTCGGCCCGGGCGCCGAGAACACCGCCGCCGCGCTCGCCGAGCACGGCGCCGTCAAGGTCCTCACGCACGACGCCTCCGAGTACACCGACTACCTCGTCGTGCCGAAGGTGGACGCGCTGCAGGCCGCCGTCGAGTCGGTCTCCCCGGCCGCCGTCCTGGTCCCGTCCTCCGCGGAGGGCAAGGAGATCGCCGCGCGTCTGGCGCTGCGCATCGGCTCCGGCGTCATCACCGACGCCACCGACCTGGAGGCCGGCGCCGAGGGCCCGGTGGCCACCCAGTCGGTGTTCGCCGCCTCCTTCACCACCAAGTCCCGTGTCTCCAAGGGCACTCCGGTCATCACCGTCAAGCCGAACTCGGCCGCGGTCGAGGCCGCTCCGGCCGCCGGCGCCGTCGAGGCGCTCAGCGTCTCCTTCTCGGCGCAGGCGACGGGCACCAAGGTCACCGGCCGCACCCCGCGCGAGTCGACCGGCCGCCCGGAGCTGACCGAGGCCGCGATCGTGGTCTCCGGCGGCCGTGGCGTCAACGGCGCGGAGAACTTCGCGTTGATCGAGGCCCTCGCGGACTCCCTCGGCGCGGCCGTCGGCGCCTCCCGCGCCGCCGTCGACGCCGGCTGGTACCCGCACACCAACCAGGTGGGTCAGACCGGCAAGTCGGTCTCGCCGCAGCTCTACATCGCCAACGGCATCTCCGGCGCCATCCAGCACCGGGCCGGCATGCAGACCTCGAAGACGATCGTCGCCGTCAACAAGGACGCCGAGGCCCCGATCTTCGACCTGGTCGACTACGGCGTCGTCGGCGACCTCTTCGACGTCGTCCCGCAGCTCACCGAGGAGATCAACACCCGCAAGGGCTGATCACCCGCAGTCGCAGACTGTCCGAGGCCCCCGTGACCGCGCAGGTCACGGGGGCCTCGGCTCGTCACAGAGTCAACGACGCCTGCACCGGCAGATGATCGCTCGGGTACTGGCCGCCGACGGTGAACGTGTCGGTCCACTCCCGGTGGACCGTGACACCGGGCGTCGCCAGAATCCAGTCGATGCGGTCCCCGCCCGGTATCAGCGGCCGGTAGCCGTGGAACGTGGCGTACGCCCCGCCACGCGCGCGTGCCGCGTCCCAGGTGTCCACCAGACCGGCGGCGAGCAGCGCGTCGTACACCGCACTGCCGTGGGCGGCGCAGTTGAAGTCGCCGGTCAGCAGCAGGGGCAGCGCAGGGTCGAACCGGGCGATCCGCTCGGCGATCAGGGCGGCTGAGCGCACGCGCGCGTACTGACTCGCGTTGTCGAGATGGGTGTTGAGGACGAGGAACTCCCGCCCCGCCGCCCGCAGGTCACGGAAGCGGACCCAGGTGACCATGCGGGGATGGCCTCCGCCCCAGGTGTTGGAGCCGCGCACCGCCGGGGTGTCGGAGAGCCAGAAATGCTCGTACGCCGCCGGAGCGAGCCGACGCGTGTCGTAGAAGACGGCCACCGCCTCGTCGTCGCCCGCGGCGCGGCTTGCGCCGATCCAGTCGTAGTACGGCCCGAGATCGGCCTGGATGTCGAGCAGCTGCTGCGGCCGGCCCTCCTGAGTGCCGATGACGTGCGGGGCGGCGCGGTGCAGCAGCGCGCTCATCACCGGCCGGCGGACCGCCCAGCTGTTGGGCTTCTTGCGGGACGCGAAGCGGAGGTTGAACGTCATGACCTCCAGAGGGGGCGCGGGCTCGGACGGGAGCGCGCCGTGCGAGCGGCTCTCCTGCCGTCCGGCCGATGCTCCCACCATGCCGAGCAGCGGGACGGCGGCCGCGGCGGCCACCACGGTTCGCAGTCCCGCCCTACGGTTCGGCCCACTCCTGCCCGTCATGTGTTCCCCCTCGTCTCGTGAGTCAGGATGAAGGGGAGAACCCCGGTACGGAAGAGGGCATGGATGCGGCGGCGAACGGAACGGGACCACGCCGTGGACAGGGTGTTGACCAGCCGGAAGCCGCACAGATAACTTCGCTGTGCGGATTATCGATTCCGTAAAGCGGAAAACAGGAGGGTGTGGCATGGGTCAGGGCCAGCAGGAGACGGTGGCGACGAGTCTCGCGGGCGCCGTCGGCGAGAGGATCAGCGCCTCCCTCGCCCCGATCGACGCCGAGCTGGACCGCCTCTACCCCGGAGACCCCGGCACCCGCCAGCCCGTCCACACCGTCTACGTACCCGGTGACGTCTTCGCCGCGGACACGATCCGCGACTGGGGCGACCGGGCCCTCGCCGCCCTCGACGAGCACGCCCCCGACGCGGCCTCCTTCGCCGCCTGCCTCGGCCTGTCCGACGAACTCGCCGAGCCCGTGTACACGCGCGTACGGGCCAAACTGGAGCGCGAGCCCGTGGAGGACCTGCGCGTCGACTTCGAGGACGGCTACGGCCCCCGTCCCGAGGCGGAGGAGGACGCGGCGGCCGCCCGGGCGGCCCGGCTGATCGCAGAGGCCTGCGCCAAGGGCGCCGCGGCCCCGTACATGGGCATCCGCATGAAGTGCATGGAGGCCGCGGTGCGCGACCGGGGCATCCGCACGCTCGACGTCTTCCTCACCGGTCTGATGGAGGCCGGCGGTCTGCCCGGCGGACTGGTCCTCACCCTGCCGAAAGTGACCTATCCCGAGCAGGTCACGGCGATGGTCCGGCTGCTGGAGGCCTTCGAGAAGGCGCGCGGGCTGGACGCCGGACGGATCGGCTTCGAGATCCAGATCGAGACCAGCCAGGCCATCCTGGCCGCCGACGGGACCGCGACCGTCGCCCGCATGATCCAGGCGGCCGAGGGGCGGGCCACCGGCCTGCACTACGGCACCTTCGACTACAGCGCCTGCCTGGGCGTGTCCGCCGCTCACCAGGCCGCCGACCATCCGGCGGCCGACCACGCCAAGGCGGTCATGCAGGTCGCCGCGGCCGGCACCGGCGTACGGGTGTCGGACGGCTCCACGAACGTCCTGCCGGTCGGCCCGACCGCGAAGGTCCACGACGCCTGGCGACTCCACTACGGCCTCACCCGTCGGGCCCTCGCCCGCGCCTACTACCAGGGCTGGGACATGCACCCCGGCCATCTCCCCACCCGCTACGCGGCCGTCTTCGCCTTCTACCGCGAGGGTTTCGCGCAGGCCGCGGAGCGCCTGTCCCGGTATGCCCACCGGGCCGGCGGCGACGTCATGGACGAGCCGGCGACCGCCAAGGCCCTCGGCGGCTATCTGCTGCGGGGCCTCGACTGCGGCGCCCTCGACCTCGCCGAGGTGACCGGTGCTACGGGACTCTCCCGGACCGCCCTGGAGGGCTTCGCCGCACCGCGCCGGGGAGATCTGACGGCCTCGGCGGCGACGTAGGGCGCTGAACCGGGCGGGCGCCGGAGAGCGCGCGAGCCGGCCGAGGCGAGAACACCCCCGCCGGTCACCGCCGCAGGCGACGGACACCGTCGCCCGACGACCGCTCCAGCCGCCGCAGCCGTTACTGCTGCTGCGTCTGCTGCGTCTGCCGCGGCGCGGGAACGGCGTACGGGGTGGTGATGATCTCCATGCCGTGCCCCGACGGATCCATGAAGTACAGACCACGGCCGCCGTGGTGATGGTTGACCTCTCCCGGCTGCCTGCCGTGCGGATCCGCGAAGTACGTGATCCCGGCGCGCTCGATCCGGTCGAAAGCGGCGTCGAACTCCTCGTCGGAGACGAGGAACGCGTAATGCTGCATGACGATCGACTCCGCCGGGACGGTGGCGAAGTCCAGGGTGACCTTGTTGCTCGTGTCGACGGGAACGAACGGGCCCCACTCGGCTCCGACTTCGAGTCCCAGGATGTGGGCGAGGAATTCGGCCGACTCCCGGTTGTCACGGGAGTGGACGATGGTGTGGTTCAGCTCGACTGACATGTGTGGAATGCCTCCGCTGGGCAAACTCACGGGCGCCTCCATGCCTCACCCGGCCGGTGACCGACACGCGACGCCGTCCGGTCACACTAACGGACGCGCAGATGTTCCAGACCGGAGACGGTCACCAGATTCTCCTCCGCGAACAATCGCGTGCCCTGCTCGCACCGTCGCGCGTCCGCCCGGGCGCGGCGGCAGAACTCCTCGGGCGTCCCGCCGAACAGTTTTCTCAACGCCGCCGATCGTGAGAGGAGTTCGGAGATCAGGACGTGCTGGCCGGGGTGGCGGCGCGGGGCGCCCGAGCCGTCGTGCAGAACCCCGTGATGATTGACGTAAGCGAAGGCGTCGAGAAGCGCCTCCCCGTTCTCCAGCTCGACCCGGAACCGCGGCGCGGGCAGCAGGACGCGGTCGTAGTTCGGCTCCGTCGCGTCCAGCGTGGCGAGTTGGTCCGCGTCCAGCCAGATGACGAACAACTGCCGGGCGACGCCGGGAGCGTCGACGGGTGATGCGGACACATAGCCGTGGCGGCTGATGTGCGCCGACACGCCCACGTCGATGCCCGTCACGCGTGCCCGCACCATCGGAATGGCCGACGCGATGCCGAACTCGGCCATCTTGTGCCGCAGTTGGGCCGGGCTGGCGTTGGAGCCGACGGCCACCACCGGGGTCCGGCCGGGATGCGTGAACCGGTCCAGGGGCAGCAGTTCGTCGCCGTCGAGCAGCCCGGACCCGCGCGGCCAGACGCCGGGGTAGCTCAGCGGATGGTCGCGCGGCGCGTCGGCCAGGCCCAGCGCCTCCAGCGTGCGGTGCCCGTCGCGGGCGGCCACGGCCGGCTCAGTCCGCCGGCGGCAGTTCACCCGAGCCGCGAGTGATCAGCCGGGTCGGCAGTTCGATCCGTTCGGGGACGAGCTGTGTGCCGTCCAGCTGCCGGAAGAGGCGCTCGGCGGCGGTACGGCCGAGGGCCGCCGCGTCCTGGGCGACGACGGTGACCCCCGGCTGGAGCAGGTCGGCGAGTTCCAGGTCGTCGAAGGCCACCAGGGCGGTCCGGCGGGCCCGCTCCGCCAGGACCCGTATCACGGTGACCGTCACCCGGTTGTTCCCCGAGAAGACCGCCGTGACCGGCGCGTCCCCCGACAGCATGTCCTCGGCCGCGCGGCGCACCCGCGCCGGGTCGGTGGCGCCCAGGGACATCCAGGCGTCCGCCACGGGTATCCCCGCGTCCTCCATCGCCGCGCGGTAGCCGCGCAGACGCTCCGCGGCGGTGTGGATGCGGGGCATGTCGCCGATGAAGCCGATGCGACGGTGCCCCTGGGCGACCAGGTGGGCCACGCCCGCGCGGGCGCCGCCGAAGTTGTCCGACAGCACGCAGTCCGCGTCGATCCGGCCGGCCGGCCGGTCGACGAACACCGTCGCGACCCCGGCCCTGATCTCGGGCTCCAGATACCGGTGGTCGTCACCGGCCGGGATCACCACCAGGCCGTCCACCCGGCGCGCGCACAGCGCCAAGGCCAGCTCCTGCTCGCGGTCCGGGTCCTCGGCGCTGGAGCCGTTGATGAGCAACGCGCCGTGCGCGCGGGCGACCTCCTCCACCGCCCTGCTGAGCGGCCCGTAGAACGGGTCGGCGAGGTCCTCCAGGACCAGGCCGATGCTGGCGGTGCGGCCCTTGCGCAGAACCCGGGCGCTGTCGTTGCGGCGGAAGCCGAGCGCGTCGATGGACTCCTGGACCCGGCGCTCCGTCTCGGGCGTCACGCCCGGCTCGCCGTTGACCACGCGGGACACGGTCTTGAGGCCGACCCCGGCCCGCGCGGCGACGTCCTTCATCGTGGGACGGTTGCCGTAACGGCTCTCGGGGCGGCGCTGCGTCTCCGGCACGATGCTGTGTCCTGTCCTGTCGTCCGCGGGAGGTCGGCATGCTCGCCGTCCGGTCGATCTCGCGGACGGGGATGCGGTGCCCCAGGGTTTGTATGAGGATGTGGCGTCGAGCATAGAGCCTGGACAACGTTGTCAGATGCGGGAGAGACTGTCCACCGCAATCCGGCCCGCGTCCCCCAACCGCTGGACCGGCCAGCCCATTTTTCCTGGTGGACGGGGAGAACCCAGACTGATGCACACCGACCTAGTGGCCGCGCTCGACATCGGCGGCACCAAGATCGCCGGAGCGCTGGTGGACGGCGACGGCACGATCCTGGCCCGCGCACAGCGCCCCACGCCCGCCCTGGAGGACGGCGACACCGTCATGCGGGCCGTCGAGGAGGCGCTGGGGGAGCTGAGCGGGTCGCCGCTGTGGGAGCGCGTCCACGCCGTCGGCATCGGCAGCGCCGGCCCGGTGGACGCCTCCGCCGGCACCGTCAGCCCGGTGAACGTGCCCGGCTGGCGTGGGTATCCACTGGTCGACCGGGTGCGGGCGGCGACCGGGAACCTCCCGGTCGAGCTGATCGGCGACGGTGTGGCCATCACGGCGGCCGAGCACTGGCAGGGCGCGGCCCGCGGCCACGACAACGCGCTGTGCATGGTGGTCTCCACCGGCGTCGGCGGCGGCCTGGTCCTGGGCGGTCGACTGCACCCCGGGCCCACGGGCAACGCGGGCCACATCGGCCACATCAGCGTCGACCTCGACGGCGATCCGTGCCCGTGCGGGGCACGCGGCTGCGTCGAGCGCATCGCCAGCGGCCCCAACATCGCCCGGCGGGCGCTGGAGAACGGCTGGCTGCCGGGTCCCGACGGCGACGGCTCGGCGGTCGCGGTGGCCGCCGCCGCCCGTGCGGGCGACCCGGTCGCCCTGGCCTCCTTCGAACGGGCCGCCCAGGCGCTCGCCGCCGGCATCGCCGCGACGGCGACCCTGGTGGAGATCGACATCGCGGTGATCGGCGGCGGCGTGGGCAAAGCGGGCGAGATCCTCTTCGCTCCCCTGCGCAGGGCCCTCCGCGACTACGCGACCCTCTCCTTCGTCCAGCGCCTGGCGGTGACGCCCGCGCAGATGGGCACGGACGCGGGACTCGTGGGAGCGGCCGCGGCAGCCCTGGCGAAGGGACCGGCGGCGGGAGTCTGAAGAACCCAGAAGGAACGTTCCGGCCCACCCGCTGAGATCGACCGCGGACGGCGTACGGCGTACCGCTTGCTGCCGTCTGCCGTCTGCCGTCTGCCGTCTGCCGTCTGCCGTCTGCCGTCCTCCGTCTGCCGTCTGCCGTCTGACGAGCGCGCAGAGCGCGCCAGGTGTGTCGGCCGCCGCCCTTCGCCGGCGGCCCGCCGTCTGCCGTCCGCGGGCCGCCGCCCGACGCCCGGCACTCGGGACCGGGGTCAGTCGGTCGTCGGGGTCGGTGTGGTGAGGGCGGTCCAGCCGCTCCAGGCGGGGATGGGCTCCTGGGCGTTGCGCCAGGCGGACGGCACGGCGCCCGTTCCGGTGCGGGCCGCGACCACGCCTCCGGCGATGGCGCAGGTCGTGTCGCGGTCGCCCCATCCGCCCACGGTCTGCCACAGGGCCTCGACGAGGTCGTCCAGGTGCCCCGCGGCGGACCAGAGGGCGAACGGCACCGTGTCCGGAGCCGAGATCAGCTTCCCCGACCCGAGCACGGAAGCGGCATGGCGCACCGAGGTGTGCCCGGGCAGACTCGCCGCCACGAGCAGCCCGGAGCGGACGTCGCCGTCCGGCACATGCGCGGCGACCTCGCGCAGGAAGGCCTCCCGCGCCGGGGCGTCCGTGCCCTCGCCCGCGGCCGCGAGCGCGGCGGCGACCGCCACCGCCACCGCGCCCGCGACCGCCTCCGGGTGGGCGTGCGTGGCCAGCGCCGACAGGCGGGCCTGCTCCCGGGCCGCCGTCAGGTCGTCGCGGAACCAGGCCCCCAGGGGAGCGACCCGCATCGCCGCGCCGTTGCCGTAGGAGCCCTGTCCGCCGAACTGCCCGGTCGTCACCGCCCGGTGGTCCTCGCCGTCCGCGACGCGTCGCAGCACCCCGTGCATGGACGGGCCGTACTTGCGGCCCGGGTCGCGGCCGTACTCCGCGGCGAACTCCCGCGCGAGGTCGTCCGGACGGACCTCCCCGTGCGTCGTCAGATGGGCGAACAGGACGAACGCCATCGCCGAGTCGTCCGTCCACAGCCAGGGCGCCGGACGCGGCTCCCGGGCCGCCCACAGCGCCTCGGCGGGCTCGTCGGAGCGGGTGAACCAGCTGTCGCCGAAGGCATCGCCCGTGACGAGCCCTTCCAGGCTGGCGTGGGCGTGCTGCGGACCGGTCATGACGAGGCTCCTCACGGGAATGGCGATCACGGCATTCTGACCGCGGGCGCCGTCGCCGAGCGAACGGATTACCGGATCAGGCGGATCAGGCGTGACTCCGCGCGCGTCCGCGCAGTTGATCCGCACATGAAGAAGCGCAGCATGCTCGCCATCGCCTCCCTCGCCACCGGCTTCGTAGTCGCGGCGATCACCCCCTCGCACGCCCTGGGCGCCGAGGACCTCGACGGGCTGAACGTCGGGGACACCCTCAGCGCGCTCGATCACACCGTCGCCAGCGACAGCCTGGCCGTCGACGACGACGCCCTGGGGCAGAACGACTGACGGATCCGCCTCCGGTCACCGCGCCGGCGCCCCACCGCGAGGGGCGCCGGCGCGGTCACGTTCGCGCGCCCTCAACGGGAACTGGTTTCCGTGGCAGGGTGGAGCGGGCAAGCCTCAGGGGGCCAACAGAAGAGGGGGAACTGTGACCGTCGTCTGGATCAACGGCGCGTTCGGTGCGGGGAAGACCACCACCGCACGGGATTTGACGGACCTGATCCCGAACAGCACGCTCTTCGACCCCGAGGTCATCGGGGCGGCGCTCCCGCATCTGCTGCCGGCCAAGCGCCTGGCCGAGGTCGGCGACTTCCAGGATCTGCCGATCTGGCGACGGCTGGTGATCGACACGGCGGCCGCGCTGCTCGCCGAGCTGGGCGGTGTCCTCGTCGTCCCCATGACCCTGCTGCGCGAGGAGTACCGCGACGAGATCTTCGGCGGTCTCGCCGCTCGTCGGATCGCCGTCCGGCATGTGCTCCTCGCTCCGGCGGAAACGATCCTGCGCGAGCGAATAGCCAACCGGGAGATCCCCGCGGACCTCCCCGACGGCGAGATACGGATCCGTCAGTGGTCGTACGACCACATCGAGCCCTACCGGGCCGCCCTCGCGACCTGGCTCACCGCCGACGCCCATCCGGTCGACAACGGCGCCCTCACCCCGCGGGAGACGGCGGCCCGGATCGCCGAGGCCGTCGGCAGCGGCGCCGTCGCCGAGTGCGACATCGTGCAGACTCCCGAGCCCACCGCCGAGACCGTGGCCGCCGGCGTGCTGCTCTTCGACGAACACGACCGAGTGCTGCTCGTCGACCCCACGTACAAGCCCGGCTGGGAGTTCCCGGGCGGCGTGGTGGAGCCCGGCGAGGCGCCCGCGCGCGCGGGGATGCGTGAGGTGGAGGAGGAGACCGGAATCCGGCTGACGGACGTGCCCCGGCTGCTGGTCGTCGACTGGGAGCGGCCGGTGCCCCCCGCCTACGGCGGCCTGCGCCTCCTCTTCGACGGCGGCCTGCTCGACCCCGCGGCCGTGGCCGGACTCCTGCTGCCCGGCCCCGAACTGCGCGCATGGCGCTTCGTCACGGAAGAGGAGGCGGCCGATCTCCTCCCACCGGTCCGCTACGAGCGGCTGCGCTGGGCGTTGCGGGCCCGCGAGCGCCGGTCCGCGATCTACCTGGAAGCCGGCGTTCCGCGAGGCTGAGGCCGCCCTTCTCCGCGGGCGTCGCCGCCCCCGGACCGCGACCTGACCACATGGACCGTCCCGCGGCGCGATACCCGGGGAGCACCACCGGCGCGTCCGTCCCGCACCGGCCCCCGCGCCTGTCCGCCCGCGTCTTGATCCCTGGCGCCCCGCCTTCGTACCTGACCCTCCGTCTTCGCCCCTGCCTTCTCCGCCGAAGACGGCATGAAGACGCGGCTGTCGTGACGGAGACGGCATGAAGACGCGGCTGTCGTGCCGGAGACGGGTGTGGCGGCGTCGTCATGGAGCGAACGTGGGAGGGCCCCGCCCGGCGGGCGAGGCCCTCGGCCGAGGAAGGGGAGCGGTCAGCTCGCCGCGTAGGTCCGCAGGAACAGGGCCTCGGCCACCGACAGCCGCTCCAGCTCCTGAGGGGAGACGCTCTCGTCGACGGCGTGGATCTGCGCCTCGGGTTCGCTCAGGCCGATGAGGAGGATCTCCGCCCGCGGGTACAGCGCGGCGAGCGTGTTGCAGAGCGGGATGGATCCGCCCTGGCCCGCGTACTGCATCTCCTGACCGGGGTAGGCGACCGCCATGGCCTCGGCCATCGCCCCGTACGCGGGGCTGCTGGTGTCGGCGCTGAACGCCTGTCCCTGGCCGACCTGTTCGGTGCTCACCCGGGCGCCCCATGGTGTGTGCGCCTCCACGTGGGCCTGCAACAGCTTCGTGGCCTCGGCCGCGTCCCCGCCCGGCGGCACCCGCAGGCTGATCAGCGCGCGGGCGCTCGCCTGCACGGAGGGGGCGGCTCCCACGACGGGCGGGCAGTCGATGCCGAGGACGGTCACGGCGGGTCGCGCCCAGATCCGGTCGGCGACCGTGCCGGAGCCGATCAGAGCGACGCCGTCCAGGACCTTGGCGTCCCGGCGGAACTGCGCGTCGTCGTACTGCAGACCCTCCCAGCGGGAGTCGTCGGTGAGACCGTCGACGGTCGTCGAGCCGTCCTCGGCGCGCAGCGAGTCCAGGACGCGGATCAGCGCGCCCAGCGCGTCGGGCGCCGCCCCGCCGAACTGACCGGAGTGCAGATTGCCCTGCAGGGTGTCGATCCGGACCCGCACCATGGTCATGCCGCGCAGGGTGGCGGTGACCGTGGGCAGCCCGACGCGGAAGTTGCCCGCGTCGCCGATGACGATCGTGTCGGCCGTGAGCAGGTCGGGGTGCTGCTCGGCGTACCGCTCCAGCCCGCCGGTGCCCTGCTCCTCGGAGCCCTCGACGATCACCTTGACGTTCACCGGGACGCCGCCGTTCGCCTTCAGGGCGCGCAGCGCGAGCAGGTGCATGATCACGCCGCCCTTGCAGTCGGCGCTGCCGCGCCCGTACCAGCGGCCGTTCCGCTCGGTCAGTTCGAAGGGCGGGGTGGTCCAGGCGGCCTCGTCCAGCGGGGGCTGCACGTCGTAGTGGGCGTAGAGCAGGACCGTCTTCGCGCCGTCGGGGCCGGGCAGGTAGCCGTAGACCGACTGGGTGCCGTCGGGAGTGTCGAGGACGGCCACGTCCTGGAAGCCCTCGGCGCGCAGGGCGGCGGTGATCCAGCCGGCGGCCGCCTCGCTCTCGCTCCGGGGGAACTGGTCGAAGTCCGCCACCGACCTGAAGGCCACCAGCTCGGTGAGCTCCGCCCGCGCCCTGGGCATCAGTGAGGCGACGGTCTCGGCAATCGGATTCGACGACATGGGCACGCTCCTTGTGGGTGCGACGTTGTACGAGGTGGCACTGGTCCGTTCGAGGGACCGTGCGAGCGTACGCGTCGCAGGGTGGGGGCGCGCACGCCGCCGATCCTGCCACAGCGGACCGTCATCGGACCGTGGCGATCTCCGCCGTAGGATGCGGGGGACAGGTGCGGCAAGCAGCTTGATCGGGAGCAGTAGACCATCGTGAGCAGCGAGAACTCTTCGGCGGACGACGAGAACTCTTCGGCGGACGCCCGGCAGGTGTGGGACGTCGTCGTGGTGGGCGCGGGACCCGCGGGGGCTTCGGCCGCCTACGCGGCGGCGGTCACCGGGCGGCGTGTGCTGTTGCTGGAGAAGGCGGAGCTGCCCCGCTACAAGACGTGCGGCGGCGGCATCATCGGTCCCTCGCGCGATGCCCTGCCCCCGGGCTTCGAGCTGCCCTTCCGCGACCGGGTGCACGCGGTGACCTTCTCGAACAACGGGCGCTTCACCCGAACGCGCCGCTCGCGGCAGATGCTGTTCGGGCTGATCAACCGGCCCGAGTTCGATCAGCAGCTCGTCGAACACGCCCAGAAGGCGGGAGCGGAGCTGCGCACGGGCGTCACCGTGCAGCGGGTCGAGCAGCACGGCTCGTCGGTGCCGGACCGGCGCTCGGTGGCGGTGGTGCTGCAGGGCGGCGAGACGCTGCTGGCGCGTGCGGTGGTCGGCGCGGACGGCAGCGCGAGCCGGATAGGGGCGCACGTCGGCGTGAAGCTCGACCAGGTGGATCTCGGCCTGGAGGCGGAGATCCCGGTGCCGGAGACGGTCGCCGAGGACTGGAAGGGGCGCGTCCTCATCGACTGGGGGCCGATGCCCGGCAGTTACGGCTGGGTGTTCCCCAAGGGCGACACCCTGACCGTGGGCGTGATCTCCGCGCGCGGAGAGGGCGCGGCCACCAAGCGGTACCTGGAGGACTTCATCGGGCGGCTCGGCCTCGCCGGGTTCGAGCCGAGCATCTCCTCCGGTCATCTCACCCGGTGCCGGGCGGACGACTCGCCTCTCTCGCGCGGACGGGTGCTGGTGTGCGGGGACGCGGCGGGTCTGCTGGAGCCGTGGACCCGCGAGGGCATCTCCTTCGCCCTGCGTTCGGGCCGGCTCGCCGGCGAGTGGGCGGTCCGCATCTCGGAGGCCCACGACGCGGTGGACACCCGACGCCAGGCACTGAACTACGCCTTCGCGGTCAAGGCCGGGCTCGGCGTGGAGATGAGCGTCGGCAAGCGGATGCTCGCCGCGTTCGAGCGCCGTCCCGGACTCTTCCATGTGGCCCTCACCGGGGTGCGCCCGGCCTGGAAGGCGTTCACCGACATCACCCGCGGCCGGACCACCCTGGGCGAGCTCGTCCGCTCGCACCCGATGGCCCAGCGGGCGCTGACCGCGATGGACCGGCGGCAGACGGCCGCGCCGGCGCCGACGGCGCAGGCGGAGGCGGAGGCGGACGAGTCCTGACGTCGTCCGCCCCGGCCCACGCCTCCTGGCAGGCGGGGACCGAGGAGCGGCGGCGGAGCGCGGTGCCGACGCCGCTGAGCGGGTCGGCGCCAGTGTCGGTACCAGGGTCGGCGCCGGCGGTCGGCTGACGACCGTCCGTCCGCCCCCGCCCCCTCGGTGGCCGCGTGGGTCGCCGCGGACGTCCACCGGCCACGCGTACGACCAGGGGAGTACGGCCGCTCACCTCGCCCGGTGGACGTCCGGTCCGGGCCGTGGCGTCTAGCGTGGCGGACATGGACGAAGAGCGGGTGGGCGGGCCGGGCGGCCCGCAGCGGTGGTGGCGGCGCGGGCCGTCGCCGTGGCTGCGCCCCTGGGAGGGCCGAGAGGGCGAGGAGCCGGACGCGGGTCGCCTGCCCTGGCGTTCCACCGTGCTGATCACCGTGTTCGTGCTCGCCGGCTCCGCCTTCGCCGCCCATGCGCAGCACGACGAGCGGGCCCCGCTCGATCTCTTCGCGAGGGCCCTGCTGCTCGTCGCCTCCGGACTGTTGGTGTGGCGGCTTCGCAGACCGGTCACGGTGGTGTTCGGCACGGCCGCCGCCGTGGCGGTCTACCTGGGCGCGGGTTACGCCTACGGGCCGGTCTTCCTCACCGTGGCGGTGGCATGCTGCTCCGCCGTCGTCGCGGGGCGCCGGCGGGCCGCCTGGACGGCCCTGGGCATGCTGTGGGCCGTCCATCTGCTGGTGGCGCACTGGTTGTACCGGTGGCTGCCGCCCGCCGGGGACCGCCCCGCCCCCTTCGGGCAGGAGATCGTCGTCGCCGGGTGGGTCGTGGCGATCGTGGCGATCGCGGAGCTGGCCCGGATCCGCCGGGAGCAGTGGGCCCGGGAGCGGGCCGAACGTGCTCAGGCGGCCCGGCGACGTGCCGGTGAGGAGCGGCTGCGCATCGCCCGCGAACTGCACGACGTCCTCGCCCACAGCCTTTCGGTCATCAACGTGCAGGCGGGCGTGGGCCTCGCGCTCCTGGACTCCGACCCGGAGCAGGCGCGCACGGCGCTCACCACCATCAAATCCGCCAGCAAGGAGGCGCTGGGCGAGGTGCGCCAGGTGCTGGACACCCTGCGCGCCCCGGGCGACGCGCCGCGTGCTCCGGCCCCCGGCCTGGACCGGCTGCCCGAGCTGGTGGAGCAGGCGGCGCGCGCCGGTCTCACGGTCGACGTGGCCGGCCGGGCGCCCGGGCTGCCGCCCCACACCGATCTCGCCGCGTTCCGGATCGTCCAGGAGGCCCTCACCAACGTCGTCCGGCACTCGGGCTCGCGCCACGCGCGCGTGCGGCTCGACGGCGGCGGCGCGACGCTCCGGATCCGGATCGACGACGACGGACCCGCGACCGGCGCGGAGGCGGGCGGCAGCGGCAACGGTCTCGCCGGAATGCGGGAGCGGGCCGCGGCGCTCGGTGGCACGATCGAGGCGGGACGGCTGCCCGACGGCGGCTTCCGCGTCCTCGCCGTGCTCCCGACGAGGGCCGGCGGGGGCCGGCGAGAGAGGGAGGAGCCGTGATCCGCGTATTGCTCGCCGACGACCAGTCGCTGGTCCGGGCGGGATTTCGGGCGCTGCTCGACGCGCAGCCGGACATCGAGGTGGCCGGCGAGGCCGCCGACGGGGCGGAAGCGGTGCGTGCGGTGCGGGAACTGCGTCCCGACGTCGTGCTGATGGACATCCGGATGCCGGTGCTCGACGGTCTCGCCGCGACCCGCAGGATCACCGGGGACGAGGCTCTCGCTCAGGTCAGGGTGGTCATGCTCACCACCTTCGAACTGGACGAGTACGTCTTCGAGGCGATCCGCTCGGGGGCCTCCGGCTTCCTCGTCAAGGACACCGAGCCCGACGAACTCCTGCGTGCCGTGAGGGCGGTGGTCGCCGGGGACGCGCTGCTCTCGCCGGGAGTGACGCGTCGGCTCATCGCCGAGTTCGCCGCCCGTTCCAAGGAGCCTGCCACGGCCGACGCGCTCGGCCGGCTCACCGAGCGGGAGCGGGAGGTGATGGCGCTGGTCGGGATCGGTCTGTCCAACGAGGAGATCGCCCGCCGCCTCGTGGTGAGCCCGCTCACGGCGAAGACCCACGTCAGCCGCACGATGGTGAAGCTGGGCGCGCGGGACAGGGCCCAACTCGTGGTCCTGGCCTACGAGTCGGGGCTGGTCCGGCCGGGCTGGCTGGGCTGAGCGTCCCGGCGGAAGCGGACCAGCACGGAGACCACCCGGACCAGGAACACCAGGGGAGCGAGCACCATGCCGGTGCGCAGCGACAACTTCTCCACCGCGGGAGGCAGTTCGAACAGCAGCGCCGGTCCGGCCGCCGCGCCGAACAGCACCGCCCCCGCGAACGCCGCGCTGAACAGCGCGTATCCGATCTCGACGGTGATCGCGTCCCGCTCGGCCTGCGATCGCCGCCGCTCCCCGTAACCGCTCATGCAGCGAGTGTCACAGGTGTGCACCCGGCGGGCCACTCCGGCCCGCCGGGCGCAACGCGCCGGCACATGTGGGAGGCACTAGGCCCCGACGGTCTCCGTCTCGATCCCGGTCGCTGTCGTTGTCGCTGTTCCGCGCTCCGCCTCGGTGTGCGCTTCGACGTCCGTCCGCGTGTCCGTCCTCGTCTCCGGCGCGGTGGACCGGGCGACCACGACCGAGCCGGGGGCGCGGCGGGCGCGCAGGCCGGGGAGGGTGATGAGCAGGCCCGCGGCGGCGATGACCGTCACCACCGCCAGTCCGGGCCGGTAGCTGTCGAGCACGGCCTGGGGAGTGGGGTCGGCGGGGGCGCCGGCGGTCACCACGGCTGTGACGACCGCGAGGAAGACCGCGCCGCCCACCTGCACCGACGTGTTCAGCAGACCGGAGACCATGCCCTGCTCGTGGTCCGCGACGCCGTTGGTGGCCTGGATGTTGAGCGAGGGGAAGACCAGCGCGCAGGCCGCGCCGATCAGCAGCATCGACGGCAGGATGACGGAGGCGTACACCGGGTCGAGATCGACGCGCAGGAACAGGGCGTACCCGGCGACCATGAAGGCGAAGCCCGCGGCGATCAGGCGAGGGGTGCCGAACCGGTCCACGATCGAGCCGACCTTGGTCGAGGAGACCGCCACCAGCGCGCCGGCCGGCAGGAACGCGAGCGCCGTGTGCAGCGCCGACCAGCCGAGCAGCGTCTGCATGTAGAGGGTGGCCAGGAACTGGAAGCCGACGTACGAGCCGAAGAACGCCATGGCGCCGAGCTGGGCGCGGACCTGACTGCCGGAGCGCAGCACCCCGAGCCGGATCAGCGGGCCCGCCGAGCGGCGCTCGACCGAGACGAAGACGGTCGCCAGCGCGGCCACGACGAGGAAGGACAGCAGGGTGCGGGCGGACGTCCAGCCGGACTGCGGGGCCTGGACCACCGTGTAGACCAGCAGCAGCATGGACGCCGTGCCGAGGACGGCGCCGGGGATGTCGTAGCCGTTGTGGTTCTTCTCCCGTTCGCTGCGCGGCAGCAGCTTCAGGCCCGCCACCAGGGCGATCAGGGCTATCGGTGCGGGCAGCAGCATGGTCAGGCGCCAACTCGCCTCGGTGAGCAGGCCGGAGAGGACCAGACCCATCGAGAAGCCGGTGGCGGCGCAGGTGGTGTAGATGGAGAGGGCGCGGTTGCGCAGAGGGCCCTCCGGGAACGTCGTGGTGATGATCGACAGACCGGCGGGGGCCGTGAAGGCCGCGCTCAGGCCCTTGATGAACCGGCTGGCGATCAGCAGGGGGCCCGAGTCGACGAGGCCGCCGAGCAGGGAGGCCAGCGCGAAGACGCCGAGGGCGATCAGGAAGACCTGGCGGCGGCCGAGCAGGTCGGCTGCGCGACCGCCGAGGAGGAGCAGGCCGCCGTAGCCCAGGATGTAACCGCTGACGATCCACTGGAGGGTGGAGGTGGAGAGCCCGAGGTCGGATCCGATGGACGGCAGGGCGACGCCGACCATGGACACGTCCAGCGCGTCCAGGAACATCGCTGCGCACAGCACCAGCAGGGTGCCCCACAGGCGGGCGTTCCAGCGGCCCTCGGGGAGAGGGGGCGCGGAGGAGGAGAGCGGAGAGGTCATGGCGAAGACACTACATGCGCATGCATCGAATGCAAGTGCATTTAATTCTGCTGCAATGAATTCTGTTCTCTGCTACGGTGCGCCCCATGGCGGCGACCAGGGGCGGGACCGGGAACGAACAGGCGCTCGTGGAGCAGTGGCGGGACATGCTGGCCCTGCACGCGCGCACACAGTGCGAACTCGACCGGGCGCTGCACCGACACGGCGTGTGCGCAAGCGACTTCGAGGTGCTGGACGTTCTCGCCCAGTCGCCCGCGCCGGACGGCTCGTGCGCCTATCGCGTCCAGGAGATCGCCGAGCGGGTCCACCTCAGCCAGAGCGCGCTGTCGCGGCTCGTCGCCCGGCTGGAGAAGGACGGTCTGGTCGAGCGCGGCCTGTGCGCGGAGGACCGCAGGGGAGTCCGGGTCGTGCTGACGGCGAAGGGCCGCACGCTGCACGCCGACGCGAAGCCCGTGCAGCGCGCGGTGTTGACCCGCATGCTCGCCGACTGACCACAGGAGCAGGTCAGTTCACACCGGACGTCTCCCGCCACAGCGTCGCGAGCGAGGCGTCGCCGGACGCGGCGGGCAGCGGCAGCCGGTTCCACAGCGACAGATGGAGCGTCGCCGCCGGACCGGACAGCTCGCAGTCCGCCGCCCCTTCGGAG
The DNA here is from genome assembly GCF_024539815.1 of Streptomyces hayashii. Lineage (GTDB taxonomy): Bacteria > Actinomycetota > Actinomycetes > Streptomycetales > Streptomycetaceae > Streptomyces > Streptomyces hayashii. The sequence continues at coordinate 51,943 of NZ_JAHHIU010000055.1, forward strand.
CCGCGTACCGTCACCGGCGGCTCGGCCGACAGGCGCACAGTCCACACGGCGTCGGCCCTGTCGGTCGCCCGCACCCTCAGCACCGCGGGCTCCTGCGTGCGCACCCTGCTCTTGGCGCGCGCGTGAAAGCCGCGCAGGAGTTCGTCGATCCCGTCCGCGGCGAACCCGGCGTCCATGTCCCGGGCGACCTCGTCGAGGTCGCGGCCGCGGGCCGCGTCGGCGTCCACGCGGTGCACGGCCGTCTCGTGGGCCTGCCGCCGGGCCCAGAACGCGAGCGGCGACGGGGCGGGCAGAAAGTGCCAGCACGCCAGGTCGGGCGACGCGTCGGACAGGGTGTCGACCAGCCGCAGGTGGCCCTGGCGGAACCAGTCCAGCAGCGGTTCGCCGTCGAGGTCCGGCGGTTCGCCGAAGGGAAGGAACGAGGTGTGGCCCCCGGCGACGAACGACGTCGCCCAGCGGTGCACCGCGCCCGTGTGCCGCAGCAGATCCCTCACCTGCCACTGCGGGCAGGTCGGCACCTTCGCGTCGGGGCCGGCCTGCGCCGCCGCGGTGGCCAGCGCGCGGCCCTCCCGGTCCAGGACGCGGATGAACTCGGCAGTCTCCATGGGGGCAGTCTGCCGGACGGAGCGCGACCGGGCGCGGAATATCCGGCGCCGAACCGGCCGCCGCCCACCCGGCGCCCAGGGGGAGTGGAGCGCGCCGTCCACGCGGCTTCGGCAGAGCCGGGCCGACGGGTTCGCGGAGGTGGAGGAGATTCTGCACTGATCTCGGCGTATCTCCGGCATGCGCCGATGCGACCACTAGGATTCCGCGACGCGACGGAAATCTCAGCCGCGACTCGGGGGAGCCGAACCAATGAACGCCTGGAACCAGCAGGGCGGTCAGCCGCCCTATGACCCGTACCGCCCCTACGGCCCGTACGGTCCGCAGCCGACGCCGCCGCCCGTCCGGCGGGTGGGGCCGGTGCGGCGGTTGTGGAACGCCGTCGGCCCCATCGCGGCCGGCCGCAAGGTCTTCCGTCCCTCGCGGCCCGGCCGGGTCGACGATCCGGTGGTCGCCCGTATGCAGCGCGTCCGCACCGTCGTCGGACTCGCCGCCCTGGCATGGGTGACGTTCTCCTACAAACTCGCCGCGTCCGTGGAGGACCTCGCGGACGACCGGCTCGACCAGTCCTGGAACGCCGTCCTCGTCCTGTCGGTGACCTTCCCGGTGGTCGTCGGCGTGCTCATCGGCATGGCCCGTCCTCCGGCGAGGCGGGAACTGCTGCGGCGGGCCCGCAAGCCGTTCGGCTCGATCCTGGCACTGATCGGCGGTGTGGCCCTCTTCCCGGCCGCCGTGCTCACCGGTCTCATGGACGGCCGGCTCGCCACGAACGCGGTGATGGTGGCGGTCACCGCCGTCGTCGTCCTGTTCATGCTGGTCTGGGTCCTGCCGTTCGTCGCCTACGGCATCGGGATGTCCCTCACGCACGTGTTCCGCACCGCCGACATCCATGAGACGGTTCCGCCGCTGCTGGCGCTGGTCCTCGTGTGGGAGATGGCGCTCGTCGACGTGCTGACCGGGGCGTACCAAGGGGTGCCGGGGCCGCTGCGGGTCCTGCTCGTGCTGGGCGCCCCCTTCTCCGTGACCGCGGTCGCCCTGTGGGAACTGCGACGACTGCGCGTCGGCTACGGCCTCACCGTGCGCGGCGCGCTCATGCGGTGACACCCCGACGCCCGCAGACGAGCCGAGGCCCCGGCGACTGCCGACGACCGAGATCAGAACACCGGGCACCCCACCCTGACTTGGTGTTTTAGAGTGGCTGTCGCCCGTCCAGGAGACTCCGGAACTGTGAGGTACACGCGCATCATGTCGACCGAAACGTTTGAGTTCCAGGTAGAGGCCCGTCAGCTTCTCCAGTTGATGATCCACTCGGTCTACTCGAACAAGGACGTCTTTCTCCGCGAGCTCGTCTCCAACGCCTCCGACGCGCTGGACAAGCTGCGCCTCGCCGCGCTGCGGGACGACACGCTCGACGCCGACGTCTCCGACCTGCACATCGACATCGACACCGACGCCGAGGCCCGCACCCTCACGGTGCGCGACAACGGCATCGGCATGTCCTACGACGAGGTCGGCCGGCTGATCGGCACCATCGCCAACTCGGGCACGGCGAAGTTCGTCCAGGAGCTGCGCGAGGCGCAGGACGAAGCAGGGGCCGAGGGGCTGATCGGGCAGTTCGGCGTCGGCTTCTACTCCGGCTTCATGGTGGCCGACGAGATGACGCTGCTGACCCGGCGGGCCGGCGAGAGCCAGGGCACCCGCTGGTCCTCGCGCGGCGAGGGCACGTACACCCTGGAGCGCGTGGACGACGCCCCGCAGGGCACGACCGTCACCCTGCACCTGAAGCCGGCCGACTCCGACGACCAGCTGCACGACTACACGTCGGAGTGGACGATCAAGGAGATCGTCAAGCGCTACTCCGACTTCATCACCTGGCCGATCCGGATGGCGCCGAAGGCGGCCCCCTCCGCCGCCGACGGCTCCGACGACGAGGCCGGCGCCCCGCGCGAACCCGAGACGCTGAACTCGATGAAGGCGCTGTGGGCGCGTTCGCGCGAGGACGTGTCCGACGACGAGTACCACGAGCTGTACAAGCACATCAGCCACGACTGGCGTGAACCGCTGGAGACGATCAGGCTCCAGGCGGAGGGCACCTTCGAGTACCAGGCGCTGCTGTTCGTCCCCTCGCACGCCCCGCACGACCTGTACAACCAGGGCTACAAGCGCGGGGTGCAGCTGTATGTGAAGCGCGTCTTCATCATGGACGACTGCGAGGCGCTGCTGCCGCCGTATCTGCGCTTCGTCAAGGGTGTGGTCGACGCGGCGGACCTCTCGCTCAACGTCTCCCGCGAGATCCTCCAGCAGGACCGGCACATCCGGATGATGCAGCGCCGGCTCACCAAGAAGGTCGTGTCCACGGTCAAGGACATGATGACGGCGTCTCCCGAGCGCTACGCCACGTTCTGGCGGGAGTTCGGGGCCGTCCTGAAGGAAGGTCTGCTGACCGACACCGACAACCGCGAGACCCTCCTCGCGGTCTCGTCCTTCGCCACGACGCACAGCGAGGACGAGCCGACCACGCTGAAGAGCTATGTGGAGCGGATGAAGGACGGGCAGGACGCCGTCTACTACCTGACTGGCGAGTCCCGGCAGAGCATCGAGAACTCCCCGCACATGGAGGCGTTCCGGGCCAAGGGCATCGAGGTCCTGCTCCTCACCGACCCGGTCGACGAGGTGTGGGTCGACGCGGTCGGCGAGTTCGACGGCAAGCCGCTGCGGTCGGTGGCCAAGGGCGAGGTCGACCTCGGCGGCGAGGACGACGAGAAGGCCGACGGCGAGCGGGAGAAGCAGGGCGAGGAGTACGCGGCCCTGCTCGGCTGGATGAAGGAGCACCTGGACGAGGACGTCAAGGAGGTGCGGCTGTCGTCGCGTCTGACGGTGTCCCCGGCCTGCATCGTCTCCGACGCGCACGATCTGACCCCGGCGCTGGAGAACATGTACCGCGCGATGGGACAGGAGGTGCCGCGCGCCCGCCGGATCCTCGAACTCAACCCGGACCACGTGCTCGTGAAGAGCCTGAACCAGGCGTACAACGAGCGGGAGGACCGCACCGGGCTCGACGAGACCGCGGAACTGCTGCACGGACTGGCCGTCCTCGCCGAAGGCGGCCGTCCCAAGGAGCCCGGCCGTTTCGTGAAGCTGGTCGCCGACCACCTGGAGCGCGCCCTGTAACCCCGGCTGCAACCCGGTGGGGACTGCGGGCGGGCGTCACGCCTGCCCGCAGTCCCCACCGCCGCGACGACCGCCCGCGGCCCGGTACGCCGAAGTCCGGGGCGCGCCTCCGCGCGCGTCCCACGCCGTCGGTCGGCTCACCTCTCGACGCGGCCCGGACGCTCACACGGTTGATGCGGTGAGAACGCCGGCTCTACCGTGCATGCACGACACCGTCGGCGAGAGGTGGGGCATGACGTACGTCGAGGACGAACTGACCGACCAGCCCGGGTGCTGGAACCGGACCGCGACCGAAGCCGCCGGGCATGCCGAGAAGCTGCCCGAGCCCGGGGAGCGGGTGGCGCTCGTGGGCTGCGGCACCTCCTGCTTCATGGCCCAGGCCGCCGCAGCCCTGCGCGAGGGCGCGGGGCACGGCGAGACGGACGCCTTCGCCGCCTCGGAGTTCCCGCACGGCCGCCGTTACGACCGGGTGGTCGCCCTCACCCGCTCCGGCACCACCACCGAAGTCCTCGACCTGCTCGCCCGGCTGCGTGGACGCACCGTCACGACCGCCATCACCGCCGACCCGGACACCCCGGTCGCGACCGCCGCCGACCACGTCGTCGTCCTGGATCACGCCGACGAACGCTCCGTCGTGCAGACCCGTTTCGCCACCACCGCCCTCACCCTGCTCCGCGCCCACCTGGGGCTGCACACCGACGCCGTCGTCGAGGACGCCCGCACGGCGCTCGCCGAGCCGCTGCCCCAAGGCCTCGTGGACTGCGGGCAGTTCACCTTCCTCGGGCGGGGCTGGACGGTCGGCCTCGCGAACGAGGCCGCGCTGAAGATGCGGGAGGCCTCGCTGTCCTGGACGGAGGCCTACTCCGCCATGGAGTACCGGCACGGTCCCATCAGCGTCAGCACCCGGGGCACGGCCGTCTGGATGTTCGGGGAGGCGCCGCACGGTCTGGCCGAGCAGGTGCGCGCGACCGGCGCGCTGTGGGTCGCAGGCACGCTGGACCCCCTCGCCGAACTGGTCCGGGCCCAGCGCCTCGCCGTCGCCGTCGCCGCCCTGCGCGGCCTCGATCCGGACCGTCCGCGCCACCTCGCCCGCTCGGTCGTCCTCACCCCCTGAGGCCCGTGCCCCGAGGCCCCTGCCCCGAGGCATCGAGGCACCCGAGGCATTTGACGCGCCCGGCGTCCGAAGCCCTCGTAACTCCAAAAGCCCTCGAATCGGAGGCGCCGTGCCCCTCACCACCACCGGCGAGCTGGTCACCCGGGCCCGCGCCGGCCGGACCGCCGTCGCGGCCTTCAACATCGTCACGCTGGAACACGTCGAAGCCGTCGTCGCGGGGGCGGAGGCGGCCGGCGCACCCGTCGTGCTCCAGGTCAGCGAGAACGCCGTCAGGTTCCGTCAGGGTCAGTTGCTGCCGCTGGCCCGTGCGGCCGCCGTCGCCGCCGAACGGGCCCTCGTGCCGGTCGCGTTGCACCTCGACCACGTCCAGAGCGACCCACTGCTCGGCCAGGCCGCCGACGCGGGCTTCAGCTCCGTCATGTACGACGCCTCCCGGCTGCCGTACGAGGCCAACCTCGCCGCGACGCGCGCCGCCGTCGACCGGGTACGCGCCCAAGGGCTGTGGATCGAGGCGGAGTTGGGAGAGATCGGCGGCAAGGGCGCCCATGTCGCCGGGGCCCGCACGGACCCCGTCGAAGCCCGCGCTTTCGTCACTGAGTCGGGGGTGGACGCCCTGGCGGTGGCCGTCGGCAGCGTCCATGCGATGACCGCCCGCACCGCCGCCCTCGACCACGAGCTGATCGGGCGGCTACGCGCGGCCCTCGACGTGCCCCTCGTCCTGCACGGCTCTTCCGGAGTCCCGGACCACGAGCTGCGGGCGGCCGTCGCCGGCGGCATCGCCAAGGTCAACATCGGCACCGCGCTCAACCAGGCCATGACCGGCGCGATCCGCGCGTACCTGGAGGCGGAGCCCGACGCGGTCGACGCCCGCCGCTACCTCGGCGCGGGCCGCGAGGCCATGGCGCGCACCGTCGAGCGGATCCTCGCCGGGGCGGGGCTCACTCCGGCCTGACCGCCCTCAGCACCACGAACTTGCGGTCGCCGGCGACCGTTTCACAGGCGCCGAACAACCGCTTCAGCTTGACGTGATAGCCCAGATGCCGGTTGCCCACCACCCACAGTTCGCCGCCGGGCCGCAGCGCGCGCCGTGCCCCGGTGAACATACGCCACGCCGTCGCGTCCGTCGTGGCCTGGTGGGAGTGGAACGGCGGGTTGTTCAGCACGAGGTCCACACTGCCGTCCGCCACCCCCGCGAGCCCGTCGCCGACCCGGAACTCGGCGTGTCCGGGCACCCCGTTCGCCTTGTAGGTGGCCTCCGCCGACGCCATCGCCTGGAACGACTCGTCCGTGAACAGCACCTCGGCGGCCGGGTCGGCCAGCGCCACCGCCGTACCGACGATCCCGTTGCCGCAGCCCAGGTCGACGACCCGGCCCGGGCCCGTCGTCCTCGGCAGATGTTGCAGAAAGAACCGGGTGCCGATATCGAGCCGTTCCGCGCAGAACACTCCCGCGTGATTGACGACCGGACGGCCCGAGAGAGCGCCGCCGACGTCGTCGGGCAGATCGTAGGTGTGCGGCCACGGGTTGCGGGGGCGCTTCAGCGACGGGTCCGGGGTGCAGAACACCAGCCGCGCCTTCTGCTCGGCGAGAGAGGTCCGGGTCGGCCCGATGATCCGCTCGAACAGCCGCAGCGTCGAGGTGTGGATCTCCTTCACCATGCCGGCGCCGACGACGACCGTGTCCGCGTGCACGGCGGGCGCCAGCCGCAGCAGCTGGTCCTCCAGCAGCGCGAGGCTCTTGGGCACCCTGACCAGCAGAACGTCGATCCGCTCCGGCACCGGGTCCTGGGTGGTGAGCAGCCGGACGGAGCCGGTCCCGACGCCGGACCGCGCGAGGTTCGCCCGGGTCGCCTCCTGTCCCAGCCACGAGTCGGTGATCTGGATCGGACGGTGCGCCGCGAGCGCCGTGACCAACGCGCCCCAGCGGTCGCCGAGCACCACCACGGCACCGGACGGCGGGACCTCCCGGGCCGCGAGATGTCTGAGCAGATACGCGTCGGCGGCGTCCCAGGCGCGCAGCGTCTCGCGCGGGTCCTCGGGGAAGCGGGCCAGGGCGACCTCGCCCCACGGCGTAGTCATAGCGTCGTTCATCGTGGGTCAAGGCTAACCGAGCCGCAGATCAGGCCGGGTGCCGGAACAGAGGAGAGGTATGAGGAGAGGGATGAGGAGGAGGATGAGGACATGAACGCAGAGCTGTTCCCGCGGGAGCGGGCGCAGGTCGCGCCGGGCGCGGTGCACCTGCCCGACTGGCTGGACGGCGCCCGGCAGCGCGAGCTGCTGCGGGCCTGCCGGGAGTGGGCCCGCCCCCCGGCCGGCCTGCGCACCGTCCGCACACCCGGCGGCGGCCTCATGACCGCGCGCCAGGTCTGCCTGGGCTGGCACTGGTACCCGTACGCCTACGCCCGCACGGTCGCCGACGGCGACGGCACGCCCGTCAAGCCCTTCCCGGACTGGCTGGGCGAGCTGGGCCGGCGGGCCGTGTCCGACACGCTGGGCACGGCGCAGGCCGCGGGCGTCGCGTACGACATCGCGCTGATCAACTTCTACGAGGGCGACGCCCGGATGGGCATGCACCGGGACGCCGACGAGCGGGCCACGGCGCCCGTGGTCTCCCTGAGCCTCGGCGACGCCTGCGTCTTCCGCTTCGGCAACACACAAACGCGGGCCAGGCCCTACACCGACGTCGAACTGCGCAGCGGCGACCTGTTCGTGTTCGGGGGAGCGTCCAGGCTCGCGTACCACGGGGTGCCGCGGGTGCTCCCGGGCACGGCCCCGGCCGGGCTCGGTCTGACGGGACGGCTGAACGTCACCCTGCGCGTCAGTGGCTTCCCGGACGCCGCCTGACGAAGCGGATCATGGGAGACTCGCCCTCATGAGCGGCAAGGCGGACCCCCGGCCGGCGGGGGAAGGGACCACCTCAAGGGCGCGGTTGGACCGGGGGCGCGGAGCGCTCGGGCCCGCGTTGGAGCTCGTGCACACCGGGCGGGCGCCCACCCGCGCCGTGCTCACCGCGGAACTCGGCGTCACCCGGGCGACGGCGGGCGCGGTCGCCGCGGAACTGGAGGCTCTGGGGCTGATCCGGGTGGACGCGCGGCCCACCGCGGCCGCCGGTTCGCAGGGGCGCCCCTCCCACCGGCTGGAAGTGGCGCGCGAAGGCCCGGTCGTGCTGGCCGCGCAGGTCCACTCCGACGGGTTCCGGGCCGCGCTGGTCGGCCTCGGCGGCCGGATCGTCGCCACGACGCCCAGCTGCGAGACCGTCGACGCCGACCCGGCCAAGGTCCTCGGCGCGGCCGTCGACGCCGGGGCGGAACTGCTGCGGCGGACCGGCAGACGCTGTGTGGGCGCCGGGCTCGCCGTGCCGTCCGCGGTCACCGAACCCGAGGGGCTGGCCCTGAATCCGCTGCACCTGGCGTGGCCGGCGGGGGCGCCGGTGCGGGAGATCTTCGCCGAGCGGATCCGGGCCGCGGGCGTCCCGGGCCCCGCGTTCGCGGCCAACGACGTCAATCTCGCCGCCCTCGCCGAGCACCGGCACGGCGCGGGACGCGGCTCCCGTGACCTGCTCTGCGTGGCCACCGGGCACCGCGGGGTCGGTGGCGCCCTGGTGCTCGACGGCCGTCTGCACACGGGCAGTTCGGGTCTCGCCCTCGAAGTCGGCCACCTCACGGTCAACCCCGAGGGGCGGCCCTGTCACTGCGGCGGCCGCGGCTGTCTCGACGTCGAGGCCGATCCGCTCGCCCTCCTCACCGCCGCCGGGCGCGCACCCGGCCCCGAGGGCTCCCTGCTGCGGCAGGCCAACGAACTGATCCGTGAGGAGTACGGCGATCCGGCCGTGCGCACGGCCGCCGAGGCCCTGATCGACCGGCTCGGGCTGGGCCTGGCGGGCCTGGTGAACATCCTCAACCCCGACCGCATCGTCCTGGGCGGACTGCACGGCACCCTCCTGGAGGCAGACCCCGACCGGCTCCGCGCGGTCGTCTCCGACCGCAGCCTGTGGGGCCACAGCGGCGGGGTGCCCATCCTCGCCTGCTCCCTCGACCACAACAGCCTGGTGGGCGCGGCCGAGCTGGCCTGGCAGCCGGTGCTGGACGACCCGCTCGGGGCGCTGCTCGCCGGGTGAGGCGCGGGGCGCGCCGCGGGGCGGTGTGCGGGAAGGAGCGCGGCTCAGTCGTCCCGGCAGGCGGCGGCGCGGAACTGTGCGATCGACCCCGTCGCCATGCCGTCGTCGTCGGCGCCCCGCACGTCACCGACGGAGTAGCGCACCTGTCCGGGCGTGAGTGCGGCGAGCTGCTCGGGAGTGAAGGAGACGTCGGCCGTCGACCAGGAGTCGTCGTCGGTCCCGCCGAACAGGTGGTACGTCCGCCGCGGTTGCAGAGCGGCGGGCATCGGTTCGTCGACCCGCCAGCCCTCGCCGCCGGTGGTCAGCGGCCAGCTCACGAAGCCGGTGACGGGCTCGGAAGAGCTCCAGCGCCCCAGATCATCCGACTCGCTCTCTTCGGCCGAGTCCCCCTCGGACCCGTCGCCGTCGTCCTGGCCGTCATCGATGTAGAGGACGGCCGCGTCGATGTGGTCGTGGCAGACCATCAGCACCCCGACCGGCCGTCCGTCCTCGGTCACCGTGATGCCCGTGAGGCCCGCCAACGGCACGGTGCAGCCCGCCGACGAGGCCAGCGCCACGAGCCCCGCACAGGCCGCGGCGGCGTTGCGCATCCGCATGGTCACCCCCAGGAGAGATGCACATCCTGACCGCCGGCCGGGCAACGCGCAAGGCACGCAGGTTGGTTGGCGCCGGCCGCGCGCAGCAGCCCGCGCACCCGGAGCACGCAGCGTCGGCGTCGGCTCCGGGACGCCGGACGAGGACGAAGGCGTCGAGCGGGGGTTCCTCGGGGGAGGGGCGCGGGTCAGGCGTCCCGGGCGCGGGTGCTCCTCGCACAGCGGGTGCGGCCACGACGCCTCACCAGGCGCCCGCGGTGACCGCCGGGAGCACCGCGCGCGACCGGGTCCGGATCCTGACCCGGGAGACCCGGCTCGGCCGGTCGGCCCGCCGCGGCCCGGCCGCCCAACGACCGAACCCGAACCCGAACCCCGACCCGAATACCAACCCCGACCCAGACCCGACCCGACCCCGATGCCCAAGGGCCGTCAGGCGTGGCTGGACGGCCTGGTCCGCGCCGCGTCCCAGTAGGTTGACGGCATGACAGACAACCTGACCGTGAGCGTCCTCGGCACGGGCATCATGGGCGCCGCGATGGCCCGCAACCTCGCCCGGGCCGGCCACACCGTGCGCGCCTGGAACCGCACCCGCGCCAAGGCGGAGCCGCTCGCCGCGGACGGCGTCCACGTCGCCGACACCCCCGCCGCGGCCGTCGAGGGCGCGGACGTCGTCCTGACCATGCTCTACGACGGCCCCGCCGCACTGGCCGTCATGCGCGAGGCGGCGCCCGCGCTGCGGGCCGGGGCCTCCTGGGTGCAGTCGACCACCGCCGGGATCGACGCCGTCGGCGACCTGGCCGCCTTCGCCCGCGCCCATGACCTCGTCTTCTTCGACGCACCAGTGCTGGGCACCCGCCAGCCCGCCGAGGCCGGTCAGCTGACCGTGCTCGCGGCGGGACCGCCGGCCGGCCGTGACGCGGTGGCCCCCGTCCTGGAGGCCGTCGGCGCGCGGACCGTGTGGACGGGGGAGGACGGCGCCGAGGGCAGCGCCACCCGTCTGAAGCTGGTGGCCAACAGCTGGGTCATCGCGGCCACCGCCGCGGCCGGCGAGGTCCTCGCCCTGTCGCAGGCCCTGGGCGTCGACCCGCACGCCTTCTTCGAGCTGATCGCGGGCGGCCCCCTCGACATGGGCTACCTGAAGGCGAAGACGGCTCTGGTCCTCGACGACCGGCTCTCGCCCGCCCAGTTCGCGGTGACGACGGCGGCCAAGGACGCGCGTCTGATCGTCGAGGCCGGCCGTGACAACGGCGTCCGGCTGGACGTGGCGGCGGCGAGCGCCGAGCGGTTGGAGCGCGCCGCCGCACAGGGGCACGGCGACGAGGACATGGTCGCCGCCTACTTCGCCAGCTTCGACGACGGCGCCCGGTCCGCCGGCGAGGCCTGACCCGAGGCGGACGACCGTCCGGCGGGCAGCCCGCCCCCGAACCCCCGCTGCCGGCCGGCGGGCGGCCGGGGCCTCACGCGGTGGCCGCCCGCCGGGGCCGGGGCGTCAACTCGCCTCCGCAGTTGGGGCAGGCCTGGCCCATGGCCCCGGCGCACGGCTCGCAGAACGTGCACTCGTAGGAGCAGATCCGGGCCTGCCCGTCGGGCGGCAGAGCGGTCGTCGTGCAGCGCTCGCAGCGGTCACGCATCTCCAGGGCCATGGCTGTCCTGCTCCTCACCTGTGGCTTCGTCGGCCGTCCGGCCTCGTCCTCGCCGGCCATCCTCGCCCGGCCCGACCGCCTCCGGCAGCGTGCCGACGGGACAGAAGTCGACCCGATCGGGCCATGACGGAGACGGCCATGACGGAGACGGCCATGACGGAGAGGGGCATGACCGAGACCACCCTCGTCGTACGCCAGGCCGGTCCACCGTGTTCCCTACTCCCCCGGACGTACGTGAAGTGCCGCTGGCCGTACGACGACCGGGGCCCCCTCCCGGAGGGACTCTCGAAGCATCGCAGTGCACGAGGACCTCACCGAGGAGATGACCCGAGATGAACACCCTGGCGAACTGGGGCGGCGGCGGACCCGGCCCCTGGATCCTCTTCCTTCCGCTGATCTGGGCGGCCGTCGTGATCGGCGCGGTCACCCTGCTGCGTCGCACGGTCGGGCGAGGCCGCCGCGGCCCCTGGAACCCCGTGGACCGTCCCGCCGGCGACTCCCCCCTGGCCGTGCTCGGCCGGCGCTTCGCCTCCGGCGAGATCGACGAGGACGAGTACTGGCGCCGGGTGTCCGTCCTGGACGAACAGTTCGGCCGGTCCGGTCGCTAGGACCGTGCGGCCGGACGCCGCTCCCGCGCCGCGAGGCGCCAAGTGCGGCCGGACGCCCCTCGCCCACGCGCAACGGCGTGCCCGCCCGGTGGCCGCCCCGTCGGGGCAGGCGACACCGGGCGGACACGCCCAGCGGCGGTCACCGCCCGGTCAGCCGACGACGGCCGGCCGGGCGGGAGCGTGTGCGGGCCGCAGGTCGTCGACGGAGACGACCTCCGCGAACAGGGGCGCGGCCTGTTCCCGTGGGGCGCGCCGGGTCGGTCGCGCCGACGCGTCGCGGGTGGCGGAGGGCGCCGGGAGCGTGAACCACACGACCTTGCCGGACTCGCCGTCCGGCCGGGCGCCCCAGCTCTCGCTCACCGCGGCCACCATCGCCAGCCCGCGCCCGCAGGTGGCGAGGGCCTCGTGGTCGACGGACCCCACGACCGGCAGTCGCGGGTCGCGGTCGCGCACGGAGACCGTGAGCCGGTCCAGCAGCAGCTCCATCTCCACGACGCACGTCTTGTCGGGCTGGGCGTGCAGGTGGACGTTGGTCAGCAGCTCCGTCACACCGAGCGCGGCCCGGTCTATCAACGGGTCCATATGCCAGTAGCGCAATTGCGCCGATACGATTCTGCGGACCTGGCCGATCCGCGACGGCAGGGCCTGAAGCTCCACCATGCAGTGCCTGCTTGGGTTGGTGATCACGGCTGCGACTCCCCGACTGAGGTCCGGAAGAACACGGAGTTCGGATCGAGCAGGGCGTCTGCGCAAGGCGGCCGCCTGCTGTCATGGCCGGCGGGCTGGTTCGCAGCGTTATCGCCGGTAAACCCAGAGTGACGTGAGATCAGGGTGACGCAGCGGATGCCGCACCGCAACTCGCGGTGGTCCGACCGCCGGATCATCGCCCGATTCCGCGCGGACTCAGCCGCCGCGACCCGCCGCCCTGCGCACGGCCTCGATGAAGCGGCGCGCCGCCGGCGGTCCGGGCTCGCCCGGCGCCGGATCGTGGTCGCCGAGCGTCAGCAGGTACCGCTTGCCGTTGAGGTCGGCCAGCGCCCGGTCCTCCGCGGCGAACCAGGGCCTGGAGGCGCGGACCGCCTGCACGGGCGCACTGTCGATCTCGCTGCCGTAGCTGGTCAGCAGCTCCAGCCTGCCGTCGTTGATCCGGACCTGACCGGCCCGGGTGAGCGAACGCAGCCGCTTGCCGATCTGCACGCCCGTAGCCGTGAACTCCGGCTCCGCCATGCTTTCCCGCCCCCTCGCGATCGATCTCTCTCCCCTGATCCCGTGTGCGCCCCCGACCGGCGCGCGGCTCCGGGCCGAGGCTCTCACCCCGGCCGGGCCTTCGCTCCGCCCGGTGCAGTCTGCCCGCGCCCGGCGTCGAGCACCAGTGCGCACAACACTCCCGGCGCGCCCGCCCGGAGCACTCGCGCGAATGCGCCCCCCACTCGCCCCACCCGCTCCCCAGGGCCGCCTTTGAGGACGTCAAAGGTGTGTTTATGCAGGTGAGAAGCGTGCGGAAGGTGCTTATGATCGATACGTCGGCCGCGCGGACCACCGTCGGCGCGAAGCCTGAAGGAGCCCCGCCGTGACCACCTACCCACCCGCCAGGACCGGCGCCACCCTCGACGTCGACCGCAGCGACACCGCCTACCGCGACTGGCTGAAAGAGGCCGTCCGCAAGGTCCAGGCGGACGCCAACCGCTCGGCCGACACGCACCTGCTGCGCTTCCCGCTGCCCGAGCGCTGGGGGATCGACCTGTATCTCAAGGACGAGTCGACCCACCCCACCGGCAGTCTCAAGCACCGGCTCGCCCGCTCCCTCTTCCTCTACGCTCTGTGCAACGGCTGGATCCGGCCGGACCGCCCGGTGATCGAGGCGTCCAGCGGCTCGACCGCCGTGTCCGAGGCCTACTTCGCCAAGCTGATCGGCGTGCCCTTCATCGCGGTCATGCCGCGTACGACGAGCGCCGAGAAGATCCGCCTGATCGAGTTCCACGGCGGCCGATGCCACTTCGTCGACGACTCACGCACCATGTACGAGGAGTCGGCCCGCCTCGCGGCGGACGGCGGCGGCCACTACATGGACCAGTTCACCTACGCCGAACGGGCCACGGACTGGCGCGGAAACAACAACATCGCCGAATCCATCTTCCGCCAGCTGGAGTTGGAGCGTTTCCCGGAACCCGCGTGGATCGTCGCCACGGCCGGCACCGGCGGCACCTCCGCGACCCTCGCGCGCTTCATCCACTACACGCAGCGCGACACCCGCGTCTGCGTCGCCGACCCGGAGAACTCGTGCTTCTTCGAGGGCTGGACCACCGGCGATCCGGACGTCACCTGCGACTGCGGATCCCGCATCGAGGGCATCGGCCGGCCGCGCATGGAACCCAGTTTCGTGCCCGGGGCCGTCGACCGGATGATGAAGGTCCCCGACGCGGCCAGCGTCGCCGCCGTGCGCGCGCTGGAACAGGCCATCGGCCGTAAGGCGGGCGGCTCGACGGGCACCGGACTGTGGAGCGCACTCAAGATCGTCGCCGAGATGGTGGCGGACGGCCGCCGGGGCAGCGTGGTCACCCTGCTGTGCGACCCGGGCGACCGCTATCTCGACAAGTACTACTCCGACGCCTGGCTCGCCGAACAGGGCCTGGACATCGCCCCCTACACGGCCGCGATCGAGTCACTGCTCGCCACCGGCGTGTGGCCGCAGTGACGCCCGGCCTCCGACGCCCGGCCGGTCCTCACACGGCGAGCCGCCGGTCCAGGGCGGCGACGGCCTCCCTGAAGGACCGGCCCAGACCGGGCCGCGCCAGCCGCGCGAGGCCCCGGAAGACGGCCGTCCCGTCCGTCGCGAAGGTCCACCGCACCCGGGTGCCGGCGCCCGCGGGCGTCAGCCGCCACTCCTCGACGAGCGCCCGCACCCCCGGCACGCCGGTGGCGTCCACGCGGTAGGCGTACAGCTCCGGCGGCTTCGCCGCGAGGACCGTCTCCAGGAACCGGGTGCCGCCCCACAGACGTACGTCGCGCCCCGCACCGCCGTCGAGCGGCTGGACGGCGGTCACGGCCGGGAACCATTCGGGCCAGTCCGCGACGTCGTCCGCGAGGGCCCGGTAGACCCGCTCCGGGGGAGCGGAGACCTCCTGGGTGAAGGTCATGCGCACAGGAGCGATTGCGACGAAGTCGAGCCCTTCCGGGCGCAGACGACGGGCCATGGCGACACGAACCCCCTCGGTCGGCGGGTGGGCCACCCTAGCCGCAGCTCGGTCAGATGTCTGCATCCTCGTCGGGCTCGCCCGCGACGACCAGACGTCGCAGGTGCTCCGAGATCTCCGCGCGCGCCGCGCCCGGCAGCCCGGCGTCCGTCACCAGGGTGTCCACCTGTTCCAGCGCGGCGAACGAACTGAGCCCCACCACACCCCACTTGGTGTGGTCCGCGACCACCACGACCCGCCGCGCCGACTGCACCAGACGCCGGTTGGTCTCGGCCTCCGCGAGGTTCGGCGTCGACAGTCCGGCCTCCGCAGATATCCCGTGCACGCCGAGGAACAGCACGTCGAAGTGGAGCGCCGCGATGGCCTGGTCGGCCACCGGACCCACCAGCGAGTCCGACGGGGTGCGCACCCCACCGGTCAGCACGACCGTGGCCGCGCCCTGCCGCGGGCCGGAGGTGCGCTGCGCCATGTGGAAGACGTCCGCCACCCGCACCGAGTTGGTGACCACCGTCAGGTCCGGCAGGTCCACCAGATGATGGGCCAGCGCGTAGGTCGTCGTACCGCCCGACAGGGCGATCGCGCTGCCCGGGGTGACGAGCTGCGCCGCGGCCTTCGCGATGTCCTCCTTCGCGGTCAGCTCCAGGCCCGACTTCGCCTCGAAGCCCGGCTCGTGCGTGCTCGCCTCCATGACCGGCACCGCGCCGCCGTGCACCTTCTCCAGCACGCCCTGGCGGGCCAGCGCGTCCAGATCGCGGCGCACCGTCATGTCCGACACACCGAGCTTGCGGGTCAGCTCGTTGACCCGGACACCGCCACGACGACGGACCTCGTCCAGGATGAGGGCGCGGCGCTGCTCCGCGAGGAGGTTCTGATTCTCACTCACGTACGCTCCGGTCCTTTCCCTCATACCGTCCGACAGGCCCGCTCACCTGCTTCGACGAGGCCATGACGGCCGACGCCGGTGTGCGGGCGTCCCATCCTCGCACGGGCCGCCCGCAGCTGTGCCACCACCCCGTCGCGGTCATGTCACCCACGGTGTCTCCCTCCGTCCGCGTGTGTCCGCCGCACGGTCCGGGGAGATTCCGTGACGGGAGGTGTATCACGCGTCCCCAGCGGCGATCCTTATGCCCGCACGACACATGTCGACGGCGTGTCACGGGGGAAGTGCCAACAGTGAAACGTGCCGGTACCGGCGGAGCCGCCCTGGAACTCCTGGTCCACGGCGTGGGCGGCGCCACGCCCGAGAAGATGCTGAACGATCCGCGCACCGTGCGGATCACCGGAGACGACACGGCGGCCGTCTACCGGCGGGCCGACGACGTCACCGCGGACACCGGACCCGCCGACGACCGCCGCCGCGACGCCCCCGTCCCCGAGGCCTACGTCTGGTCCAACCTCACCTCCGGCAACGGCACCCGCGCCCTGTGGCTGTTGCTGCTGCCGTTCATGGTCGTCAACCTCGCCCACTGGATGCGCCCCGCCGCGCGCGAACGCGTCCGCGCGGTCCGCCTGTACGGCCTGCTGGTGCGGCTGGCGGCGCTGAGCCTGACCGTGCTGCTCGTCGCCGCGGCCTGCGAGGTCGCCCTCGACCTGACCGCCTGGCAGTGCGCGGGCACGCCCGCGTGCGCGCGTCGCCATTCCTGGCTGGGTTTTCTGTCGCCGGCCGCCTCGAACGACGGCTGGTGGAGCGATCCGGGCCGCCGCCTGGCCCTCGCGGCCCTCGTCCCGACCGCGCTCGTCGGCCTCCTCTGGTACCTCTCCCACCGCACCTGGCGGGCGTACGAGTCCCAGGAACCCCTCGACCGCACGCCCGAGCCGGAGAACGGCCCCGGACACACCGCGCTGAGCCGGCCCGGCTTCTGGTACGGGCGCCGTCTGGTGGCACGTCTGCGCGCGGCGCACACCGCGGCGGGCCTGCTGACGGTGGCCGCGGCGGTCGGTTCCGCGGCCCTGCGCCAGGACCGCGAAGCGGGCGGCCCGGCCCTGCTCGACGTCCTGGGCCGACTGCTGGAAGCCTCCCTGGCCGCGGGCGCGCTGGCCACGGTCTGGGTGGTGTGCCGCCGGGGCCGCAGCGAGCACCGGCTGGACCGCCGTCTCGACGCCCACCTCGTGCACCGGCTGCCGTCGGCCGCCCTCGCCCTGCTCGTGCTCACGCTGGTGTACGCCGGCTGGGAACGTCCGGGCTGGCGCTCCGAGGGCCGCCTGCCGGGCGACGCGACCTTCGGCGCGCTCGCCCTCGCGCAGGGCGCGCTGGTCGTCGCCCTCGCGGTCGTCGCCCGTCTCCTGCACCGCTGCCCGCAGGAGCGCGCGACCACCGCGCGCGGCGGTCCGACGGCCACGCCCGCCACGCCCGCTTCCGATGCGGACGCCCGGGAAGGGACCGGCGTCGGACTGCGCGGGGTGTCCGTGTCGCGCGACCCGGGCCCGCTCGCCGTCGTCCTGCGAGAGGCCCCGGCGTCACGCGCGCCGGACGCTGCCGAAGGCGCCCCGCCCGGGGCGTCGCACCCCGCCGATCCGGGTCCGTCCGGCATGGGCGCGACGGGGCGATCCGAGGCGGGGCAACCCGAGGCGGGGCGGCCCGAGGGGAGCGCCGTCGCCTGGCTGGAGCGCTGCGCCCTGCACGGGCTCGGCGGTCCCGCCGTCGCGATGCTGGCCTGCGCGCTGGGCGGGGTCATGTCCGGGGGCGTCGCACAGCGTGTGTCGGACTGGCTGGACGGCACCGGGACGGGCCTCGACGGACCCCCGGTGGTGCTGACCTGGCAGGCGTCCGTGATCCCCGTGCTGCTCGTCGTCCTGCTGGTGCTGTGCGCCCTGCTCGGCCGGCAGACCTGGCTGCTGACCCGGGCGGAGCAGACCAAGGTGCTCCAGGAGTACGGGGTGGAGCACGGCGATCCCGCCCGCACCCGTCGTATCGCCCGGGCCCGTGCGATGGCCGCCCTCACCGACCGCGGCCCCCTCCTCGTCGCCGTCGTCTCCACCGCGACGCTGCTGCTCGGCGCGGGAGCCGTCGTCGGAGCCCTCGGCACCGGCAGGACGCCGGCCCGGGCCGCGGAGTCGGCGCAGCCCTTCGTGCACGGCGCCGCGCAGACCGCACAGGCGCTGGGCTCCTGGCTCATCGGCCTCGGCTTCGTCCTGTTCGTCACCTGGGGCCGCCGCGCGTACAAGGACGCCTCGGCGCGGCGCACCATCGGCATCCTCTGGGACGTCGGCACGTTCTGGCCGCGCGCCGCCCACCCGTTCGCCCCGCCCTGCTACGCCGAGCGCGCGGTGCCCGACCTGACCTGGCGGGTGGCCACCTGGACGCGTGCCACCGGCGGCCGTCTGGTCATCTCCGGCCACTCCCAGGGCAGCGTCCTGGCGGCCGCCGCGGCCTGGCAGCTCAAGCCCTCCGACCGCAAACGGGTCGCCCTGCTCACCTACGGCTCTCCCATCGAGCGCCTCTACGGCCGCTGGTTCCCGGCCCACTTCGGCCCGGCCGCGCTCGCCGCGCTGCACGAGGACATCGCCTGCTGGCGCAACCTCCACCGGCTCACCGACCCCATCGGCGGACCGGTCCGGCCGACCGGCGAACACTGCGGACCGCAGGTCGACCGTCCGCCCCTCGCGGACCCGCTGGCGTACGGCCGGGACGCGCAGCACCCGTTGCCCGCGCCCGTCCTCGGCCACTCCGACTACCAGGCGGACCCCGCGTTCGCGGAGGAACGCGAACTGCTGCTGGGGAGGTTGCGCTCTCCCGTGCAGCGCACGTGAGCCGGGACGCGCGGGTCAGGGCAGCTGGGGCAGGTCCTCCGCGTACAGCAGCGTCAGGTCGTCCTTGGTCGGCTCCCGCACCTGCGCGACCCGGCTCGCGTGCCGCTCCACCATCGCCTCGAAGGTCTGGCGCGCGGTGCGTCCATTGCCGAAGGCGGGGCCCTTGGGGAGCTCCGTGAAGTACTTCAGCAGGGCGTCCGCGGCGCCCGGGCCGAGCCGGTACTCATGCTCCTCGGCCTGCTGTTCCACGATCCGCAGCAGCTCGCCCGGACCGTAGTCGCCGAAGGTGATCGTCCGTGAGAAACGGGACGCCACGCCCGGGTTGACCGACAGGAACCGTTCCATCTCGGCCGTGTAGCCCGCCACGATCACGACGACGGAGTCCCGGTGGTCCTCCATCAGTTTGACGAGCGTGTCGATGGCCTCCTTGCCGAAGTCCCGGCCGGCGTCCTCCGGCGACAGCGCGTACGCCTCGTCGATGAACAGCACCCCGCCGTGGGCCCGTTGGAAGGCCTCCTGGGTGCGGATCGCCGTGGAGCCGATGTGCTCGCCGACCAGGTCGACGCGGGACACCTCGACCAGGTGCCCCTTCTCCAGGACGTCCAGGGCGGCGAGGATCTCGCCGTAGAGACGTGCGACCGTCGTCTTCCCGGTGCCGGGCGAGCCCGTGAAGACCAGATGCCGTTTGACGGACGCGGCCTTGAGCCCCGCCTGCTGACGACGCCGGCCCACCTCGATCATGTCGATGAGGGCGCGCACCTCGCGCTTCACGCTCTCCAGGCCCACCAGGGTGTCCAGTTCGCCGAGCACGTCCTTGGAGGTCCGCACCGACGCGGCGGGCTCGCCCCCGGGCTGCTGCGGCTCCGGCGCGGTGACGCGCTGCTCGGGGATCATGCCGAGCAGCCCCGGCGACTGGGCGGTCGTCTGCACGGCCGTCTCCGGCGCCGCCGAGAGGCCCGGCGTGCGCACGCCCGCGCTCTCGTCGCTGCTGCAGTCCTCGACGACGGGTCCGGAACCGGACGCGGCGTCCGCCCCGGCGTCCGCGAACTCGTAGCCGCCGCGCGCGCAGCGCTCCGTACGGCACTTGCGCAGCGTCGTACGACTGCCGTCTATCACGTGGAAGCCGTAGCCCCCGCTGTTGGTCACCCGGCAGTTCAGGAAGCTGCCCCGGCCGCCTGCCGACACATAGAACCCGGCCTCGGCGGGGGAGTCGACCGTGCAGCGCTCCACGGTGGGGTCGGCGCCCTTGGTGACGATCACGCCGGTCTGCGTGGCGTCCACGGTGCAGTTGGCGAGGGCGCCGCCGCTGCCGTGGTCCCGGAACCACGCGCCCGTCGCCGCGTCCCGGATCCGGCAGTCGTCGAGCTGCGCCGTCGCCCCGTCGCTCACCGACACGGCCGTGTTGCGCACCTGGAAGAGGTCGCTGTCGACGACGTCCGCGCGCGAACCGCGGTCGAGGACGAACAGGGCGTCCGGCACGTCGTGCACCCGGCACGACTCCAGCACGGCGGTGGCGCCGTCGCTGACCCAGACGGCCGGGTAGTCGCCGGTGCTGTCGAAGATCTCGCACTGGTTGGCGTCCACGCGCGTGCCCGGATCCCACACCGACAGCCCGTTGCGCCCGAACTGACGCACCGTCGTGCGGGTCAGCGTCAGCACGGAGCGCGAACGCAGGTCGACCGCGTTCTCCGGGATGTCGTGGATGCGGCAGTCGGCCAGCGTGAGCACGGCGTCCGTGTCGAGGGTGACGCCGTCGGCGGTCGTGCGGTGCACATCGCAGTCGGTGAGGTGCGCGGTGGCCCGGGCGGCCACCTGGACGCCGCTTCCCCGGATCTCGTAGACCTCGCAGCCCACGGCCTCCAGCGCCGAGTTGTCGCCGGTCGCGCTCAGGCCCGCGCCCGAGGCGTGGTGCACCCGGCAGCGCTCCAGCCGGGGGTGGGCGCCCCCGCGCACGGCGACGCCGGCCTGGCCGGCCGCGACGATCTCGCACTCCTCGAAGACACCGCCGCCGCCGTCGACCACGGCGATGCCGATGCCGGCCGGGTTGTCGACGGTGCACCGCCGGACCGTCGGCCGGGCGCCGCCGCGCACCTCGACGCCGGCCGAGGACCGCGTGACGATCCGCAGGTCCAGCAGTTCCGGGGCGCCCTCCTCGACGAGCACCGCGGGCGCCGCCGCGTCCTGGCCCTCCACGTGCAGGTCCTGGACCACCGCCGAGGCGCGCACGGTCAGCGGCACGCCGTCCGCGGGAGCCAGGCGGACGGAGCCGGGGGAGCCCTCCGGGCCGCGCAGGGTCACCGACCGCTCCACGACGAGGTTCTCCCGGTAGGTGCCGGGAGCGATGGTGAGGACGTCGCCCTCGGCCGCGGCCTCCAGGGCGGCGGCGAGCGATGCGTACTCACCCGTGCGGCGCCGCCACCGCGAAGTGCCGGTGTGCGTCACCTGGACCGTGCCCTGTGCCATGGCGTTGCTGTGCCCCCACCTCGTGGTACGCGGGTTGATGCCGAATGGTTCGGCCGGACCACCGTAGCGTGCGCGCGGGTGGTGGGTTGACCAGAGACGGAAGGCCGTCAACTACCCGCGCCGGTGCGCCCCCAGTCCGGGCCCGCCCGGTCCCAGGCCCGGTCCCAACGGGCGTACCGGCGGCGGACCATGCGCCACACGATCATTCGCCGGCCGCCCTCGACGGCGCCCGCGACGAGCAGGGCCGAGCCCAGACCGGCCAGCACGGCGTGCGTGGTCGCGGTGGCGGAGTCCAGCGGGCGGGCCACCGGACGGCCCTGTGCGTCCGTCCATATCCCGAAGCGGTCCCCGGTGTGCGGGGTCTTGAGGGCCGACAGGACGGTGCCGTGCCGCGCCGCGCCGTCCGGAGCCGCCCAGCGTGCGACGACCCTGGTGCGCACCTCCCGGCCGGTGGCCGTCTCGGGGTCCGCCTCCAGCGACGAGACGGGCGCCCTGTGCACCACGGTGGCTGTCACCTCGTGGCGGGACGCGTGCTGTTCGCGGACCGACCGTTGCAGGACGCCCTGCGCCGCCCCGCCGACCAGAGAGCCCACCACGGGCGCGACCAGGCAGATCAGCAGCAGGGCGGACAGCGCCACCCAGGCCTCGGCCAGATCCGTGCCCCGGCGCAGCGGGTTGTGTCGCCAGCGCCAGATTCCGCCGATCGCTCGCACCGTACGCACCCCCTTCCCGCTCCGTGATAACCCCCGTCGGAGCCGTTCACGTGCGGATCCGGTGAAAGAGAGAGCGACATCACCAGGGCCCGGGACCTCTCATGAACCTCCCCCGCAATCCCAACGCTTCGAAGCCGCGCGGTGGTTCCCGCGGATCGCCGGGCAGCCGAGCGGAGCCGGGACTACGCGACGACGCGCACCGGATCGCCGACCCTGACCGTGCCGGGGGTGAGGGGGACCAGGTTCTGACCGAAGACCAGCTTGCCGCCGAGCCGCCGGTGCCGGCCCAGGGTGGACAGGGGCTCCCTGCCACGACCTGCGGTGTCCTGGTCGGTGGTGGTCACCACACACCGCCCGGAGGGCTTGGCCACCCGGAACTCGACCTCGCCCACGCGCAGGCGCGACCAGTCGTCCTCGGCCCAGGGGGCGGTGCCCCCGACGACCAGGTTGGGCCGGAAACGGTTCATCGGCAGCGGGCCCTCGCCGGAGTGCTCGCCCTGTTCGATCAGGGAGTTCAGGGCGTCGAGGGAGGCGGTCGAGACGACCAGGAGCGGATAGCCGTCGGCGAAGGAGACGGTCTCGCCGGGCAGGGCGTACCCGGGATCGACCGGCCGGCGGATCGCCGGGTCGTCCATGTGCACCAGTCGCACGTCGGCTCCGACGTGGGCACTGCACCAGCGGTGCGCGTCGGCGTCGGCGAGCACCGCCTCCACCTTGTCGCCGAAGAGCTCCATGGACACCGTGCCGACGGGCTCGGGCACCGGCACGGTCAGCGGTTCGAGACCGGGCGCGGACAGACGAACGCCGCCGCCGGGCACGAGCTCGGCGGCGGCCAGGGCGAGGTGCGGCTGCTGGCGTTGGGTGACGACCTTTCCCCCGTCGTCGATCAGCGCCCATCGTCGGTCTCCGGCCAGCCCCCAGGGCTCCACGACGGCCTCACGGGGTGCCTGGCCCCGCAACGCCTTGACCGGATGGACGTGTATCGACAGCAGCTCCGCATTCCCCATGAGGTCATCCTGCCAGGTGGCGGCGACGACCCCGGAGCGGTTCAGTAGCCCCGGTACTGCTGGTTGTTGTACGGGTCCTGGTACTGCGGCGCGGCGGGCCGGGGCGCGGCGGGACGCATCGCCTCGTAGCCGGCCGGGGCGGCGGGGCGCATCTGCTGCTGCGCCTGCGGTCCCGGGTAGCCGCGCGGAGGACCGGCCTGCGGCGGGATGTACGCCGCCGGGGCCTGCTGCAGCGGTGCGGGCTGCTGCGCCTGCGGATAGCCGTAGGCCCCGTAGGAGGCCTGGGACGGACCCGCCGGGAGAGCCGGCAGTGCCGAGGGGAGCGCGGGCAGATGGCTCGCGCCCATGTCGTACGCGGCGGGAACCCGGATCGGGGCGATCTGCGGGGTGCCCCGCTCGGCGACGAGCGAGTCGTAGATCGGGGTGTCCGGGAAGGAGGCGGAGTAGTAGCCGCCGCCATAGGTGGAGCGGGGGGAGGTCATGGCACATAAGTTAAGCCCACGATGTGCTGGTTGGGGAGACCGATAAGAGGGTTGTTTTCCGTGTCGGCAGTGGCCTTGGACCCCCAATGCGAGCGAACTTGGGAAAAAAGGACGGCAAACATGTCGTAGATCGTGTAAAGCCCGAGCTCCGGGCGGGTTACCCGCGGGTCGGCAGGGGCCGTTCCCGTGGTCCTGATGGGCGTACGTCGTCCCGCGCAATAGGTTGACGGGTAGACAACCCGAGGAGTGCCGGCACGCCGCCCGGCGCGCCGACCGACGATGGGGGCGTACATGTCCATGCCGAAGGGCTCCAATGCTCCGGTGCCCACCACGGCACTGCGGGTCGAGCTGGGCTGGCGCCAGGGGCCGGGCGTTCCGGACGTGGACGCGTCGGCACTGGTGCTCGTGGGCGGAAAGGTCCGTTCCGACTCCGACTTCGTCTTCTACAACCAGCCCGCCCATTCCTCCGGGGCGGTCCGCCACGAGGGCAAGCGCGACGCCGGCGGCCGGACGACCGACAGCCTGCTCGTCGACCTCGCGCGCGTGGAGCCCGCCGTCGAGACCGTCGTCGTGGCCGCTTCGGCGGACGGCGGCTCCTTCGGACAGGTCCCCGACCTCTACATCGAGGTGCGGGACGCCGCCCAGGGCACGGTGGTGGCCCGCTTCGACAGCACCGGCGCCACGGTCGAGACGGCCTTCGTGCTGGGCGAGTTCTACCGCCGCCAGGGCGCCTGGAAGTTCCGTGCCGTCGGCCAGGGGTACGGCAGCGGCCTCGAAGGACTGGCCACGGACTTCGGCATCACCGTCGACGAGCCGCAACGAACCGCTGCGCCCGCCC
>NZ_JAHHIU010000056.1 GCF_024539815.1 Streptomyces hayashii
AGCGGGCGGGGATCGATCCGACGTCGTTGAAGGGCAGCCGCACGGGCGTCTTCGCCGGCGCCATGTACCACGACTACGCCACCAACATCACCCGCGTGCCGGAGGAGTTGGAAGGCTTCCTCGGCAACGGCAACGCGGGCAGCTTCATCTCGGGCCGGGTGGCGTACACCTTCGGCTTCGAAGGGCCTGCCGTGACGATGGACACGGCGTGTTCGTCGTCGCTGGTGGCGATGCACTCCGCGATGCAGGCCCTGCGCAGCGGTGAGTGCTCGCTCGCCCTGGCCGGCGGAGTGGCCGTGATGGCCACACCCGGCAGCTTCGTGGAGTTCTCGCGTCAGCGCGGCCTCGCTGCGGACGGGCGGTGCAAGTCGTTCGCGGCCGGCGCGGACGGTACGTCGTGGGCCGAGGGTGTGGGTCTGGTCCTGCTGGAGCGTCTGTCGGACGCGCGGCGCAACGGCCATGAGGTGCTGGCCCTCGTCCGCGGTGCGGCGGTCAACCAGGATGGCGCGTCGAACGGCATCACGGCTCCGAACGGTCCTTCCCAGCAGCGGGTGATCCGCCAGGCGCTGGCGAACGCCGGTCTGTCGGCGGCCGACGTCGACGCGGTGGAGGCGCACGGTACGGGTACCTCGTTGGGCGACCCGATCGAGGCGCAGGCGTTGATCGCGACGTACGGTCAGGAACGCCCTCGCGGTGATCGGCCGTTGTGGCTGGGGTCGTTGAAGTCGAACATCGGTCATGCGCAGGCTGCGGCGGGCGTGGCGGGTGTGATCAAGATGGTGCAGGCGATGCGGCACGGTGTGCTGCCGAAGACGCTGCATGTGGACGAGCCGTCGCCCAAGGTGGACTGGTCGGCGGGCGCGGTGGAACTGCTCACCGAATCGCGGGAATGGCCCGAGACCCAGGACCGCCCCCGCCGGGCCGCCGTCTCCTCCTTCGGCCTGAGCGGTACGAATGCGCACGTGATTCTGGAGGCCGTGCAGACGGAGTCTGCGGCGGAGCGAGCGGTGTCGTCGGGTGGTGTGGTGCCGGATGGTGTGACATCGGGTGGTGCGGCGCCGTTGGTGGTGTCGGGCAGGTCGCCGGAGGCTGTGCGCGCGCAGGCTCGGCGACTGGCCGACCATCTGGAAACACACCCCGAACTGAGCCTCGCGGACGCCGCGTTCTCGTTGGCGACGACTCGTGCTCGTTTCGACCATCGTGCGGTGGTGGTGGCGGGTTCGGTGGCTGAGGCGCGGGAGCAGCTTGCGTCGGTGGAGTCGCAGGCGGTGGTCCCGGGTCGTGTGGGTGTGTTGTTCACGGGTCA
>NZ_JAHHIU010000057.1 GCF_024539815.1 Streptomyces hayashii
CCCACCACCGACTCGGCCCCCAGGCCCTGACCGATCAGATAGTGCGCCAGCCGATTCGCCCGCTCATCCAACTCCGCATACGACAACCGCTCACCACCGGACACCAGCGCCACCGCATCCGGCACCCGCGCCACCTGCGCCTCGAACAACTCCACCACCGAGGAGGCCACACCCTCCACATCCGTCGCGTTCCACCCGCTCAGCACCCGCTCCCGCTCAGCGGCGTCGGTCACCTCCACCGACGCCACCGCCACACCCGGGTCACGCGTCACCGCGTCCAGCACCCGCACCCAGGCCGCCGCGATCCGCCCGGCCCACACCGGCTCGAACAGGTCCGCCGACACCGTCACCGTGCCCCGCACACCCGCCGCACGACCATCGCCATCGAACACCTCGGTGACGATGACATCCAGGTCGAACTTCGCCGCGGACTCCTGAACGGCCGGGGCGGAAGGCACCTCAGCGGGTTCATCGTTCGTCCGGGCACCGGTGGGCAGGCCCGGCAGGTCGAGCACGGCGTCCACGGTGTTCTGCTTGGTCAGGACGACCTGAAAGAGCGGATGGCGGGCCATCGAGCGCGCCGGCGCCAGCTCCTCCACCAACTTCTCGAACGGCACGTCCTGATGCGCCAGCGCGGACAGCGTCCGCTCCCGCACCCGCCCCAGCA
>NZ_JAHHIU010000058.1 GCF_024539815.1 Streptomyces hayashii
CCCACAGCCCCCAGATCCAACCCCGGCCGCCCAGCCACGAACGCACGCAACGACTCCGCCTGCGCCCGCAACGCCTGCGCACTCCTGCCCGACACCACCCACGGAACCAGCCCGTCTTCGGCGGGAGCCCCGGCCTTGCCGGCGGAGGAGTCGGGGGCCTGTTCCAGGAGGAGATGCGCGTTGGTGCCGCTCATGCCGAAGGCGGAGACGGCGGCCCGGCGCGGCCGGTCCAGCTCCGGCCACGCACGCTGCTCCGTCAGCAACTCCACCGCACCCGCAGCCCAGTCCACATGAGAACTCGGCGCATCCACATGCAACGTCCTCGGCAGCACACCATGCCGCAGAGCCATCACCATCTTGATGACCCCGCCCACACCCGCCGCCGCCTGCGCATGCCCGACGTTCGACTTCAACGACCCGAGAAACAGGGGCTGTTGGTCTCCATCGCGGCCTTGGCCGTATGTCGCGAGGAGCGCCTGGGCCTCGATCGGGTCGCCCAGCCGGGTGCCCGTCCCGTGCGCCTCCACCGCGTCCACATCAGC
>NZ_JAHHIU010000059.1 GCF_024539815.1 Streptomyces hayashii
GGGAACATGCCCTTCGCAGCGCGCTTGGCGTCGCGGCGGGAAAGGTACCTGGCCCTTCCGCAGGTGGCGCACCGGCCGGCGGACAAGAACCGCGGCGGTCCGTTGAAGCCTCGGATTGCCGTCTTCACGACCTCTCACCGCCGCCCGCGCGCCTGTCCAGCTCCATGGCGGCGAATTGAAGGATCTCGGCGGCGGTCTTGGCCGTGATGGGCCGCAGGAGCGCGAGGGTCGCGAGGGAGCCGCCCGCGACGAGCAATACCGTGG
>NZ_JAHHIU010000060.1 GCF_024539815.1 Streptomyces hayashii
CGGTTCCTGGAGATGGGCAAGACGGACGTGCGTGAGATGGCCGATGTGAACTATCGGGCCTTCGATTTGAGTGAGGCGGGTCCGGATCGGATCGCGGAACTCCTCGCGGAGTTGCTGGAGTTGTTCGCCGCTGGGGTGCTGGATGAGCTGCCGGTGCGGGCGTGGGATGTGCGGCGGGCGCGGGATGCGTTTCGGTTCATGAGTTTGGCCCGGCATGTGGGCAAGGTGGTGTTGACGGTCGCGGCGCCGTTGGATCCGTCGGGGACGGTGCTGATCACCGGCGGCACGGGTGGTCTGGGCGCGCTCGTGGCCCGGCATGTGGTGGCCGTGCATGGTGCGCGGAGTGTGCTGCTGGTTTCGCGCAGAGGGCTGGACGCGCCGGGTGCGCGGGAGTTGGTGGGGGAGCTGGCGGAGGCGGGTGCGCGGGTGCGTGTCGAGGCCTGTGACGTCTCCGACCGGGACGCCCTCGCCGCGCTCCTGGACGGCGAGCGGCTGACCGCGGTGGTGCACACGGCTGGTGTTCTCGACGACGGTCTGGTCACGGCGCTCACCCCGGAGCGGCTGGCCGCTGTCTGGGGGCCCAAGGCCGAAGCCGCCCGACACCTCCACGAACTCACGGCAGACCAAGACCTCTCCGCCTTCATCCTGTTCTCCTCGGCGTCAGCCCTCTTCGGTGGGGCGGGGCAGGCGAACTACGCGGCTGCGAACGCCTACTTGGACGCCTTGGCGCAGTGGCGTGCACGCCAGGGGCTCGCCGCGACGTCCCTCGCGTGGGGCCCGTGGGCCCAGGCGAACGGAATGACGCGGGATCTCACCGAGGCGGATCTTCGGCGGATGGCGGAAGGCGGCGTTCTCCCGATCGAACCCGCTGCCGGACTGGGAGCGTTCGACGCGGCCTGGGCGGCCCCCGAGCCGTGCCCCGTCGCGGTTCGGCTGGACCTGGCCGCCCTGCGCCGTGGCCCGGTCGTGCCGGAGCTGCTCAGCGGACTGGTGCGCCAGGGCAAGGGAACACGTCGAGCTCTCGCGCACCAGGGCGCACCGGCAGGAGCCTCGCCCGGGGGGCTGGCCGCCCGGCTGGCCGGTCGGAGCGGTCGGGAGCGCGAACAGTTGCTGCTCGACGTCGTACGCGGCCAGGTCGCGGCGGTGCTCGGGCACGGCAGCCCGGCGGCCGTCGACGTGGAACAGCCCCTCAAGGACCTGGGGTTCGACTCGCTGACCTCGGTGGAACTGCGGAACCGGCTCACCGCGGTCACCGGGCTCAAACTGCCGGCGACCCTGGTCTTCGACCATCCGACGGTACGGGCGCTGGCCGTCTTCTGCGGCGGTGAACTGCCCGGCGCCCCCGCCCCGGCCGAATTCGTCGGGACGCCGTCCGTCGGCCAGAGCGTCGAGGACGAGCCGATCGCCGTCATCGGCATGGCCTGCCGCTTCCCGGGCGGGGTGCGCTCGCCGGAGGACCTCTGGCAGCTGGTCGCCGACGGAACGGACGCGATCGGCGGATTCCCGGCCGACCGGGGCTGGGACCTGACCGGGCTGTTCGACTCGGACCCGGCCCGGACCGGGACGTCGTACGTCGACGAGGGCGGGTTCCTCTACGACGTCGCCGCGTTCGACCCGGCCTTCTTCGGGATCTCGCCGCGTGAGGCCCTCGCCATGGATCCGCAGCAGCGACTGCTGCTGGAGACGGCGTGGGAGGCGTTCGAGCGCGCCGGGATCGATCCGCGTGCGGTACGGGGCAGTCGAGCCGGCGTGTTCGTGGGCGCCGCGCCGTCCGGGTACGGCATGCACGCCGGTTCCGGCGGTGCGGCCGGACAGGACGGTGTGGAGGGGCATCTGCTGACCGGCAACACCGGAAGCGTGGTGTCCGGACGCCTCGCCTACACGTTCGGCATCGAGGGGCCGGCGGTGACGGTGGACACGGCGTGTTCGTCCTCGCTGGTCGCGCTGCATCTGGCGGGCCAGTCGCTGCGGCGCGGCGAGTGCACGATGGCGCTGGTGGGCGGCGCGGCGGTGATGGCCACCCCCGGCATGTTCACCGAGTTCAGCCGGCAGCGCGGGCTCGCCTCCGACGGCCGGTGCAAGTCGTTCGCGAACGCGGCCGACGGCACCGGCTGGGCGGAGGGCGTGGGCATGGTCATCG
Source organism: Streptomyces hayashii (assembly GCF_024539815.1). Lineage (GTDB taxonomy): Bacteria > Actinomycetota > Actinomycetes > Streptomycetales > Streptomycetaceae > Streptomyces > Streptomyces hayashii. The sequence continues at coordinate 2,141 of NZ_JAHHIU010000060.1, forward strand.
TCGAACCGCTTTCCGAGGCCCGTCGCCTGGGCCACCCCGTCCTGGCCGTGGTGCGTGGCTCGGCGGTGAACCAGGACGGCGCGTCCAACGGTCTGACCGCGCCCAACGGTCCTTCCCAACAGCGGGTGATCCGCGCCGCGTTGGCCGACGCCGGTCTGACCCCTGCGGACGTCGACGCCGTCGAGGCGCACGGCACCGGAACGCCTCTCGGCGACCCCATCGAAGCGCAGGCACTCCTCGCCACCTACGGGCGGGAGCGGGCGGAGGACCGGCCGCTGTGGCTCGGTTCGCTGAAGTCCAACATCGGTCACGCGCAGGCCGCGGCCGGAATCGGCGGGCTGATGAAGATGGTGCTGGCCATGCGGCACGGAGTGCTGCCGCGCACCCTGCACGTCGACCGGCCCACCGAGCAGGTCGACTGGGAGGCGGGCGCGGTCCGTCTGCTGACCGACGCCCGCCCGTGGGACCGGGCGGGCCGTCCCCGGCGCGCCGCGATCTCGGCGTTCGGGATCAGCGGGACGAACGTCCACACCATCATCGAGGAGCCCGAGCGGGAGCCCGAACCCGAGCCCGGGACCCCGCTCGTGCCCGCGACGGGGCCCGGCTCGGCGGACGGCCGCCCCCTGCTGTGGCCGCTGTCGGCGCGCTCCGACGGCGCCCTGCGCTCCCGGGCCCGCGAACTGCACACCCATCTGCTCGCCCATCCCGAGATCCGGCCGCTCGACGTCGCGCGCACTCTGGCCGTGTCCCGGACCGTCTTCGAACACCGGGCCGTCCTGACCGGCGCCGACCGCGACGAACTGCTCACCGCCCTGGCCGCCCTGGCCGCCGGCCGGTCCGTGCCGACCACTGTGCGAGGACGGGCCACGGAGGGGGCCGGCGGCGGTGCGAGCGCCGTCCTGTTCTCCGGACAGGGCAGCCAACGGAGCGGTGCGGGCGCGGAGTTGTACGACGTCCACCCGGTGTTCGCCGCCGCGTTGGACGAGGTGTGCGAACACTTCGACGGGCTGCTGGAATCCCCTTTGAAGGACGTGCTGTTCGAGGTCGGCTCCGGCCTGATCGACCGGACCGAGTACACGCAGCCGGCGTTGTTCGCCGTCGAGGTGGCCCTGTTCCGGCTGTTGGAGTCGTGGGGCGTGCACCCGGACTACGTCACCGGTCACTCGATCGGCGAGCTCACCGCCGCCCACGTGGCGGGCGTGTGGTCGCTGGAGGACGCCTGCGCACTCGTCGCGGCTCGTGGCCGTCTGATGGGCGCGTTGCCGGAGGGCGGCGCGATGCTGGCCGTCGAGGCGTCCGAGGCGGACGTGCTTGAGCTGCTGGACGGGCGTGCGACTGTCGCGGCCGTCAACGGCCCGACGTCCGTCGTGGTGTCCGGGGAAGCGGAGGCCGTCGCCGAGCTGGAGGCCCGATGGCGCGAACAGGGCCGTAAGGTCGCGCGCTTGACGGTCAGTCACGCATTTCACTCGCCGCTGATGGACCCGATGCTGGACGACTTCCGCACCGTCGCCGAGAAACTGACGTACGACGATCCGCGCATCCCGGTCGTGTCGAACCTGACCGGCGAGGTCGCGACCGCCGAGGAGCTGTGCTCGCCGGACTACTGGGTCCGCCATGTCCGTGAGGCGGTGCGCTTCGCCGACGGGGTGCGGACGCTGACTGAGCGGGGCGTGACGACCTTCCTCGAAGTGGGCCCGGACGCCGTGCTGTCGGCGCTGGTGCCGCACGGCGCCACCGGACTGCCGGTGCTGCGCCGCGATCGGGGCGAGCTCCGCACCCTCGCCCTCGCCGTCGCCGGGCTCGCCGCCCACGGCGGCGGACCCGACTGGGCCGCCTACTACGCCGACACCGGGGCCCACCGCGTCGACCTGCCCACCTACCCCTTCCAGCACGACAGTTACTGGCTGCGCGGCGCGTCGCCGCAGGCGACCCAAGCCCCTGCTCCGGCCCCGGAGTCCGACGGCCGGTTCTGGGAAGCCGTCGAGCGGCAGGACCTAGGCGCGCTCGGCGCGGGACTGGAACTGGACGCCGACCAGCCGCTCAGCGAAGTGCTGCCCGCACTGTCCTCCTGGAACCGGCGGCAGCGCGAGCGGGCCAGCCTGGAGGGCCGGCGGTACCGAGTGCGCTGGCAGCCGGCCGGGTGGACGCCGGTTCCCGCCCCCGCCGGCCGCTGGCTGCTGCTCGTACCGGCCGACGCGCCCGACGCATCGCCCCTCGTCGGCGACGTGTCGACCGCGCTCGCCGAGCAGGACGTGGACGTCGTACGGCTGGAACTCGGCTCCGACGAGAGCCGCCTCGCCGAACGGATCCGGACCGCGGTCGCGGACGCGCCGCTCACCGGCGTCCTCTCACTGCTCGCTCTCGCCACCCGCCCCCACCCCCGGCATCCGGCCCTGAGTACCGGCCTGGCCCTGACCGTGCCGCTGCCGCGCGCCCTCGCCGACGCCGATGTCACCGCGCCCCTGTGGTGCGTGACCCGGCAGACCGCCGACCTCGACCGGCGGACCGCCGCCGACCGCTCCGCCACCGCGCCCGACCCGCAGCAGGCCGGGCTCGCCGCGCTCGGCCGGGTGATCGGTCTGGAGCACGCCGACCGCTGGGGCGGCGTCATCGACCTGCCCGCCACCCTGGACCGGCCCGCCCGGGCCCGGCTGCACGCCGTGCTCACCGCCGACGCGGAGACCCGGCCCACCGGCGACGACCAGCTCGCCGTACGGGCCGCCGGCGTCTTCGTGCGCCGGCTCGTGCGCGCACCGCTCGCCCCGACGCCGGAACAGCACTGGCGCACGTCCGGAACCGCGCTCGTCACCGGCGGCACCGGAGCGCTCGGCGGGCACGTCGCCCGCTGGCTCGCCGAACGCGGCGCGGAGCGGCTGGTGCTCGTCAGCCGTGGCGGACCGGACGCCCCCGGCGCCGCGGACCTCGTCGCCGAGCTCGGCGAGACCGGGGTACGCGCGGAGGCGGTGGCCTGTGACATCACCGACCGCACCCGACTGGCCGAGCTGCTGGACCGGTTGGACGACGCGGGCGCCCCCGTCCGTACGGTGGTGCACGCGGCCGGGGTCAGCGCGTCGGCGGCGCTCGCCGCCACCTGCGTCGACGAGTTCGCCGACGTCGTCGCCGCCAAGACGGTGGGCGCCCGGCATCTGGACGCCCTGCTGGACGGGCGGGAACTGGACGCCTTCGTGCTGTTCTCCTCCATCTCCGGCGTCTGGGGCAGCGGCGGTCAGGCCGCCTACTCCTGCGGCAACGCCCACCTCGACGCCCTGGCCGCCGCCCGGCGTGCCCGGGGCGTGCCCGCCACCTCCGTGGCCTGGGGGCCGTGGGCCGGCGGCGGCATGGCCGCCGACCGGGACCGCGCCGAGCACCTGCGGCGCCGCGGACTGTCCGCCATGGAACCGGCGGCGGCGCTCGCCGCGCTCGGCCAGGCACTCGACGGCGACGAGGCCAACGTGACCGTCGCCGACGTCGACTGGGCGACCTTCGTCCCCCTGTTCACGTCCGCCCGCCCCTCGGCCCTGCTGGACGGGGTGCCCGAGGCCGCCGCAGCCGCCCGCCCCGCCCCGGCGCACATCGACCGGAGGCCGGCCGCCGACGGCGGAGACGCGCTGCGCGACCGGATCGCGGCACTGCCGGAGGCCGAGCGGGACGAGGCCCTCCTCGCGCTCGTCCGCGAACACGCGGCGGCCGCCCTCGGATTCACCTCGGACCGGGCCGTCGAACCGGACCGGTCCTTCAACGCGATGGGCTTCGACTCGCTGACCGCCCTCGACTTCCGGACCCGCCTGTCCACCGCGACGGGCCTGACCCTGACCGCCACGGCGGTCTTCGACCATCCCACCCCCACGGCCCTGGTCCGGCACCTGCGCGGCGAACTGCTCCCGGACGGGGGCTCGCCCGCCGACGCACTGCTGGCCGAACTGGACCGGCTGGAGGCCACGGTGACGGTCGGCGAAGCGGACAACCTGCTGCGCACCAAGGTGACGGTGCGGCTGCAGAGCCTCCTGGCCAAGTGGACCGGGCCCGAGCAGAACGCCGGCCCCTCGGTGGCCGACACCCTCCAGGACGCCTCCGACGAGGAACTGCTCGACTTCATCAACCGGAACCTCGGTCGCCCCTGACACGGAGGCCGGGGGTGCCGGGGTGCCGGGGGCGCCGGGGCTCCGGGATGCAGCACTAGGGGACACGGTAGGGGTTGTTGCCCGCTTGCGGGGCCGCCTAATGTCACAAACGGAATTCAACCCCTCCCGTATTTCCTTGTCAGAGAACCGCCCTTTTCGCTTATCCCTTTCTGTTTTCCGTGAGTTCTTTCTCCGACCCCGTTTTCCCGCCGCCCAGTGATCGGTCTGGCGGTGGTTGTGCTGCCGTTTGGAATTCTCCCGAAGAGGTTGCCTGCGATGGTGAGTGACGACACGCTCCGTGACTACCTCAAGTGGGTTACGGCAGATCTGCACCAGGCCCGGCAGCGGCTGCGGGAGCTGGAGGCCGGCGAACAGGAACCGATCGCCGTGGTCGCGATGAGCTGCCGATACCCGGGCGGCGTCGACACCCCCGAGGCGCTGTGGCGGCTGGTCGCCGACGGCGCCGACGCGGTGACGCCGTTCCCCGCCGACCGCGGCTGGGACCTCGACAACCTCTTTCACCCCGACCCCGATCACCCCGGCGCCAGCTACGCCCGCGACGGCGGATTCCTCGCCGGCGCCGACCTCTTCGATCCGGCGTTCTTCGAGATCAGCCCTCGTGAGGCCCTGGCCATGGACCCCCAGCAGCGCGTGCTGCTGGAGACCTCCTGGGAGGCCTTCGAACGAGCGGGCCTGGACCCCCGCACCCTCAAGGGAACCCGGACCGGAGTGTTCGTGGGCTCCAACGGCCAGGACTACACGTCCCTGTTCACCGAATCCAGCAGCGAGTCCCTCCAGGGCCACCTCGTCACCGGCACCGCCGCCAGCGTCGTCTCCGGCCGTGTCGCCTACACCTTCGGACTGGAGGGCCCGGCCGTCACCATCGACACGGCCTGCTCGTCCTCTCTGGTCGCCCTGCACCTGGCGGTCCAGTCACTGCGCCGCCGCGAGTGCGACCTCGCTCTGGCGGGCGGAGTGACGATCATGTCCACTCCGGGCGCGTTCGTGGAGTTCTCCCGGCAGCGGGGTCTCGCGGCGGACGGCCGCTGCAAGGCTTTCGCGGCGGCGGCCGACGGGACGGCCTGGGGCGAGGGCGCCGGCATCCTCCTGGTGGAGCGACTGTCGGACGCCCGCCGCAACGGCCACGACGTGCTGGCGGTGGTGCGTGGTTCGGCCGTCAACCAGGACGGCGCGTCCAACGGCCTGACCGCCCCCAACGGCCCCTCCCAGCAGCGCGTGATCCTGGAGGCGCTGGCGGGCGCCGGGCTCGCGCCCGCCGATGTCGACGCGGTCGAGGCGCACGGCACGGGGACCACGCTGGGCGACCCCATCGAGGCGCAGGCGCTGCTGGCCACGTACGGCAAGGAGCGCGCCGACGGCCGGCCCCTGCTCCTCGGCTCGGTGAAGTCCAACATCGGTCACACCCAGGCCGCGTCCGGTGTCGCCGGCGTCATCAAGATGGTCATGGCGATGCGCCAGGGACTGCTCCCGCGGACCCTCCACGTCGACGAGCCGTCCCCGCACGTCGACTGGGCGACGGGTGCGGTGGAGCTGCTGACCGAGGCACAGGAGTGGCCTGAGACCGGCCGTCCCCGCCGAGCGGGCGTGTCCTCCTTCGGTATGAGCGGCACCAACGCCCACCTCGTACTCGAAGAGGCCTCCGCACCGGAGTCCGAAGACGAACAGGCGGCGGCACGGCAGCCGGACGCCGGGACCGACGGCCGCGCGAACCAGGAAGTGCGACCGTTCGCCCCCGACGACAAGGTGCTCCTGCCCTGGGTCGTCTCCGGTCGCGGCGCCGACGCCCTGGCCGGCCAGGCAGCGCGCCTCGCGGAGTACGCGGACCTCGACACCGCCGACGCGACCGCCGTGGCCCGCGCCCTGGCCGCACGACCGCTGTTCGAGGACCGCGCGGTCGTGTTGAGCCGGGACCCGGGTGAACTGTGTGGCGGACTGCGGGCGTTGGCTGAGGGTGCTGAGGGTGGCGGGGTGGTCCGTGGTGCGGTGACGGGCTCGGGTGCGGTGTTCGT
>NZ_JAHHIU010000061.1 GCF_024539815.1 Streptomyces hayashii
ACATGCAGCGTCTTCGGCAGCACACCGTGCCGCATCGCCTGCACCATCTTGATCACACCCGCCACACCCGCCGTGGCTCCCGTGTGGCCGAGGTTCGACTTCAGGGCGCCGAGCAGCAGCGGGCGGTCGTCGCCGGGGCGTTCCTGACCGTACGTCGCGATCAACGCCTGCGCCTCGATCGGGTCACCCAACGAGGTACCCGTACCGTGCGCCTCCACCGCGTCGACGTCCGCCGCCGACAGACCGGCGTTCGCCAGCGCCTGGCGGATCACCCGCTGCTGGGAAGGACCGTTGGGCGCGGTCAGACCGTTGGACGCCCCGTCCTGGTTGACCGCACTGCCCCGCACCAGGGCCAGCACCTCATGGCCGTTGCGCCGCGCGTCCGACAGTCGCTCCAGGAGGACCAGACCCACGCCCTCGGCCCAGCCGGTACCGTCCGCGCCCTCGGCGAACGCCTTGCACCGCCCGTCCGGGGCCAGGCCCCGCTGCCGCGAGAACTCCACGAAGACACCGGGGCTGGACATCACGGCCACTCCGCCGGCCAGGGCGAGCGAGCACTCACCGCTGCGCAGGGCCTGCATCGCGGAGTGCATCGCCACCAGCGACGACGAACACGCCGTGTCGATGGTGAGCGCGGGTCCCTCCAGGCCGAGGACGTACGACACACGGCCGGACGCGACACTGCCCGCGCTGCCGGTCAGGGCGTAGCCCTCGGTGCCCTCGGCGCCGCCGCCGAGGCGCGGGGTGTAGTCCTGGGCTCCCATGCCGGTGAAGACACCGACGTCCTTGCCTCGCAGCGAGGTCGGGTCGATGCCCGCTCGCTCGAAGACCTCCCAGGAGGTCTCCAGCAGCAGGCGCTGCTGCGGGTCCATCGCCAACGCCTCACGGGGGTTGATGCCGAAGAACCCGGCGTCGAAGTCGGCGACGTGCCGCAGGAAGCCGCCCTTGCGGACGTAGGTCGTGCCGGGGGCGTCGGGGTCGTCGGAGAGCAGGCCGTCCAGGTCCCAGCCGCGGTCGGTCGGGAAGTCTGTGAGGGCGTCCCGGCCTTCGGCGAGCAGGGTCCACAGGTCCTCGGGCGAGGTGACGCCGCCGGGGAGGCGGCAGCCCATGGAGACGATCGCGATCGGGTCGTCGGCCACGGAGGACGGTGCCGATGCCGGTGCCGATCCCGGTGCGACGGAGGGCTCGGTGTGAGCGGCGCGGTCTCCGACGAGTCGCGTGCGGAGGTGATCGGCCAGCGCCCTGGGGTTCGGGTAGTCGAAGACGAGGGTGGCGGGCAGGCGCAGTCGGGTGGCCGCGTTGAGACGGTTGCGCAGTTCCACCGCGGTGACGGAGTCGAAGCCGATCTCCTTGAACGCCCTGTCCTCCTCGACGCCTTCGGTGTCCGGGTGACCGAGGACGGCTCCGGCTTCGGTCCGTACCAGGTCCAGCAGCAGGTGTTCCTGTTCCGCCGGTGAGAGGCGCAGGAGTTCGGAGCGGAGGGCGGAGGCGTCGGCGCCGGGGCGGTCCTCGGTGGTGCCGGCGAGGAGTTCGGTGACCTCGGGCAGGCCGCGCAGGAGGGGCCGGGGACGGCTGAGGGTGAAGGCCGGGGCGAAGCGGGTCCAGTCGATGCCGGCGACGACGACATGGGTCTCGTCGTGTTCGACGGCCTGTACCAGGGCGGTGACGCCGAGGTGGGGTTCCATCAGGGAGAGGCCGAGTTTGGCGAACTCTCCCGCCATCGACGCGTCGACCATGCCGCCGCCGTCCCACGCGCCCCAGGCGATGGAGGTGGCGGTCAGTCCGCGGGCACGACGGTGGTGGGCCAGCCCGTCGAGGTACGCGTTGGCGCCGGCGTACGAGGTGAGACCGTTGCTGCCCCAGGCGGTGGCGCCGGAGGAGAAGAGGACGAAGGCGTCGAGTTCGCGGTCGCCGAGCAGGTCGTCCAGATGACGAGCGCCGTCGATCTTGGCGCGGCCCATCTCGGCGAACTGCTCGACCGTGAGTCCGGACAGGGGGGATTCGGTCTGGGGCGCGCCGGCGAGGTGCAGGACGGCGGTCAGCGGCAGTTCGTCGGGGACGGCGTCGAGGAGGGCGGCGACCGCGTCGCGGTCGGCGATGTCGCAGGCGGTGACGGTGACCCGGGCGCCGTGGGATTCGAGTTCGGCGCGGAGTTCACCGGCGCCGGGGGCGTCGGGGCCGCGGCGGCTGGTCAGGACCAGGTGTTCGGCGCCCTGCTCGGCCAGCCGGCGTGCGACATGGGCTCCTGTGCCGCCCGTGCCGCCGGTGATGAGGACGGTGCCGCGTGGGGTCCAGGGTTTGAGGGCCGGGGCCCCGTCCAGCGGGGCGCGGCGCATACGGCGGGCGTACAGGCCGTCGGCGCGTACGGCGAGCTGGTCCTCGTCACCGGCTCCGGAGAGGGCGGTGCACAGCAGGTCGAGACCGTGCGCGTCGAGGGTGTGTGATTCGAGACTGTGCGGGTCGGGTCGGTGGAAGCCGGAGGGCAGGTCGACGAGGCCGCCCCAGGACCGCGGGTGGTCCAGGGCCAGGACGGTGCCGATGCCCCACATGACGTGCTGGGCGACATCGGTCAGCTCGGCGGGGTCGGCGACGGCGACGCCGCCGGACGTGACGGCCCACAGCGGCGCCTCGACAGCGGCGTCGCCGAGGGCCTGGACGAGGGTCACGGTGCCGATCGTGCCGCGCGACCAGGCGGGATGGACGGGGTGCGGTCGGCTGTCGAGTGCGAGGAGCGAGACGATGCCGGAGAGGGGCTGGGCGGGCAGGGCGGCGGCCAGCGCCTCCCGGTCCGCGTGCTCGGTGTCGACCTCGATGCGCACGGTCTGCACGCCACGCGCAGTGAGAGCGGTCGCGACGGCTTCGGCGAGCGGGCAGCTGTCGGCGCCGGTGGCTACGAGCCAGGTGCCGGAGAGGGTGCCGGAGAGGGCGTCGGGGAGTGCGCCGGTGATGTCGATCCGGTCCCAGCCGAGGCGGTAACGCCATCCGTCGACGACGGACCGCTCCTGTCGGCGGCGGCGCCAGGAGGACAGTGCGGGCAGGACCTCGTCGAGTACGGAAGCCTTGAGCTGGAGGTCGTCGGCGAGGGCGTCGGTGTCGCCGGCTTCGATCGCGGCCCAGAAGGCGGCGTCGACGGGGTCGGCCTCGACGGCGGGCCCGTCGTTCGCATCGAGCCAGTAGCGCTGGTGTTGGAAGGGATACGTCGGCAGGGGTGTCCGCCGCGCCCCCCGCGCATCGAACGCCGCCGA
>NZ_JAHHIU010000062.1 GCF_024539815.1 Streptomyces hayashii
AGCACTACCGACGTCAACGAGACCTTCGCCCGCGAACGCCGCGCCCTCATCCAGTCGGCCGGTGCCCGCCGCCGCGGTCGTAGCCGACGGTGGCCGCGTACGTGCCGTCGCCGCGGCGAGGTCATCGGCCGCGACGGCCTCGACACCTCGCGCGGCACCGCCGCCCTCTACACCTCAACCCCCGCCTGGCACGGCCTCGGCACCGTCATCC
>NZ_JAHHIU010000063.1 GCF_024539815.1 Streptomyces hayashii
TCCCGCAGCACCGGTCCTGTCATCGGCGGCGGGCGACGTGAACGACGTACGGGTGGCGGGGGACCCGCCCGCCGCAGGCAGAGTCACCGGGGCAGATCGGAGTTGCCGCCCCTCCTCTGCCTTCGCTTCTGCGGCGGCCGTGGAGTGGCGAGCAGCGGCAGACGGCGTGAACGACGGGCGGGTGGTCATCAGAACCTCACCGGGC